>NZ_JAXOJT010000001.1:0-600000 GCF_036663835.1 Sphingomonas sp. LT1P40
GTCGTTATGCGTGGTGATGTCGTAGCTGTCGCCCGGGCTGGCCAGTAGCCCGATCGTGTCGATGTTGCGCAGCGTCGTCGAGCCGAGCACCAGCGCGTTCGCCCCGGCATAATCGCCGCGAAGGCCGACCTGATCGTTGGTCCCGGTCCCGCCGTCGATGCTGTCGCTCGCATCCAGCGACGCGCCCATCAGGAACGCGTCGTTGGCGGCACCGCCATTGACGCTGTCCGTGCCGCCCTGTGACAGGTCGAAATAATCGGGGGCGGGCGTGCCAGTCAGGCCGTTGTCTCCGTCATTGCCCTGAAGCCGGTCGCCCACCGTATCCTGACCCGTGACGGTGACCGTGACCAGGGCGCTGCCGCCATTGACGATGTATTCGAACGTGTCGATCGCGCTGCCATTGGTGGCACCAGTCGCCGCCGCCGTCGTCGGGCTGACCAGCCAGTCGAACTTGCGGTTGGTGTCATAGCTGATCGTGCCGTCTTCGTTGAGCGTCACCAGCGCACCGGAGGCCAGCGTTACCGTGCCGCCCAGCGACACCGGCTGTCCGTCGATCGCGGTAATCATCAGCATCGGATCGTCGATGTCGGCATCGTTCTGCTGCACATCGATGGTAACAGTCCCGCTCTCCAGCACCGTCGCATCGTCGGGCGTCGCGTATGCAGGATCGTCGATCGGGCTGACGACGATATCGACAGTCGCCTGATTGGGGATCGGCGGCGTGCTGAGATTCTGATCAAAGCTGATAAAGCCCGTGCCGGCCGTGACGATGTCGAGCAAGCCGTCACCGGTCATATCGACCAGCGCCAGCCCGGTGCCGGGTGCGGAGTCGAAGCCGATCCGGTCGCCGAACGATCCATTGCCGCTGCCAAGGAAGACGCCGATGTTCGAACCGAACCCATCGCTCAGTGTGACGATGTCGACAATGCCATCGCCATTAACGTCGCCGGTCGCGATCGAGTTGATCCGTTGATCGACGGAAATGTTCCAGCCTAGGCTGTCGAAGCCGCCGCCTTCAACGCCAAGCGAAACGGACAGCGCGCTACTGAGTGGTCCGACGATCGAATAAATATAGTCGTTGAGGCCATCACCGTTCACATCGGCGACCAGCAAGGCGGAGTAGTCACCGGCGGCTACTGTAAATGGCGGTTTAAAACTGCCGTCACCAAGCCCACCGAGGAAGGATATCCCGTCAACTGTGATCGCCACGATGTCGAGCACGCCATCTCCATCGGCGTCCGTGATGAAAAAGTCGTCGGACGCGGCATTGCTGCCGCTGACCGCACTACTGGTGTAAGTGCCCCCTTCGCCTGAAATCACCGCCAGGATTTCGCTGGTAACGGTGTCGCGCGTTACCGCGTCGAGCACGCCGTCGCCATTCAGGTCGGCGACCTGCAAGCCTTCGATGGCATTGGTGAAGGTCGCAATCTGCGAGGTTTCGGCGGTGACCGAAGCGATGAAGCGGATTTCGGAGCCGCTCTCGTTGATCCCGGCCACAAGCAGATCTTCGAGACCGTCGCCTGTGAAGTCGCCGACGGCAACGCCCACGGGCTTAGCGCCCCACGACAGCCCGTTCACACCACCGCCAGGCAGCGCCAGGTTCACGGTATAGCCATTTTCGGCATCGCCGACCGCCAGGACGCCGATGTTGGACCCGTTGACCGTCACCGTACGCAACGCCGTGCTAGGGACATCGCCGCCGAACATGCCGCCATAACCGGTGAAATCGACATTCGTCGGCGTGCCGCCATAGGGCAGGAGAACCTGCAATTGGTCGACGCCGTTATAGTCGACATCGGGCAGATAGGTCAGGCCGTTCGCGGCCAGCGTGGCGTTGATCGCAGCGCGCGACGCGGTGATCTCGACCTGTGACGTGCCGTCGGCGCTGATCGCGCTCGCATCGACGCCGTCCTGCACATCGGTGCGGACTGTCAGCGTGCCGTGGGTGACGCTGAAGCGGACCGTGATGACCTCGGACGGATCATTGTCCACATCCTCGATCGACAGGCCGGAGATGGCGATCGCGGTGTCTTCATCGACCGGGATGCCAGTAGGGACTGAAATCGTCGCCAGATCGTCGACGCCCTCCACCATCACGGTTGCGGTGGTGGTGTAATAGGTCACCTCGCCGCCGTCGCTGAGCGTGAAGGTCAGCGCGCGGGTCAGCGGATCGCCGACCTCGCCATTGTAATTATAGCGGATCGCTTCCAGCGCGCCCTGTACGGCCTCATCGGACGCATCGGCGTTGAAGGTGATGACCAGCTCCAGCCCTTCATTACCGCCGGTGTAGGTGCCGATCAGCACGCCCTGATAGAACAGGTCGTTGCCTTGGACGCCGAAGTCCGTCTCCATCAGGTCGACGAGGAACAGATCCTCGTTCGGCAATCCGCCATCGTCGAACGCGATGGTCAGCGTCAGGCCGTCGAACTCGGTTTCATCTGGATCGGCGAAAAACGGCGACTGGCTCAGCGCGACCGGCTCGCCATCCTCGGTGAACGTCGCTTCAAACCCGTTCGAGAATTCCTCGAGATAGAACCACGGGTTGTCGTCGACCGGCGTGACGTTGAAGGTCAGCACATTGTCGGAAACAGCGGTATCGGCGCCGCCATTATCGGTACCGCCATCGTCGCGGACGCGGAAGGTGATCGACGCATAATCGTCGCCATATTGGTCGCCATCATTGACGAAGCTGAGCCGGCCGGCGGCGATATCGGCCGCGCTGATCACTGCGCCGTCCACCTGATCGACGCCGTCGAGCCGCAGCCAGCCAGCGGCAGGCATGGTGACGATGGTGATGTCGGCCAGCGCGTTGCCGTCAACATCGTCGAAGCCGAAATCGGCGAGACTGAAGACGTGCGCGACGTCTTCATCGATCGTGAGAGTGGCGTCGGTGCCGGTGGGCGCGTCGCTGACCGCCCCGATCGCGATCCCGAAAATGTCGGCGGCGTATGAGAGGCCATCAAAGGCAAGCACTTCGACCGAGATGGTGCCGTTGAAATCCAGCGGCGGGGTGCCGGAGAACAGGCCGGTCACCGGGTTCAGAACCAGCCAGTCGGGAAGCGGATCGCCGTTATCCAGCGTCGCCGTATAGCTGAGCGTGCTGTCCGGATCGCTGAACGCGTCCGATGGGATCTGGAAGCTGAATACCGTGTCCTCGGTCCCGGTCTGATCCGGGATGCCGTTGGCGATACTTGGCGCGTCGTTTTCCGCCGCGATGTAAATCGGCACGGTGGACGTCGAAGTGGCGCCCTGATCGTCCATGATCGTGATCGAGAAGGTGGCAGATTCGGGCGGGGCGTCGCCGGTGAAGCTGTAGCTGACCGTCCCCTCGCCGCCGGCGCGGAACAGGGCGTTCAGCTGCGCCATCGTGCCGGACACGACGACTTCGTTCGTGCCGTTCCCGCTGTCGACCGTCGCGCCGCTGGTCCCGGCATCGACGTTGATCTCACCGGCATCGACCGACAGCGTCACACGCACGGTGCCACCGCCGTCGTTCAGGTCGAAAAAGTCGAGAATGCCGTTCAGGCTGGTTTCCGCCGTTTCCGAAGCGGCGATGCCGGGCATGTAACGCTGGGTAAAGATGCCCGCTTCGTCACCCTGACCGCTGCCGCTCCAGCTGACGATAAAGCCGTCGCCCACGGTGACGATCACCGGTTCGAGCTGATCGCCGGCGGCGGAGGTGCTGACGTGCAGCTCGTTGCCGACCGGCAGCCCGGACCCATCGAATTGTTGCGCATAGATGCCGCGCCCGTCGCCATCCTGACCGGGTGACGTCCAGGCGATGACGAAGCCGCCACCGGTCAATATGGTGACGACCGGATTTTCCTGATCGTTGCCCAACGTCGTGTTGGCGCGAGTCTCCACACCATAGGGTTGTCCGGTCGCGTCGAACTGCTGGAAATAAATCTCGTAGCTGTCCGAACCCGGGGGCTGGCTTTGATAGGCGACGACATAACCGCCACCGGCCCGTCCAGCGACCGACGGGTTGATCTGGCCACCCTCGGTAATCGTGTTGACGCGGACTTCGCCCTGTGGCTCGCCGGCAGCGTTGAAGCGTTGCGAAAAGATGCCCTCATATTCGCCATCCTGATCGTTGGACGTCCACACGGCGACGAACGCGCCGCCGTCCTGGGCAGCGATCGAGGGGGCGAACTGGCTGCCTGCGGTGGTCGAATTGACGCGGAATTCGGTGCCTGCGGGCGCGCCATTGCTGTCAAAGCGCTGGCCGAAAATACCATCGTAGCTGCCATCCTCACTGGACATCCAGATAACGACAAAGCCGCCGCCATCCAGTGCGGTAACTTGTGGCTGAACCTCGCCATGTTGCGTGGTGGTGTTGACTGCGAACTCACCGCCGACGGGATTGCCGTTCGAGTCGAACCGCTGCCCGAAGATGCCTTCATAGGCTCCGTCCTGACCAGTCCATATGATGACATAGCCGCCATCGGCGAGCACGGTGACCGCCGGTTGCAGCTGATGGTCTGCGATAGTCGTATTGACGCGAACCGGGGTCTGATAAGGTGTCCCATTGGTATCGTAATGCTGGACAAAAATGCCGCTGCCATCGCCATCGGGTGCCTGCCAGGCGATAAGGTAGCTGCCGTTCGGAAACCCGGCGATCGCGGAACTTTCCTGCCGCAACCCCTGATCCGCGCCGGCCGTGACATGGACTTCGCCGCCAGCCGCGACGAGGCCGGTGGTGAACCCGGCGTTGGCGGGGGGATTGGGCATGGGTGCGACAAGCACGTTGACGTTGCCGAAGGTCTGGCCGCCCTTGCCGTCCTGTACGACATAGGTGAAGCTGTCGTTCCCAGTGAACCAGGGATGCGGAGTGTAAACCACGTCGCCATTGGGGGACAGGCTCACATTACCGCCTGTCGGAAAAGTGTAGATGGACGCCGTAAGCGCGTCACCGTCGGGGTCGTTGTCGTTCGACAGGACGTTGACCTGACCCTCGCTCGTCGGGCTGGTCAGGAAGATGACGTCATTCTGGCTGCTCGGCGGGGTGTTGGGCGGCGGGGGCGGCGGGGGCGGGGTCGCCACTTCGGTTCCGATCGTCGCCGCCTCGGCCGAGATCCCGGTGATACCGCCCCGATTCGTCACGTCGATGGTGATCCGCGATCCGCCATCGGACGTCTGACCGGCATAAGTTGCGTCCAGCGCGTACACCGACAGCCCGGTCGGGGTGCCGAAGAATTCGGGATTGGGCACGAAGCGCAGCTTCGCATCTTCGTTCAGGACGAGGGCGGAGCCCTCTCCGACCAGTCCGACCTGGTTCCAGCCGACGCCGTCGGTGGAATATTCCCACTGACCTTCAGATCCGAATTGCGGGTTGTAGGCGATGGCGATGGCGTTGATCGTCTCGCTGGCATCGTCAGGATCGTCATAGGACGCCGCGAACAGCGTATCGACCGAGATTTCGGGTGACGTTTCACCCTCGACCGGCACGATCATGACATTGTCAATGTCGGGCGACTGGTTCACCTCGAACGTGAACAACGGGGTCGCGCCCGACGCGGCGGGGTCGGTGTTAACATCGACGGCCAGCACGGTCCCTTCCATCGTGCCGTCGGTGATCCACAATTCCGAACCGTGAATGCCGTCGTCGGCCGTGAAATAAAGCTTGCCATCGACCACGGTGAAATTGCCGGGATAGGTGCTGGCGGTACCGGCGTTGATGACCTTGAGTAGAAGCGCGCCGCCGGAACCGTCTGAAAACCATAATTCCGCGGTGAAGCCGTTGACGCCTTCGCCCGCCGTCAGAAAATACAGACGTCCGTTGAATTCAATCATCGCAGCGGGATCACGGGCAGACAGGATCGCGGTTCCTTCGGCGGTGCCGTCGGTGATCCAGAGCTGTTGGTCGATGCTATTCCCGCTAGCCTGAAACACGACACGGTCGCCGAACACCAGGAAGCTGCCTGGCGCCGAACTGGCCGTCGGCGACAGGTCCTTTAGCAGCACCGTTCCAGCGGTCGTGCCGTCCGAAATCCACAATTCACTCTGGCCATTTGAACCCTGACCGCGGAACAAGACCTTGTTACCAAAGGCCACCGGCTCCCAGAAGATGTTGCTTGCGGTGCTGACCAGGACCGTGCCATCGACCGTTCCGTCGGTTCGCCAAATCTGACCATTGGCGCGGAACATGACGAATGAACCCACCGACACAAACGCGCCGGGGCTGGAGTTTCCTGTGCCGGGGACGATATCTTTCAGCAGCAGTGTTCCGTCGGCGCTGCCGTCGGTGACCCACAATTCTCCACCTTCAGGGCCGTTGCCCGTAAACACCGCCTTGTCGCCGATGGTTGTCATGCCGAACGGCGACCCGTTACCCGCTGGATAGATGTCCTTCAGCAGCGTCGTCCCTTCCGGAGTGCCGTCGGTTACATAAAGTTCAGTACCGGAAGGACCTGTGGCCGCAAAAAGCAGCTTGTCGCCCAGCTGCTCAAAATAAAACGGATTGCTGCCGCCTGTGCCCGGATTGATATCGGCAAGCATGATCGTGCCGTCGGTCGTGCCGTCGGTGATCCACAATTCGCGGCCATTGCTGCCATCGGTTGCGGTAAATATGATCTTGTCGCCAAAGGCTTGCAGGTCGGCTGGCGAGGCGCTGCCAACTGGATTGATGTCAGCCAGTTTCGCCGTGCCGTCCTGTGAGCCGTCGCTGATCCACAATTCGGTTTCGCCGTTCACCGTTGCGACGAACACCAGACTGTCGCCCAGCGCGACGGCAGCAGAGATAGCGGACGATGCGGTGACGCCGGTCTCGACCATGATCGGCATCGTCCCCTCCGGCGTGCCGTCGGTGATCCACATATCGTGGCCGTTGCCGCCATTGGCACGGAATAGGATATGATCCCCGATCACGACGAAATTACCGGGCGTGCTGCCAGTGCTGCCGGGAAAAATGTCCTTGAGCAGCATCGTTCCCGCCGTCGTGCCGTCCGTGACCCACAGTTCAACGCCGGTTGACCCGGGCTGAGTCGCCGAGAAGACGAGCTTGCCGCCAAGGGCCGTAAAATTCGCGGGGACGGACTGCAAATTGCCCGGCGCGATGTTCGCAAGCAGCGTCACCGTTCCGGTGGTGATGTTGGCGATCCACGGCTCCACGCCGCTTGCCGAGACGCTGGCGCGAAATACGACGTAGTCACCGAACGCTGTCAGCGTCGTGGGGTTGGCGCTGGTAGGGCCTGCAACGGTACTGCCGAGCAGGGCGGTGCCGCCAGTCGTGCCGTCGGTCATCCACAACTCGGCGCCATTCGTACCGTCGTTTGCGGTGAACACAATTTTGTCGCCGACGCGGACGAAATTGGCGGGGCTGGAGCCGGTCGCGCCGCTGCGGATTTCCAGCAAAAGCAACGTGCCCCCGTCGGTGCCGTCGGTGATCCACAATTCCCGGTTCGAGCCAGTGCTCGCGGCGCTGAAGATCACCTTGCCGTCCAGTTCGATCAGCCCTTGGGGCGATGACGATCCGGAGACGTTGATGTCCGGCAACTGGCGCGTGCCGAGAGCAGTGCCGTCGGAAACCCACAGTTCGTTGCCGCCCCCCGTGCCGCCGTCGGCCACGAACACGATTTTGTCACCAATGACCCTGAAATTGTTGGCGTTGGCCGATCCGGAGGCGTTGATCGTGGCGATCATTTCCGTGCCGTCTGCGGAGCCGTCCGTGCTCCACAATTCAGTGCCGCCGCTTTCCGACGTCACCGAGAACACGATCTTGCCGTGGAACGCCGTCAGGTTTGCGGGCGCCGCGCCGTTTCCGCCGACCACGATGTCCTTGAGCAGGAATGTCCCCGCCGTCGTCCCGTCGCTGATCCACAGCTCCGCGCCATTCACGCCATTGTCGGCGGAGAAAACGACGCGGTTGCCCAATGCGACGAAATTCTTCGCATCCGGATTTGCCGTGTCGAGCTCCCGGATGTCACTCAACAGCCGCGTCCCCGCCTCAGTGCCGTCGGTAATCCACAGCGACATGCCCTTGGTGGCGTGGTTCGCCACGAACAGTGTCATCTTGGCCATTGATATTCCCCGCGCTCTGAACGGACTGCGCCCCCGCGCGTCACTGATTCGTCGAAGAATCGCGCGTAACTATCGAACCTGATTAGGGAAACCACCTAGTGACCCAGATTGGATAACGAGGCGGAAACTAGCTTACGGCGAGTCCCAAATCGGCAATGGGCGGTCGCCCGGTGATGTAGCGTGCGGGGATATCCGCCGGATTTAGGCCCAGCATGGCAAGGTCGCGCAGCTTGTTGGCCAGAAACACGCTGGGCGATGTGCTGATCGCGCGAATGTCGGCATGCTGCAGATTATGGGCGAGCACGGTCCAGTCGCCATTGGGCAGGCGCGACACCAGTCCGGCCGCAGTCAGCGCCTCGATCTGACGCCACGCGGTGGCATAGGGCATCGACAGCGCGGCGGCGATCCGGCGCAGCGAAATCCCCAACCGTACCGAGTCGGGCGGAATCTCGTTGGCGTAGCGGCGGGCGAGCACCGGGTCATAGGTTACGTCGCGCACCGCGACGTTGGTCAGTCCGGCCCACAGCATCAACCCGTTCCGGCTGATGCCCCTTATCGCATAGCTGTCGACCGTCATCAGCAACGTATCGGCTGCGCGCTCCAGCAAATCGAGCATGCTGACCACCGCGGGCGTTACGGGGCTAAGGAAATAGTCGGAAGTATAGTGCAGATCCTCGACCATTCGCAGGAACAGATCGTGGATGCCCGTAAAATTGCGGATCGCCGCCGATCGTGCCTGTGGCGTGTCGCCGAGCGCGATCCCGTGCGGCAACGCGACGAAAATGCCTTGGTCGAGCAGGTTGTTGACGTGGCGACGCACCGTCTCTGCCGATCCGCCGAGCGACTGGGCGATACGACGCACGGTAATGGCGTTGACCGGAACAGCCGGCGGCGCGATCACCCCGTCCTGAATCCAGTCCGGCAGACACACGCGTGAGACGATGCCGAATTCCAGGCTGACCAGCGGTCGTCCGGAAAACAGACTGGCCGCCAGTTGCGTCGCTGCAATTGAAAACTCCGAACGCAACCGGGTCAACTGGCGCAGGGGCGGATCGGCGACGACAGGACTCACGCGGCCTGTTTGCCCGATTGTATTTCACACGTCCATGCAAGCGGCGGAGGTGGCTAGCAAATTTTGGGACGCGCCGCCGCAGCACTGGCCAGTTCACGCTCCGACTGGACGAAGCCATAGGCCGGGATGATGGCGTCGGCGCGATCCGAAACCGCGGCCCACTGGTCCGTTACGCGCTGCCCGGCGTCCGCCGCGCCGCCGATATGGCGGCCCTGCGACAGGGCGATGCTGGCGGTGGCGAAATGGCCTGCGCCCGCACACAGGATCGCGCGCGTCGGCGCGTCTTCGCTGACCAGCGCGAGCAGACCGGGGCTGACCAGCGCCGGATCGAGTAGGTCGAGGCTGCCGTCCGCGAGCACCCCTTGCGTCATCTGGGTCGCGGCGGTGGGGGCGAGGCAGTTGACGCGAATGTCGTATTTCTCGCCCTCGATCGCCAGCGTCTGCATCAGCCCGACCAGCGCCATCTTTGCCGCGCCGTAATTGGCCTGGCCGAAATTGCCCCACAGGCCGGAAGACGAAGTCGTCATCACGATGCGGCCGTAATTCTGGCTGCGCATGATCTCCCACACCGCCTTGGTACAGGTCGCCGCGCCCATCAAATGAACATCGACCACCAGCCGGAAATCGTCGAGCGTCATCTTGGCGAAGCTCTTGTCGCGCAGGATACCGGCATTGTTCACCAGAATGTCGATCCGGCCCCACTGGTCGATCGTCTGCTGGACCATCGTCTCGACCGCCGCTTCGTCGGTCACCGATGCGGCGATGGCGATCGCATGGCCACCGCGCGCGGCGATTTCGTCGGCCACACGCTGGGCAGCTTCGATACCGAGATCATTGACCACCACCCGGGCACCCTGGCTTGCCAGATACAAAGCGTGCGCGCGTCCCAGACCGCCGCCGGCCCCGGTTACGATTGCAATGCGTCCATCGAGCGACATCTGCTTCATCTCCATTAATCTTAACTAACCAGTGAGTGAGTGTTCTGAATATGCGGTTTGGAGCGATCGGCTCCGGCTATTCCGCCTTGTTGCAGATCTGCATGAAACCGGCCGCCATGAACGACGCCATGCGTGCCTTGACCGCGGCGAAATCCTCGGACTTGCACAGCCCACCCGACAATTTGTCGATCCGTCCGGTCCGCGCCAGCGTCGTCATCAGCGCGCCGGTGACGAAGTGATAGCCCCAGAAGATATCCGCTTCCGCGCAACCGGGCAGCGCTTTTTTCAGCAGTTCGACCAGCCGCAACACCACGGGGTCGAAATGCGTGTCCATCATTTCCGCGCCCCATTCGGGACTGTTGGACACGAGTGCGCCGAGTGCGCCGTAATTCTTCCAGCTCTCGCCACCCTCGATATACAGATCGAGGTCGGTATCGAGGAACGCGCGCAGCGCTCCCTCGACCGACGGTTTTCCATCTGACGACGCCTCATAGGCATCGAGGGCCTCCATCCGGCGGCTGATGGTCACCTGCGCACGTCGCGCGAACACGGCATCGAACAGCTTCTTCTTGTCGTCGAAATAATAGTTCAGCAGCGTGTGATGCACGCCGACGCGCTTGGCCACATCCTTCAGCGTGACGCCGTACAGGCCGTGACGCGAGAACAGATATTCGGCCTCGTCGAGGATCTGCTCCATCGTCTCGGCACGCTGCTCGGCCTTAGTCGAGCGCCGACGCGGTTTTGGCTCTGGTGCCACCAACTCGTCTTTCCAATCCTGTTCCCGCCGGTGCCGCTGCACCGGGCTGCGCTCAACCGCTTCCATATTCGGCCCGCAACCGCAACTTGTCGATCTTGCCCGTCGCCGCAAGCGGCATCTCGGTCAGCCGGATCACGGCATCGGGTACCCACCACGGTGCCAGCCGCAAACGCACCGGCTCCAGCAGGACTTCGTCCTCGACCGCATCGCCATTCTTCATCTCGACCAGCAGGATCGGGCGTTCGCCCCATTTGGGGTCGCTGCGGCCGATCACGGCGGCCAGCGACACCTGTGGCAGCGCGCCGACGACCGCCTCGATCTCCGCCGGGTTGATCCATTCGCCGCCCGATTTGATGAGGTCCTTGGAACGTCCGGTGATGGTCAGATTGCCGCGCGTGTCGATGCGGGCGAGGTCGCCGGTGGGGAACCAGCCATCGCCATCGGTCGCGCTTTGCTCATGCCCGAAATAGCGATCGACCACGGATGCACCGCGCACGCGCAGATGCCCCTCCTGACCGCGTTGTTCGGGCAAGGCCGTGCCATCGGCATCGGTCAGCAACAGATCGACGCCGAGCGCGGGGCGGCCCGACACCGATGCCGTGCGCTGCGGATCGTCGGGCGGGGCAACGGTGCCCGATGGCGAGAGTTCGGTCATGCCCCAGCTGGTCTGGACGGTCACGCCCAGCCGCGCTTCGATCCGCGCCATCAGCGCGGGAGCCATCGGCGCACCGCCGACGATGATGCGTTTGAGCGAGGGGAGTTCACCCCCCGTGGCCTCCAGATGCTCGACCAGCCCCAGCCAGACGGTCGGCACGCCGACGCCGATCGTAACGCCTTCCCCCGCGATCAGCCGCGCGAGGCTTGCCCCATCGGCTTGACGGCCGGGCAGCACCAGCCTGCCGCCGACAGCTGGCAGCGCGAACGGCAGGCCCCAGGCATTGGCATGGAACATCGGCACCATCGCCAGCACCGTGTCGCGCCCTGAAATCGCCATCACATCGACTTGCAGGATACGCAGCGTGTGCAGGAAGCTGGAGCGGTGGGTATAGGTCACGCCCTTTGGCGCGCCGGTGGTGCCGGAGGTGAAGCACAGGCCGCACGGTGCGGTCTCGTCGAACTGGCCCCAGATGGCGTCCGGCGCGGCGGCGGCGATCAGCGGGTTCAGCGCATGGGCGTCCGCGTCATCGCCGTCGATCGCCAGCACGCGCGTGATTGCGGGCGAGCGCGCGGCGATTTCCAGCGCGACCGGCATCAGGTCGGTGCTGGCGATCAGCATCTTTGCGCCGGACTCACTCGCCATCGCGCCCAGCTGGGCAACGGTCAGCCGCGGATTGAGCGTGTGGCACACTGCCCCCATCCCCATGATGCCGTACCACGCCTCGACATGCGCCTGGCTGTTCCACGCCAGCGTGGCGACGCGGTCGCCGACGCCGATGCCCAGCTCCGTCAGCAGCGACGACACGCGCAGGCTGCGATCGCGCAACGCGGCGTAATCGGTCCGCGTAACGCTACCATCGGGCCGCGCGGTGACGATCTCGCCTTCGGGATACCAGCGCGCCGCGTGATCGAGAATCTTGTCCAGCGTCAGCGGAAACGCCTGCATACTGCCCGCAATCATGAGCAGCCCGAACCCTTTGCAGGCAGCACCGGCGACAGGATTCCGGTATTCCAGTTCCACGGCAAATTGCCCGCCGCACGACGGCGGCACATCGCCGTTTCATGCAGCGGATACATGCCGGGCATCATTCGCGTGCCGGGACGCGGTGTCTGTGCGAACGCCATATAGCCCTCGGTCGTGCCGTAAGCCGGCCAGTCGGGATTGCCCGCGGCTTTGGGGACGCCGGTGCGCGCGAACGACACCCAATAATCCATCATCGCGTTGGAGAATTTGCGTTCGGCGGCACCCTCCGCCTTTGGCCAATAGGGCGGGGTGCGATCGAGGTTGCCGAACATGAACGGAATCTCGGCAGCATGAAAGGCGTGCAAGCCCAGTGTCGATGCCGCCAGATAGGCGTGATCGAACACATAGAAATAGCCCGACTGTCCGATTGCGGTCTGCTTCACCGCCAGCCGTTCGGCGGTCCAGCCATACATCGCGTCACGCGGCGTGGCGAGGATGCTGTCGGCCAGCCTGCTCGACGGATAGAGCCGCAGGAACAGCGGCATGAGATCGCCATAACGCGCCCGGATTGCCGCTTCATAGGTCGCCGCATCCTTTGGCACCGGGGGTGCCAGCATCCGCAGCGAGCGGATTTCGCCGCTGTTGAACCCGGCCAGCACCGGCACCGGCGCCTGCTCGCCATGATCGAAGGTGTCGACAATCTGGCGCTTCAGGATTTTGCCGTCGATCGTACCCCACGGGAAATACCCGGCCGCTCCCGCCTTCGCCGTCAGCGCGTTCGGCTCGATCGCGCGCAAGGCCGCGACGTCCTTTGCCCCGAGCGCGGTTGCCACGCGAATGCCGGTTGCCTCCGCCGGAACCTCGCCGTGGCGCGCTTCCTTCAGCGTGGGCGTCGAGATCATGTAGCCGCTTTGCACCACCGCCTTGTGGAACAGGCCGCGCGCATTGGGCGACGCCATCAGGTACAGGATGCTGAGCGCCCCGGCGGACTCGCCCGCGACCGTGACATTGCCCGCATCGCCGCCGAACGCGCCGATGTTGCGCTTGACCCATTCAAGCGCGGCGACCTGATCGAGCAGCCCGTAATTGCCCGAGACTCCGTCGGCGGATTCGGCGCTCAGCCCCGGATGCGCGAAATAGCCGAGGATGCCGAGGCGGTAGTTGATCGACACGATAATCGCGCCCTTCGCCGCGAGCGCCGCGCCGTCATACATGTTTTCATGCGAGTAACCGTTGACCAGCGCGCCGCCGTGAATCCACACGATGACCGGCGCGTTCTTGGCCGCCTTCGGCTTCCAGATGTTGAGCGTCAGGCAATCCTCGCTCATCCGCTCGGGCGGGTTGGCATAGATGCTGACGGCGCTGGACCTGGGCTGGATGCACGCAGCACCGGGGCTGGTCGCCGGGCGCACGCCGTCCCATGCCGCCAATGCGACCGAGCGCTTCCAGCGCAGCGGGCCAACCGGTGGCTGGGCGAACGGAATGCCCTTGAAGACCTCGACCTGTCCCGCAGCCTTGCCCTCGACCGACCCGGCGGGGGCCTTGACCAACGGCCCGGCGATGGCAGGTGCCGACGACAGCAGCGCGGCAAGCAGCAACAGCTTCATGCGGAAACTTTCTCACGGCGGAGTCGCCGTGCGAGCAGGAGGAAGAGCGCAATGGCGATCAGATAGAAGGGGGTGAGGGTGTAGAGCGCCGATTGCAGCCCGTGCATATCGCCCTGAGCCTTGAACCAGTCGCTGGCAAAGCCCACCCAGGTTGGGCCAAGGCCAAGGCCGATAAAGTTCATGATGAGCAGCAGCAGCGCCCCCGACAGCACGCGCTGGTTCGGCCTGACCTCTTCCTGCACCAGCGCCACCGATGCAGAGAGGTAGAAGTAATTGAACACCATCACGACGGCCAGAAACGCCAGTGCCATCGGCCAGCCGGGTGCCCAGATGAAGCCGAGATAAAAGGGCATCGCTACAGCGAGCGATGCCGCGGGCGCAATCGCGTAACCGGCGCGCGATTTGCGCACCAGTCGGTCGATCACCCGGCCCGAAATCACCATCCCGCCGCCCATGCCGATCAGCAGCACCAGCGCATACCAGATCGCCACTTCGCTGAGCACCATCCCCTTTTCGCGCATCAGGAACAGGACGGCGAAATTGCCCAAGCCATAGGTGACGAACTGCGTCGCACCGCTGCCCAATGCTGCCAGCATCAGGACGGGGTTGGACAGGAACATGCGCACGGTCGGCCAGAACGGAGCCATTTCCTTATTCTGAGCCGATTGCACGGTGTCAGTCGCGCCCTTTTGCGGCTCGCGGACGGTTAGCCACACGATCAGCGCCGTGACGATGCCGATCGCACCGACCACGATGAACGGAATGCGCCAGCCGAAACGCTCGGCAATCGCCGCGCCGAACGCCACGCCCAGCGCCGCGCCGATTGCGGGTCCCAGATTGAAGATTCCCAGCGCCGCCGCGCGCTTGCCCGGTGGATAGGTGTCGGTGATGATCGCATAGGATGGCGGCACGCCACCCGCTTCGCCGAATCCCACCATCATCCGCGCGACGACCAGCTGGCCATAGCTCGCCGCCATGCCGCACGCGACCGTCGCCCCGCTCCAGATCGCGCACGCCAGTGAAAGCACCCCGACGCGGCTGGTGCGGTCGGCGAACCAACCGACGGGAATTGCGATGAAGCAGTAGAACATCGCAAAATACAGGCCGCCGATCAGCCCCAATTGCGTGTCGCTGACGCCCAGCGAGTCCTGGATCGGCTTAGCGAGGATACCGATCAGCTGCCGGTCGAGGAAGTTGAGAATATAGACGAAGGTCAGCATCCCCAGCACGAACCCCGCGCGCGGTGCCGGTTGCGCCGGGATAGACCCGGGCTGCGCGAGAGGTTCGGCCGGGGCCATCACTTACAGCCCGTAACCGAGGCGCAGACCGAAGGTGCGCGGACGCATCGTGCCGAAGCGGCTGACCAGGAACGCTTCGGGATGGATGTACGTGATCGAATGATCGTCGAACACATTCTCGACATAGACCTGCCCCGACAATTTGCCCGACTTCACGCCGAAGCTTAGATTGACGTTGGCATATTCGTCGGTCTCGCCAAAGGTCGACAGGCGCAAATTCGGGTTGCCCGGCGTGTTCGGGAA
The DNA here is from genome assembly GCF_036663835.1 of Sphingomonas sp. LT1P40. Taxonomy (NCBI): domain Bacteria; kingdom Pseudomonadati; phylum Pseudomonadota; class Alphaproteobacteria; order Sphingomonadales; family Sphingomonadaceae; genus Alteristakelama; species Alteristakelama amylovorans. The sequence goes on from NZ_JAXOJT010000001.1 coordinate 15,556, forward strand.
CGAGCTGTTATACGATCCGACATATTGCGTGCTGACCGCCAGCGTCCCCTTGGCAGTGCTGCCGATGTCGAAGCTGTTGCTGACCGTCAGCGCGCCCTGAAGCCGCGGTGCCGACAGCCGGTGACCGAGCACCGCGCCCGAAATCGCGGCCTCGGCTGCGCTGAGTTTCGTGATCTTGGAGTCGTTGTACGCCGCGTTCATGCCGATGAAGAAGCCGCTGCCGGGGAACACGCCCATCTCGACCTCGATCCCCTTTGACCGCGCCGCGCCGATATTGGTGGCGAACTGCACCGAATCCGACACGCGGTTGGCTTGCGCCTGGATGTTGCTCCAGTCGATCAGATAGGCAGCGGCGTTGATGCTGACGAGACCACCGAGAAAGCGGGCCTTGGCACCGATCTCATAGCTTTTGATATCGTCCGACGATGCGCCGTTGGGGATGATGATGTCGGACGGCACGGTCAGGCTGGGCCGCCCGGCAAAGGCATTGACGATCGGCGCGCGAAAGCCGGTGGCGAAGGTCGCATAGGTTGTCAGCGACTCGCTCGGCTTATATGTGACGCTCGCCTTCCACGATGGCTTCGACCCTGTCGCCTTTACCCCGGTCGCGGCGGCATAGGGTGTGAAGGTGGTGAAGTTCACCGGAATGTTGAGCAGCGCATAGGTGTAGTAATTCTGCCCGAAGGCCGTGGCGAGGTAACCGCCCGCTTCTGTGAATGCCTGTGCCGAAGTGCGTCCGTAGCGCATGCCGCCGGTCAGCCAGAACTTCTCGGTCACGCGATAGGTCAGCTCGCCGAACGCGGCGAGTTCCTCGCTTTTCGAATGCGTATATTGCTTCTGGAAATACTGGTCGGGCAACCCGGTCAGACCGCGCGCGGCCAGGAATGCGGGATTGGAACGATAGAAATAATCGACGTCGCGACGACGGTTCAAGTAGAAGCCACCGAGCGTGAACTGAAACGGGCCATCCAGCGTAGAAACCAGCCGGGTTTCCTGGACGAAGACCTTATCATAGGCATCGGCATCCAGCCCAAACGCAATCGGCGCGCCGACGAATGATCCGGGTGCGAAAGTGCCAGCAAGATCAACATAGAAGCGCTGGTCGAAATCGGAATAGGTGGACGAGCTGGTCAGCTGGGCAAAGTCGAATTCATAGTCGATCGTTGCGTTCAGGATCGTCTGCTTGCCGGTAAACCGATCGGGCTGGTCCGACGTGCGCTTTTCCCGGCCTAGCGACGGGCTAGTCAGCGACGAGTCCTTCGGATCGCTGTTTTCGTATGACGCGAGCAGGCGGATCGAGAGACGGTCGGTCGGCTTGAACAGCAGCAGCGCGCGGCCGCCCCAGTCGATCAGCGTGTTCGAGTTATGAACGCCGGTGCCGACGTTATCGAGATAGCCTTCCTCGTTGCGATAGAAGCCGACGACACGCAGCGCGAGCTTGTCATCGACCAGCGGCAGATTGACCATCAGATTATAGCGCTGACGCAGCGAGTCCGACCCCGTCAGGCCGATATCGGCCAGCGCCGACACATCGAAATTGTTGAGGTTGGGGCTCTTGTTCAGGATGCGTATCGCGCCCGATAGCGAACCCGATCCGAACAGCGTGCCCTGTGGCCCGCGCAGCACTTCGACCCGCTCGACGTCGAACAAATTGGGATCGACTACCGTGGTGTTGCCGATCGTCGAGACCGGCAGTTCATCGATATAGATCGCCACCGAGCTTTGCAGATTGGCGTTATAGCCGTTGGTGGCAATGCCGCGTGCGGTGAAGTTGTTGAAGTTGGCGGTGGGCTTGTTCAGCACCACGCCCGGCGTTTCACGCGCGAGGCCTTCATAGCCGACGATGCCCTTTTCGGTGAGCTGCTCCTGCGAGAATGCGGTGATGCTCAGCGGAACATCCTGAATGCGCTCGGCCCGGCGCGTCGCCGTGACGATAACGTCCGCACCCGTGGTGGCTTCAGCTTCAGCCTCGGCCGCAGGTGCGGGATTGTCCTGCGCCAGTGCCGGCGCGGCGAAAATTGTGACCGCAGCAGCGGACGCGAGAAGACATGCCCTCATAATCGCTCTCCCATTCGCGTCGGTCATTTGCCGACGTTGTAGGGGCAAACTGATCCAGAATGCGGAGCGAGTCAATACTCACTATCACGAGTGTGAACGTTTTTCAGGGCGGGTTCAGCGCCTCATTTCGGTTTCCCCTGTTGCGCTGCGATCGCCTCGCGTGCCAGCACCCCGGCGGCCTGCGCGGTCTCCCGCGAAGCGCGGGCGGCGGCGGGCGACAGACCGGTGTGTTGCAGGAAGCCGTGGATCAGCGTGGGAAACTCGCGGTAGATCACGGTATTGCCGCCCAATGCCAGCTTGGCTGCATAAGCGCGTTCGGAATCGCGCAGCGGATCGAATCCGGCGGTTGCGATCAGCGTCGGCGGCATCTTGCGCGTCGCGTCGAACAGCGGCGAGACTTCGGGCTGCGACAGGTCCTGATCAGGGAACACGATCGGCAGGATATAGTCGGTGAACGACCGGTCGAGCCGGAACCCTTCGCCGAACAGGCGTGACGAGCTGTACGTCGCGCGCATCGCATCGATCGGGCGATTGTCGACGGCGGGGTAATAGAGGATCTGGCACAATGGTGCCGACTTGCCCTTTGCCAGCCGGCGCGTCGTGACGACGATCGCCATGTTGCCGCCCGCACTGTCTCCCGCGACGCACACCTGATCGGGCGCGCCGCCCAGCCGCGTCGCTTCGCCGACGACCCATTCAAACGCGTTTTCGGCATCGTCCCATGAGGCAGGGTAGGGTGCTTCGGGCGCAAGCCGGTAATCGACGCTGACAACGATCGCACGCGCGTCGTCGGCGAGCTGGCGCGACGAACGGTCGGAGGCGTCGATACCGCCGATGAACCATGCGCCACCATGATAATAGACGATGGTCGGCAGCGTGCCGGTGGCCTTGGGGCGATAGATGCGCACCGGAACGCTGACGCCGCCGCGCTTGACCACATCGTCCTTCACCGATTGCATTTCCGGCGGCGTGGCGGTGCCGGCCAACCATGCGTCGGCGACTTCGCGGCGGATGGCCTTCAGACCGGCCGCAGTGGTCGCGTCATTATCGGGCTTGCCCTTCGCCGCCGCCTCCTGAACCTTGTCGTTTTCCAGCATCGCCTGAATGCCGGGATCCAGCGTCTGACCGTCGAGCCGGATCGGGGCAGCCGGCTTCGACGGCGCGGAATCCTGGCCGTACACCATGGCGGGAACCGTCAGGCTGGAGGCGACGGTGGCCCGAAGCACGATTACGCTGAACCTGTTCATCATTTTCTCCCGCATGTTCCCTTCGTCATTGCCGAGAGCGCGCGCCGATCGCAGCCCTTCTCAAGGGTAAGGGCACTCCGAAAAGGGTAATGATCAGAACCGTCGATCTGGCCGCCGCTGGCCGCACGCTCGGCGCGGGCGAGGCGGTCCTGTTCACCGCCAGTAGCGGTAACATGAGCGGGCGAACCTTTGTGCTGATCGACGCGAACGGCGTGGCGGGTTATGAGTCGGACGAGGATTATGTGATCGAACTGGTCAACCCGCTGCTCCTGGTCGATCCGCCTTTCCCGTTCGTATGAGGAGGTTCCCCTATCCCATCGTGGGGATGACGAAAGCGTTCCCGCCATCCACCGACCCGTCCGGCCAGCGCTGGGTGATCGTCTTGACCTTGGTGAAGAACTTGACCCCCTCCATGCCGTGCTGGTTGGTGTCGCCGAACGCTGAGCGCTTCCATCCGCCAAAGCTGTGATAGGCGACCGGCACCGGGATCGGCACGTTGATGCCGACCATCCCGACATTGACGCGCGAGGCGAACTCGCGTGCGGCATGGCCGTTGCGGGTGAAGATCGCGACGCCATTGCCATACTGGTGATCGCTGGCGAGCTTCAGTGCATCCTCGAACCCGTCCGCCCGCACCATCTGGAGCACCGGGCCGAAAATCTCCTCCTGATAGGACCGCATCTGCGGGGTCACGCGGTCGAACAAGGTCGGGCCGACGAAGAAGCCGTTCTCATGCCCCTGAAGCGTAAAGCCGCGCCCGTCGACGACCAGCTCCGCGCCCTCATCGACGCCCATCTGGATGTAGCTTTCGATCTTCGCCTTGTGCGCAGCGGTGACGACCGGCCCGTAATGCGCCTCGGCATCGGTCGAGACACCGATCCGCAGCGCGTCGATCGCAGGCAGCAGCTTCTCGCGCAAAGCGATCGCGGTCTTTTCCCCGACCGGGACGACCACCGGGAGCGCCATACAGCGCTCGCCCGCCGACCCGAACGCCGCGCCCGCCAGATCGTTGACCACCTGATCCAGATCGGCGTCGGGCATCACGATACCATGGTTCTTGGCACCGCCCATCGCCTGCACGCGCTTTCCGGCATCGACGCCGCGTCGATATACATAATGCGCGATGTCGGACGACCCGACGAAGCTCACCGCCTTGATCTCCGGATGGTCGAGGATCGCGTCGACCATTTCCTTGTCGCCATGGACGACCTGCAACACGCCCTCGGGCAGCCCGGCCTCCAGCATCAGTTCGGCCAGCCGCACCGGCACGCTCGGATCACGCTCGGACGGCTTCAGGATGAAGGCATTGCCGCAGGCGATGGCCACGCCGAACATCCACATCGGGATCATCGCCGGGAAGTTGAACGGGGTAATCCCGGCCACCACGCCCAGCGGCTGGCGCATCGAATAGACGTCGATCCCCGGCCCGGCACCCTGGGTGTACTCCCCCTTCAGCACATGAGGGATGCCGCACGCGAACTCGATAACCTCCAGCCCGCGCTGAATGTCGCCCTTCGAATCCGCGATCACCTTGCCATGTTCGGACGACAGCAGATGCGCGAGGCTGTCCATGTTGGCCTCGATCAGTTCCTTGAACCTGAACATGACGCGCGCGCGGCGTTGCGGGTTGGTTGCCGCCCAGCCGATTTGCGCCGCAACCGCTTTGGCCATCGCGGTATCGAGGTCGGCGGCGGTGCCCAAGCGCACTCGCGCCTGCACCGCGCCTGTGTTGGGGTCGAAAATGTCCGACGTGCGCGTACCCATGCCCGACGTGGCAATGCTGCCGATGAAGTGATTGACTAGGTGCATAGGAAATCCTTGGAGGGTCCGATTCAGATCGGATAATGCCCGGCTTCGGTCTCGATCGTGATCCACCGCAATTCGGTGAAGCTGTCGATCCCGGCCTTGCCGCCGAACCGACCGTAACCGGATGATTTGACGCCACCGAACGGCATCTGCGCCTCGTCATGCACGGTCGATCCGTTGACGTGGCAGATGCCGGACTTGATCTGCCGCGCGACCTTCAGCCCGCGTGCGGATTCAGTCGAGCGAAGCTGTCCATTGCGATCAGGCCGTGACGACGCGGGTTTCGAGTTCGGTACTGATGTGCTCGCGGATGAAATCCTCGTTCAGCTCGATACCCAGACCCGGCCCTTCGGGCGCGAACATGCGGCCCTTCGCATAGCGCGGCCCGTTCAGCGCTACCTCGCCCGTCAAATTAGTCCCTTCGAGTTCATAGACGTCGTGGATCGACAGCGGGCCGCAATTTTCCTGTACGAACTGCGACGCCCATTGATCGGCGACCAGCAGATGCGCGGTCGGTGCCGCTTCGAGGCCGGAGCCGGGCATGCACCCGCACATCACCGGCAGGCCCGACAGGCGCGCCAGCGTCAGCCAGCGTTGCGACTTGAGCAGGCCACCCGCCTTTTGCGTCTTGATAAACAGACCATCGGCGGCGCGGCGATCAATGATCTCCTTGATCTGATGCAGTTCACGCGCGGATTCATCGGCCCAGACCGGCGTCGAGACCTTGCCGCGCAGCCGCGCCATCCCCTCGATATCCCAATAGGGCAGTGGTTGTTCGATCAACTCCAGATTGACGTTGGCCTTTTCCCAACGCCGCAGCGCCTTGAACGCCTGGTCGTAATTCCACAGGCCGTTGATATCGATCATCAGCCGCGCGTCGTCGCCCAGGCCCGCGCGGACCTCGATCATCGTCTGCACCGCTTCCTCATAATCGATGCAGGGCTTGAACTTGATGACCTTGAACCCGGCCGCCAGTGCCTTTTGCGCTTCCCCGATCAGCTGTTCCGGGGGCGCCGCCATCAGGACATAGCCGCAGTCGATCGCCTCGACCGTCTTGCCGCCGAGAAGCTGATAGACCGGCACGCCCAGCGCCTTGCCCTTGATGTCATGCAGTGCTGCATCGACCATCGACTTGGCGTGGAAATTGTCGCGGACGATCAGGTCCATCCGGCCCACGATCTTTTCGATATTGGTCGGATCTTCGCCGATCAGGATGCGTGGCGCGATCTGGCTGGCGATGATTCCGGAAATCGAAAAGTCGGTTTCGCCGTGATAGAAAGCGGAAGTATCGCCCGAATCCGCGATGCCGACGATCCCCTCGTCGGTGTGGATCTTGAGGACGATCTGGTCGAGCTTGCTGATGTTCGTCGTGGCGATGACGATCGGCCGCTTGAGCGGCGTGTGGACGGGAATGCACTCGACCTTGATGATGCGCATTGAATACTCCTGCGAAAATGGGGGCGGTCAGGCGACCGCGAAGAAATCGAACACCGAATGATCGGCATGCTTCTCGCCGTATCCGACGAACACGGTGCGGGTGAGCCAGTCGTGCGGGCCGGGGGCGGTCTCGAACGAGGGGGCCAGGCGGAAATAATTGTCGGCAGGATCGACCTGCTCGCCGCGCTCGATCCGTGCCTGCACCTCGGGCGGGGCGTGCGCGAAGCCACGGTTCGATACCTGAATCAGCGTGCCGTCGCTGGCGCGGATCAGATAGCGCGCGTCGAACGCGATGACCCCGTCGGAGCGGATCAGCGGCCAGTCGCCACCGCTCCCGGCGATGACCTCACCCGTCAGGCGCGGGCCGGTGACGATGCCGCCGGAGACCTGGACGAAACCACGGGCTTCGCCGCCGCGTACCGGAAAGCGGATGCGCGGTCCGGGTGGAAAGTCGAGATGCACGCGAAAGGCGAAGTCGAGCGTGGGAATGTTCATGCGCGGTCTCGTTTCCGTTGGAAGGGTGCGATCACCAACCCGCCCAGCACGAGCAGCAGCGCGAGCACGATCAGCGCGGGGACGAAGCTCCCGGTGCTTTGCTTGAGGCTGCCGATCAGCATCGGCCCCAGGATGCCCCCCGCCGTGCCGAACATGCTGATGAGCGCAATCGCAGTCACCGAAATGCGGCCGTTGCCGATGCCCATCGATGACGGGACTGCCCAGAATACCGATTGTGCCGCGCCGATCGCGGTGCCGGTAACGACCAGCAGCAGCAGCGCCAGCCAACCCGATGGCAACAGCGCGGCGATCAGCAATGCCAGGCCCGCCACGACGGCGGCGATACCGACATGCCAGCGGCGCTCGCCCGTGCGATCCGAATGCCAGCCATTGACCAGCATGCCGATGACCAGTCCCGCCTGTGGCAAGGCAGAGATCGTGCCGATCATGAACTCGGTGCCACCCAAATCCATCTGCCGGACCATCTGCGGCAACCAGAAGACCAGGGCATAGGAGCCGGTCATCACGAACAGCCACGTCACCGCACAGCGCCACACACGCGTATCGCCGACCACACTGCGAATTGGTTCGCGCGGCGGCGAAACGGCCGTTGGTGCAAGCTGCGCGCGCTCATCGTCGTTCAGCCAGCGCGATTGCGTGACATCGTCGCGAAAGTAGAAATAGGCGGCAATCGCAAGCGCGAAATTGGGAAGTGCCTGGAGCACGAACATCCAGCGCCACGGGGCGATGCCGAACGGATTGCCGATGCCCAGCATCCACCCGCATAACGGACCGCCGACCACCAGCGAGAACGGCACGGCGGCAAGCACGGTGGCCATCGCCTTGGCGCGCATTTCGGGGGGAACCCAGCGATTGATGTACCAGGTGACGCCGGGCGCGAACCCCGCTTCGGTGATGCCGAGCAGGAACCGCGCCGCCACCATTTCGCCGACCGTATCGACCCGCGCCATCAACAGCCCCGGCAACACCCCACAGCGTTACCGAACCCAGCAGCCAGCGGCGCATCCCGAACCGGCGCAGCAACTCGGCATGCGGATATTGAAAGATGAGATAGGCGACGAAGAACGCGCTGACACCCAGTCCGAACGTTGCCGGCGACAGGCCGATATCCGGCCCCATCGCATGCGCGGCAAAGCTGACATTCACGCGATCTATCGCATTCACGAAGGTCAGCAGCGCAAGCGGCAGCACCAGCCAGCGAATCATGCGGCCGCCAAGCGCTATCCGTGCAGCACGGTCGTCGCCAACCATGCTCACGCGCACCGCCGCCATAGTGTCGCCTTGCTCGAAATGGCACCTCTCCCCAAACCCTTGCAACGCAACCGATCATGGCAGCATCGATGGGTTATTGTGAAGTCAGGTAATATAGTTTAAAAACTAAATCAACTGGATATTGGAGGTTTCGCGTGAACGAGAAAACGGGACTGTCGGCAGAGGATCGACTGGACATCCACGAGTTGCTGGCCCGATATGCCTGGACCTTCGACACGGGGGATGTCGAGGGGTTCGTCGCCTGCTTCACGCCCGACGCCACGTTGTGCGAAGACGCGTTCGATGAGCCGGACGTGTGGCGCGGCGCGGAGGGTATCCGGGCGATGGCCGAGTTCTTTTTCTCGCGGCCGAGCTTTCCGGGTCGCCAGCATCATGTCAGCCATATTCTAATCGACGGGTCGGAAAATGCAGCGACCGTTCGATCCTTTTGCTTCGTCACAGATTGCAAGGGCGAGCCGCCGTTTCACTTGCGCTTCGCCGGCCATTATCTGGATCGGGTCGTTCGGGTCGACGGCCGCTGGCTGTTCCGTGAACGACTGATCCGCGACTGGTCGGGCGAGGCGCTCGCGCTGTTTCCGGGGCAGAGCGGCGTCAAAACGCCCCGCGCTCGCCCGCCAGAACTGGTCAGGCCCCGCCAGGATTAGACCCGGCATGGAGCTTGGCCAGCAGCCCGACCAGCTGCTCCAGCTCCGCGTCGGTCAACGAGTCGCCGCTGAAGCTGCGATCGAACCAGCCGACGACTTCGCGCAGCCGCGTCAGCAAGGCGCGACCCGCGTCGGTCAGATACACGTGGCGCGAGCGCCCGTCGGTTTCGGACACCCGCCGCTCGACATAACCGCGCCGCTCGAACTGGTTGAGCAAGGCGGTGATCTGCGCGCCGTCCATCGCCAGCGCTTCCCGAAGTTGCGATGGTGTCAGCCCCGGGTTCAGTCCGATCACGAATGCGGCGCCGACTTCGCGCGGACCGAAGTTGAACTCGGCGGCCACGGTCATGAAATGGCGGCGGTAATTCTCGTAAAGGCGGCGCAGATAATAGCCGAGATAATTGTCGAGCGGCCCGACATCGATCTCTGCGGCTTCCGGAGACACCGCGTCGGTGGGGGTCACGATCTTGTTCGGCGCGCGCTTTTCGCCTTTGGAATCGTGAGCGGCTGCACCCTTTTTCACAAACCTCGCTCCCTGGACCATGCGCCGATGGCACCGGATATGACTTGGCCATAGCCGAATGTCGACCCGCACGAAACTACTTTACATTCAAAACTAAATTAAATAGCTGAAGCGGACGACGACGCCCTGATGCGTCGCAAGGATGATTTTGGGGAGGTGTCGTAGGATGACTTTCGATCGTATCGCGCTGTTGAGCGGCGCAGCAACGCTGGCACTGCTGGCCACGCCTGCGGTGGCGCAGCAGGCCGCACCGGACGCAGCCCAGTCCGCATCCGACGGGCAAGAGGCGGAAACCACCGACGAGATCGTGGTGACCGCGCAGTTCCGCGCCCAGAATCTTCAGGATACGCCGCTGGCAATCACCGCCGTCGACGCGGCGATGCTGGAAGCGCGCGGCCAGACCTCGGTGATCGACGTTGCGGCACAGGCGCCGAACGTGACGCTGCGTCCGGCGACGGCGACCTTCGGTCCGTCGATCCAGGCATTCATCCGCGGCGTCGGACAATATGATTCCAGCTTTGCGTTCGAGCCCGGCGTCGGCCTGTATGTCGACGACGTTTATTACCCGACGCTGACCGGATCGATCGTCGACCTGGTCGATCTGGACCGGGTCGAAGTGCTGCGCGGGCCGCAGGGGACGCTATCGGGTCAGAACTCGATCGGCGGTTCGATCAAGATCTTCTCGAAAAAACCGCAGGGTGACGGCAGCGGATTTGTCCAGGCCACCGTTGGCCGCTTCAACCGGATCGAGCTGCGCGGCGCGGTCGATTTCGCACTTGTGCCCGATCAGCTGTTTGCCCGCATCACCGCGACCGGCGTGTCCAAGGACGGCTATGTCAAACGTTACGACTATGCCTGCACCCATCCCGGCACCACGGTCCCGTCGTTCCAGACCGCGAACAAGGACTGCCTGCTAGGCACGCAGGGTGGCAAATCCTATGCAGCGATCCGCGGCGCGCTGCGCTGGATGCCGACCGACCGGCTCGAGGTCAATCTGATCGGCGACTATACCAACGACAAGAGCGAGGGTGCGCCGAGCACGCTGTTGTTCGTCGGAAACCAGGCTGGCGTGCCGGGCGTGCCCAACACGACGTCCGCCTATCAACTGGGCGGCGTCCCGCTGGGCAACGCGACCGGGTCGCCGTTCATCACCTCGTCGCCCTATGGCAATTTCGCGCAGGATAGCTTCACCGACAGCCCCTATGTGAACTATTCAACCTACATCAACTCCGCTCCGCGCGACGGGACCGCGCCGTACAGCGTGGCGGATCGCAACGCGATCAATGGCTGGGGCGTATCGGGGCAGGTCGATTACGAACTGAGCGACAGCCTCTCGATCAAGTCGATCACCGCGACGCGGGGTTACGACACGCAATATGTGTTCGACGAAGGATCGCCGATCGACACCGCGCTGATCGACAATTTTCACGAAGTCACGCAGTTCAGCCAGGAACTGCGGCTGTCGGGCAAGGTTGCGGACAGTGTGAACTTCACCGTCGGCGGCTTCTATTTCAAATATGACGCGCGCTCGCGCCAGCGAGTGAGCATCCCGTCGTTGCAGTTCATTCAGGACGACCGGATCGAACAGCGTACCAAAGCCGCATTCGTCAATATCGACTGGCAGGCGACCGATGCGCTGAATTTGGTCGGCGGCCTGCGTTACACCAGCGCGTCGAAAACGGTTCGCTATGGCCGCGTCGGCATCCCCGGCAGCATCTATGGCGGTCTGCCCGATCCGCGCATCCGTTCGCTCGACGGCGTGGTCGGAAAGTTCGAGGGCGACAACTGGGATTATCGCGTCGCGCTGCAATATCGCTGGTCGCCCGAATTGATGACCTATGCCCAGGTTTCGACCGGGTTCAAGATCGGCGGCGTCAACCCGCGCGCCTTCTTTCCGCAACAGGCGCTGCCGTTCGGTTCCGAAAAACTCACCGCCTATGAACTCGGCTTCAAGAGCGACTTGTTCGATCGCCGGGTGCGCCTGAACGTCTCCGGTTTCTACAACAAATATGACGATATTCTCGTCGTCGTCTCATCCTGTCCGCTGACGGGTGCGCCGGCTGCGCCGTGCGCGCTTCCGGTCAATGCGGGCAAGGCGAACGTGCGCGGGATCGAGGCGGAAACGACGTTGCGGATCGTGGACGGTTTGATGGTCGACGCGTCGATCGCCTATCTCGATTTCGAATATAAGTCGCTCAGCGCCGCCGCGATCGCATCGGGTGTCACGCTGGCGATGCGCGGCCCGTTCACGCCGGAATGGCAATACAGCACTGGTGTTCAATATGAGATCGGAATGGGCAACGCCGGCACGATAACGCCGCGCTTCGACCTCAGCCATGTCGACGGCTTCTTTCAGCAGGCGTCCAACGCGGCGCTCAACCGCGTGCCGGGGCGCACGCTGGTCAATGCCAATGTGACCTGGCGTTCGGTCGACCGCGACTGGTCGGTCGCGCTTGCGGTCACGAATGTCGCGGACAGACTTTATTATAACAGCATCTTCGACAATCGTGGCTCCAACAGCACGGTCACCGGCTATCCCGGCGCGCCGCGCGAATGGTCGCTCACGCTCAAGCGCAGCTTCTGACGGACGCGCTGACATGGCCGATTTCTCGCTGACTCATCCGCTTTCGGGCTTCTTCGCACCGACCCGGTTCGAGGCGGATGTGGTCGATTGCATCGTGACCGGCACGATTCCGCCCGATCTCGACGGAGCCTTCTATCGCATGCACGGCGACTGGCTCTATGCGCCGAAGTTCAAGGACGAGGCGAGCCTGTCGGCGGACGGCTATATCAGCAGTTTCCGGTTCCGGAACGGATCGGTCGATTATCGCGGCCGCTATGTGAAAACCGACCGTTACTGGCGTCAGGTCGCGGCGCGGCGACAGCTTTACGGCTATTACCGCAACCCGCACACCGACGATGCGGAGGTCCGCGACCTCGACAATCCGCATCTGCGGACGACCGCCAACACCACGCCGGTGGTGATGGCGGGGCGGCTTTACGCCACCAAGGAAGAAGGGCTGCCGCACGAGATCGACCCCAACACGCTGGAGACGCTCGGCCCGACCGACTTCGACGGCAGCTGGGACAGCCAGACCTTTACCGCGCATCCCAAGTTCGACCCGTTTACCGGCGAGACCGTGGCCTATGGCTATGAATCGCGCGGACTCGCCACCAACGACGTGCATGTGGCGATATTCGACCGTGATGGCCGCATAACCTGGAGCCTCGATTTTGAAGTGCCCTATTCGTCGATGCTGCACGACATGGCACTGACCCGCGACTATCTGATTATCCCCGGCGGCGGCACGGCAACGAGTGCCGACTACCTCAAACAGGGCAAGACCCACTGGTTCTGGGATGCCAAGCGGCCATCCTATTATGCGGTGATTCCGCGCGGCGGACGGCGTGAGGACGTGCGCATTTTCGAGGGGCCGCAGCGATCGATCGTCCACACCGCCAATGCGTGGAATGACGGCGATACCATTTTCATGGATGCGCCGATGGCCGACGGCAACACCTGGCCGTGGTTTCCCGATGTGGACGGCGATCCGTTCGGCATGAACATTTTCACGATCCGTCGCGTGACGCTGGACATGCGGTCGAACGATGCCACGGCGCAGGAAGAAACGCTGTTCGACCGCGACGTGACCAGCTTCACGCGGATCGACGACCGCTACATCACGCGGTCGCATCGCTATATCTGGGTGCAATATGCCGATCCCGATCGACCGTTCCACGCGTCGCTGCCGGAGGATCCGCGGCTGCGCCCGGTGAATTGCTATGGCCGTTTCGACGTGATCGACGGGACGCAGACCGTGTGGTTCGCCGGTCCGGATCATGTCCTGCAAGAGCCGGTGTTCGTTCCGCGTGTAAAGGATTCGGCGGAAGGCGACGGCTATCTGCTGGGGACCGCACACAATCTGGTCGAGATGCGCACCGAACTGGTGATCCTGGACGCATCGCGCATGCAGGAAATCGCGCGCGTCATTCTGCCGTTCAGAAACGCGTATCAGGTTCACGGCGTCTGGGCGGGTAGCGATGAGCTCCCATTGCGGCACGACGTTTAGGGTCAGTCACCCGGCGTCCGAGCCGTGGTCCCCGGGGAATATCGTCGCCGATGTGACATGTGCCGGATGATGGTCCCGGCGAAGGATTTCGACGGCGGCTGTGGCGACGGTCGAAAGCCCCGAACCATCGGCGAGAATCGCGTGCTTCATGCGCGGGTCCCAAAAGCTTGCAATATGGTCGGCGGTGGCTCTGGCCGCGATGTCGTCGCCCTGAATGGCGAAATTCCGCGCAACCTGATTGGCCATATAGACGAGGCGCGCCTGCTGCGTCACGACGCGGCCGCAACCCGGCGCGACCGCTTGCCGAGCGCCTCATACTTCTCCTGCCAGTCCGTCGGGCCGTTGGAGGGTGCCACCTGCACTGCCGTGACCTTGTATTCCGGGCAATTGGTCGCCCAGTCGGAATAATCGGTGGTAATGACATTGGCCTGCGTCGTCGGGTGGTGAAACGTCGTATAGACGACGCCGGGGGCGACGCGATCCGTCACCTGCACCCGCAATGTGGTTTCACCGGACCGGCTGGACAGTCGCGCCCAGTCGCCATCCTTCAGCCCGCGATCCTCGGCATCGACTGGATGGACTTCGAGCAAATCCTCGGGATGCCACGCGACATTCTCGGTACGCCGCGTCTGTGCGCCGACATTGTAATGGCTGAGGATGCGGCCCGTCGTCAGCAACAGCGGGAAGCGCGGGCCGGTCTTTTCGTCGGTCGGGATATAGTCGGTGACGACGAACTTGCCCTTGCCGCGCACGAAGCCGTCGATGTGCATGACCGGGGTGCCGCCCGGCATGGCTGCGGTGGCGGGCCATTGCATCGATCCGAGCTCGTCGAGCTTCGCAAAGCTGACACCGGCAAAGGTCGGGGTGAGGCGCGCGACTTCGTCCATGATCTGCGACGGGTGGGTGTAGCGCCAGTCGAGACCGAGCGCGTTGGCCAGCCCCTGCGTCACTTCCCAGTCGGCAAGGCCGTTCAGCGGCGTCATCACCTTGCGCACCGGCTGGATGCGGCGTTCGGCGTTGGTGAAGGTGCCGTCCTTTTCCAGGAAGGTCGATCCGGGCAGGAAGATATGCGCGTAGTTCGCGGTTTCGTTGAGGAACAGGTCGTGGACGATCACGCATTCCATCGCGGCGAGGCCCGCGCTGACATGCTTCGTGTTCGGGTCGGATTGCAGGATGTCCTCGCCCTGCACGTAGAGCGCCTTGAAGCTGCCATCGACGGCGGCGTCGAGCATGTTGGGGATGCGCAGGCCCGGCTCGGAATCGATCGTAACGCCCCAATCTACCTCGAACAGCGCGCGGGCATTATCGTCCGAGACATGGCGGTAGCCGGACAGTTCGTGCGGGAAACTGCCCATGTCGCACGCGCCCTGCACATTGTTCTGGCCGCGCAAGGGATTCACCCCGACGCCGGGACGGCCGATATTGCCGGTCGCCATGGCGAGATTGGCGATGGCCATGACGGTGGACGACCCTTGCGAATGCTCAGTCACGCCAAGGCCGTAATAGATCGCCCCATTCCCGCCGGTGGCATAGAGCCGCGCCGCCTCGCGCAGGTCCGTCGGATCGACATTGGTGACCGGGGCGAGCGCTTCGGGTGCGTTGCGCGGCAGGGCGACGAATTCTGCCCAGTGGCTGTATTCGTCCCAGTCGCAGCGTTCGCGGATGAAGGCTTCGTCCGCCAGCCCTTCAGTGACGATGACATGCGCCATCGCGGTCAGCACCGCGACATTGGTGCCGGGCCGCAGCGGCAGATGATGCGCAGCCTCGATATGCGGGCTGCGCACGATGTCGGTGCGGCGCGGGTCGATGACGATCAGCTTTGCGCCTTGCCGCAACCGCCGCTTCATCCGGCTGGCGAAGACCGGGTGTCCGTCGGTGGGGTTGGCCCCGATGATGAGGATGACGTCCGACTGCATGACGCTGTCGAAATCCTGCGTCCCCGCCGACGTGCCGAACGTCGTTTTCAGGCCATAGCCAGTGGGCGAGTGACACACGCGGGCGCAGGTATCGACATTGTTGTTGCCAAAGCCGGCGCGGACCAGTTTCTGGACGAGGAAGGTTTCCTCGTTGGTGCAGCGGCTCGACGTGATCCCGCCGACGGATGCCTTGCCGTATTTCCCCTGGATGCGGTGGATTTCGGCTGCGGCATGGGCCAAGGCCTCGTCCCACGAAACTTCGCGCCACGGCTGGTCGATGCTCGCCCGGATCATCGGGTTGAGGACACGCTCGCTGTGATTGGCATAGCCCCAGGCGAAGCGGCCCTTGACGCAGCTATGGCCGCGATTGGCCTTGCCGTCCTTCCACGGCACCATCCGCACGAGCTGTTCGCCGCGCATTTCGGCGCGGAACGTGCAGCCGACCCCGCAATAGGCACAGGTGGTGACGACGCTGCGATCGGGCGTGCCGATCTCGACCACCTTCTTCTCGGTCAGCGTCGCGGTGGGACAGGCCTGAACGCATGCGCCGCACGAGACGCATTCGGACGACAGGAAGTCGTCGACGGGTGTGCCTGCCGACACCTTTGAATCGAACCCCATGCCGTCGATGGTCAGCGCGAACGTCCCCTGCACTTCGTCGCACGCGCGCACGCAGCGCGAGCAGACGATGCATTTGGACGGGTCGAAGTCGAAATAAGGGTTGGACTGGTCTTTCGCCTGACCCAGATGGCCGTCGCCCGCGCCGTAACGCACGTCGCGCAGCCCGACTGCGCCGGCCTGATCCTGCAACTCGCAATCCCCGTTCGCTGCGCAAGTCAGGCAATCGAGTGGGTGATCGGAAATATAGAGTTCCATCACGCCCTTGCGCAGCTTTTGCAGCACCGGCGTCTGGGTACGTACGACCATGCCGGACTCGACCGGCGTCGTGCAACTGGCCGGCGTGCCGCGCCGCCCGTCGATCTCGACCAGGCACAGGCGGCACGATCCGAATTGCTTGAGGCTGTCGGTGGCGCAGAGCTTGGGGATCGCCGTGCCGATTTCGGCTGCCGCGCGCATCACCGTGGTCCCGGCGGGAACGCTGGTTTCGCGCCCGTCGATGGTCAGGGTGATCGTCTCGGCGGCGTCCGATGCGGGCGTGCCGAAATCGGGTTGCGGTTCATAGCCCATCTTGCTGCTCCAGCCGCGCAAGGTCTTCGCGCGTGTTCACATTGGCGAGGATGTCGACCGTCACGGCACGCGCGCGGATATCGTCGGCGAAGGCGCGGACCGAATGGCTGCTGTCGCCGAACAGCCGCTCCTCGATCGCGCCAGCAGCCGCTGCGGGCCATAGCCCGATCACCGGCTGGCTGGCGACATAAGCGGGCGCGGGCGACAGGTGCCTCACCAGATCGGCGGGCAGACCGACGCTGTCGACGCCGCAAGTCAGGACTTCGGCGAAACCATTGCCCAGCGCGTGATTGAGCGCGGCGGCGATGCCCCCGAGCGGGCCGAGGCCGGGGGCGGGCCAGTCGGCAATGCCGTCGTCGCGGCCTATGACCACCACATCGTCGCATTGCGATGCCAGCGCGGTACGGGCCAGGTCGATCAGCTTGCGGCCATGGAGTTCGGCCAGCGCCTTGTCGGAGCCGAAGCGGGAGGACTCGCCGCCCGCGAGGATCGCGCCGAGGATCACGCGATGCTCCCCCACGGGTCGTTCAGCACCAGCGCGGTGTCCGCCCGCGCCAGCGCCACCAGCGTCAGCCCTGCCGCCGTGGCACGCTCGACCGCCAGGCTGGTCGGGGCGGAGATCGTCACCAGCATCGGGCATCCCGCGCGCACGGTCTTTTCCACCAGCTCGTAACTGCACCGCGCCGAGAGAAGAATGAAGCCGGTGGCGGGATCGACGTCGTCGAGCGCCAGCGTACCGATCAGCTTGTCCAGCGCATTGTGCCGCCCGACATCCTCGCGCGCGGCGACGATCGCGCCATCGGGCGTGCAGAAGGCGGCGGCATGCACCGCGCCGGTCGCGCGGCTGAGCGGCTGATGATTGGGCAGTGCCGCCAGCGCGCGGGCAATCGCATCCCGGCTGGTGGCAATGCGCGCGGTGACGGGGGGCAGGGGCCGCAGTACTTGCTCGATACTCTCGATCCCGCACAGGCCGCAGCTGCTTTCCGACACGCGGGTGCGGGCGCGGGCGAGTACCGGCTCCATGCGCGCCGTGGGCAACGTAACCCGCACGATCCAGCCGCCGTCGATCGCATGGATATCGACAGCCTCGATTTCGTCGGCACGCGCGATTCCTTCAGCCAGCGTCAGGCCGACCACATAAGCCTGCAAATCCGCCGGGGTCGCCATCATCACGGCATAGCCGATGCCGTTATACTCGATTGCGACCGGTGCCTCGATCGGCACGTCGCGCATCAGGCCGGCGTCGCCGGACCCGTCAAACCCGACCCGCCGCACGGCAAAGGCGGACGCCGACGTCACTCCGCCGCCGCCTGTCCGCGGGCATCGAAATCCTCCGGAAAGTGCGTTATCGCGCTCATCACCGGATAGGGGGTAAAACCGCCCAGCGCGCACAGCGACCCGAACTTCATCGTCTCGCACAGGTCGGCGACCAGTGTCAGGTTATCCGCCGTCCGCTCGCCCGCAATCATGCGGTCCATCGTCTCGCGCCCGCGCACCGCGCCGATCCGGCAGGGGGTGCATTTCCCGCAACTCTCCGCCGCGCAGAACTCGAATGCGAAGCGTGCTTGCGCCGCCATATCGACGCTGTCATCGAACACCGTGATCCCGCCATGTCCGATCAGGCCATCGACCGCCGTGAACGCTTCGTAATCGAACGGCGTGTCGAACAGGGCCGGGGGGAAATACGCGCCCAACGGCCCGCCGACTTGCACAGCGCGAACCGGGCGACCGTTCGCGGTCCCGCCGCCGATCTTCTCGACCAGTTCGCCCAAGGTGATGCCGAACGCCGTCTCGAACAGCCCGCCATGCTTCACATTGCCCGCAAGCTGCACCGGCATCGTCCCGCGCGACCGGCCCATGCCGTAATCGGCATAGGCCCGGGCACCCTTAGCCAGCACAAACGGTGTGGCGGCCAGCGTGAGGACGTTGTTGATGACCGTTGGGCAGCCGAACAGTCCGTCATGCGCGGGCAGCGGCGGCTTGGCGCGAACTTCGCCGCGCTTGCCCTCGATGCTGTTGAGCAACGAGGTCTCTTCGCCACAGACATAGGCTCCTGCGCCGACGCGCACGTCGATCTCGAACGGCGCGATCAGTGGTGCGGCGAGGCGGACGGCGGCGCGCATCTTGGCTACTGCATGGGGATATTCGGAGCGGATATAGACGAACCCCTTGTCCGCCCCCGTTGCCAGACCCGCAATCGCCATGCCCTCAATCAGCATGAAGGGGTCGCCCTCCATCAGCATGCGGTCGGCAAAGGTGCCGCTGTCGCCCTCATCGGCATTGCAGACGATATATTTGCGTGTCCCCGGCGCGAGGCGAACGGTGTTCCACTTGATCCCGGCGGGAAACCCCGCGCCGCCGCGCCCGCGCAGCCCCGAACGGGTGACTTCCTCGACGATCGCCTCGGCGGACAGCGCGCGCGCCTGCTTCAACCCACCCCAGCCGCCGGTCGCGGCATAATCCTCCAGGCTCAACGGCCGCGTCCATCCCGCCCGCGCGAAGGTCAGCCGGGTCTGTGCGGCGATGAAGGGGTGCTCGGCGATCCGGCCGATGCGGATCGCGTCCGCCTTGCCCGCAAGGATGTTCTCGACATCCGCGGCGGCAGCGGGGCCATAGCCGATGCCGTCGATCTCGACGAGCGGTTCGAGCCAGTGCATGCCCCAGCTCGACGTCCGCACGACGTCGTGCCCGAACTCGGCGAAGCGATGCGCCACCGCGTCGGCACCGCAAGCCACTGCCAAAGCATCGTCGGAAATGCGAATCTGCATGGTCACAGCCCGTCGATCAAGGCGGTGATCCGGGCCGGATCAAGCCGCGCGTGCAGCTGGTCGCCGATCATCGCGTTGGGGCCGGCGGCGCACAGGCCAAGGCAATAGACGGCCTCGACCCTAACGCGCTGGCCGGCGGCGCGCTCGGCATGTTCCGCCACCCGCTCGCCGCCGCGTGCCTGACAGGCTTCGGCGCGACACAGCCTGATCGTCGGGCGCTTGTCCGCGGTCCGGCGGAAATCACGATAGAAGCTGACGACGCCGGAAACCTCGGCACGGCTCAGATTGAGATGCAACGCGATCGCATGAATCGCCTCAATCGAAACATGGCCGAACCTGGCTTGCACGTCATGCAGGATCGGCAGCAGGGCATCCTGCGACGGCGCATGGCGTGCCAGAATTTCCGCCATTGAAGAGTCGCAATCGGGCACCGCGCAAATGTGCCGATTTGCGCGGCAAATTCAAATTATAACCGTGTATGGGCGGTTCGTCATATTTTGGCGAAAGGGCCGCTACGGAATGCGGACGCTTTAAGGGATCGGACATGACGCGCGGTAGCTTCGACCTCAATCTGCTTCGCGCGCTCGATATGCTGCTGCGGCATCGCAATGTGACGCGCGCGGCGGAGACGCTGTTCGTGACGCAACAGGCGATGAGCGGATCGTTGCGGCGGCTGCGCGACCATTTCGACGATCCGCTGCTCGTCCGCGTCGGGCGGTCGCTGGAATTGTCGCCACTCGCGCGCTCGCTGGAGGGACCGGTGCGGGAGGCGATCCTGCGCGCGGACGCGGCCATTTCGACGCGCCCGCATTTCGATCCGGCAACGGCGCGGATGAGCGTGCGGATCGCCATGTCCGATTATGCGACCTTCGTGATTCTGCCGCGGCTGTTGCGCCTGCTCACCCGCCGTGCGCCGCACATCGTCTGCCATTTCGAGGCGCTCAATCGTCATAGTCTTGAGGCGATCGAGCTGGGCGAGATCGACCTGTGCATCACCGCCGGAAACTGGGCGCTCTATCCAACCTATACCCCCATTCCCGACATTCGCGTGCAGCCGCTGTTCCACGAAGGGTTTATCTGTGCGGTCGATGGCGCGAAGCGCGATCCGGGGGAATTGCTGACGACGGCGCAATATGTCCGCATGCGGCACAATACGGCGGTGTTCGGTCAGGGCATCGAAACCGTCGTGGAAACGGCATGGCGGACCCATCGGCTGCCGATCAATGTGGTCGCCAGCGCCCCCAATTTCTCCAGCTTGCTCTATATGCTGCCCGGCACCGAGCTGATCGCCACGGTTCAGCGCCGGCTGGCGCATGCACTGGCCCCGTCGCTGGGCCTCAAGCTGCTCGAATGCCCGATCGAGATCGAGCCTTTGGAGGAGACATTGATCTGGCACGATCGCACCACCAACGATCCCGGCCACAGCTTCCTGCGCGACCAGCTGATTGAAATCGCACAACGTATTGATGCCGAAGCACCGCACAGCCCGGTCACAACTGTCAGTGATACCTAGGATCGAAAAATACAGTTTATTGCGATGATGATCGCGCGGCATTCTCGACAAACCAGATGGCCCGCCAAGGGTCGCGGAGGGAGAGGGATATGGCTATCATCAAGGGGCGGCGGCAGCTGGCCGCATGCGTTTCCGTCATCGCGCTCGCTAGCGTTTCTACGCCGGCCGTTGCACAGGATGCAGCAGGCAACGGTGCGCAGCAGAGCGAAGCATCGGAAGGCGAGATTATCGTCACCGCGCAGCGGCGCGAGGAAAGCCTTCAGCGCACCGCGCTCGCCGTCGCCGCGATCGGTGCCGACGACCTGGCCGAGGCGGGGGTCTCCGACGTCACCGGCCTGACCAAGCTGGTGCCCTCGCTGATCGTGCAGCCCGCGACCGGCACCTCGGTCGGTTTCTATCTGCGCGGCATCGGCGCGCTGGTCGGCAATGCCTTCACCGAGAACCCGGTCGCGTTCAACTTCAACCAGATTTACGTCGCCCGCCCCGCCGCCTTGCTCGGCACCTTTTACGATCTGGAACGGGTCGAGGTGCTGAAGGGGCCGCAGGGCACGCTCTATGGTCGCAACGCGACCGGCGGCGCGATCAACGTCATCCCCAAACGCCCGCAGCTCGGAGAACGCGGTGCCGAAATCAATTTCGAGGGCGGCAGTTACAATGCGGTTCGCGCACAGGCAGCGGTCAACCTGCCGCTGGGCGATACCGCAGCACTTCGCGTGGCGGGTCAGGTGGCGCGGCGCGACGGCTATCTGTCCGATGGTTATGACGATGAGCAGGGCGAAGCGCTGCGCGGGTCGCTGCGGTTCGAGAGCGGGATTTTCGCGGCCACCATCGTCGGCGATTATTTCCATCAGGGCGGCATGGGCGTCGGCAGCGTGCTCGTGCCGTCGCCGCTGGTGCCCACCGCACCCGCCGTCGACCGGCGGATCGGCGCGTCCGACCCACGCAGCACCGGACCGCTTTATGCCGGTATTCTTGCAAGCGCATTGCCGCCACCGGCCAAGACCGACGGGCCGCTGCCCGGGATCATCCGGCCGAAAGGCGACGGGTTCGTCGACAGCGAATTCTGGGGCATCTCGGCCAATATGGATGTCGATCTGGGCTTTGCGACGCTGTCGTTCATCCCGGCCTATCGCGACAGCCGACCCAATTACCTGAACTATAATGGCGGCTATTACGGCCACGTCCGCGAACAGGCGCAGCAAACCAGCATCGAAGCGCGGCTGGCATCGAACGGCGACGGGCCGCTGCAATATGTCATCGGCGGCTATTATTTCGACGAGGATCAGACCGCGTTCAACCATTTCGTGCAGGGCAATGTGCTCAGCACGAAGTTCGCGGTGGACCTGACCAGCCGGTCGCGCGCCGTGTTCGGTCAGGCGACCTACGAGATTTTCCCCGATTTCCGGCTGCTCGGCGGGCTGCGCTACAGCCATGAGAAGAAGACCAATCGCGCGGCGCTGACCCAGACCGGCGTGTTCGCGGGTAACCCGGTCGATCCGTTCAACAACAATGTCGCACCGGTTATCGTCACGGGCGCAAACACGTTCGACGATGTGACGTGGAAGGCTGGCTTCGAGTGGCAGGCAACGCCGGAAAACCTGATCTATGCCAATGTCGCAACGGGCTTCAAATCGGGCGGCTTCTTCATCGCCACGCTCGACAACACCTTCGATCCCGAAAGCATCACCGCCTATACCTTCGGCAGCAAGAACCGCTTTTTCGACCGACGGCTGACGTTCAATATCGAGGCATTTTACTGGAAGTATCAGGACCAGCAGGTCAACTATATCGGCCCGACGCGGAACCAGAATGCGATGGGTCAGACCGTCGTGGGCGCGGGACTGGTCACCACCAATGCCGGTTCGTCGCGCATCTATGGCGCGGAGGCGGAGCTGTCGTTCCGGGTCGTGGCCAAGGGCGTGTTTGCCGCCAACGTGCAGTATCTCAACGGCAAATATACCGAACTCACTTATCTCGCGGCGGGCAATTCGCCGCCGCGCACCGCCTGTGGCGTGGCGCCGGTGGTCGATCCGAACTTCCCGGTGACGCCTCCGACGCAAACCTATCGCGTCAATTGTTCGGGGCGGCCACAGATCAACTCGCCCGAATGGAGCCTCAACCTCTCCTATGAACAGGGCTTCGATGTCGGCGACGACAGCGAGATCACGCTGGGCGCGCGGACCAAGATCGAATCAAGCCGCTTCCTGTCGCCGGAATATCTGCCCGAGCAGCAGCAGGGAGCCTACATGATGTCGGACCTGTGGATCACCTATCGCAAGGATGACTGGTCGATCACCGGCTTCGTCAACAATGTCGAGGACGAGACGGTCTATGCCGGCACCAGCCTGAGGCCCGTTTTCCCCGCCGTGTTCAACATCCTGCGTGCGCCGCGCACATGGGGTGTGCGGGGCTCGTTCAAGTTCTGACTCGGTAAATTGCGCGCGTGGGAGATGGTATGACGACGGAGCTGACACTCTATTACGCACCGGACACCTGCGCGCGCGTTTCCATGATCGCGCTGGAGGAGACGGGCGCGCCGTATCGCGCGCAGCTCATCTCCTTCGTGCGCGGCGATCACCGGGCCGAGGCGTTCCTCGAATTACAGCCGCAGGGGCGAGTCCCCCTGTTGCTGGTCGATGGCGAACCGCTGGTCGAAAATGTTGCGATCCTGTCGTGGCTGCATGGCCGGTTTCCGGACGCGGGGCTGTTGCCAGCGGCGGAGAGTGATCTCGCCGCCGCGCGCCAGCTTGCCGATCTCGCCTGGTGCGCCTCGGGACTGCATCCGCTGGTCACGCGTATCCGTCTGCCGCAATTCAGCTGTCCGGTGCCGGAAGCACAACCCGCGGTGCGTGCGGCGGCGATGGCTGCGATGGCCGGGCAATTGCGCATTGCCGAGGCGCGGCTAAACGACGGGCCGTGGTGGTATGGCGAGCGCTGGTCGATCGTCGATGCCTATCTCAACTGGGTATGGTTTCGCATCACCGGTGCCGGGTTCGACGCCGGACCTTTCCCCAGGCTGGCAGATCATGACCGGCGGATTACAGCGCGCCCGTCGGTGGCGCGGACGCTGGAAATCCATGCCACCGCTGCCCGCGAACTCGCCGACCAGGGCCTGGCGGTCAATTTCGACACGATCGCGCCGGTGCCGATGCCGCAGGTGGCAAACATCCTAATTGACGGAGTAAAATAATGGCGATCCTGGGAATTGACTCCCTGATCTTTGGCGTCGCGGACGTCGGCACATGCGTGCGCTATTTCGAGGATTTCGGACTTAACCTCGTCGATTCCGCGCCGGATCACGGGCGTTTCGAGCTGGCGGAGGGATCGAGCGTGGTGATCCGGCATCGCGCCGACCCCGCGCTCCCCGCCACCCGGATGGAGGGCGACGGCGTGCGCGAGGTGATCTGGGGCGTCGATACCGCCACCGCGCTGGATCGGCTGGCCGCCGACCTGGCCCGCGATTGCGATGTGCGGCGCGATGCCGACGGGGTTGTGCGGTTCATGACGCCGTTCGGCCTGCCAATGGGGCTGCGCGTGTTCGCCAAGCGCCCGGTGCTCTACGCGCCCGATCCGGTCAACGCGCCAGGCCGCGTCAACCGGCTGAACCAGCACCGCAAGTGGCGCGAGCGCGCGCGACCGAAGGTCATCAATCACGTCGTCTTTGCCATCCCGGGCTATCAGGACGGCTATCATTTCATGCGCGACCGGCTGGGCTTTCGCCTGTCGGACCATCAGGTCGGGTTCGGCATGTATCTGCGCAGCGACGGGTCGAACAATCATCACAGCCTGTTGCTGCTCAACGCCAACGCGCCCTTCCCCGGCATGGACGGGGCGGTGCGGTTCCATCACGCCAATTTCGGGGTCGAGGATATCGACGAGATGATGACCGGCGCGAACCATATGGCGCGCAAGGGCTGGGAGCCGTCCGAACACGGGCTGGGCCGTCACCGGATCGATTCGGCGCTGTTCTACTACCTGCCCTGTCCGGCGGGCGGAGAGGCCGAATATGGCGCAGATTCCGATTATATCGACGACAGCTGGGTGCCGCGTGAATGGACCGAACCGCTATTCGCCTATGCCCATTACATTCATAACCTGCCGCATTTCCTGCATCAGTCGCCCAGCTGGAACCTGCGATACCTGACCACCGAAGCGGCACAGACCGCGCATGAGGGAGAGCATTGATGGCCGCCGTGCAAAGGGTGCTGGTGATCGGCGGGGGCATTGGCGGGCTGTTCACCGCGCGCGCGCTGCGGCTGAAGGGGATCGCGGTCGACCTGATCGAGAAACAGCCCGACTGGACGGTCTATGGCGTGGGGATCATCCAGCCCAACAACGCGCTGCGTGCGTTCGAGCGGGTCGGGCTGGCGCAGGCCTGTCTGGAACGCGGCGGCGCGTTCGAGGGGTGGCGGATCCACGATGTCAACGGCAAGGTGCTGATCGAGGCGCATGGCGCGCGCGAGGCGGCCCCGCATTTGCCGCCCAATAACGGCATTCCCCGGCCGATATTGCACGAGATACTGATCGAGGGCGCGAAATCGACCGGCACGGATATCCGGCTGGGTGTGACGGCGACGCGTATCGCCGATGACGGAGCGGGGGTGGACGTCGATTTTTCGGACGGCGTTTCGCGGCGCTACGATTTGGTGGTGGGTTTCGACGGCGCGTTTTCGGACACCCGCAAATTGCTTTTCGGGGATCGCTACACACCGACCTTCACCGGGCAGGGGGTATGGCGATACAATCTGCCGCGCCCGCCCGAGGTGGACACCGGGGGCGTGTTCTTCGGACCCGACACAAAGATCGGCCTCACGCCGATGTCGCCGACCCAGATGTATATGTTCGTGGTCACGCCCGAGGCCGACAATCGCTGGCTGGAGGGGCCGCAGCTTGCCGACGAGATGCGCCGCCGCGTTGCCGCCTATGGCGGGCCGATCCCGGCACTGGCGGCGCAGATCGTCGATCCGGCGGAGGTCGTCTATCGCCCGATGATGCACGTAATGGTGACCGAGCCGTGGTATCGCGGGCGGGTGATGATCGCGGGCGATGCGGCACATGCCACCACGCCGCATCTGGCACAGGGCGCGGCGATGGCGATCGAGGACGGCGTGCTGCTGGCCGAACTGCTCGCCGCCGAGGATGCGCTGGAACCGGCGTTGCAGGCATTCATGGCGCGCCGTTACGACCGCGCCAAATATGTCGTCGATGTCTCCAACCAGCTTGCCGAATGGGAGCTGGAGGAATGGGCCGGCGTTCATAATCCCGACGCCAATCCCGGTGCCCTGCTCCATAGCGCCACGCACGCGCTGATGGCCGATTATTGAGGAAGCCGGACATGGCCAAGGTCATCATCAGCTGTGCCGTCACCGGATCGGCGCACGTCCCCAGCATGTCGGACGCGCTGCCGATCACGCCCGAGGAGATCGCAACGCAGGCGATCGACGCGGCGGCGGCAGGGGCGGCGATTCTGCATCTGCACGCACGCATGCCCGAGGATGGCCGACCGACCGGCGACCCGGATGTGTATGCACACTTTCTGCCCGTCATCCGGCAAGCGACGGACGCGGTGGTGAACCTGACCACCGGCGGCGCGGTGACGATGACCGTGGCGGAGCGGCTGGCGGCGGCGGTCAGGTTCCGCCCGGAAATGTGCTCGCTCAACATGGGGTCGATCAACTTCGCCTTCTTCCCGGCCGCCGCCCGGATTTCGACGTGGAAGCATGACTGGGAGCGTGATTATGTCGTGAACTCGGACGACTATATCTTCCGCAACACGTTCCGCGACATCGCCTATATCCTCGAAACGCTGAGTGACAGCGGCACCCGTTTCGAGCATGAATGCTACGACGTCGGCCACCTCTACAACCTCGCCCATTTCGTCGATCGCGGGTTGGTGAAGCCGCCTTTCTTCATCCAGATGGTCTTTGGCATATTGGGCGGGATCGGCCCCGACCTCGACAACCTGATGTTCATGAAACAGACCGCCGACCGCCTGTTCGGGCGTGAGAATTTTCAGTGGTCGGTGCTGGCGGCGGGGCGGCACCAGATGCCGTTCCTCACGCAAGCCGCGCTGCTCGGCGGGCATATCCGCGTCGGGCTGGAGGACAGCCTGTTCATCGAGCGCGGGACGCTGGCGCTCAGCAACGCGCAACAGGTCGAAAAGGCCGTCCGCATCCTGCGCGAAATGGGTCACGAACCCGCCACCCCGGCCGAGGCGCGCGCGATGCTGCACCTCAAGGGCGGCGACAGGGTGGAGTTCTGATCATGTCACGCCGCATCGTCGATCTGTCCATCTATCTCGAAAACGACGTTATTTCCGACCCCGCGCCGTTCCGCCCCAGAATCGAGTATATCGACCACAAGATGTCGGTGCCGGAACTGGCGGCTTTCTTCCCCGGCCTGCAACCCGGCGACCTTCCAGATGGCGAGGCATGGGCGATCGAGCGGATCGACCTTATCACGCACAACGGCACGCATCTCGACGCGCCCTATCACTTCGCCTCGACCATGGACCGGGGCGAGCGGGCGATCACGATCGACGAGGTGCCGCTGGACTGGTGTTTCCAGCCGGGCGTGAAACTCGATTTCACCGCGCTGCCTGACGGTCATGTCGTCACCGCGCAGGAGGTGGAGGCGGAACTGGCGCGGATCGGGCACATCCTGTCCCCGCTCGAAATCGTGGTCGTCAACACCGCCGCCGGCAAACGCTATGGCCAGGACGATTACGTCACCGCCGGATGCGGCATGGGCTATGAAGCGACCATGTATCTGCTGGAGCGCGGCGTGCGGCTGACCGGCACCGACGGGTGGAGCTGGGACGCGCCGTTCGTCCATACGCGCGAGAAATACCTCGCCAGCGGCGACGCCTCGCTGATCTGGGAGGGGCACAAGGCAGGGCGCGACATCGGTTATTGCCACCTGGAGAAGCTCCACAATCTGGAGGGCCTGCCGCCGACCGGCTTCACCATCGCCTGTTTCCCCATGAAGATCCGCGCCGCATCCGCCGGGTGGACGCGCGCCGTCGCCATTTTCGAGGATTGATCCGCAATGTACGAACCCTTTCCCGGAAATTACGTCTGGAATCTCGGCGTCAACATCTGCCTGTGCATGGGTGCCAGCATGGGCGAGATCGACAAGGCGAACGACAAGGTCCGCGCCATCGCACAGGAGGGTGAGGACAAGGGCACCGAGGCGTTCTTCGAAAGCTGGGGCGCGATGGCCGACAATCTGGTCGCGCTGGGCGAGGAATGCGAAGCGGCAGGCGACGGACCGGGCGCGTCGGAGAAATATCTGCGCGCCACCGCTTATTATATGACGGCGGAGCGGATGCAGAGCCGCGACTATGCGCCGCGCCAGCAAATGTATCGGACCATGCTCGACACGATGAACCGCGCGGTCGCAACCGGCGGGCTGGACTGCGAGCGGGTCGAAATCCCCTATGAAGGGACCAGCTATCCCGCCTTGTTCGTGCGTGGGCATGGCGACGGCCCGCGCCCGACGATGATATTCTGCAACGGCCTCGATAGCGTGAAGGAGATGATCTACCTCTCGACCCGCGATACCTTCGCGGTGCGCGGCATATCCGTGTTGATGGTCGATCAGCCTGGCGTGGGCGAAGCGCTGCGGCTCAAGGGGCTGCACGCCATCCCCGACAGCGAACGCTGGGCCGGCGCGGCGGTCGACTGGCTGGAGGGCCGCGCCCATGTCGATGCCGACCGGATCGGGATGATGGGCTGGTCGCTGGGCGGCTATTACGCGCCGCGCGCGACATGCTATGAACCGCGCTTCAAGCTGTGCGTGTCATGGGGTGCCAACCATAATTGGGGCGAGCTTCAGGCGCGGCGCATGCAGCGCGAGGGCGATCGCCCGGTGCCGCATTATTGGGACCATGTGATGTGGGTATGGGGGCATAACGATATCGACGCCTTCATGGCCTTTACCCCGGTCGTGACGCTGGAAGGGCATATGGACCGCATGACCGTCCCCTATCTCATCACCCACGGCGCGAACGACCGGCAGATCCCGCGCGAATATGCCCATCAAAGCCACGATCAGGCGGTCAACAGCCCCGATTGCGAACTGAAATTCTTCACCGAGCGCGAGGGCGGGGTGGAGCATTGCAGCGCCGACAATATGGAGCCGGTCAAAAGCTATATCGCGCATTGGGTGGCGAAACGGTTCGAGGGGATGGGATGACATTGATCCGGCACGGGCGCGGTCCCAATCCGCTAAAGGGCTTTCAGGTCGATCCGGCGGCGATCCGGCGGATCGGACAGGATCTGCAACGCCCCGAATGCATCCTGGCCGAGCGTGACGGCACGTTATGGGCGGCCGATGCGCGCGGCGGGGTGATGCGGATCGCGCCGGATCGCAGCCAGCAACTGATTGTGCAGGCGGCCGATCCGCATTTCGACGCTTCGCCCGACAGCCTGTTGACCGGCACGCTGCCCAATGGCCTGGCCTTTGCCGCCAATGGCGACCTGTTGATCGCCAATTTCGGGACCGACCGGCTGGAGCGGATGACGCGCAGCGGTGAAACCCGCGTGCTGCTGGACCGCATCGACGGCAGGCCGCCGGGCAAGGTCAATTTCGTTCTGCGCGACAGCCGCGACCGGCTGTGGGTGACGATCTCGACGATGATCAATCCGTGGAGCGATGCGATCAATTCGACGCTGGCGGACGGCTATGTGGTGCTGATCGACGAACGCGGCGCGCGCATCGTCGCCGACGGATTCCACTTCACCAACGAAGTCCGGCTCGATGCGGCGGAGGAATGGCTCTACGTCGCCGAGACCACCGCGAAACGGGTGACGCGGCTGCGCGTCCAGCCCGACGGATCGCTCACCGACCGCGAAGTCTATGGCCCCGCCAGCCTGGGCGCGGGGCTGATCGACGGCATCGCGTTCGACGCCTATGGCAATTTGTGGGCGACGATGATCTTCGCCGACCGGCTGGTCGCAATCACCCCCGATGGCGACTTGCTCGAACTGATGAACGATGGCGATACTCAGGCAACGGCGCGGTTCGAGGCGATCTTCGCCACCGGCGCGAACGTGCCGTTCGACATCAGCATGGCATGCGGCGGCCCGACCTGCACCTGGCTGGCCAGTGTCACCTTCGGCGGGCCTGACCTCGGCACGGTCTATCTGGGCGGATTGCGGAGCACATCGATTCCCTATTTCCAAAGCCCGGTCCCCGGACTGGCCATGTCACACTGGGATCGTAAAAGGGCCTGAGCGCCGACACGCCACCGCAATATCGCCAGCAGGGCTTCGGCGGGCGAACACAATCGACCGTTTGACTTGGTGACCCCTACGGGAATCGAACCCGTGCTTCAGCCGTGAAAGGGCCGCGTCCTAACCGCTAGACGAAGGGGCCATGAAGGCGAGCGCGCGCACTAGGCAAAGCGGGGCGGACGGTCAAGGGGCTGGATGCCCTCAATTCACCCAGGCCGCGTCATCGACATGGATTTCCGCCGCCGGTCGTGCGCCCCAGTCGTCGATCTTGGCGCGGCCCGCGATCCACAGCTTGCGGTCGCGCGGCGCGCCGAGCAGCGCCATGCCCAGTGCGTTGTCGGCGGCGCGGAACGCCATTGCCTTGATGCTGCGACCGTCGTCGCCCGCCACGATCGCGCGGACATGGCCATTACCGACGATGTCGCATTTGATGACGCGCACCGGCCCCGCCACCACGCGCGGCGCGGGCCAGCCCATGCCATAGGGGCCGCCCGCCTCCATCGCATTGACCAGATCGGGATTGACCCCGCCGGGTGCCAGCAGCGCGTCGAGCAGCAGCGCCCGGTCGCTCGATGCGTGCGCGACCTTATCGGCCAGCTTGGCCTCCAGATAGGCGGTGAACTCGGCGATCCTGTCCTCGGCCACGGTCACGCCCGCCGCCATCGCATGCCCGCCGCCCGCGATCAGCAGCCCCGCTTCCTTCGCCGACAGGATCGCGCCGCCCAGATCGACACCGGGGATCGAACGGCCCGATCCCTTGCCGATGCCGTCCTCGCCGATCGCAATGACGATCGCTGGACGGCCCAGTTTTTCCTTCAGCCGCCCCGCGACGATGCCGATCACGCCGGGATGCCAGCCGCGCGCCGCGACCACTGCGACCGCGCCGGTGGTTTCCATCACTTCCGCCGATTGCTGGACCTTGGTCTCGATCGCGCGGCGTTCCTCGTTCAGCCGGTTGAGTTCCTCGGCGATCGTGCGCGCTTCGTCCATGTCGTCGGTGGTCAGCAGCCGCACGCCCAGATCGGACTTGCCGACGCGACCTCCGGCATTGATCCGCGGCCCCAGCGCAAAGCCCAGATCGGTCGCGGTGGGCGCACGGGTCAGGCGACTGGCCTCGATCAGCGCGTTCATGCCGATATTGCGGCGCTGGCCCATGACCTTCAGCCCCTGTGCCACGAACGCACGGTTCAGCCCTTTGAGCGAGGCGACATCGGCGACGGTGCCAAGCGCGACCAGATCGAGCAGGTCGAGCAGCTTCGGCTCCGCCCGGCTGGCGAAAAAACCGCGTGCCCGCAACGTCCGCACCAAAGCCGCGCCGAGCAGCCAGGCGACGCCCACCGCCGCCAGATGCCCGTGCGCCGCGCCTTCATCCTCGTCGAGCCGGTTGGGGTTTACCAGCGCCAGCGCCACCGGCAGCGCGGACACGCATTTATGATGATCGACCACGATCACATCGGCATCCACC
Organism: Sphingomonas sp. LT1P40; assembly: GCF_036663835.1. Taxonomy (NCBI): domain Bacteria; kingdom Pseudomonadati; phylum Pseudomonadota; class Alphaproteobacteria; order Sphingomonadales; family Sphingomonadaceae; genus Alteristakelama; species Alteristakelama amylovorans. Next base: position 47,215 of record NZ_JAXOJT010000001.1, read on the forward strand.
GCGCGCGCCTGTTCCAGCGCGTCGAACGCCTGTGCCCCGCAATCGACGGTAACGATCAGATCGGCACCCTCACGCTTCAGCCGCACCAGCGCCTCGCCCGAGGGGCCGTATCCCTCCATCAGTCGGTCCGGAATATACGCACGTGGGTTCAGCCCCAGATCGCGCAACAGCCGCACCAGCAGCGCCGCCGACGTCGCGCCATCGACGTCATAATCGCCGCACACCGTCACCGCCTCGCCGCGCGTCACCGCATCGGCCAGCCGCTCGGCTGCCTTGTCCATATCGCGGAAGATCGAAGGATCGGGCATGAAGGCGCGGATGCTGGGGTTGCGATGCGCCTCCAGATCTTCGCGCGAACAACCGCGCGTCAACAGCAGTTGCGTCACCAGATCGTCGGGTGAGTAACCCGGATCGCGCGCATCCGCCGCCAGCCCGCGCCACCGCCACGGCTGACCCAGGATCGAGCATTGGATATTCAGAACGGCACTCAAATCAGTCTTCCAATATCTTGCTGTGCGTGCGCGTATCCCGCATCCGCAGATACGTCACCAGCGACACCGCGATCATCGCCGTCACATACCAGTAAAAGCCCCGCTCCATCCCGGCATCCTTGAACCACAGCGCTACATAAGGCGCGGTCCCGCCAAAGATCGCATTCGCCAGCGCATAGGGTAACGCCACGCCCAGCGTGCGGATATGCGCCGGGAACATCTCCGCCTTCACCACCGCGTTGATCGAGGTATAGCCGGTGACGATCACCAGCGCGCCGGTCATGATGAGGAACGCGACGAACGGGCTTTGCACGGTTTCCAGCGCGGTAAAGATCGGCCAGGTCAGCGTGACCCCCAGCACCCCGAACCCGATCATCAGCGGCTTGCGCCCGATCCGGTCGGACAGCGCGCCGGCCAGCGGCTGAATGCACATGAACACGAACAGCGCCGCCGCGCTGATCTGGGTCGAAACCTGTTTGCTGAAATCGCCGGTGCCGCTGAGGAAGGTGAGCAGGTAAACCGAATAGGCATAGAAGGCGAGCGTGCCCCCGGCCGTCAGCAGCATCACCACCACCGCCTCGCGCGGGTGCTGGCGGATCAGCGCGCCAAAGCTGGAGCGATGTTCGGTGGCGGTGCTGCGGTTGGCGAAGCTCTCGGTCTCCGGCAGATTGCGACGCAGCCAGAATACGCCGATCGCAAGGACGCCGCCGATAAAAAACGGGATGCGCCAGCCCCAGTCGGTCAGCGTCGCCTCACTCATCGTCGATTGCAGGAGCAACAGCACGGCGAGCGAGATCAACTGGCCCGAGATCAACGTCACATATTGAAAGCTGGAGAAGAAACCACGCCGCTTCTTGCCCGCCATTTCGGACAAATAGGTCGCACTCGCCCCATATTCGCCGCCGACCGACAAACCCTGCATCAGCCGCGCGACGACCAGCGACACCGTCGCCCAGCCGCCGATGCTGTCATAGCCCGGCGTCACCGCGATCAGCATCGATCCGCCGCACATCAACGTCACCGACAGCGTCAGCCCGGCCTTGCGTCCGTGCCGGTCGCCGTAAATCCCCATGAGCCACGCCCCGATCGGGCGCATGAAGAAACCGACGGCAAAGATCGCCCACACGTTCAGCGTCTGCGCGACGGAATCGCCCTTGGGAAAGAAATGCGGGGCGAGATAGGCGGTGAAGGCGGCATAGGCGTACCAGTCATACCATTCGACCAGATTGCCCGCCGACCCGCCGAAAATCGACTTCAGCCGGGTCCGCGTCCGCGTCGCGTCATCGTTCATGCCCAGTCCCTCGGTGAATGCGTGAGCCCGAACAGCCGCCGTCCCGCGCGAATGCCGCCGCGCGCGACATAGGACAAAGCCGATCCTCGCCGGTCGCCATCGCGGGCGCGATCCTCGGGATTGCTCAATTTCTGCCCCATCTCGGCCAGCTTGTAGCGCAGTCCGCGCCGCAACAGAAAGTGCGATGCGATGACGGGCGCGGGCAGCCACAGCGCATGGCGATGCTCCGCGCTTTCATAATCGCCCGCCATCGACGCCAGACCGACCTTTGCCAGCCAGCGATTGACGGCCGAGCGTTTCAGCGTCCGCGACAGCGCCGCCGGCAAATTCAGCCCAAGCAGTCGTTCGCCCAGCAGCAAGGCCTGCGCCGAACAACGCCCTACCCCCAGCGCGACTGCATGGCCGTGCAGCGCTTCGACCCCCTCCGGCGCGCGCGTCACCAGCGCAGATATGTCCGCCAGCCATTTCAGCCGCGCCCAGCCATGCCACGCGCCGTGCGCGGTCAGATAGGCGTAGAGATCCGGCCCGTTCAGCGTCTCCACCGTCGCGCCGCTGGCCAACGCAACCGCCTGTCGGGGTGACGCCACACCCACCCCCGGCAACAACGCCGCCGTCTCTAGCAGCCGCGCGTGCAGCTCGACCATCACCCCGCGCTCATGATGCACCCACGCGCTTTCCTTGGCCGTCGCCAGCCATGCGCGAAACTGCGCCGCGCCCAGCTCCGGTGCCGGCCGGATGCGGACATAGCCCAGCTCGGCCAGTGCCGCCGCCGCCGCTTCCAGCCGCTCGGGCGCGACGAGCAGGTCGATGTCGATCGATTGCTTCACCGCCAGCGTGCCATAGGCCAGCATCGCCAGGCTCGCGCCCTTGACCATCAGCGGGCGTTCGCCCTCCACCGTCAGCGCACGGTCGAGCCGCAACGTCTCCGCCGCCAGTTTCAAATTTTCCTGCGCGGTGCCGCTCGCCTCCGCCGCCAGCAATGCCGCAAACGGCGTCGGCGCGGCGATCCCCGCCCGCCGCAATCCGTCCGCGATCAGTGCGCAGACCCGCTGCCGTTTGCCGATTGCGATCAAGCGCGCCCAGTCGATGTCCTTAGCGGCGCTGGCTACGGCATGCTCGCGTGCCGGGGAGGGCGGCCAGCGACAGCATGCGGCGGCGAGCGCGAATGCCGGACTTACTTTCCCGCTGGTTGTCCCCGAAACGTTCATCGGCGCTACCCATAACCGCTTGCTCCGCAATCGAAAGCGCGCAATGTTCTGGGTTCCGATTTCGCCGGGGTGGGGGCGTATGCGTTTATTGAAGTTGCTGACCTCCTATCGTTGCGTGCGTGGGCATCATGCGCGCAGCCGCAGCCGCGCGCACAAGGTTGAGGGGCATTGGGAAAGCGTCTGCCGCAATTGCGGCACGCCGATGCTGCGGCTGCGCAAGCATCGCTGGGTGGTGCGGCCCAGCAACTGGTCGCCGGGCGACCCCGCACCCTGATTCGCGGTCCTACCTTTTAGGGCGTGCCGATATTCAGCTTGCAGCCCCGCATGGGCTTAATGCGGTCCGCCTTAGAACGACCCCGGCACTTCGCGCTGTGCCGTCGTCGGACGCTGTGGCATCAGCAATTCGCGCGTCGTCCCCTTTGCCGCCGTCGCGCCGATCGCAGTGCAGCTGCGCCCGGCCAGGAAATCCAGCGCGCGGCGCGTCGAGGCCTCCGCCGGATCGCCCAGTGGCTTGCTGATATCGTCCGATGCCTGGCAGGTCGCACCCATGAAGGGGGCAAGGCCGTCATAATAGGCGCCTTGATGATCCCGATTCTCTAGCGCGAACGCGATCACGCGCAACCGGTCGTCGCACGCCGACTGGTCGAGCGCGATCTGCCCCACCGGCTTGCCATAAGTGTTGGTGCCGACCAGCGCCGAGTTCGCGCCCAGATACGGGATGAAGGTGTTCATCACCAGCTCGCTCGCCGATGCCGAACCGCCGGTGCCGATGAACGCGATTCGCGTCGGCGTGATCGACTGCGGCTGCGGGGCGAAGGTGGTCGTCTCGTTGTTCGACGCTTTTGACGCGCGGAAGGTGGTGTAGCTGGCGACTTGCGCGCTCGTTTTGTCGCGTCCCAGCAAATTGTTCATCAGGTCAGCGACCGACACCAGCCCGCCGCCATTATAGCGCAGATCGATGATGACCTCGGTAATGCCCTGCGACCTGAAATTGGCAAAGGCGTTGCGCAGCGGCGTTTCCGCGGTCGTGATGAAGGTGCGCAGGTTGATATAGCCGACCTTGCGTCCGGCATCGTCGATCACCTTTGCGCCGTAACGCGACGATACCGGGGTCAGCTCGTAATCGGCCATCGCCACCGTAACCGTGCGCGTGCCCGCCGCATCGCGGATCTGGAACGCCCGCGTCAGGCCGACGGCGGAGCTGCCCAGCGCGGCATTGAGGCCTGCGCTGCCCTCGGCCGACAGGATCGCGCTGACGTTGCGCAGTGAAGCGCTGCTGTTGCCGATCGCCAGAATTTCGGTCCCGCGATCGATGCCGGCGGCCAGCGCGGGCGCGCCCTCGAACGCTTCGGTGATGAACAGCCGGCCCGAACTGTCGAGGCCCAGGCGGAATCCGAAGCCGGCGCTGGAGCCCGACGAATAATAAGCATTCTCTTCGGCGATCGAGGTGATGTAGGTGAAATAACGGTCCTTGCGCTGTGCCCGCGCGGTCGCGGTCAGCGCGTCGATATAGTCGTCCACCGTGGAATAGGACGCCGGGTTCAGGCCGGTCGGCAGCGTCTCGGGGAACAGATACCATTCGTTCATCCGCGCCGCGACCCAGTCCTGCCGCGAACGCAGCGAACAGGTGCCGGTTGGAGTCGGCGTGGATGTGCCGCCGCCCGCGCTCGGTCCGCCGCCCGATCCTCCGCTGACCGATCCGGACCCGCCACCGCCGCCACAGGCGGAAAGCATGGCGAGGGTTGCGGTCAGCGCCGTCATGCGGCGAATGATGGTTTTGGATACGCGCTTCATTTCAACACCTTACGCCTTTTTTTCGGCCCCGTCAGCCAAAAACACACGGCGCTTGACACCGTCCTGTGGTATCTTCGCCACTTGGCGCTGAAACTCAAGCAATAGTCGCAATCGATACCGCCTCCTGCCCTTGTCTTTCCACCCATCCCTTGCTAGTGGCGCGTCCCAACGCCCGGGGCTCATGCTTCGGCGATCCCTGTTCTATTGAATACGATTCGGAGTTGAGACGGACTTATGCAGATCATCGTTCGCGACAATAATGTCGACCAGGCGCTGCGGGCGCTCAAGAAGAAGCTGCAGCGTGAGGGCGTCTATCGCGAGATGAAGCTTCGCCGGCATTACGAAAAGCCGAGCGAGAAGCGCGCCCGTGAGCGTGCCGCTGCCGTTCGCCGCGCCCGCAAGCTGGAGCGCAAGCGCATGGAGCGCGACGGCGCCAAATAGGCTTCGTCGACTCGCCGTCCGCGCAGTTGCGTGGATGGCTTGACCTTTGTGACTTTTCGCCGCGTCGTGCTGCGGCCACCCGGGATAGCTGATCCATGTCGACCGTGACCGCCGTGCCGATTCCGCTGACGAAGCGCAGCTATCTGGCCTGGATCTGGGTCGGCATCGTCGTGGCGATTGCCGCTGCGGTCGCGCTGGCATGGTTCGGCACCGCGAAGGTCGTCGCCGAAAAGGGTGACGCGGCCAGCTATCTGGCATGGAACAAGGGTCAGTCGGGCGTCACCGAGACGGCATCGGGTCTTCAGATCCAGACGATCAAGGAAGGGCAGGGCGCCAGCCCGACCGACGCCGACGTCGCGCTGGTGATGTATAAGGGCACGCTGCGCGATGGCACCGTGTTCGACGCCAGCCAGCAGCCGACCCCGCTGCCCGTCGCGGGCATGATCCCCGGTTTCACCGAAGCGTTGAAGCTGATGAAGAAGGGCGGCGAGTACCGCATCTGGATCAAGCCCGAACTGGGCTATGGTGCTGAGGCGCGCCGCGACCAGCAGGGCCGCGAGGTCATTCCCGCCAATTCGCTGCTCGTGTTCAACGTCAGCCTGCTCGAATTCCTGCCGCAAAGCGTTTATCAGCAGATGATGCAGCAGCAGCAAATGGGTGGCGCACCGGGTGGCCCGCCCCCGGGTGGCGCGCCACCGCCGCCCCAAGGTCGCTGATCGAGCGCCGCTAACCTTCCGGGAATATCCCGCAACTCCGGTTGCGCGCGGCGCACTTGCGGCACGATTGCAAAAAGCGCACTAGCCCGCCGCGAGAGCCTTTCGGCTTGCGGAGAGTAAGGTGTTCGACGCTTTCGATCCCATCGTCCTGGCGCGAATCCAGTTCGCGTTCACGGTCAGCTTCCACTTCATCTTCCCGGCCTTTTCGATCGGGCTGGCCAGCTATCTGATGGTGCTTGAGGGGCTGTGGCTGAAGACCGGCCGCGAGCTTTACCTCGACCTGTTCCGCTACTGGATCAAGATTTTCGCCGTCACTTTTGCGATGGGTGTCGTCTCCGGCATCGTCATGTCTTATCAATTCGGCACCAACTGGTCGGTTTTCTCCGACAAGACCGGGCCGATCCTGGGGCCGCTGATGGCCTATGAGGTCCTCACCGCCTTCTTCCTCGAAGCCGGCTTCCTCGGCGTCATGCTGTTCGGGATGAAGAAGGTGGGCAAAAAGCTTCACTTCGCCGCCACCTGCATGGTCGCGGTCGGCACCTTCATCTCCTCCTTCTGGATTCTCAGCGTCAACAGCTGGATGCAGACGCCCGTAGGTTATGCCATCAACGCCGCCGGGCAGTTCATCCCCGCCGCCCCGTGGTGGGACATCGTGTTCAACCCCAGCTTCCCTTATCGCCTCGTCCACACCGTCATCGCCGCTTACCTCACCACCAGCCTCGTCGTCGGCGCGGTCGGCGCGTGGCATCTGCTCAAGGACAAGACCGACGCACACGCGCGAAAAATGTTCAGCATGGCGATGTGGATGGCGGCGATCGTCGCACCCATCCAGATCTTCGTCGGCGACCTGCATGGCCTCAACACGCTGGAGCATCAGCCGCAAAAGGTGATGGCGATGGAGGGGCATTATGACAGCCACCCCGACGGCGCGCCGCTGATCCTGTTCGGCATTCCCAATTCCGCCGAGAAGCGCGTCGATTACAAGATCGAGATTCCCAAGGCATCGTCGCTAATCCTGAAGCATGACGCCAACGCCCCGCTCGCCGGTCTCGACACCATCCCCGATACCGACGAGCCCCCGGTCGGCATCGTTTTCTGGTCGTTCCGCATCATGGTCGGCATGGGGATGCTGATGCTCGCGCTGGGCCTGTTCAGCCTGTTCGCGCGCGTTCGCGGCAAGCTCTACGACTGGCCACTGCTCCACCGCGCCGCGCTGGTGATGGGGCCATCGGGGTTCGTCGCAGTGCTGGCGGGCTGGGTGACGACCGAGGTCGGGCGGCAACCCTTCACCGTGTATAATTTGCTGCGCACCGTCGACAGCGCCTCGCCGCTGGCCGCGCCTGCGGTCGGCGCGTCGCTGGTGGCGTTTGTGGTCGTCTATTTCGCGGTATTCGGTTTCGGCACCTGGTACATCCTTAAGCTGATGCAGAAGGGCGCACAGCCGCACGAGCCGGAAATCACCGATGACGCGCCGATCCGCACGGCGGGCATCACGCCGGGACCGGCGCAGAAGGGGGACGAGCTGTGACCCCCGACCTGACCCTCGCCACGATCTGGGCGTTCCTGATCGCGTTCGCCGTGTTCGCCTATGTCGTGATGGACGGATTCGACCTCGGCATTGGCATCCTGTTCCCGGTATTCGACGTGGGGGACGAGCGCGACAAGGCGATGAACTCGATCGCGCCGGTGTGGGACGGCAACGAAACCTGGCTGGTGCTGGGCGGCGGCGGGCTGATGGCGGCATTCCCGCTGGCTTATGCCGTCATCCTCCCCGCGCTCTATCCGCCGATCATCGCGATGCTGCTGGCGCTGGTGTTCCGCGGCGTGGCGTTCGAGTTTCGCTGGCGCGATCCGGGTCACCGGCGTTGGTGGGATCTGGCCTTTACCGGCGGATCGTTCATGGCCGCGCTCTCGCAGGGCATCATTCTTGGGGCGTTGCTACAGGGGATCACGGTATCGGGCCGCGCCTATGCCGGCGGTTGGCTCGACTGGCTGACCCCGTTCACCCTGCTCACCGGTGTCAGTGTCGTCGCGGGCTATGGCCTGCTGGGTGCGACCTGGCTGATCTGGAAAACCGACGGGCGCGGACAGGACCATGCCTATCGCCTCGCCGGCTGGTTCGGCCTCGCCACCCTTGTCGCCATCGCCGCTGTCAGCGCCGCGACCCCGTTCCTGTCGCATGGCTACTGGCAACGCTGGTTCGAGTTCCCGAACGTGCTGGCGACCGCACAGGTGCCGCTGCTCACCGCGATCATCGCGTTCGCCTTCTATCGCTCGCTGAAGAAGCGGCGGGAGGCGCGCCCGTTCTTCCTCGCGCTCGGCCTGTTCCTGATGGGCTTCGTCGGCTTGGGCGTCAGCATGTGGCCCTATGTCATCCCGCCCAGCGTCACGATCATGGACGCCGCCGCGCCATCCGCCAGTCAGGGGTTCATGCTGATCGGCGCGGGTATCCTGATCCCGATCATCCTCGCCTACACCGTCTTCTCCTACTGGGTGTTCCGCGGCAAGGTCGGCACGGACGGCTATCATTGATGACCGACGCCCCCGGCCCCTTGTGGAAACGCCTCGTCTGGCTGGTGGCGATCTGGACGGCTAGCGTCGCCATTTTGGGACTCGTCGCGATGATCATCCGTTTCTGGCTGTCGTAACCGTTGTTTCCCCAGGCGCGTTCGACTAGTGCCGCGCACGATCAAAGCGGGGGATTCGCCGGAAATGAAGGGCATTATTCTGGCGGGGGGCAGCGGGACGCGCCTTTATCCGGCGACGCTGGCGATCTCGAAGCAGCTGCTGCCGGTGTTCGACAAGCCGATGATCTATTATCCGCTGTCGGTGCTGATGCTGGCTGGGATTCGCGAAATCCTGATCATCTCCACGCCGCGCGATTTGCCGATGTTCGAATCGCTGCTGGGCGACGGGTCCGACTTCGGCGTCAGCTTCAGCTATGCGGTTCAGCCGCAGCCCAACGGTCTGGCCGAAGCCTTCATCATCGGTGCGGATTTCGTCGGCAACGGCCCCAGCGCGTTGATCCTGGGCGACAACATCTATCATGGCGACAAGATGGGCGACAAATGCCGCGCCGCCGCCGATGAAGCCGCGAAGGGCGGGGCCAATGTCTTTGCCTATCATGTCGACGATCCCGAGCGGTACGGCGTCGTGTCGTTCGACCCCGAAACGGGCCGCGCCACCAGCGTCGAGGAAAAACCTGCCAAACCCCAGTCCAACTGGGCGATCACCGGTCTGTATTTCTATGACAAGGACGTGGTCGATATCGCAAAATCGATTGCGCCCTCAGCGCGCGGCGAGCTGGAAATCACCGACGTCAACCGCGTCTATATGGATCGCGGTGACCTCCACATCACCCGGCTGGGGCGCGGCTATGCCTGGCTCGACACCGGCACGCATGAGAGCCTGCACGAAGCGGGGGCGTTCGTCCGCACGATCGAGCATCGCACGGGTATCAAGATCGCCTGTCCGGAGGAGATCGCGCTGGAACTGGGCTGGCTCGACGGCGAGGCCGTGCTCAAACGCGCCGCCAGCCTGGGCAAGACCGGCTATGCCGATTACCTCAAGAAGCGCGTGGCGAGCCTCGCATGACCCAGTTTAATCGTCTCGCCATCCCGGAAGTGATCGAGGTGATCCCGCCCAAGTTCGGCGATCATCGCGGCTTCTTTTCCGAAGTGTTCAAGCAATCCGCCTTTGTCGCGGAGGGCATCGACATTGGCTGGATTCAGGACAATCACAGCCACTCCGCGCCCGCCGGCACGATCCGCGGCTGTCATTTTCAGGTTCCCCCGACCGCGCAGGACAAGCTGGTCCGCGTGCTGAAGGGGGCCGTTTACGACGTCGCGATCGACATCCGCAAAGGCTCGCCCAGCTATGGCAAATGGGTTGGCTGCGAATTGTCGGCGGAGAAGTGGAATCAGTTGCTGGTGCCCAAGGGGTTCGCGCACGTCTTCATGACGCTCGTCCCCCATACCGAGGTGATGTACAAGGTCAGCGCGCCTTGGTCGAAAGACGATGAGCGCGCGATCCGCTGGGACGATCCCGCGCTCGGCATCGACTGGCCCGATCTCGGCCCGGTGACCATTACCGACAAGGATCGCGACGCGCCGTTGCTCGCCGATTACGATTCCCCGTTCATCTACGAAGGCTGATCGCCCCATGCAGACCGTCCTCGTCACCGGCGGCGCCGGGTTCATCGGCTCGGCGGTGGTGCGCCATCTGGTCCGCAAGGGCGTGCGCGTCATCAATCTCGACCTGCTCACCTATGCCGGTAATCCGGCCAGCCTGAAGCCAATCGAGAATGCGCCCAACCACCGCTTCGTGCAGGGGGATATCGCCGACGTGCCGCTGATCCTGTCGCTGCTGCGTGAGGAGCAGGTCGATGGCATCATGCACCTTGCCGCCGAAAGCCATGTCGACCGCTCGATCGATGGCCCGGCCGCGTTCGTCGAGACCAATGTCGTCGGCACCTTCCGCATCCTCTCCGCCGCGCTCGATTATTGGCGTGGGCTGGAGGGGGCGAAGAAGGATGCGTTCCGCTTCCATCATATCTCGACCGACGAAGTGTTCGGCGACCTGCCGTTCGACAGCGGCATCTTCACCGAGGAGACGCCCTATTCGCCGTCCTCGCCCTATTCGGCATCGAAGGCGGCGAGCGACCATTTCGTCCGCGCGTGGCACGATACCTATGGCCTGCCGGTGGTGCTCTCGAACTGCTCGAACAACTACGGGCCGTATCATTTCCCGGAAAAGCTGATCCCGCTCGTCATTCTCAATGCGCTCGAGGGCAAGCCGCTGCCGGTCTATGGCGCGGGCGAGAATGTCCGCGACTGGCTGTATGTCGATGACCATGCCAAGGCGCTGGAGCTGGTGCTGACCAAGGGCGTCGTCGGCGAAAGCTATAATGTCGGCGGGCGCAACGAGCGGACGAACCTGCAAGTGGTCGAGACGATCTGCGACACGCTCGACGCGCGCGTGCCGCTGGCCGACGGCCGCAAACGGCGCGAACTGATCACCTTCGTCACCGACCGCCCCGGCCATGACCGCCGCTATGCGATCGACGCGAGCAAGATCGAGCGTGAATTGGGGTGGAAGGCGGAGGAAAGCTTCGACACCGGACTCGCCCGCACTGTGGACTGGTATCTCGACAATCGCTGGTGGTGGGAGCCGATCCGGTCGGGCAGCTATGCCGGTGAGCGGTTGGGCAAAAGCGCATGAAAATCCTCGTCACCGGGCGCGACGGACAGGTCGCACAGAGCCTTGCCGAGCGGCATGGCGGGCATGAGCTGATCTTCGTCGGTCGCCCCGATCTCGATCTGGCGGACGCCGCCTCGATCGAGCGTGTCGTCGCGGCGGTGAACCCCGAACTGGTGATCTCCGCCGCCGCCTACACTGCGGTGGACAAGGCCGAGGACGAACCCGACCTCGCGATGGCGGTGAACGGGGAGGGGCCGGGCGTCCTCGCCCGCGCCGCCGCGCGGATTAGCGCACCGGTGATCCACCTTTCGACCGACTATGTCTTCGACGGCGGTCTCGACCGCCCGTGGCGCGAGGACGACGCCGTCGCCCCGCTCGGCGTCTATGGCCGCACCAAGCTGGCGGGCGAGGAAGCGGTTGCGGCGTCGGGCGCAGCTCACGCGATCCTGCGTACCGCCTGGGTCTATGGCCCGTTCGGCGCGAATTTCGTCAAGACGATGCTGCGGCTGGCGGCGGACCGCGATACGCTGAACGTCGTCGAGGACCAGATCGGTTGCCCCACATCATCGCTCGACATCGCCGACGGGATCAGTGCCGTAATCGCGGCGTGGCAACGCGATCCGGCGCATGGCGCGAACGCCGTCTATCACTTCGCCGGGGCGGGAGAAACGAGTTGGGCCGATTTCGCCCGCGCGATCTTCGCCGAAAGCGTGGGCCGGGGCGGGCCGGGTGCGGCGGTGACCGGCATCCCTGCCAGCGCCTATCCGACTCGCGCCGTCAGACCTGCTAACTCGCGTCTGGACTGCACGCGCTTCGCCAGCGTTTTCAATCATTCCACGCCGCTATGGCAGCAATCCCTTTCGGAAACCGTGGCGCGACTGGTCTGATATTTCGTCCCATTTTGAACACGGCTGGGACAAGGGTTCCAGTGCGTGAGACATGGGCGATAGCCGTAACATCCTGTAACTGATTGTTCCGCCGTCAGATTTGGTTAGATGCGGCGCGCTATTCTGCTGCGTAACCCGCTGGACTTCGCACATGCGAAAGGAGTATGGGGCCAACGCCCGGCATCGCCAGTAAATAGCGAGTCGGCTGCTCAGGCGTCAGGATAAAGCTAAAATCTTTCCGCAATCGCGGACAGAAGGGGTTCGGATGCTGATGGTTCGTGAAACGGTGGCGACGCAGGTGCAGGGAACTGTGTTTTCGTCCTTCCGTGTTCAGGCTCTGGCCGGACTGGTCGTCGCCGTGCTGCTGCCGGCGGCGATCCGCTACGGCACGTTCCAGTTTAGTGATATTACCGGGCTGGACACCTCGATGATCGCGGCGGCCGCGGCTTATCTTGTTGGCCTGTTTCTGATGCGTCGGGTGCTGATGTTCCCGGGGACGCGCAGCTTCGAGCTGATCCTCCCGTCCTTCAGCACATCCTTTGCGATTGCTCTTGCCACGCTCTTCGCGCTTCGCCTTGAATATCAGCGCATTTATTTCACCTCGACCTTCCTGCTGGCGGTCGGCATCACGTTCCTCATCAGCTTTTATGTGGAACGCCGGACCACGCGGCGTTTCTATACGATCCCCAACACCGATGTCGGTGAATTGCGACAGGTGCCGGGCATCGAATGGTGCACGCTGAGCGACCCCAATCTACCGGCCAATCGCAACGCGCAGATTGTCGCCGACCTGCATTATGACCACCCACCCGAATGGGAACGTTTGCTGGCCGAAGCGGCGGTGGCGGGGCATCCGGTCTATCACATCAAACAGCTGACCGAATCGCTCACCGGCTGCGTCAGCATGGAGCATTTGTCCGAAAACAGCTTCGGCTCGCTGATGCCGAACCTCGCCTATCGCAAGGTCAAGCGGCTTGCCGATATCGTCGGCTGTATTCTGCTGACCCCGATCCTGATCGGGCCGATGCTGCTGATCGCGCTGGCGATCCGGCTGGATTCAAAGGGGTCGGTGATCTTTCGGCAGGAACGGATGGGTTTCCGCGGACATCCTTTCATGATGTACAAATTTCGCACGATGCGGCCCCGGCCGGCATTCGAGTGCGAGGAGGCGTCACGGCAGGACGCGATGACCCAGGCCGACGATGCGCGGATCACGCGGATCGGCCGGTTCCTGCGCCGCACCCGGCTCGACGAGCTGCCGCAGTTCGTCAACGTGCTGCGTGGCGAGATGAGCTGGATCGGCCCGCGTCCGGAGGCGGTGCCGCTGTCGCGCTGGTACGAGGCGGAAATTCCGTTCTACTTCTATCGCCATATCGTGCGTCCGGGCATCAGCGGCTGGGCCCAGGTCAATCAGGGCCATGTCGCCGACCTTGAGGCTGTGAACCTCAAGCTCAATTATGATTTCTATTACATCAAGAACTTCTCGGCCTCGCTCGACATCCTAATCGTGCTGCGCACGCTTAGGACGGTGCTCACCGGCTTCGGGTCGAAATAGGGCAATTCGTTTTTAACGGGCGTGCGGACGCGGCTTGATCGCGCTTCGTCGCTCGACTACCGCGCGCATGCGCTCAACCGGGTCCGCACTGCCGGATCGATCCAAGAATTTCAGGGGCTATTCTCGCGATGCTGAACAACAAGTCGATCCTGATAACCGGCGGCACGGGCTCGTTCGGCAAGGCGTTCGTGAAAACGGTGCTGGAGCGCTACCCGGATGTGAAGCGCGTGGTCATCTATTCGCGCGACGAGCTCAAGCAGTTCGAGATGGCGCAGCAATTCCCGGAGAGCAAATATCCGGGCATCCGTTATTTCATCGGCGACGTGCGCGATGAGCCCCGGCTGCGCCGCGCGCTGGAAGGGGTGGACGTCGTGATCCACGCCGCCGCACTGAAGCAGGTGCCGGCGGCTGAATACAACCCGTTCGAGTGCATCAAGACCAACATTCTGGGTGCGCAGAATTTGATCGAGGCCTGCCTCGACAGCAAGATCGAGCGTCTCGTCGCGCTGTCGACCGACAAGGCCGCGGCTCCGATCAACCTGTACGGTGCGACCAAGCTCGCCTCCGACAAGCTGTTCGTCGCGGCCAACCGTATCCAGGGTTCGCGCGGCATCCGTTTCAGCGTCGTTCGCTACGGCAATGTCATGGGCAGCCGCGGATCGGTGATCCCGTTCTTCATGGATCGCAAGGACAGCGGCACGCTGCCGATCACCGACCATGAAATGACCCGCTTCAACATCTCGCTGCAGGAGGGGGTCGATATGGTCCTCTGGTCGCTCGAAAATGCGCTGGGCGGCGAGATTCTGGTACCGAAGATCCCGTCCTATCGCATCGGCGACGTCGCCACCGCGATCGCACCCGACGCGAAACAGGAAGTGGTCGGCATCCGTCCGGGCGAGAAGATCCACGAGGAAATGATTACCTCGTCGGACAGCCTGAACACCGTCGATCTCGGCGATTATTACGCGATCCTGCCGTCGGCGGGCGCATACAGCGTCGAGGAATATTGCACCAGGCAGGGCGGCAAGCCGGTCGAGCCTGGCTTTGCCTATAACAGCGGCACCAACCCCGATTTCCTGAACGTCGAACAGCTGCGCGAGCTGATCGACCGCCATGTCATCGGTCAGAAGGTCGACTGACCGCAATGTCCTTCATCCCCTATAGCTGTCAGCAGATCGAGGACGAGGATATCGCCGCGGTCGTCGCGGTGCTGAAGAGCGATTTCCTCACGCAAGGTCCAGCGATCACCGCGTTCGAGCAGGAATTCGCGGCAAAGCATGATGCCGCCTTCGGCATTGCCGTGTGCAATGCCACGGCGGCGCTGCACATCGCCTGTCTTGCGCTCGACATCGGGCCGGGGTCGCTGGTGTGGACCAGCCCGAACAGCTTCGTCGCCTCTGCCAATTGCGCGCGCTATGTCGGCGCGGATGTCGATTTCGTCGATATCGATCCGGTGATGCGCAATATGTCGCTGGAAGCGCTGACCGTGAAGCTGGAAGCGGCGGATGCCGCCGGACGGCTGCCCAACTTGCTGATCCCGGTCGATTTCGCGGGGCTGCCCTGCGACATGATCGAGATGCGCGCGCTGGCCGACCGCTATGGCTTCAAGATCGTCGAGGATGCCTCGCACGCGGCGGGCGCGACCTATCACGGTCGACCGGTCGGTGTGCACGCCGATATCTGCGTGTTCAGTTTTCATGCGGTGAAGGTCGTAACCACGGCTGAGGGCGGACTGCTCGCGACCAACGACCCGAAGATTGCCGAGCGGCTCGAATTGCTCCGCTCGCACGGTGTGACGCGCAAGCCGGAGTTGCTCGAAAACCCGTCCGAGGGTGGCTGGTATTACGAGCAGGTCACGCTCGGCTATAACTACCGCATGACCGATCTTCAGGCGGCGCTGGGAAGCTCGCAGCTTTCCCGCATCGACGCGATGCAGGCCAGGCGGATCGCGCATGCCGATCGCTATGACGAGCTGTTCGCGGATATGCCGCTCAAGCTGCCCGCGCGCGCCAACGACCGCGTGTCTGCGTGGCACCTGTACGCGATCGAACTGGGCGACGACGCGAAGGTCAGCCGCGCCGACGTGTTCGCAGCGCTTCGCGCGGCGCAGATCGGCGCCAATGTCCATTATATCCCGATCCATCGTCAGCCCGATTACGAACGACTGGGCTTCAAACGCGGCGATTTTCCCGCGTCGGAGCATTATTACGATCGCGCGATCAGCTTGCCGTTGTTCCCGCGCATGACGAGCGAGCAGCAGGAGCGGGTGGTGTCGGTGATCCGCGACGCGCTGAGCTGACCCCATGAAGGTCGCGATCATCCCCGCACGCGGCGGCAGCAAGCGCATCCCGCGCAAGAATATCAAGCCGTTCGCGGGCAAGCCGATGATCGGCTATGCGATCGACGCGGCGATCGAGAGCGGACAGTTCGACCGCGTGATCGTCTCGACCGACGATGCCGAGATTGCGGAGATCGCCAAGGGGCGCGGCGCGGAATTGCCGTTCATGCGGCCCGCCGACCTTGCCGACGACCACACGCCAACGGTGCCGGTGATCCAGCATGCGATTCAGGCGTGCAACGCGCTCGGCTGGGATGTTACCCATGCGTGCTGCATTTATCCCGGCGTGCCATTCATCCGCGCCGCCGATCTGGCCGCCGCGCTCGACCTGCTCGAAGCAAATGACGGCGAGGGTTACACCTTTCCTGTCACCGGCTTTCCCTCACCGATCCAGCGCGCATTGAAGCGCGGCGGCGACGGTGCAGTCGCGCCGTTCAATCCCGAGCATGTCGCAACGCGCACACAGGATCTGGAACCGGCCTATTTCGATGCCGGCCAATTCTATTGGGGTCGCGCCGAAGCATGGCTGGCGGGGCTGAACATCCACGCCAATGGCCGCGCGATCGTGCTGCCCGAATGGCGCGTGGTCGATATCGACACGCCCGATGACTGGGAGCGCGCCGAGGCGCTTCACCGCGTGATCGCGGCGACGCCCGACCGGTGAAAATCGCGATCCGCGTCGATGCGTCGCGGGCGATCGGCACCGGGCATGTCCGCCGGATGATCGCGCTTGCCGAAGCGCTGCGGACTTGCGGCGCGCAGGTTCGGTTCGTCACCCGCGACCTGGGTCTCGATGTGGCGGGGATGCTGGCGGAGGCGGGTTTCGAGTGCGCGCTGCTACCTAAACCGGCGGGCATGCCGTTCGAGAGCGACGTGCCGCACGGGCAATGGGCTGAGGTCGATCAGGGGAGCGATGCCGCCGACACGCTGATCGCGCTGGCCGCAAACACCGAATGGGTGGTGGTCGATCATTACGGCTTCGATGCGCGCTGGCATCGTGCGGTTGGGCAGGGCGCGGGCTGCCGGATCGCGGTGATCGACGACCTTGCCGACCGTTCGATCGATGCGGACGTCGTGATCGATCATAATTTCGCGCCCGATCACCGCGCCAAATATGCCGGTCGGATCGAGCGGCGGGCGAGCATATTGGGCGGGCCGCGTTTCGCGCTGCTCGGTCCGGCCTATGCTGATGCACCGCGCCATGAGCCGGCGGCGCAGGTTGGCAGTGTGGGTATCTTTCTCGGCGGGGTGGATCAGGACAATCTGTCGGCCACCGCGCTGGAGGCCGTCGACCTGGCCGGGTTTGTCGGGCCGGTCGAGATCGTCTCGACCACCGCAAACCCGAACCTCGCCGCCTTGCGTGTGACGGCAGCGAAGCGCCCCGGCACGACCGTCGCCACCGACCTGCCCGATCTCGCCGCGTTTTTTGCGCGGCACGACATTCAGATCGGTGCCGGCGGCGGCGCGACATGGGAGCGGTGCTGCATCGGCGCGCCGACGCTGTTGCTGGTCGTCGCCGACAACCAGCTGGCGGTCGCCCCGGCGCTGCGCAATGCGGGGGTGGTCGCAACGCCCGACCCGATTCGTGCGCTCGATCCGGCTGCGATTGCAGCCGCGTTGGGACCCTTGCTGGACGATACCCAACGCCGACAATCGCTGTCCGAACGATCCCGCGCGCTGGTCGATGGCCGTGGCGCGCGCCGCGTGGCACTGCGCCTGCTGGCCGATACGCTGAAGGTTGTGCCGGCAACCCTCGATCACGCCGAATTGACGCATTGCTGGCGCGATCATCCGGCAACGCGCGGCGTCTCGCGCAATGCCGAACCGATCCGCTGGGACGATCATCTGACCTGGCTGACCCGCACGCTGGATGATTCCACGCGGACCTTGTGGATCGGCATCATCGGCGAAACCCCGGTCGGCGTCATCCGCTTCGACCGGCTGAACGATCGCTCGGCAGAGGTTTCGCTCTACCTTGACCCCACACTCCACGGCCTCGGTCTCGGTCGCGCGTTGCTGCTGGCGGGCGAAGCGGCCGCTGCGGCTGGCATCGACGTCCATGCCGAAGTATTGGAAGGCAATATCGGTTCTGCCGGGCTGTTTGATTCGACGGGATATCGGCGCATCGACGCCACCCACTGGATCAAGCCTGCGGCGGGCCGCGAACGAACGGGAATGACAGATGAAGATCGGTGAACGCGAAGTCGGCCGGGGCGCACGCCCCTATCTGATCGCGGAAATGTCGGGCAACCACAACCAGTCGCTCGATCGCGCGCTGGAGATTGTCGACGCCGCCGCCGCTTCGGGCGCGGATGCGGTCAAGCTGCAAACCTACACCGCCGACACGATGACGCTGAACGTCCGCGCGCCGGGTTTCGTGATCGAGGATCCGAACAGCCTGTGGGCCGGTCGCCAGCTATGGGAATTGTATGACGAGGCGCACACGCCATGGGACTGGCACAAGCCGATCATGGATCGCGCCGCCAGCCACGGCATGCATTGTTTCTCCAGCCCGTTCGATGAGACTGCGGTCGATTTCCTCGAAGATCTGGGCGTCCCCGCCTACAAAATCGCATCGTTCGAGATCACCGACCTGCCGCTGGTGACCAAGGTTGCGAAAACCGGCAAGCCGATGATTATCTCGACCGGCATGGCCACGGTGGCCGAGATCGACGACGCGATCCGTGCTGCCAAGGAGGCGGGCAACGAGCAGCTCATCATCCTGAAGTGCACCAGCACCTATCCGGCGACGCCAGAGAACACCAATATCTCGACCATTCCCAACATGCGCGATGCGTTCGGGGTCGAGGTCGGGCTGTCGGACCACACGATGGGCTGCGGCGTCTCCGTCGCTGCCGTGGGAATGGGTGCGGTGCTGATCGAAAAGCACTTCACGCTGGCGCGCACCGATGGCGGGGTCGATTCGACCTTCAGCCTGGAGCCCGCCGAATTCCGCATGCTGCGCACCGAGACCGAGCGGGCGTGGCAGTCGATCGGCCATGTCACCTATGGCGGAACCAAGGCGGAGGAAAAGTCGCGCGCCTTCCGCCGCTCGCTCTATGTGTCGAAGGATCTGGCACCGGGCGATGTGCTGACGCCGGACAACCTCCGCATCATCCGCCCCGGTTTCGGCCTGCCGCCCAAATTCTATGAGCAGATGCTGGGCAAGAAGGTGACGCGGGCCGCACCGGCGGGCACGCCGATCAGCTGGGATCTGGTGGCGTAACCGCACCGTGTTTGATGTCCTGCTGATCGGATGCGGCAATATCGCGGGCGGCTTCGATGCTGACCGTGAAGGATTGCCGCCGCTGACGCATGCCGGGGCATTCGGTGAGCATCCCGAGTTTCGGATCGCCGCCTGCGTCGATCCGGATGCGGCGCGGCGCGAGGCGTTTCAGGCGCGATGGTCGGTGCCTGAGGGGGCCGCGGACCTGGCCGCGCTCGACGCGGAGCCGGGACGGTTCGATGTAATCGGCATTTGCTCGCCCACTGTTTTCCATGCCGAACATCTGGAGGCGGCGCTGGCGCTGCGGCCCCGGCTGATCTTTTGCGAAAAGCCGGTGACGCCAAGCGCCAGCGAAACCGAACACTGGGCCGCACGCGCTGCTGAGACCGGCGTGCTGCTGGCCGTCAACCACACCCGCCGCTGGGCACCCGATATCGTGCGGCTGGCAGCGGAATTGCGCGATGGCACGCACGGCGCGATCCGATCCATCGCCGCGACTTATAACAAGGGCGTGTTGAACAACGGTGCGCATATGATCGACCTGCTGCGGATGATCGTCGGCGATGTCCGCGTCGTCCATGCCGGTGTCCCGGTGCGTGATTTCTGGCCCGACGATCCGACCATCCCGGCGATGCTGGAGTCCGCCAGCGGCATCCCGATCCAGTTGAGCGTCGCCGACGCGCGCGACTATGCGTTATTCGAGCTGTCGGTCATCACCGAAAACGCGGTCATCGCGATGGAGGAGGGTGGCCTGTCCTGGCGCATTCGCCGGGCGGGCGCGAGCGGTGCATTCGCCGGCTATCGCGCGCTCGATCCGGGCGAGCGGATCGCTGGCGAGTATTTCGAGGCGATGCGCGGTGCCGTCGCCAATGTCGCCGCCGCATTGCGCGACGGCGCGCCACTCGCTAGCGACGGCGCCAGCGCGCTGGCTGCCCAGCGTGTGTGCGAAGCGATCCGGGAGGCTGCGGCATCCCATTCTCAAGACCGGGCCTAAGGGGGCTGCATGACGAATTCGACACTGGCGCTGCATGGGGGCGATCCCGCAATCCCGACGCCGCTGACCCCGTTCAAGAGCATCGGCGAAGATGAAGTTCGCGTCGCCGCCGAAGTCGTCTCGGGCGAAGTCCTGTCGGCCTATATCGGCGCACCCGGCGAAGGCTTTATGGGCGGCAAGCATGTCCGCGCGTTCGAGGCGAAGGCAGCAGAGTATTTCGGCGTCAAGCACGCCATCGTCGTCAACAGCTGGACCTCCGGCCTGATCGCCGCCGTCGGCGCGATCGGGGTCGAGCCGGGCGACGAGATCATCACGACGCCGTGGACGATGTCCGCGACCGCGATGGCGATCCTGCACTGGAACGCGATTCCCGTGTTCGCCGATATCGACCCGAACAGCTTCAACATCGATCCCGCATCGGTCGAAAAGCTGATCGGCCCGCGCACCCGCGCGATCATGGCCGTCGACATCTTCGGCCAGTCGGCGGACATGAAGGCGTTGCGCGCACTGTGCGACAAGCATGGCCTGAAACTGCTGTGCGACACCGCGCAGGCACCGGGATCGACGCATGAAGGACGGGCAACCGGCACCTTCGCCGATATCGGCGGCTACAGTCTGAATTATCACAAGCACATCCATTGCGGCGAAGGCGGCATCATCGTCACCGACGACGACAAGCTCGCCGAGCGCATGTGCCTGATCCGCAACCACGCTGAATCGGTCATCAAGAGCGAGAATCCCGAGGATCTCGTAAACCTGATCGGCTACAACTTCCGCATGGGTGAAATCGAGGCGGCGATCGCTTCGGTCCAGCTCGACAAGCTGAAGCCGCGCGTCGCCAGCCGCCAGCGCGCCGCCGCCGAACTGGACGCCGGCCTTGCCGGCCTCGAAGGGCTGACCACGCCATGGGTCGATCCCGACGGCACCCACGTCTATTACGTTTATGGTATGACGATTGACGTCGATGCGCTGGGCGTCAGCCGCGAGCGCATCGTCGACGCGCTAAAGGCGGAGGGCGTGCCGGTCTTCGCCGGTTACCAGAACCTCCATACGCTGCCGATTTTCCGCCATCGTATCGCTTATGGTCGCGGCGGTTTCCCCTGGACGCTGCTGGAGCCGGGCCGCGAGGTCCATTATGGCGAGGGCGTGTGCCCGGTCGCCGAGGACTTCCACACGCGGAAATTCGTCGGCCTGAACCTGTGCATGCATGATTTCCCGCCCGAGGAAGTCGCGCAGATCGTTACCGCGTTCAAAAAGGTCTGGGCTGGCCTGGATCAGCTGCGCACCTGATGGAAGCACCGTCGCTGCGCGGCACGAAGGTGCGGATCGACCGTTTCACGGCGGTCGATATCGGCGACGATTACATCGGCTGGCTTAACGATCCGGCAGTCACCCGCTTCAGCAATCAGCGGTTCCGCGCGCACGACCGCGCGAGTTGCGAAGCCTATGTCGCGAGTTTCGAGGGCAGCGCGAACTTGTTCCTGGCGGTGCGGCGGCTCGACGACAGCAAGCTGATCGGGACGATGACTGCCTATCGATCGGTTCCGCACGGGACGGTCGATGTCGGGATCATGATCGGCGATCCGGAAACCTGGGGTGGTGGTTTTGGGCAGGATGCGTGGAATCTGGTCATCGACTGGCTGGCCAGTCAGCCTGACATCCGCAAGGTTACGGCGGGCACGCTTGCCTGTAATCGCGGCATGGTGCGGCTGATGGAGCGGTCCGGCATGATCTTCGACGGCGCACGGCGCGCGCAGGAGATGGTCGAAGGCGAGCCACAGGACGTGGTCTATTATGCCCGCTTCGCCGACCGCTGATCTGCCCCGTCCGCTGGCGGTGGTCGCGCATGATGCAGGTGCGGCGAACCTGATATTGGCGTGGATCGACGGCGCGCCGGGCGAAATCCGCGCGGTGATGGCCGGTCCGGCCGCCGAGTTGTGGCGAAAGCGCTTCGGCGATCGTCTTTTGTGCGACACGGTCGAGGCGGCGCTGGACGGCGCGGCGACTCTGCTCAGCGGCACCGGCTGGTCCAGCGATATCGAACATGATGCGCGAGCCATGGCGCGCGCGCGCGGTATCGAATCGATCGCTGTGCTCGATCACTGGGTCAATTATCCGATGCGGTTCGAGCGGGCGGGGCAGACCGTTCTGCCCGACCGACTGTGGGTCGGCGATGCCGAGGCGGCACGCATCGCCCGCAACGCCTTGCCCGCCGTCCCCGTCACATGCAACGCCAATCGCTATCAATCGGAGCAAGTGGCCGCGATCGCCCCCGCGCCCACTGGCGGCGCGGTGCTGTTCCTCCTCGAACCCGCGCGAAGCGATTGGGGTCGAGGAATTCAGGGCGAGTTTCAGGCCCTCGATCATCTGACCGCCAATCTGGAACGGCTTGGGCTCGCCGACCGCGAGCTCGTCATCCGGCCGCATCCGTCCGATCCTGCGGGCAAATACGACGCATGGCTGGCGGCGAATCCGGGCGCGCGACTCGATGACGCAACCGACGCCGCCGCCGCGATCAGCGCTGCGGAAATCGTTGTGGGGATGCAGTCGGCGGCGTTGGTTATCGCGCTCGAAGCAGGTCGCCGCGTCATCTGTGCGCTGCCGCCCTGGGCACCGCCCTGCCAGCTCCCGCATGACGGGATCGAGCGACTGGACTGACGGCCGCGTCGCAGTCCCGAATTGAACGTAAATTCCTAGCTTTTGCTGGATTTACCTTCCCGAAAGCATATAACGCCGCCGATCGCGCCGCTGCTCCGAGAAGGGCGGGGACGGTTACGGCGGTATCGGCCACAGAGCCGAATCGGCGGGGGGTCGCAGGATTTTGGACATTCAATGAAATATTGCTCGCGCTGTCTTCAGCCTGACACGCGCCCGAACACCCAGTTCACGGACGAGGGGATCTGCCCGGCGTGCGATTATTTCGTGCGACTGAAGCATGTCGATTGGGAAGAGCGTGCCGAAATCCTGACCGATTTGCTTAAAGGCTATAGCCGCAAGCCGGGGCAGCGCTTCGACTGTATCCTGGGTGTCAGCGGCGGCAAGGACAGCACGCGTCAGGCCCTGTGGGCGCGCGATCGCCTTGGCCTCAACCCGCTGCTCGCCTGTCTCAGCTACCCGCCCGAACAGGTGACGCAACGCGGTGTCGACAACATCTCCAACCTGATCGAGCTTGGCTTCGACGTGGTGATTTCCGCGCCGGCACCCGGCGTGTGGCAGCGGATGATGCACGCGGCGTTCCTGCGCTTCACCAACTGGGCGCGATCGACCGAGCTGGCGCTGTTCGCATCGGTGCCGCAACTGGCGATCGCCTATGACATCCCGCTGATCCTGTGGGGCGAGAATCCGGGGCTTCAGCTGGGCGACCTGCGCACGCTGGGTCGCACCGGCTATGACGGCAACAATCTGCGTTTCATGAACACGCTGTCGGGCGGCGCGAACGACTGGATGTTCGAGGACGGCGCGGTTCGCCGTGAGTTGATCCCCTATGACTATCCGTCGATCGAGCAGTTCGAGGCGCATCAGCTGCAGATCGTCTATCTGGGCTGGTTCCTCGGCGACTGGTCGCTGATCGAAAATGGCATGTACGCCGCGACCTGGGGCCTTCACATCCGCGACGATGGGGTCGAGAATACCGGCGACCTTGCCGGCGTCAGCTCGCTCGACGAGGATTGGGTGACGCTGAACCAGATGATCAAATATTATAAGTTCGGCTTCGGCCGCGTCACCGATTACGCGAATGAGGAAATTCGCGTCGGCCGGATGACGCGTGAAAAGGGGATCGAACTGGTCGAGGCGTATGACGATGCCTGTTCGCCCGACTATATCGCGTCTTTCTGCGACTATATCGGCGTGAGCGTCGACTTCTTCCACGATCATGTCCGCAAGTCGGTGAACCGCGATCTGTTCACGGTTCACGACGATGGTCGGATCGAACGCAAATTCCGCGTCGGGGTGGGGCTGTGATCCGCCGCCGCATCGGCGTGATCGACTATGGCGTGGGCAACCACGCATCGGTCGCAAGTGCGCTGACCAGCCTGGGCCATCGTTGCCGCACGACGCACGATCGGGACGAGCTGGCGGCGTGCGAGCTGCTGGTGCTTCCCGGTGTCGGCGCGTTTCCGGCGGCGATGCAGGCGTTGCACGCATACGGGCTGGTCGAGTTCATTCAAC
This sequence comes from Sphingomonas sp. LT1P40, assembly GCF_036663835.1. NCBI lineage: Bacteria > Pseudomonadati > Pseudomonadota > Alphaproteobacteria > Sphingomonadales > Sphingomonadaceae > Alteristakelama > Alteristakelama amylovorans. The sequence continues at coordinate 71,525 of NZ_JAXOJT010000001.1, forward strand.
AGCGCGCCCGTCTGGGTACGCCAATGCTGGGCATTTGCCTGGGCATGCAGCTGTTCGCGGACGGATCGTCCGAAAATGGCGAGACGGTCGGACTGGGTCTGATCCCGGGGCGGGTCGAGCCGTCGTCGGAAATTGGCTGGCATATCGGCTGGAATAGCCTCGCGGTGACCAACGGCAATTCGCGGTTCGCGCGCGCGGACGGGGCGCTGGTCTATTTCAACCACAGCTATTTCTTTCAGGTGCCGGCCGAATATGAGGTCGCACAGGCGCGGCATCACCGTCCGTTCGCCGCCGCCGTGCAGCGCGGTCGCATCCTGGGCATGCAATTTCACCCGGAAAAGAGCCAGGCCGCCGGGCGAATGCTGCTCCACGACGCGATCGAGGGATTGTGCGCATGATCCATAAGCGCTTCGTCGGTGTTGTCACGGTCCGCGATGGCTGGGCCGTGCAGTCGTTCGGCTATAATCGCTGGCTGCCGCTGGGCCGTCCCGAAACACTGGTCGAGAATCTCGATCGTTGGGGCGCGGACGAGATTCTGCTTCAGGTCACCGACCGCAGCCGTCGCGGGCAGGGACCGGACTTCGACTTGCTCGAACGCATCGCCAAACTCGGGCTGGCGACGCCTTTGGTCTATGCCGGTGGCATTCGCGGCGCCGACGATGCGCGCGACGTCATCCACACGGCGGCGGACCGGGTCTGCGTCGATGCATTGCTCCACGACGACCTCCCCGCCGCACTGGCAATCCGCGAGCAGATCGGGGCGCAAGGAATTATCGCCGCGCTGCCGCTGGCGATCGAGGATGGCGACTTGCGCTGGCTCGATGCCCGCACCGGCAAGTCCCGCCCGCTCGATCCGGCGCTGGTCGACGGCCTTGCCGATGGCGCGATTTCTGAAGCGCTGGTGATCGACTGGCGCGGAGAGGGTTCGCCCGGCGGGTTCGATCCGGCGCTGCTCGATGGCCACCTTCCGGCCAATGTGCCGCTGATCGCATTCGGCGGGCTGTCGAACGGCATGCTGCTGCGCCGGGTGCTGTCGCATGCACAGGTCGCGGCGGTCGCGCTCGGCAATTTCCTGACTTACCGCGAACACGCCGTACAGGCTTTCAAACGCGAACTGGCCGGTCTTCCCGTCAGGCCCGCGATGACCGCCGGGGCGGGATACTGAGAATCATGACCGAACCCATTGCCTGCAAGCGGTGTCTCTACACCACTGCCCATCCCCTTGGTCTGGTGATCGATGCCGAAGGCATCTGTTCCGGCTGCCGCATTCACGAAGAAAAGGACACGCTCGACTGGGATGCGCGCTGGACCCGGCTGGAGCAGCTGGTGTCGCCCTATCGCGTGGCCAGCGGCAAGGCGTATGACTGCATCGTGCCGGTCAGCGGCGCGAACGATTCGCACTTCATCGTTGATGTCGTGAAGCGGCGGCTGGGCCTCAATCCGCTGCTCGTCACCTATAACAAATATTTCAACACGCCGCTGGGCATCCGCAACCTTGCGAACCTGCGGATCAAGCTCGACTGCGACATCCTGTTTCAGAATGTGAACCCGCTGTCGGTTCGCAAGATCACGCGATCGACGCTGCGGCGAATGGGCAGCATGTACTGGCCATGCCTCGCCGGACAGAGCGTGTTCCCGGTGCAGACGGCGGTGCGGCTGAAGGTCCCGCTGATTATCTGGGGCGCGCATCAGGGTCTCGAACAGACCGGCATGTTCAGTCATGAGCATGAGGTCGAGATGACCCGCCGCTACCGCAAGGATCACGACCTGATGGGCGCGGAAGCCGACGATCTGCTCTCGCTGTTCGACATGCTGACCGAGGACGATATCTGGCAATATCGCTATCCCGAGGACCGCGATCTCGACGCGGTCGGCGTCCGCGGCATCTATCTCGGCAATTACGTCCGCTGGGATCCCAAGGCGCAGCATCAGGCGATGGTCGAGCGCTACGACTATAAGGGCGCGAGCTTTGCCCGGACATTCGACACCTATGACCATGTCGACTGCTACAATTTCATGGATGTCCATGACCGCCTGAAACAGATCAAGCACGGCTATTCCAAGGTTACCGATCATGCCTCGCGCGAAATCCGCCACGGGCGGCTGACGCGCGAACAGGGGCTGGCGCTGGTCCGCGCGCATGAGGATGCACCGCTCGGCCATGTCGACAAATTCTGTGAGTGGTTGGGCATGGAGCAGCCCGCGCTCGAATGGCTGATCGACCAGCACCGCAATCCGCGCGTGTGGGAGGAGGGCAAGCCCGGCGACTGGCGGCGGCGCGCAGCGGTTGCCCCCGCCGGAGCGGTTGAGCCGCAACCCGGCTTCGATGCGCATTCCGATTTCGCCGCCGGGCTGGACGACCGTTACGTCGTGGTCGGCAAGGGTTACCCATTGTGAGCGATATCGAGGCGGCGATCGTCCAGCTCGACGGGCCGCGTCAGCTGGTCTGGCGGCGCGAGACGCTGGCGGCCCCGACCGGCAATCAAATTCGCTGCGCAACCATCGTATCGGTGATTTCGCCGGGGACCGAACTGGCCGCCTATACCGGCCTCGCGCCCCTGCGCCCCGGCAATCCCTATCCGCGCGTCCAGGGTTATTGCAACGTCGCGCGGGTGATCGACGCGGGACCGGACGTTACCGATCTGGCCTCGGGCGATGTCGTGTTGACGTTCAGCTCGCACCGCAGCCATTTCACGATCGACGCGGGCGAGGTGCTGGTGAAGCTGCCCGCCGATGGCGATTACGGGAAGCTCGCCTGCGCCTATCTCTATCATCTCGGCTATAATGCGGTGCTGCGCAGCGATGTGCGTGCGGGATCGACGGTGCTGGTGATCGGGCTGGGGGTGCTCGGCCTGACCTCGGTCGCAATGGCGGCGCTGGCAGGCGCGAGAGTTCATGCGGTCTCGAATCAGGCATCGGCGGCGCGAATCGCCACCGCCTTCGGCGCGCGTGCGGTACATGCGCGCGATGCGGTCGATGCCGCACTGGCGGGCGGCGCGGACGTCGTGATTGCCACCACCGGCGGCTGGGACGACTGGCAGATGGCGTTGCGCAATGCAGCAACGATGGGCCGGATCGCGGTGCTCGGTTTCCCGGGCCGGGGTCTGCTCGCGCCTCAGGTTAACCCGCTGGACAGCCAGTATTTCTACGCCAAGCAGCTACGGATCGAGGCGGTCGGCATGTCGCCGAGCAGTGCAGATGACCGGGGTTTCCTGCCGTTCAACGAGCGCGCGAATCTGGCGTTTCTGGCCGATGCCATCCACCGTGGCGATCTCGACCCGTCGCCGCTTATCTCGGGCAGGCTGTCTGGATTTGACATCATTCAGGCCTATGAAGCTATTGTGCAGCGCGATAACGACGCACTGACCTTTATACTGGAGTGGGGCGGTTGATTCAGGCGGCGGTGATCGGTTGCGGGCGAATGGGCGCATTCACCAGTGAATCGGTGCGCCGCTACTCCCCCGCCGCATGGCTGCCGCTGAGCCATAGCGAGGCGATCGCCGCACACCCCTCGCTCCAGCTTGCCGGCCTGTGCGACCCGCATGCCGAGACGCTGGCGCGGGCACAGGCGGAATATGATGTGGCACAGGGTTTTGCCGGTCACCGCGAATTGCTGGCCGCCGTTCAGCCGAAACTGGTCGGGATCGCCACGCGCACCGTCGGCCGGACGGAAATCATCCAGGATTGCGCGGCCGCCGGCGTGCAGGCGCTGCATATCGAAAAGCCGCTGTGCAACAGCGTCGCCGAACTCAACGCGCTGAGCCGTCTGGCGGACGAGCATGGCCTGTTCATCACCTATGGCGCGATCCGCCGGTTCCTGCCGGTGTTTCAACAGGCCAAGGCGATCGCCGATTCCGGCGACCTCGGCGACCTGCTCGAAATGCGGTTCAGTATGGGTGCGCGCACGCTGTACTGGACGCATCCGCACACCGTCGATCTGGCGCTGTATCTGGCGGGCGACCGGCGGCTGACCAATGTCAGCGCGCGGCTGGCCCATGTCGAGCGCTCGGCCCCGTTCGTGATCGAAAGCGATCCGGTGATCGAGGCGGCGGTCTTGTGGTTCGACGATGGTGTCGCCTGCCATATCGGTCGCGCGCCGGGGAACGAGGCCGAACTGGCCTTCACGCGCGGACGCATCAGCATCAAGGCCGATGGCCGCGTGCTGGTGGTGGCCGCCTATCGTGACGACGATCCCTATCTGCACGAGAGCAAGGTCGCGGTGCCGGACGCGGACGGCCCGACCGGCACGCTGGCACCGGTGTCGCAACTGGTCGCATGCCTTCAGGGCGATGCGGCGGCGATCGCGGCGAATGCCGTGGTGCGCAGCGATATCTTCGGCGGCCAGTGCGCGCTGTTCGCGCTGGTGCAGTCGCATCTCGACGACGGCCGCGCGACCGCGCCGGGTGCGGTCGATCCCGCGATGACGATCCTCGCCGCCACCGATGGCCGCTATGCGTGAACCATGTCCCGGTCTTTGCCGCGCATCGCGCGATGAATATCTGGCTCATTTCAGCACATTGATATAGGGAGCGCGCCATGAATGCGGTTCGTGAAGCCTATCGTTTCCTTCGCTGGCGGCCGATTCCGATCCGCTATGCCGGGAAATTGCGCCGGACGCTGACCGGATCGCGCCCCGCGCCGGTGCCGCGCAGTGCGGGGCTGGAGGGGCTGTGGGACAATGGCTGGGTCGCCGGCCCGTCGATTCCACAGGCCGATCTGGAGCCGATTCGCGCACTCTATGCACCTCGCATCGCCGCAGTGAAGCCGGTGCCGGGCGGCCATCCTTTCACCAATTTGTTCGAGGCGCAGGATATCTCGCCCGACAACCCGCTGTGCCGCTTCGCCTTTTCGCGCGAAGTGCTCGACGCGGCGCACGACTATTTCGACGGCCAGCCGCGCTACAATTCGATTCAGCTGATGTATTCGTGGCCGACCGAGGGGCCGTTGCGTGAGAGCCAGATGTGGCACCGCGACTATGGCGACAGCAAGTCGTTCCACTGCATCGCCTATATCAACGACGTGCTGACCGCCGACCACGGCCCGTTCGGCTTCGTCGACAAGCATGACACGCGGCGCATCCGCAAGCTGCCGATCATCCGCCGCATTTCCGACGACAAGTTCGCGCGCGAACTGGGCGACGGAAAAGTCATCACCTTCACCGGCAAGGCGGGCGAATCGGTGTTCGTCGATCCCTCGGCCTGCTATCATTATGGCAGCCGCTGCCGGATTCCGCGGCTGGCCGTGTTCGTGACGTTCAGCACCGACCGTCCCTATGTCAGCCAGACCGGCTTCGTCGAGGAGAACCGCGAACGCTTTCTGGAGACGGCACGCGCGATCCGGCCGGATCTGTCCGACGCATATCTTCGTTCGATCCTGTCGTCCTGACCTGACCCACGACGTGAGCGTGGTCGCCGGACGGCGATGCGTCACGCCGCATCCCGACCCGAGAAATGCCTGACATGACCAAGCCGAAAATCCTGTTCTTCGCGCGCGGCTATCAGGCCGATCTCTATCCACGCCTGCGCGACGATCGTTACGACGCCGTCTATGTCACGCTGACCCGCGCGGAAAAGGCGAAGGTCGAGGCACAGGGCGCAACGGTCGCTGCCTGTTTCGAGGCGGATTTCGACAGCCTGCCGGTCGATCCGGTGCCGGACGATTATCTCATCACCTCCTACATGTCGGACCGCTTCCTCGGCCGCTTCGGCCATGCCGAGCGCGTCCGCATCCTCGGCCGCGAAATCGCCTTCTGGCGGCAATTGCTCGACGCGCATCGGCCGATCGCGGTGCTCAACGAACTGGTCGCGCTGGAAATTTCGGAGGTGCTGCTGATCGAGGCGCGTCGTCGGGATATCCGCTATCTCGCCCCCATGCCCGCGCCGACCGAGGGGCGTTTCTACTGGCTCCCCAATCCGATCAGCCTGTCGGGGCGGCATCTGCCGAAACTGACACCCAGTGCTGAAATGCGCGCGCTGGCCGATACCTATGTGACGCAACTCAAGGTCAAGGACTGGCGTCCCTTCTATGTCCGCGATCTCTCGGGCCGGCGAGCGTTGAAACCGTTCCTGGTCGGTCTCGCCAAGGCGGCGATCTGGCAGCTGCGCGCGCTCACCGCCCGAAACGACGGGCCGTTCCGCTACGAAAGCTATGACGAGGAATATTCTAAGCGCGTCGCGGTCTATCTGAAGGGATTGTGGACCAAGTATGACCGCATCGAGGACATTCCGGCGGAGGTGGAAGTGTTTTTCTACCCGCTCCATCAGGAACCCGAAGCGACTTTGCTGTATCTGTCCGAATTCTACGCCAACCAGCCCGCGCTGATCGAGAATATCATGCGCTCGCTCGGCCCGAACCAGGCGCTGGTGGTCAAGGAGCATCCGGTCGACAAGGGGTCGCTGTTGCGCCGCAAATTCCTCGAACTGCGCGACCGCTATTCCTCGCTCTATTTCGTCCCCGCGGAAGTGCATGGGCGACAAGTGCTGGAACGCTCGGAGCGCGTCGTCACGCTGACCAGCACGGTCGGCTGGGAAGCGGCGGCGATCGGCAAGAAGGTCTATGTGCTCGGCGACATCTTTTTCGACTCGCTGCCCGGCGTAACGCGTCTGTCGAACATCAACGATCTGCGCCGCGTGCTGCGCGACGGCACCGGGGCCGACAGCCGGCTGGAGCATGACGTGCTGGTCGATTTCATCGGGTCGATGCTCGAACTGTCGCATCGCGGCAATCCGTTCCCGCATGCCAACTGGCTGGAAGAGCCGAACACCGGGCTGGTGCGCGATGCCGTGGCGGCGGGCGCCGGCCTTTGATGGTACGGCGCTACGCCCTCCGGATGCTGACGATCTCGCGCAGTGCACAGGCGTTGTTCCTTGCGATCACGATCCTCGTCAATGTCGTGGTGCTCGGCCGCAGCTATGTGACGATGCTGGTGCTGGATTTCAGCCAGTTGGGCCTGGTGGCATTGCTGCAATCGATCATCCTGCTGGTCGGCACGCTGCAATTCGGCTTCCATCAGGGCGGCTATCGCCTGATCTGTTCGGCCGAAGGGGACGAGGCGCGGCGGATCAACAATCTCGTCTACAGCTATACCGCGCTGATCGGCATCGGCGCGCTGGTGGTGGCGGGGGCGATGTTGCCCTTCACTTCGCTCGCCATCACGCAATTGTTTCTGATCCTGGGCGCGGTCGGCGGCGGCACGACGCTGCTGCGCAACTGGCTGAACAGCCAGATGATCGCGCTGGGGATGCTGCGGCAGCTAAACTGGGTCAATCTGTGGTCGGCGCTGGGCTCGCTGGTGCCGTTTCTGTTCCTGAAAAATGACCCGCTGCTGATGTGCGCACTCTCGGTGTTGCTGCAGCCGATCATCGGCGTGGCGATGGCGATGGTGCTGTACCGCGACCTGCGTCCGACCGCGATCAACGCCGACAAGCTGCTGGCCAAGGCGATCATCGCCAGCGGCTTCGCGGTATTCCTGTCCAGCCTGTTCCTGCAACTCAACATGCAGATCGAACGCTGGTACGTGCTGCGCTTCCTTGGCCTCGACGCGCTCGGCCACCTCTATCTGGCAATCCTGTTCGTGACCTTGTTTCAGATCGTGCCGACCGCGCTCAACTCGCTCTACATGCCGCGGCTGGTCCGCGCCTATGACGCGGCATCGGATCATGAGCTCAGCCGGTCGATGCGCCAGTTCTTCCTGCTGACCGTCGGCTACTCGCTTGCGGGTGCGGCGGCGCTGCTGCTGCTGGGCAAGCCGGTCGTCGCGCTGGTGCTCCCGCGTTACGTCCCCGATATTCTCTACGCCGAACTGCTTCTGCCGGGGCTGGCAGCGTTCACCGTCGCCAACACGCTCGCCATCGTGTTCAACATCCTGATCCAATACCGCACCTATCTGATCGGGTTCGGGTCGGGGATCGTCGCTACCGGGTTGCTGCTCGGTTCGACGTTGGTGACCGGATACCGGTTCGATCTGGTGCAGGTCAGCCTCATCAAGTCGGGCGTCTATCTGCTGATGGCGGTCATTCTGATCGCGGGCTATCTGGCGATCACGCGCGGGCGGCCCGGTTTCCGGTTTGCGATCCTGCCGCGCGCGCATTCGGGGGTGGCCGCATGATCCTGTTCCGCATCCGCGACATGGTCTCCACGCTGTTCTGGCGTGCGATGGGACCGTTTTTCGGCAGCTTCGGCCGCCGCGTCCGCCTGATCCGCCCGCTGCGGATCGTCGGCAACCGCTATCTGCACCTGGAGGACGATGCCGGGATCCAGATCGGCGCCTATATCGCGATCCTGCCGGTCCATGCCGACCGCCCGTCGCTGCGGCTGCGGCGCGGGGCCAAGATCGGGCATCACGCGCACATCATTTGCACGCACGATATCGAGTTCGGCGAAGATGTGCTGACCGCCGACCGGCTCTATGTCGCCGACAATCGCCACGGGTTCGAGGATCTGGGCGTACCGGTGCTCGACCAGCCGCTGAAGAAGCTGTCCGCCGTGCGGATCGGCGCACGCACCTGGATCGGCGAAAATGTCTGTGTGATCGGTGCCAGTATTGGCAAAGAATGCGTGATCGGCGCGAACAGCGTGGTGCTGCGCGACATCCCCGACCGCTGCGTCGCGGCGGGATCGCCGGCCGTCCCGATCCGGCGCTACTGCGACCAGCGACAGGCGTGGTTGCGCTGTGATCCACAGGGGAACATTCTCGACTGAGGCGGGCCGCCAGCGGGCTAGGCAGGTCGCGCCTGCTCGGCTATCGCGCTGTGCGGCAAGAGGAAATGCGCGATGAGTATGCTGGCAGCAGGCGATCGGATAAGCCCGGGCATGTTGCAGGCGCTGCGGCGTCTGTTGATGTTCATTGCGATTCTGATGAGCGGTGGGTCGTCGATGATTCCCCGAATTCCACTGATGATCGCGGTTTTCGTGTTGTGCTTCGTTATCAAAGGATCGTCATTCGGGCTTCGCCGCGAAATGGGCGCGGTTGGCTTATTGATGCTGGCGGTGCTGATCGTTGCGCTCGCAGGATCGACAACGATCGATATTGTCGCACTGTCGATCCGATACAGTAACTTCTTGCTGGGCGCAGTGCTTCTGGGCGTATATTGCGACCTGCCGCGCGATACCTTGGCTGGTGACCTGCGGCCGATCTTTTTTTGGATGAGTTGGCAGGCGATTCTGACGCCGATCTTTGCGATTCTGACACCGTTTTTGTTCGTAACCGTCTACAATCCCGGTCAAGAAAACGACATCATTACGATGTTTGGTATTTTCAATTACCACATAATGGTCGATGATCCTTCGTTATATCTGCATCGTCCAAACGGGTTTTTCTTTGAGCCCGGTGTGTTTCAGCTGTATTTGAACATTTACCTGTTTATAGCTGCATTTGTATTTAACCAGCGCAAAGAGGTTTTGCTCGCGATGGCGGGCGTGATCGCTACACAATCAACGGCGGGTATCGTGTTGGCATGCGGAACCGCTGGCGTTTACTTCCTGAATTACCTTCGCACTGCGTCATTTACGGAAAAGTGGATGGCGCTTGTGATAGCCCCAATCTTGCTTGTCCCCTTGTCTTTTTTGATGCTCGCCAATCTTAATAGCAAACTCTACGGTGACAATTCAGGATCAGCAGAAGCTCGAAATTACGATCTGCAAACCGGATGGGAAATTGCGAAACAAAATCCATGGTTCGGCATCGGATTCGATTATCAAAGATACTATCTGGAAGCTCAGACGTACGGGTATAAGGAGGCGCGGCTTAGTGACGAAAATATCACAAATCGCGGAAACTCCAACGGGCTGATAACTGTAGTTTACACCGTGGGTTTTCCGCTCGCTTTGGTATTTTTTATAGGATTGTTTCGACAGCGTTTTTTTAGAGCAAAGTGGTGGATGATGGCGATTTTCCTGCTTTCTCTCTCCACCGAAGCAATTTTCTACACGCCATTCATTCTTATGTTTGCATATAGCGGACTGCTTCTACGAAAAGCTGCAGTGGTCGCGTCAAAACGTCCGGGCGTCGCCGACCCGCGCTTCGCCTGACGGAAAGCCCGTAATGTCACGCATGCTGTTCGTCGGGATCGACTACTATCACTATATTCCGAAGATTCGTGAGGCGTTCGGACGGCTGGGCTTTGAGTCCGACTGGTATCCGATCGAGAATGCCGGATTCTGGGCCAAGACGTTCAAGAAGTTCGCACCGTCGGCCTATCGCGCGCGGCTCGACGCCTATCATCGGCGAATGATCGAGGCGACGGCGGGCACGCATTATGACGTGGTGCTGTTCATCCAGTGCCATCATGTGTCGCTTGAGAATATGCGCCGTCTGCGCCAACTGCACCCGGCTGCGCGGTTCGTCCTGTACAATTGGGACTCGCTGACAACGCATGATTACCAGCCGTGGCTGCCGTTGTTCGACCGTGCGGCCACGTTCGACCCGGTCGATGCCGCAAAGATCGGGATCACCTATCTGCCGTTGTTCGCGATCCGCGACTATTTCGAGGCGGACAAGACGCGCGCGAAGGATTTCGACCTCTACTTCGTTGGCGCGATCGGTTCGTTGCATCGCTTCGACGCGTTGGCGCGCCTTCACGATTTCTGTCAGGCAAACGGTATCCGCACGCACTTTCACCTGAAATGCAGCCCCGCTGTGCGATTGATGCTGTGGCGCAAGCGCAAGTCGCTGCCCGGACTGACGCTCGCATCCTTGTCATTCGGCGGGATCATCGACCTGATCGAACGGTCGCGCGGCGTGTTCGATTTCGCCAACCACAAGCAGACCGGCTATACGATGCGCTTCATCGAGAATATGTGCGCGGACCAGAAGATCGTGACCGAAAATGCCCGGGTGCTGGATGAGGATTTTTATCGCGCAGACCGGATTCTGGTTATCCGCGATTTCGATTTCTCTGGCGTGAAGGACTTCCTTGCGCGCCCGATCACGTCGCAGCTGGATACCGAGCGCTTCTCGATCGACAGCTGGGCAGCGGGGCTGGTGGAGGGGTGATGCGACTTTTCATTTCAAAGATCGTGCAGCGGCTGCGCTACCATTGGTACCGGGCACGCGGGTATGACATGCACATCACCTGCGAACTGGAGCGCGGACTGAACCTCGACCGATATTTCCCGCAGGGCATCCATGTCGGACCGCACACCATCCTGACGTCGCGCGTCACGATCCTCAGCCACAAGCTGATCCCGCGCAAATCGCTGGGCCGTTACGACGGCGAGAAGGTGCATACCTATATCGGGGAATGGTGCGTGATCGGCATTGGTGCGGTTATCATGGGTGGCGTGCGGATCGGCGATCAGGTGGTGGTCGGCTCTGGTGCAGTAGTGACGAAGGATGTGCCGTCGAACTGCATCGTGGCCGGTAATCCGGCGCGGATCGTGCGGGAAAACATCACGATGGAAGGTCTGCGGCTCTAGATCGCTTTTCGAGCTAGCTTTGCGAACTTTCTTTCGATCGCGTCATGTGGCGTAACAACGTCAGTGACGGTTGCTCAAAGAAGCGGAACAGCAATGCCCCCGCGATGATGACCGCCACAACGGCGCCTGCGATATAGAGCGCCGCGAACACCGGTGACCTGAGATCGAAGAGGCGACCATAAATCTGGAACAGGGCCGACAGCAAGATCGCGTGGGATAGATAGATCGAATAGGATGCGTCCCCGATGAGCAGCGGCAGGCGATAGCGGCGGATCGGCCGCCGGATCTCGCCCAGAACGACGGCGGTGACGATCAGGATCGAGCCGACCCCGTTACGGATCAGTCGATGCGCGTCGAACTGTGCGGCGATCAGGACCGCGCCGAACAGCAATAGCGTGATCGCGACACCCCGCGGCAGCCACGCGCCGCGCTGAATCGCATAGCCGAGCATGGCCCCGGCGGCGAATTCGAGAATTATCGGATCGGTGTAGAAACCCAGCATCGAGGCACCGTCCGGCGCAAAGACATGTGCAACGGCCAGCAACGAAAACACTGCTGTCACCGTGATGACCCGCGCGAGGGGCGGGAGAGGCAGCATCAATCCGAACAGCAGATAGAAATACATTTCATAGTTCAGCGTCCAGCCCGGTACGAGCAGCGGAAACATCGAATCTGCGATGGCCGGATGGGGTTGGGCGATAAAGAAATAGGATGCGACAACATGCCCCCAGTCCAGCGCACCTGATTTGACCAGTATGGGCGCAAGCAGCAGGATCGCGAGCATCAAACTGGTCAGCAGCCAATAAAGCGGAACGATTCGGATAATCCGCCGAAAATAAAAGTTGCGGGTTGAAGTTGGCTTGACCGTGGTGTGCCACATGACAAAACCGCTGATGACAAAGAAAATATCGACGCCCGCCGACCCGTAATTGACCAAGCCAAGGCTGATGCCAACCCGCTGAAGCTGCTCCTGCAAATGGATCAGAACGACGAGCATGGCAGCGACACCGCGAAGATACTGTACACCCAAAAGCGTCTGACCCGGTGTGTCTTGCGCAGAACCTTTTGCGCCACCGGCTGGTGATACCGCGCTGCTCGTCATGATGCCCCCATTTGACGCAAAGATGCGCGATTGCGTCAGTTGAACTTCCGCAAGCCGTTGTCAATTAAGCGGCAGGGCTGTAGCGCCGCAACAAATTTTGGGGAATCATATGAGCGCGAAGAAGACGTTGTTGGGCGTGGCGAACGCGCTGCTTGGCCCTGTGGGCGTTCAGCTTTACCGCAAGGGCATCGATATGGAGTCGGTGCTGAAGCAGATGTCGGGCTGGAATCACGGCATCGGATCGATCCTCGATCTGGGTGCGGCGCGCGGGCATTGGAGCCAGATGGCGCTGAACCTGTTTCCGGGCACGAAGATCGTCGCGGTCGATCCGCTGAAGGAGCGCGAGCCGTTCCTGTCGCGGCTCAAGGACCGCTATTCCGACCGTTACGATTATGTGCTGGCTGTGGCCGGGCGCGACGATGGCGGGTCGGTCGAACTCGCGGTGACGCCCGATCTGGACGGCAGCACGGTGCATGGGCTTGAGGGCGAAGTGCGCACCGTGCCGGTGCATTCGGTCGACAGCATCGTCAAGATGAAGGGGCTGAAAGGGCCGTTCTTCCTGAAGTTCGACACCCACGGTTTCGAGAAGCCGATCCTCGACAGCGCCGAAGAGACGCTGAAAGAGACCAAGTACATGGTCATGGAGGCGTATAATTTTCGTCACAGCCCCGACACGATGCTGTTCCACGAGATGATCGCATATCTGGAGACCAAGGGGTTCCGCGTGTTCAATCTCGTCGACATTCTCCAGCGTTCGACCGATGGCGCGCTGTGGCAGATCGACCTGTTCTTTGCGCGGGCGGACGACCCCATCTTCAACAGCAACAGCTATCGCCATGCTTGACGATCCGATGAAGCCCGGGCCTGCGGGCGTGCCCGACCGGGCCAGTCCGGATCAGTGCGTCTCGGCGATGGGCTATGCCGTTTATAACGAGGATCTGTCGCTGATCCCGATGAACCGGCCCTGTTCGACGATTCAGACGATCAGCCCGATCTCCTATGGCAATGCCACCCGCGACACCGTCTATCGCGACGCGATGCAGCGGGCCGACTGGCTGTGCCTCGACGGCGTCTATTTCGGGCTGGCCGGGGTGGTGCTGAAGGGCAAGACGGTCAAGCCCAACCAGGGGCCGGACATCTTCTATCACTTCATGCAGCGCGTGGAGGAAAAAAAGGGCCGGGTGTTCTTCCTCGGCGCGTCGGACAGCACGCTGGAGAAGATCCGCGTGCGCGCGGCGAAGGAATATCCGAACGTCACGGTCGGCAGCTACTCGCCGCCGTTCAAGCCGGAGTTCAGCGACGCCGATAACGATGCGATGATCGCCGCGATCAACGCCTTCAAACCCGACATCGTGTTCCTCGGCATGACCGCGCCGAAGCAGGAGAAATGGGGCTATGTCCACCGCGACCGGCTCGACACGTGTCTGGTCGCGGCGGTCGGTGGCGTGTTCGACTGGTATGCCGGCAACCGGCCCGAAATCGCCGCGATCTGGTGGAAACTCTATCTCGCCTGGCTGATCCGCACGATCGACCGCCCCGAGCTGCTGAAACGCTATCCGCAGATCGGCAAGTTCTTCTGGCACCTCGCGCTGGCGCGGGTCGGTATCAAGAAATATCCGGAGTGACTGTGAGCAAGCTGAAAATCGGCATCATCGGTGCCGGGCGCATGGGCGTCACGCACCATTGCATCACCAATACCCATCCGAACGCGCAGGTGGTCGCAACCGCCGATCCGTCGATCGTGATGAACAAGATGCTGTCCAAATATGCCGGCGTCGAGACGTACAAGGATTATGCCGCGATGCTGGCGAAGCAGCCGCTTGACGCGGTGCTGGTCTGCACACCGCCGGCGCTGAACTACGATATCCTGAAGGCCGTCCATGCCAAGGGGCTGCACGCGTTCGTCGAGAAACCCTTCACCCTGTCGCCTGTGCTTGGCGCGGAGCTGGCCGGGCTGTTCGACGGGGCGGGGCTGGTCAACCAGGTCGGTTACGTCAACCGCTTCAACGACGTGTTCGGCAAGACCAAGTCGCTGATCGAGGACGGCGTGATCGGCAAGCTCGTCCGCTTCCGCACCGAGATGTTCAGCAGCACGATCATCCGCGAGCAGGAAGAAGAAGGCTGGCGCGCAAGCCACGCCAATGGCGGCGGCGCGATGTATGAAATGGCCAGCCACGCCATCGATCTGGTCAACTATCTGTTCGGCGCGCCGGACAAGATTTCGGGCACGTGCCTGACCCCGGTCTTCTCCAAGAATGTCGAGGATATCGTCGCGGGCAGCTTCCGCTATCGCAGTGGCGTGACCGGTTCGATCTACGTCAACTGGAGCGACCAGAGCTTCCGCAAGCCGACCAACAAGATCGAGGTGTTCGGCACCGGCGGCAAGATTCTGGCCGACCAGCACGGCATGAAGATCTACCTGACCGAAGCATCGCCGAAGCACGGTTACGAAAAGGGCTGGAACCAGGTCTATATCACCGACGTGTTCAGCAACGTGCCCTTCTATCTGCGCGGCATCGAGTTCACGGCGCAGCTTTATCACTTCATCGACACGATCGTGGCGGGCGGCGGCAAGACGCGCTGCAACTTCGCCGATGGCACGGCCGCGCTGGGCGTCATCGACGCCATGTTCCAGGATAATAAAGAACTTCAGGGTGAGCTCGCATGAGCAAGATCGATCGCGTCGTCTTCGGCGACAATCAGTTTTTCGGCATCAACCACATGTCGCAGGACAAGGCGCAGGCGCAGTCCGAGCGCTTTGCCGATCTCGACAACATCTTTGGCGTCTATCAGAACGCGTTCGACGCGGGCGTGCGAGCGATCATGCTGAACAGCAACGATCGCGCCGCGTCGATCACCGACCGCTTCCGCAGCAACCCGTCGGCCTATCCGGAGATCGCCTGGTATCCGTCGATTCCGTACCCCCATAAATACGCGAATCTGGTCGCGGAAAAGGGCATGGTCGGCGCGATGAACAACATCCTCTTCTCCGAAGGTGCAGGCTCGGCGCTGGGCAAGATGGCACGCGGTGCGACCGCGATGATGACGCTCGACGCGGTCAAGCTGATGAAGATGCTGATCGATCAGGAAATGACGATCTTCAAGGGGCTCGATGTGCGCGTCGTGTTCCTGCAGAACATCGTCACCGATCTGGTGATGGGTTTCGGCGTGCGCGAAGCGATTTACGAATATTGCGAGCATGTCCGCAAGAAGCACAAGGCACTGCCCGGCCTGATCACCCAGAACATGCCATTCACCCGCGCCAAGCTGATCGAATGGGGCATCAAGGACGTGGTGCTGTGCTCGTCGATCAACAAGATCGGCTATCTGATGTCGCCGGACGTGCCGACCTATGAGTCCGTGCTGGCCGAGAATGACGGCGACACCTATCCGATGATGGCGATGTCGACGCTGGCATCGGGCGCGGTTCCGGCACCCGAAGCTTACGAGTTCATCAACCAGCTCAACATCCAGTCGGTCGTGTTCGGCGCCTCGTCGCGCGGCAATATCGACCAGTCGGTCAAGCTCATCAACGGACAGGGCTGATGCGCGTCCTCATCACCGGCGGGGCTGGCTTTATCGGCTCGCGGCTTGCGCTCAAGCTGATCGAGCGCGGGCATGAAGTGTCGGTGCTCGACACGCTGTCGCCCCAAATCCATGGCGACCAACCGGAAGAGGGCGACCTCTATCGCTCGATCGCGGGCAAGGTTCGTTTCTTCCACGGCGACGTGTCGGTCAAGGCCGATCTGGAGCCGGCGCTGGCGGGGCAGGAGGCGATCGTCCACTATGCCGCCGAAACCGGCACCGGCCAGTCGATGTACCAGATCGAACATTACACTCGCGTCAATGTCGGCGGCACCGCGCTGATGCTCGACCTGCTCGCCAACAATCCGCATCAGGTCAAGCGCATCGTCGTTGCCTCGTCGCGCTCGGTTTATGGCGAGGGGCGGTACCGCACCGCCGATGGCCGCTTCGTCTATCCCGAGCATCGTTCGGCCGAGGCAATGATTGCGGGCGATTTCGACGTCCATCATCCGGGCGAAGGCGCGCTTGAACTCGTTGCCACCGACGAGGAATCCAAGCTCCACCCGTCGTCGCTCTACGGCATCACCAAACAGGTGCAGGAGCAGATGGTGATGACCATTGGCCCCACCATCGGGATCGAGCCGGTCGCGTTCCGCTATCAGAATGTCTATGGCCCGGGCCAGTCGCTCAAGAACCCGTACACCGGCATCCTGTCGATCTTCTCGACCCAGATGCTGGCGGGCAATCCGATCAACATTTTCGAGGACGGGCTGGAAACGCGCGACTTCGTCTATGTCGACGACGTGGTCGAGGCGACGGTGCGCGGGATCGAGTTGCCCGGTGCGGCGGGTCATGTGTTCAACGTCGGCACCGGCGTTGCCACCAGCGTGATGACGGTCGCACAGACCTTGAAGCGCCTGCTCGGATCGACCTCGACGATCTCGGTCAGCGGCAATTTCCGGCTGGGCGATATCCGGCATAACTATGCCGAAATGGCGCGCGCCGAACGACTGCTCGATTTCCGCCCCGCATTCGATTTCGAGACCGGCATCGCCAATTTCTGCGCCTGGGTCCAGGCGAGCGCACCGGAGGCCGATGGCAGTTACGAGGCGTCGATGGCGGAGATGCGCGCAAAGGGACTGATGAAGTGACGCGGCCTGCGTCTTTCGTTACGATGTTCCGATCGGGGATGGAGGACGCGTGACGGCACGGACGGGCAGGGCGAGCGGGCTTTCGGGCAATTATGCTTACTGGACGCTGGTCGTCCTGCTGCTCGCCGCGTTCTTGCTGGGCGGAAGCTCGCGTGAGGATGTGCCCGGTCTGATTGTGCTGCGGCCGCTGGCGATCGTCTGCCTCGCCATCGGTTTGGTCGGGTTGACGCGCGACGAGATCGCTCGCTTCCGCTGGCCGCTGGGGTTGATGCTGGCGTGGATCGGGCTGATCCTGCTCCATCTGGTGCCGCTGCCGCCATCGCTATGGACGACGCTTCCGGGTCGGGACCTGGTGGCGGAGGCGGCCGTCGCCAGTGGCATCCCGCAACCGTGGCGCCCACTGACGATGGTGCCGTGGCGCGGATGGAACGCCTTTTACGCGGCGTGCGTGCCGCTGGCCGCCCTTGTCCTCGCCATTCGCTGTACCCCTGAACAGCGTCAGAGCTTGGTCCCGCTGATCGTCGGTATCGGTCTGGTCAGCGGCGCGCTGGGCGTGCTCCAGCTCGCCGGGGGCGAGTCGATCGGCTTGTCGCTTTACGGTGAACGCAGCGAAGGCAGCCCGATCGGCCTCTTCGCCAACCGCAATCACGCGGCGGCGTTTCGATGCTGCCTCATCCTGATGGTGCCCGTGTTGATCCGTATGGTTCCGGATGGTTCGGATGGAAACAGGATGCGCCAGATTTTGGCGGCAATGGTGGTCGTTCTGGTGTTCCCGCTGATTCTGGTGACGGGATCGCGTGCCGGACTGATGCTGGCGATGCTGGCAATCCCGCTGGCCGCAGCAATTTACCTGATCCCGCGCAACCGCAATGCCGGTGCGAAGCGGCGGACGATGCTGTGGGTCGCGGCGGTGGTCGGCGGGCTGGCGCTGTTGTTGATGCTGTCGGTAACGCTGGCGCGATCCGACGCGCTCGACCGGCTGCTTGCCACGGCGTCCGCCGACGAAATGCGATTATTGTCATGGGGGCCGATTGTCGAAATCGCGCGCGCATATCTGCCCTTGGGCGCGGGATTCGGTTCGTTCGTGGAGGCCTATCAGGTAAACGAGGCGGCGGTGTTGCTTCAGCCAAGCTACCTCAACCATGCGCATAACGACCTGCTCGAAATTGCGATGGAGGGCGGCATTCCGGCGCTGTTGCTGCTTGCGGTCGCCGTGCTGGGATCGTTTTTCCGGACAATCCGGGTTGCCCGAAGCTGGCACGGTGACGACTCATTTCCCTATCTCGCCATGCTTGGCGCGGGGGTGCTCTTGCTGTTAGGATTGGCGAGTCTGGCGGATTATCCGTTGCGGACGCCGGCGCTCGGCTGTGTGCTGGCAATTGCGGCGGTCTGGCTGGCGGCGGATGACCGGTCTGCCGCACCGGTCCGTCGTAAAACCGGTTGGTGACAGCGTGATGGACAAAGAAGACCTAAAAAGACATAGGGGTTAGCATGAACGGCAAGCTCTTCGTGATCGCGCTCGCGGGCGTCCTGGCATCGTGCGGCTCTCCGGAGCCGCTTCAGAGTTCTGGGTCGCTTCAGGTGCTCCCCGGCAGTGAGCTGCCACCCCCCGGTGCCGCCGACCTGATTGGCAGCAGCCGGCCGTATCTGGTCGGTCCGCTCGATAAGCTGCGGGTCGAGGTTTATGGCATCCCCGATCTTCAGAGCCGCTCGGTTCAAGTCGATTCGAGCGGGCGTCTGTCGTTTCCGCTGGCCGGCACGGTCGAGGTCGCCGGCAAGTCCCCGCCCGAGATCGAACGCCTGATCGAACAGCGGCTGCGCGAGGCGTTCATCCGCAACCCGCAAGTCACCGTCAACCTGGAAGAGGCCATCAGCCAGCGCGTGACGATCGATGGTGAAGTGAAGGATCCGGGGCTGTACCCGGTCGTTGGGCGTATGACACTGATGCGCGCGGTGGCAGGTGCCAAGGGACTGACCGAGTTCGCCCGGCTCGACGACGTGATCGTGTTCCGCACCGTCGGCGGTCAGCGCATGGCGGCGGTCTATAATATGAAGGCGATTCGCCGGGGCGCGTATCCCGATCCTGAAATCTATGCCGACGATATCGTCATTGTCGGCGATTCGCCGCAACGCCGCATGTGGAAGGACCTCATCGCCGCCGCGCCGCTGATTACCACGCCGCTCATTATCGCGCTTCAGTGACCTGCCAGTACGCCAGGCCAGCCAGAGATTATCCCTGATGAATTATAACTCGACCCTCGACCGGGCGCCGATGCAGCAGACGCTGATCGACGATGTTGGACCCGGCCAGGGCGGCGGTCCTGCCGCTGCGCCTTTGCTGCTCGAATATTGGCACATCTTTCTTCGCTGGCGCTGGCTGATTCTCGGTATCATCGCGGTTGCGCTGGTGCTCGGTTTTGTCGTCACCATGCTGATGACGCCGCAATATACGGCGGTCAGCCGGATCGAAATCGCGCGCGAGCAAAAGCGGGTGACGAACGTCGAAGCCGTCGATCCGTCGGAAGGCAATCGCAACCAGGAATTCTATCAGACGCAATATTCGTTGCTCGAAGCGCGCTCGCTCGCCGAACGTGTCGCAAAGAAGCTGCGTCTTGCCGAGAATCAGGCATTTTTCGAGGCGCATCGCCCGCAATTGTTCGGCAAGGCGCCGGCACAGGCTGCAACCGCTGGCTCCACTGCTGAAGAGCGGCGGACGCTGGAGCAGCGCGCGGTCGGCCTGATCCGCCGCAATATCAAGATTGCACCGGTCGCGCGATCGTCGCTGGTCGATATTCGTTATACCAGCGCCAATCCCGAACTGTCAGCGTTGATCGCCAATACCTTTGCCGAGCAGTTCATCGCTTCGTCGATCGATCGCGGTTTCGCATCGACGGCGGACGCGCGCCAGTTTTTGGAGCGTCGCCTCGAAACGCTGCGTGCCCGATTGCAGGAATCCGAATCCCGGCTGGTGAACTATGCCAATGAAAAGGGCATCGTTACGCTGTCCAAGACTGAACAGGATGGTCGCACCACCGGCGAACGCACGCTTGCTGCGGACAATCTGGGCGCGCTGAACGGTGCGCTGTCCGAAGCGACTGCTCAACGCGCCGCGATCGAAGGGCGGATGCGCGCTGGCGGTGGACGTGCGTCGAGCACGGAGACGGTCAACAACCCGGGCATCACCGCGCTTCGTCAAAAGCGGGCCGAAGTGGCGGCCGAATATCAAAAGCTGATGGTCCAGTACGAACCCGGCTATCCTGCGGCACAGGCCCTGCGTCAGCAGCTTCAGTCGCTCGACCGCAGCATCGGCACCGAAGAAGGCCGCGTAAAGGGCAGCCTGACCACCGAATATCAGGCCGCGATCGAGCGCGAGTCGATGCTCAAGGCACAGGTCGAGATGTTGACGGGCCGACTGGCGACGCAGCAGCGCGACGGTATTCAGCACAATATCTTCCAGCGCGAAGTCGATACCAACCGCACCCTCTATGAGGGCCTGTTGCAGCGCTACAAGGAGATCGGCGTCGCCGGTGTAGCCGCGAACAACATTGCGGTGGTCGACGAAGCGCGTCGCCCCGGAATGCCGTCCTCGCCAAGCTTGCCGCTCAACCTGGCGATCGCATTTCTGGTCGGCTTTGGTGTTGCGGGCGTCGCGGTGTTCGCGCTTGAGCAGATCGACGAAGGGCTTCGCAGTCCGGCCGATGTGCCGCGCTTGCTCAACATCCCGTTGCTGGGTGCGGTGCCGCATCTCGACGATGCCGAGGCGCACGAAATGCTGCGCGACACCAAGTCGCATCTGTCGGAGGCGTACCTCACGATTCGGTCGGTGCTCGCTTTCTCGACCGACCACGGCGTCCCGCGCTCGATGGTCGTCACCAGCACGCGCCCGGGCGAGGGCAAGAGCACGAGCAGCATGGCGCTTGCCACCGTCCTGGGCCGTACCGGCAAGCGTGTGCTGCTGATCGACGCCGATCTGCGCTCCCCGTCGGTCCACACCTTGTTCGGGTTCCAGAACGAAGCCGGCCTCAGCAACTTCCTTGCTGGTGACGGTGACTGGCGACGGATGATTCATTCCGAGGCGGCACGCAACGTGTCGGTGCTGACGTCGGGGCCGATTCCGCCAAGTGCCGCTGAATTGCTCAGCAGCGATCGCATGCAGCATCTGATTGCCGAACTGCTCGAAGTGTTCGACCATGTCGTGATCGATGCCCCGCCGATCCTGGGCCTTGCCGATGCGCCTTTGCTGTCGCGTTCGGTCGAGGGTGTCGTGTTCGTAATCGAAGCGGAAGGTGTCGCGGTACGCGGGATCAATTCGGCGCTGGATCGTCTGCGGTCCAGCCACGCGCACATCTTCGGCGCAATCCTGACCAAGCTTAAGGAGCGTTCGGCTGGCTACGGTTACGGCTATGGCTATGGTTACGGCTATGGTTATGGCTATGGCAAAAACGCCGAGTAGGCCGTTGTGAAGCACAGCGATCGGCCGTCCTGGTGGCGGATCGCCGTGGTGGCGGTTATTTTCGTACCGCTTGCTTATTTCGCGGGGACCCATGTTGTGGCCGTGCTGACGCGGACCAGCGAGCCCGAGCGCGCGCTGGCGCTGGTCGGCAACGATGCAGTGGCGTTGATGCGACAGGCGCAGTCGGGAATCGGCAAAGACGGCAAGGTCGATCAGGTGACGGTCACCAGCTTTGCCAAGCGCTCGGTCGAGGCACAGGGCCTCAACCCGCGCGCGATCGAAGCGCTGGGTGCGGCGGCTGCGTCGCGGGGCGATGTTCCGGCGGCAAAGCGTCTGTTTGCCTTGTCCAACGCCCAGTCTCGCCGCAATTTGAGCACGCAGCTGTGGCTGATCGAGGAAGCCGTGCAGGCCAATGACGTGCCGCGCGCCTTCACCCATTATAACGCGGCACTGCGCACCCGAAATGCCAGCCAGGACCTGTTGTTTCCGGTGCTGACGGTCGCGCTGGAGGATGAGCGGTTATGGCCGGCCTTTCTCCCCTATATCGATCCGTCCAACCGCTGGCTCGGTGCCTTTTTCCGTTATGCCTTCCGTCAATCGGCGAATCCGGAGGCGTTCGCACGGCTTCTGGCCAGCGCCAGGACGATACCGGCTTCGACCGAAATGGAAGCGTTGCAGGGCGAACTGCTTCGCCGGCTGATATCGCGCGGCAGCATCGCCGACGCGCGCCGCCTCTATTTGCGGCTGCCCGGTGCGGCGGCACCGGTGTTTGCGTCGCCCGCGCTCTCGGCGGCCAGCGCCGACCCGCGCTATGTGCCGATTACCTGGATGTTGTTCCAGCGCGATGGCGTGGGCGCATATTTCCAGCGTGACGGTGCGGAGAACCAGACAGCGCTCGCCTTCTCCATCGATCGCGGGACGCCCGGCACGTTAGCGCGAAAACTGTTGGTCGTACCTGCCGGCGTTTACCGTTTCAGCACGCGGCAGCACATCGAAACGCCCGCACCGGATGTGACCTTGACCTGGTCGCTGCTTTGCCTGCGCGGTGAAAAGGCCGAGCCGCTTCAGCGCAGCTCGTCGAATCTGGGACAGACCCGGCGCATGGTGGACGTAACCGTGTCGATATCGCGCGCATGCAGCGCAATACTGCTCGATCTTGCCATGGCCAGCGGTGGAGAAGAAGTGACGGTCGACTTCACCATCGACCACGTCACCCTCACCCCCCTGGGCGATTAGGCCCGCGCCCCGGACCTTCGTTGCAATACCAGCGATAGGTTTCTTTCAGGCCCCGCGTCAGCAGCGTTGCCGGTCGCCAGCCGAGCGCGGACAGACGGCTGCTGTCTAGCGCCTTGCGCTGAACGCCATCAGGCCGGGTGGCATCCAACGTTAATCCGCCGGAAAAGCCGACGACATCAGCCACCAAACGGGCGAGATCGGCGATCGACACTTCTTCGCCACTGCCGACATTCACCGGTTCCTCGCCGTCATAGCGTTGCGCCAGAAACACCAGCGCATTGGCGAAGTCATCGACATAAAGGAATTCGCGCAGCGGCTTTCCCGAGCCCCAAAGCTCGAACGACCCGGCACTCGCCAGCTTCGCCTCATGCGCCTTGCGCATCAATCCGGCGAGGACATGGCTTCCCTCGGCGTCGAAATTGTCGTGCGGGCCATAGAGGTTCGTCGGCTGGGTGGCGATGAAGTGGCAGCCATATTGGCGGCGATAGGTCTGGCACAGCTTGATTCCCGCGATCTTGGCGATCGAATAGCCTTCATGTGCCGGGTCCAGCGGGCCGGTCAGCAGCGCGCTTTCCGAAATCGGCTGCGCTGCCTCTGCGGGGTAACTCGCCGATGAGCCGATTGCGACCAACCGGCTGACCTTGGCCCGACGCGCGCCCTCGATCACATTCGCCTGAATGACCAGATTGTCATAGAGAAATTCGGCCGGACGGTCGCGGTTGGCGAGGATTCCGCCCACGCGCGCTGCCGCCAGAAAGATGAAATCGGGACGGGCCGATGCGATCCACGCGAACGCAGCATGCTGATCGCGCAGGTCGATTCGGGCGGGCGGGGCGACCAGTTCGCACTGCTCGGATGCCAATCGACGGGTCAGCGCGCGTCCGACCATGCCGGTCGCCCCGGCAATCCAGACGCGGCTGCCCGCTAGCTTAAACACGTCAGGCGGCGTTGCGGCGCAATTCGTGCTCGATCCAGGCATAGGATTTTTCGAGGCCCGAACGCAGCGTCGCGCTGGGCTTCCAGCCGAGCTTTTCCTGAATCAGATGATTGTCGGAATTGCGACCGCGAACACCTTCCGGCCCCGGAATATGGTTCTTGTACAGCGTCTTACCCGCAATGTCCGACACGATGTCGACCAGCTGGTTGATTGTCACCATCTCGTCGGAGCCGATGTTCACCGGACCCTCGAAATTGGAGCGGGTCAGGCGCAACGTACCCTCGATGCATTCGTCGATGAACAGGAACGAGCGGGTCTGCTTGCCGTCGCCCCAGATTTCGATCTCGCCATTGTTCGGTGCAGATGCAACCTTGCGGCACACTGCGGCGGGTGCCTTCTCCTTGCCGCCCTGCCACGTACCCTGTGGGCCGAAGATGTTATGATAACGCGCGACTCGGTTGGCCATGCCGTGGTTGCGGTTATAGGCGAGGAACAGGCGCTCGCTGAACAGCTTTTCCCAGCCATATTCGCTGTCGGGCGCGGCGGGATAGGCCGAGCTTTCGACGCAATTGGGGTTGTCCGGATCTTCCTGATTATAGGCCGGGTACATGCACGCCGACGACGAGTAAAACACGGTGCGGATGTTCCGCTTGTGCGCACGATCGGCGACGTTGAGGTTGATCGTCGCCGAATTGTGCATGATGTCAGCATCATGCTCGCCAGTGAAGATGTAGCCGGCACCGCCCATATCGGCGGCGAGCTGATAGACCTCGTCAAAGCGGCGGTCGATCACGCGATCGCACACCGATTGGTCGCGCAAGTCGCCGATCACGAAATCGTCGGCTTGGGTCTCATCGAATTCGGGGAATTTCAGGTCCACGCCGCGCACCCAGAAGCCTTCTTGCTTCAGCCGCTTGACCAGGTGCCCGCCGATGAAACCACCGGCACCGCACACGAGAGCAGTCTTGGTCACGTATCGTGTTCCTTATCTGGGATTGAACCCAGCACTGATGAACAGGGCTGGGAGACCTCGCCCGTGCATTCGCACAGAGAGTCAAAGTCAATTGCGCGCGCCGCGCGAACAAAAATGGCGGCCCAAGGACCGCCATTTCGTAAAATTCAAAGCTTCAGAGCTTACGGGCTCTGCGGCTCGTCCTCTTCATCGACAGCCACCAGGATGCCGAGGATGATCGCGATGATCGCAATCGCAGGAATGATAAATCCGCCAGTACCTTCGTTCGACTCACCGGCCGTGGTCGAACCACGTACCGACTTCGAAGCCGAAACCGACAGCTTCGACGCTGCAGGTGCGGCCAGCACCGGAGTCGCCGCGAGCGAACAGGCCGCAACGGCCATCATCATCTTTGCCAACCGCATCTTAAAACTCCCTCTTTTCAATTCCCGGGGTTCAGCACGCTCGCCATATGGCACAGGCCACTAACGCTCGCAACCGAGAAACCCCAACTTGCCGAAACTCTGAACGACCGTTGCCTGAACAACACAGCAACGTTTCGGTTCCGTGACTCGCAAGCCTCTTTTCCGACACGTTGCGGCGAACAAACACCGACAAGTTCAGTCGTTTTATACTGCACCGCACCCATGTCGCCAAGGGGTTAAAACTTCGTGGAAGTGCCTTTTGTCTGCAAAATCCAGCGATCTGACGCTTCAAACCCCATCGCGGTGAGCCGACCGGACGCATAGGCCCCGGTATCGAGTCCGATTCGGCACACGCGCTCCTCGACCTCGGTGGAAATCGTGTGACCGTGAACGACCACTTTTTCCAGGGGCTGGTCGTGACCCAGAAATTCTTCACGAATCCAGCGCAGCGCCGCGATATTCTGGCGATCGAGCGGCAGATCGGGCTTTATCCCGGCATGGACAAAGGCATAGTCCCCGATGACGATAACGTCCTCGAATCGAGAGATGAAGTCGATATGCGCCCCGGGAACGCGGGCCTGAAGCAAATCGAGCAATGCCGGATAATCGCTGTCCAGATACTCATCCTCGGTGATTCCATAGCTCAGTGTCGTCGGCTTGCCGCCGATCTTGATAAAAAACGGCAACGCGCCTTTCTCACCCGCCAGCGCCTTGAGAAACACCTCCTCATGATTGCCCAGGAGAAAGCGGATCGACGGGGATTCGCGGGAAAGATCCAGTAACCGCTGAACCACTTGTGCCGAATCGGGACCACGATCGACCAGGTCGCCCAGGAAGATCAGCGTCGTTTCCATCGGTGCGCGCGTGGCGTCATCTGCTTCGATTCGCACGAGAAGATCGTCGAGTAAGTCCAGCCGACCATGAATATCGCCGACCGCATAGACGCGCTGACCCGGCGGCACCGCACCGACCGGAGTCGTGACGGGCGCGGGTTCGGGCGCAAAAGCAGAAAGGAGCCGACGGAGCATGGCTAGATTTTCGATTCATTCGGGCAATGGACGCGCCCGACTTCCCCATGCAACCGTGATCGGCCATAGGCAAGTCCATGATCCGGCGGCGAATTGCGATCCTGTGGCTGACGCTCCTGAGCATGGCCCTCGGTACGGCCGCAGTTGCGCGTGCGCAGGGCGGCGATGCGGCCTTGTTTGAGGCGATTCGCGCGGCGGACATGGTGCTGGCGACCACCGGCTTTGAACTGAGCACGGCCAATGCCCCACTCTGCGACCGGCTGGAGCCCGGGTTGGGCATCCAGTTGCACACGCTGGCCCAATATGACGTGAAAGTTCGCGAGTCGGTGCGTGGGCATTTCCGATTCGCAGGGTCGGTCGCGGTCGAGGGCGTCGTCCCCGGCAGTCCGGCCGCCGCAGCGGGGGTCCGTCAGGACGACACTGTGGTCAGCATCGGCGGGCTGGTCCCGGCCGAGCCGCCGTCCGGCGCCGAACCGACCGCACAGTTGGCCAGCTATGTCGCGGCGATCGCCCTGCTGCCATCCGATCAGCCGGTGAAGCTTGTCCTGTCCCGCGCAGGTGCACGCATCGAGCTGACCGTGCGCCCCGTGCCGGCATGCCGCAGCCGCTATGAATTGCGGATCGCCAATATGTTCGACACGCGAGCCAATGGCGAAATGGTGCAGATCACCTCCAAATATATCGATGAATATGGTGTGGAGAGGGTGCGGGGCGTGGTGGCGCACGAACTGGCACATAATATCCTGCGGCATCGAGAGCGGCTGGCGGCGGCCGGCCTGAGTTTCGGGATCGCGTCGGGGTTCGGGCGCAATGTCGGCTATTTTAGGCAAGCGGAGATTCAGGCCGATATCCTGTCCGCGCATTTGCTCGTCCGCGCCGGCTATGACGCGAATGCTGCTGCGCAATTCTGGCGCGATGCGGGGCCGGCATTGCTGGGCCTGAAGATCCGCAGCCGTTCGCACCCGGCCTTCAAGGACCGCGCGGCGACGATCGAGGCCGAAGCGGTGCGGATTGCAGCCAGTGGCGGCGTTGCGACACCGCCCGCCTTCCTTGCCGACCGCGACAAGCCGCTCGACGGCAAGTGGCAGCCGCTGCTGGTGCGCGCGCGCTAAACTATACGGCGAGACGCAGGGCACCGGGGGCATCGCCGCGTGCAGGCTGGTCGGGCCAGATGCCGCGCGTGTCATAGATGATCTTGTCGGTGCGTTCGGCCAGCGGGACCGAGCGGAACACGTCGTGATCGACCAGCACGATCATGATCGGGCACGTCTCCAGCGCGGTGTCGATATCGGTCAGCACCGCGCCGGTGTCGGCCAGCGTCGGCGGGAGCGACGCGGCATAGGGCTCGACGATGCGAATGCGAGACCCGTGGCGAGCGGCCAGCGCCTCAGCGACATGCAGCGCCGGGCTTTCGCGGAAATCGTCGATATTCGCCTTGAACGCGAGGCCGAGGCACGCGACCGGGGCGCCCGGCAATTCGGCAATCAGCTGTTCGGCGCGCTCGACCGAATAAGCAATCTTGCCGTCATTCACTTCGCGCGCCGTGCGGATCAGCGGGGTGTTGGCACGGTCGGCGGCGACCAGAAACCATGGATCGACGGCGATGCAATGCCCGCCGACGCCGGGGCCGGGCGACAGGATGTTCACGCGCGGATGGCGATTGGCGAGGCGGATGACCTCCCACACGTCGATGCCCATGCCGTCCGCCACGATCGACAGCTCATTGGCAAAGGCGATGTTGACGTCGCGGAATGCGTTTTCGGTGAGCTTGGTCATCTCCGCCGCCTTGGCCGTCGTCGTGACGCACGCCCCGCGAACGAAGCGGCGATAGAATTGCAGCGCCTTACGCGCGCACCGTGGCGTGACGCCGCCGACCACGCGGTCATTCTCGATCAGCTCGATCAGGATGCGGCCAGGCAGCACGCGCTCGGGGCAATAAGCGATGGCAACGTCCGCGGTGCCGATGCAATGGCCGGGGATTTTCAGGTCCGGGCGAAGCTGGTTCAGCAACGCCGCGACCTTCTCGGTGGTGCCGACCGGTGAGGTCGATTCGAGGATGACGGTGTCGCCCGCCTTCAGCACCGTCGCCACCGTCGTCGCGGCCTGAAGCACATAGCCGATGTTCGGCGCGTGATCCTCGGCAAAGGGGGTGGGGACGGCGATCAGGAACACGTCCGATGGCTCGATCTGGGTCGAGGCGCGCAACGTGCCCCGCGCGATCACGCCGGAGACGAGGCCGTCGAGGTCGACTTCCTCGATATGAACCTTGCCCGCATTGACCGTGTCGACGACGCTTTGGTGGACATCGATGCCCAGCACCATCGCGCCGGTGCGGGCGATCACCGCCGCCGTTGGTAGTCCGATATAGCCCAGACCCAGTACGGCGACCGTGAGTTCAGAACCCGAATCCATGTGCGACGACCCTTGCAATCCGTGCCGAGGCATGGCCGTCGCCAAACGGATTGTGGGCGCGGGCCATTGCCGAATAGGCAGCCTTGTCGTCCAACAGGGTTGATATTTCGGAAACGATACGCGCCGCGTCGGTGCCGACAAGCTTTGCGGTGCCCGCGACGACGCCTTCGGGGCGTTCGGTGGTCTCACGCATGACCAGCACTGGTTTGCCGAGGGCAGGCGCTTCTTCCTGCACACCGCCCGAATCGCTCAGCACGATTTCGCACAGGTCGAGCGCGCGGATGAAATTGGGATAATCGAGCGGTTCGATCCGCGCGACATTGGGCCGGTCGCCCAGCACTGCGTCCATAACGGACACGACATTAGGGTTGGGGTGCATTGGAAACAGGATGGCCGTATCCGTCCGGTCGGCGATTTGGCGAATCGCGGTGGCGATCGATTCCATGCCCCCACCGAAATTCTCGCGCCGGTGGGTGGTGACGAGGATCAGGCGCTTGCCCGCAAACCGTTCGGCGATGGGATCGAGGCCAGCGGCAAGCGCGGGTTCGGCGGCAATGCGCGCCTGTGTCGCCAGCAGCGCGTCGATCACCGTGTTGCCGGTGACATGGATCGTGGCGGGATCGATATTCTCACGGCGCAAAGCATCAGCGGCGGTTTCGGTCGGCGCGAAATGCTGGTCGGCGATGGGCGCGACGATGCGGCGGTTCACCTCCTCGGGCCAGGGTTGCCAGATGTCGCCCGAGCGCAGCCCCGCCTCGACATGGCCGACCGGAATTTTGCGGTAATAGGCCGCCAACGCGCCGACCATCGCGGTGGCCGTATCGCCCTGCACCAGCACGCGATCCGGCTTCTCCGCATCCATTACTTCGCCCAGCCCGGTCAGCAGACGCGCGGTCAGGCGGTCGAGCGACTGACCCGGCTCCATCAGGTCGAGGTCGATATCGGGGGTCAGGCCCGCGATCGACAACACCTGATCCAGCAGTCCGCGATGCTGCGCCGTCACGCAGGTCCGAACCGTGAGCCCCTGCGTTTCGGCCAGCGCGCGGATGACCGGGAAGAGCTTGATCGCCTCGGGCCGGGTGCCGAAAATCACCAGGATTTTTGCGTTCGTCATGCGTAAAACTCCCGATACCAATCGACGAACGCCTGCACGCCCTCCCGCACATCGGTGGTGGGAACGAATCCGATCAGGTTCCGCAGCAACTCCGGCGACGCCTCGGTCGCGGGGACGTCGCCCGGCTGCATCGGCATGAAGTTCTTGCGCGCCTCGCGGCCCATCGCGCCCTCAAGTGCCGCGACATAATCCATCAGCGGCACCGGCTTGCCGCCGCCGATATTGACGGTGCGGAAGGGCGCGACGGGGGACAGGCTGTCGCCCGAGACCGGCTTGCTCCCCGGCACGACATCGATCAGCGCGATCAGCGCGGTGACGAGATCGCCGGCATAGGTGAAATCGCGCACCATCTGGCCATTGTTGTAGATGTCGATCGGCTCGTCGTTCAGCATCGCCTTGGCGAACTTGAACAGCGCCATATCGGGCCGCCCCCATGGGCCATAGACGGTGAAAAAGCGGAAGAACGTCGCCGGTATCCCGAACAAATGGCTGTAGCTGTGCGCGATCAGCTCGGTCGAGGCTTTGGTCGCGGCATACAGGCTCATCGGTGTCTGCGTTCGCTGCGTCTCCGCAAACGGCATGTCGGTATTCGCGCCATAGACCGAGCTGGTCGAGGCGGCGAGGAAGTGGCGCACCGGGTGATGCCGCGCCAGCTCCAGCAGGTTGAAACTGCCGGTGATGTTCGCCGCCATATAGTCGGCGGGATGCTCGATCGAATAACGCACGCCGGCCTGAGCGGCGAGATGGATGACGGTGTCGGGCGCAAAATCCCGCCACGCCGCGCCTAGCGTGTCGGCATCCTCGATCGATAGACGCGCGAGGTTGAAGCCGGGATGTTCGGTCAGGATCGCGTTGCGGCGCTCTTTCAGCGACACGTCGTAATAGGGCGCGAAATTGTCGATGCCCAATACCGTTGCGCCCGCCTCCAGCAGCCGTAGCGCGGTGTGGAACCCGATAAACCCGGCCGAGCCGGTGACGAGGATGCGGCGGTTGGCGAAGTCGTTCATCGGCATGGCCCTATACCGGTTGCCGTTACGCCGCCGTTAAGTCCAGCGCTTTGCCCGCGCCGCGCGTTCGGCTAAGCGCGGGGAATGACCATCAAGCCCCTGCGCAAGGCCGTATTCCCCGTTGGCGGACTCGGCACCCGTTTCCTCCCAGCGACCAAGGCGCTGCCCAAGGAAATGCTGCCGGTCGTTGATCGCCCGCTGATCCAGTACGCGGTGGACGAGGCGATCGAGGCTGGGATCGAGCAGATGATCTTCGTCACCGGACGGGGCAAGAGCGCGATCGAGGATCATTTCGACATCGCCTATGAGCTGGAAACGACGATGTCCGCGCGCGGCAAGTCGCTTGAGGTGCTGGATGCGACGCGACTGAAGCCCGGCGCGGTTGCCTATGTGCGGCAGCAGGAGCCGATGGGCCTTGGCCATGCCGTGTGGTGCGCCCGCGACATCGTCGGCGACGAGCCGTTCGCGGTGCTGCTGGCCGATGATTTCATGGTCGGCGACCTCGGCCAGCCCGGCTGCCTGAAACAGATGGTCGAGGCGTATAACCGGGTCGGCGGCAATTTGATCTGCGCGCAGGAAGTGGCCGACGAGCAGACCGACAAATACGGCATCATCACCCCCGGCACGCGCGACGGCACGCTGACGCAGGTGCTGGGTCTGGTCGAAAAGCCCCAGGCCGGGACCGCACCGTCCAATCTGGCGGTGATCGGGCGCTATATCCTGCAACCCGAAGTGATGCGCGTGCTGGAAGGTCAGGAAAAGGGCGCAGGCGGTGAGATCCAGCTGACCGACGCAATGGCGCGGATGATCGAAGGACAGGCGTTCCACGGCGTGACGTTTCAGGGCACGCGCTATGATTGCGGCGACAAGGCGGGCTACGCGCAGGCGAACCTCGCGCTGGCGCTGAGCCGCGAGGATATCGGGCCAGCGGTGCGGGCGTTTGCGAAGGGGTTGTTGGGATAAATCTGCCAAAATCGGTTGACTTGTTGGAAAATGTTGCTGATATGTTCTCACCGCTATTCGGAATGAGGCAGCGGTATGGATATTTCGACACAGGGGCAGCGATACGCATTTTCGCAGTGGATACGGACAGGACTTTGGCCCGGTGACCCGGATGCGAATGATGTTGAGGTCAAGTTCAATCCCTATCACGACCCACGCAACGGACAGTTCACTTTTGCGCCGGGCGGCCCGCGCTCGCTAAGTCGAGTGACTATTTCACATAGACGGCGCGGGACGCAGCGCGCGGCTGGTTCGGCTATCCAATCCGTAAGATCTGAAACGCAGCCAGCGCTGGTCACGCCGTCCAACCATGTGCAAAGCGCACCGCTTTTCGATGCTGTTTACAGGACGGATGAACCTGCACAATTGGAACAGGTTTCACGCGGGTGGCGGCCGAATCGCGGTAGCAACAGTCTTGCATTCCAGGATCCAATGACGCTGGAGCAGGTGTTTCCCGGGCTACGGAATTCCCCCGGCGGCGCGGTGGTTGCGGTGGCGGACAATATCTTTGATTTGTCAGGCCCGTCGCGTGCGGCCAATGCTGCAATCGTGCAGAACTGGTCGAATGTGCTGATCGAGCAGATCAGGGCGACCGAGCCGGGATACCGGTATGATTCTTTTGGTTTTCCGCAAACTTTCCAAGGGCAGATGAATCAGTTGAATCATCTGCGTTGGACACGCGCCGCCGCACTCGTACGAGCAAAGGCAGAGTTACGGCCCCTTCAGGTTGAGACGCTACGGTTCATTCAGGAGCGCGCTGATCGTGCTTATAGCGAGGGTGTGTCGCTATTGCGGGCGGGCAAGTTGCCAATACGGCTCTCACCGCAAGAAGCGTTGGGAAACTATATCGACCAGAGAGTGCGGCATGATCTGCGTAAGCTATATAAGCTGCATGGGGTCGAAGCTGCGGGAAGGGGCTTAGTTCGCGTAAACCGCCGCGAGAACGATAGTTCGGGCAGCGAGTTGACCTACCGACTGCCAGACGCGCGGGTAGGCAGCATCGCGTTTGATGTGACTTTGACGCCGAAGAACCTGAAGACGCCACAAGTTCAAGGTTTCTTTGGTACGGATTTCAGACCAACGCATGTGATTATTATTCGCCCTCGGCAGGTCGGGGCCGACCACACATATGTTATCACTCGACCGGAGAGAAAGTGATGAGCGACTCTAACGTCAATTCATATCATAATCCTGAGCCATATATCCCAGAATCGTTGAGCGAGATCCATGACTTCCTCGCAGGCTTAATCGGTGGGGCACCGACATTCGTGGATGATACGGGCTTCTATCCAAACCAAAGTATCGACACGGAGTTTGCCGTGCTCCTTGCCGCTTTCGACAAGGTTCGCGAGAAACTGGACGAGGACCGTTATGCGCGTCTGGTCGACCTTGCTGCGCGGGCGAAGGCGCTATTCGAAGCCGATCCTGACGAGAGCAACGGTAAGACGCTGGAGGGCTGCAAGCTTATTTGGGAAATAGAGGAAATTGTTCAGGACGCGCGCAAGCGCCGGGTCGAGGAGAAGCTGAAAGACGATGAGGGTCGGACTAGCGGTGACTGACGCGCTCAAGTTTCAGAACCCGCATATCCCGGCGTGAACTGCCGCCCCGTCACCCACGCCACAAACCGCGGGATCGGTGCATTCCGCTCCATCCACTCGCTATACTCGCGGTACGCCGGGTCTGCGCCCAGATGGCGTTCCTCGGTCTTGGCGCGCCAGTAATAGACGGCGCTGACCACGCCGAGCAATGCGGTGGCGCGGATGGCGTCGACCAAACTGCCGGTGGTGACGATCAGCGGGCAGGTTGACAGCCACCAGAACAAATTCTTCGACACATAGGCCGGGTGGCGCGTCCAGCTGTACGGGCCATGCGTAATGATGCCGCGATGGGTGAGGTTCGAGAAGCGGAAGCCGAACGCCATCGTCGCCCAGGCATAGATCGCCGTCAGCGCGACCAGCACCGCGCCCATGATCCACAGCAACACGTCATAGCCCGCCAGCCACTGCGTCCAGTCCGAGGTGCCGGGGTGATAATCGAGCGGCCCGCCAGTCCCCATCATGATGAACGGCGGATAGCAGATCAGCGCCGCCGCCCATGCCGCCGCATAGGGATTGGCGGTGCGGATATGGCTGTCGAGCGGGCGAAACGTCAGGACATAGCCGACCGTGGCGAACGCCACGTCGATCATGAACATGCCGGTGATGAGCCAATTGGCCAGCGCCACCGGATTATGCAGGATGCCATCGCTGCTCGCGCGGATGAACGCGCCGAAACCCGGCGGGACGATGGCGAGCATGAAGGCGAGGAAGAACGCCTTCACCGCCCAGCTGCGCAAATGGTTGTGGATCGCCTCGCGGTCCAGTTCTTCCTTTGCGCCGAGCAGCCATGCGCCCAGATTCCACGCGCCGTCCTTGGGCTTTTCCAGCCGCCGGTCGATCCACATGACATAGGGGATGGAGAGCAGGAACACTGCCGGTGCCGCCATCTGGAAACACCACATGGCGAAGGCGAAATTGCCTTCCCAGTAAAAGCGACACACCGAATAGATGAACGCGATCCCGCCCCAGGTCAGCCACAGCCCGGCGATCTTGGTGATCGAGATATCGAGCGTTTCCCTGAGCGGGCGGGGATTCTCCCATTTCACGCCGGTGGTCGGGTTGCGGTGGACCTTGTCCACGAACACCGCCCACAGCACCATCGGAATACCGCACGCGAGCAGATTGACCAGCGCGCCGAACGGGCCGTCCAGGCCATAGTGGCGGGCAACGCCGAGCCAGATGACCATGCCGACCAGACCGGCAAGGCCCACGCCGCCACTGACCGCCGATTTGGGACGCGGATCGGCCTGAATTTGCCGGGCGAGCGCGGTGTCGTGATACATGACGCCCGCATAGCGGTAAAATGGTAAGCAAGCCGTGAAGGCTGTTTGGGCACGCGCCGCGATTGCCAACTAGCCATCGACACTCCTGAAAGCCTGCGCTATCCGCGCGGCAACAAAGGGGCCGGAGAGGGTGCCTGGATCGGCTGAAAGTCCCGCGATGACGGGATCGCCGAACCAACAGAGGAAGAAATACATGCGCATCGACATGATTCCTGTCGGCGACGATCCGCCGCACAGCCTGAACGTCATCATCGAAGTCCCGACCGGTGGCGAGCCGGTGAAATACGAGTTCGACAAGGCGTCAGGCGCGTTGTTCGTCGACCGCATCCTGCACACGCCGATGCGCTATCCGGCCAATTACGGCTTTGTCCCTCACACGCTGTCGCCCGATGGCGATCCGCTGGATGCACTGGTGATCTCGCGCTCGCCCTTCATTCCCGGTTGCGTAGTGCGTGCGCGGCCGATCGGCGTGCTGAAGCTGGAAGACGAGGCTGGCGGCGACGAGAAGCTGATCTGCGTGCCGGTCGACACGACCTTCCCATATTATACCGATGTCGGTGAGCGTGGCGATCTGCCGTCGATCGTGCTGTTGCAGATCGAGCATTTCTTCAAACACTATAAGGATCTGGAATCCGAAAAGTGGGTGCGGATCGGCGAATGGGGCGATGCCGAGGAAGCCAAGCGCATCGTGCTTGAGGCTATCGACGCGGCGAAGAAGGCGAAGGCCGCCTGAACGGGGCGCTCGCCTGGCGGGTTTGTGCCCTCGCCGGGCTGGCGACGCTTGCCGTGTCGGTGATGTTCGGTCGCGTGCCGAACCTCACCCCGTGCGGCCCGTCGGGCGGCGCAGGTGCGATTATCGCGCTGGAGCTGGTTCGCAGCGTCTCCGACGTCACCGCGCTGTTCGGCAACGAGCCGTGTACCGGCGGCCTGATCGTGGCGCAGCGTCAGGCGCTGTGGCTGGACATGCTGGGGTTCATCCCCGCCTATACGCTGTTCCTGCTGGGCGCGGTGGTGGCGCTGCGGCGCGCGAGCTTGGGGCTGGCGCTGGTCGCGTTCAACCTCATCATGATCGCGGGCGCGCTGGATTTCATAGAGGGGCTGATCCTGTTCAAGCTGCTCGGCAATCTGCCGGGGGATGAGCGGACCTTTACCGGCCTGTTCTGGACCGTGCGGCCCAAGTTCGCGCTGCTGGCACTGGGCGAGGTGATGATCGCGCTGATGCTGTGGCGCGGCGCGCTGGCGGCGAAGATCGCGGCGGGCGTGATGGCGGCGGGCGGCGTGGTGGCGCTGGTCTATCTGTTCCGCGCGCCCCACGATCCGGCGATGATGAAGGGCCACACCGTCGCCTGGGGGGCGCTACTGGTCGTGGCGGCAATCGGCGCGCTGCGGCCGGGTGTGCTCGGGCTGGCTACTTCGCCCGCTTCTTCTTCACCGGCGCCCTGAGTCCTGCCGCAAGTCCAAGCGTCGCCCATTGGCGCATCGCATCGGTATCGTCGTAAACGTCGTCCGGCGCGCGGCGATAGTTCATCGACACGGTCTCGCCCTCCTTTGTGATGAAGGTGAAAGGCGGGCAGCCCGCTTCGTCCCACACCGGCGCGCTGACCGTATCCATCTTGAAATAGATCGCCTCGTCATCGACGACGGCGAATAAGGTGCCATCGCAATAGAGCACCGCCGCACCCATCATCGCGCGGTGGGTGATCGCACCCATCGGCTCCAGCGCTTCCTTCGCCCACTCGATCAGGGCGGAATCAGCTGCCATTTTCGCTTCCTGCGGCCAGCCCCGTCAAGGCGTCGTCCTGCATCCGCCAGCGCTCCCACCCGTCGACATGCGCTGCGCCTATGCTGCGGTAAAAGCCTTTGCCCAGCTCGTTCCAGTCGAGCACGTTCCACTCCAGCCGCGCGCCGCCGCGCTCGATGACCAGCGCGGCGAGGCGGGAAAGCAGCGCGCGACCCAAGCCGGAACCCCGCGCATGCGGTTCGACGAACAGATCCTCCAGCCAGATGCCGGGCTTGCCCTCAAAGGTCGAGAAGGTCTGGAAGAACAGCGCGAACCCGGCCGGCGCGCCGTCGATCTCGCCGATCAGCACTTCGGCGGCAGGGCGTTCGCCGAACAGATGGTGGTGCAACGTGGCATCGTCGAAGCGGACTTCATGTGCGAGCTTTTCATACTCGGCCAGCTTGCGGATGAAGGCCGCGACCAGATCGAAATCGTCGGAAGTGGCAATGCGGATTGAGATCATAACTGCGCCTCGGTATCGGCCACGGGGGCGTGGTCGCGCCGTCGTGCGGCGATGATGCAGCCGCCGACGATCAGCGCCGCCCCCGCGACGGTGAAGAAGGATACGCTCTCGCCGAACACGACCCAACCCCACAGGGTCGCCCACAGAAATCCGGTATATTCGGTGGGCGCGAGATAGTTGGCCTCGGCGCGTCCATAGGCCCAGGACAGCAGGAACAGCGACGCGGTGGCGAGCATGGCGGCGAGGATCAGCGCCGGGGCATGCTCGATCGCCGGGACCACCAGCAGAAACGGCGCAGCGAGCAGGAATACGATCGTGACCAGCAGGGTCTGAAAGAATGCCACCTCCGTCGCGCCGGCCACCAGCGACTGTTGCCGCATCAAAATGATGTTCCACGCATAGCAGACGGCGGAAACGAGGATCGCGATGGCACCCCAGAACGCTTCCCGCCCCAGCTGCGCCTGTGACTGACCGTAGAGGATGACGAGGATGCCGCCGAACGCCATGACGGTGGCGATGATGGCGACGCGGGTAATCCGCTCCTTCAGGATGATCGCCGCCAGGAACAGCGCAATGATCGGCGCGATGAACGACAGCGCGATCGCCTGAGCCATCGGTACGCGGCCCAGGCCCCAGAAGAACAGATAGGCCATCACCGCCGACACCAGCGCGCGCACGATGTGCAACCGCAAGACATGCCGTGCGGGCCATTTGGGTTTCGACAAGGCATAGGGCACCGCGCTGACCGCGACCCCAGCCATCATCCGCCATGTCAGCGCATTGTATGCGCCAAGCGTCAGCACCAACCCCTTCATCACCGCATCCATCGACGAGAAGATCGCGATGCCGAGCGACGCGACCGCGAACGCGATCAGGGGGGAGGCGGTGCGCGACATGACATGCCGGTTAGAAGCCGTGCGCGTGGTTCGCAATGGCCGTGTCTATGCGGGTGCTCGCAGCCGTCGCGCCATCGCGTCATAAGCGGTGTAGAGCGCTGCGCCGACCAGCGACGCCAACAGCCCGACGACGACGGAATCGACGATCATCAATACCCAGATCACCGGGCGCGACTGGCCGATCGCCCATTTGTGAAGCAAGCCATGAACGAACTGAGGCGGCGCGAAGGCGAAGATCATCAGGAGCGCGAGCAGAACCACCCAGGGCCAGCTGCGTTTGAGCATGACCGACAATGGAATGCTGCGGTCGCCAAACAGGCCGGACAGCATGTAAAACACCAGCGGCAACGTCAGCAGCGACAGGATCAGATCGGCGATGTCGAGCCAGTTGTCCTGCACATGCCCTCGCAGCGGCCAAGTGGAAAGCGACACCAGCGCGATGATCGCGGCGGCGCCGAACAGGCGACCCCAGGCGATCTCGCCCGGCCACCACCAGCGGCCACCATGCTCACGCGTCCACCAGAAACGTGCGCAGGCGAGGAATGCGAGGACAAGGCCAACGAGCTTCACATAGCCGAAGCCCCAGCGCAGCGGCGTGTTGGCGAACGCCTGAGCGCCGGCACGGCTATCGAACATGCCATTCTGGATTTCCGCCACATGCTGTGCGAACTCCGGCACGATAACGAGCGCTGCGGCGGGGAGGCCGATGGCGAACAGCATGAAACCGCGACGATACGTATCGCTGAGGCAGCCAAGGATCATCTGGGCGGTATTCTGAACGGTCATTGCGGCTCCCCCGACGGTCTGGAACGACGGTGCCGGATAGGCTTATACCAGCGACATGGATCGTCCAGCCCCGTCGATCGGAAACCGCATCGCGCCGCCGCGCTTCCTGCTGTTCTGCGTCGTTCTGATCGTGGCGGGGGTTCCCGCCGTTGCGACGTTCGGCTGGGCGGCGGGCGGGATGGCGGCGTTCGATCTGGCCGCGATGGCGTTTCTGCTGGCGTGCCTGCCGCTGCTTGGCGATGTCGGCGCACCGGTGATGCGCGACGCTGCGACACGCAACGACGCCAATCGCGCGATGCTGCTGGCGATCAGCTCGGTCACGACGCTAGCCGTGCTGGCCGCCGTCGCCAGCGAACTCGGCGGAGCGGGTGCACCGGGAGCGTGGATGGTCGCCGCGATCGTCGCCACGCTGATGCTGACGTGGCTGTTCGGCAACACCGTCTATGCGCTGCACTACGCGCATTTGTTCTACAGCAAGGGCGAGGACGGCAAGGATGCCGGCGGGCTCGATTTTCCTGGCACCGACGAACCGAATTACTGGGATTTCGTCTATTTCGCCTTCACGCTGGGCATGACGTTTCAGACCAGCGACACGTCGATCCGATCGACGCGGCTGCGCAAGGTGGTGACTGCGCATTCGCTGGTGGCGTTCGTGTTCAACCTGGGTGTGATCGCGTTCACGATCAACGTGTTGGGTGGGTAGGGGCGGATAGTCAGCGGATCATGCGGATGTCGAGGCCGACGTCCGCTTCCGCCATCCGGCGATCGGCGGTGAGGATCGGCCGGTCACTGAAATGTCCCTGAGCAAGACAGGCACGATCGCCAAGCGACAGACCGAGATGCGAGGTAAGCGGGCGAAGTCGGGCTGCCTCGAGCGCATGCTCCTCCCGAAACGCACGAATTCGAATTCCATAGTCGAGCAGAATCTGGTGGGTTTCATCCCGGTCCGCGCCATTTTCCGCGATTTTAGACATGACCTCGCAGTGATTGACGGCTGAGAGTTCCGAACCTCGGACAACTTCAGCGACCATGGCTGTGCCGGGTTCATCGAGGAGCAGAGCCAATATTGCCGAGGTATCAAGGACGAAGATCATTCGTGCTCTGCGTCGGCACGCTTCTCGGCGATATACTCATCGACGGTGAAAGGGCGCTTCAGCATGGCGCGAAATCGCTCCTGCCCTTCGCGGATAATCTGCGAATGTGTCCGGATTGTCAGTGTGCCGGTAGGGGACCGGTCGACCAGAACGAAATCTCCGTCCTGAATACCCAAATCCCGGCGGAACTCTGCTGGAATGACGATCTTGCCACCGGCAATCACTTTGGCATGATAGGTCATTTTAGGACTCCAGTACCTGAGACTTAACACAGGCCCTATTCGGCAGCCAGTACCTTCTCAGCATCCGCCGCCTCGATCTCCGCCGCCTTGGCCTCGACCAGCTTGACGATGTGTTCCAGCATGTCTGCGCTTTCGACCGTGTGATCGGTCACGCCGGACAGATAAACCATATGCTTGCCGTTGCCGCCGCCGGTCAGGCCGATATCGGTCTCGCGCGCTTCGCCCGGACCGTTGACGACGCAGCCCAGCACGCTGAGCGACATCGGCGTGCGGATGTGCTGGAGGCGTTCCTCCAGCGCCTGGACGGTGCGGATCACGTCGAAGCCCTGACGCGCGCAGCTGGGGCAGGAGACGACGCGGACGCCACGGTTGCGGATGCCCAGCGCCTTGAGAATCTCGAAGCCGACGCGGACTTCCTCTTCCGGCTCGGCGGAGAGCGAGACGCGGATCGTGTCGCCAATGCCGTACCACAGCAGCGAACCGATCCCGATCGCGCTCTTCACCGCGCCGCCGACAAACCCGCCCGCCTCGGTGATGCCCAGATGCAGTGGGCAATCGACCACTTCGGCGAGCTGCTGATAGGCAGCGACGGCGAGGAACAGGTCGGACGCCTTTACTGCGACCTTGAAGTCGTGGAAATCGCGGTCCTGCAACAGCTTGATATGGTCGAGCGCGGATTCGACCAAAGCTTCCGGGCACGGCTCGCCATATTTTTCGAGCAGGTCTTTCTCAAGCGAACCGGCATTCACGCCGATGCGGATCGCGCAGCCATTGGCCTTCGCCGCGTTCACGACTTCGTTCACCCGCTCGGCGCTGCCGATATTGCCGGGGTTGATGCGCAGGCACGCGGCGCCCGCGTCTGCCGCTTCGAGTGCGCGCTTATAGTGAAAGTGGATGTCGGCGACGATCGGCACGCGCGCGGCGCGGACGATCTGGCCCAGTGCCGCCGTGGATTCGACGTCGGGGCAGGACACGCGAATGATGTCCACACCCGCATCCTCACAGCGGCGAATCTGGTCGATCGTCGCGCGCGGATCGCTGGTCGGGGTGTTTGTCATCGTTTGAACGGTGACCGGCGCATCGCCGCCGAC
Organism: Sphingomonas sp. LT1P40; assembly: GCF_036663835.1. Lineage (NCBI taxonomy): Bacteria > Pseudomonadati > Pseudomonadota > Alphaproteobacteria > Sphingomonadales > Sphingomonadaceae > Alteristakelama > Alteristakelama amylovorans. Next base: position 112,517 of record NZ_JAXOJT010000001.1, read on the forward strand.
GGGAACGTTGCCGACCATGATCTGGCGGCTGGTGCGGCGCGTGATATCGCGCCAGGGGCGGAGTGACATCTGGATTCCTCGGGGTTTGGCCGCGCTATACGCGAACCGGCACGTCAGCGGAAGGCGACGGTTGCGATGAAAGCAGCGTCAGAATTGCCGCCGAAATGGCGGATTTCGGACCGATCCTTGCATTTCGCTAACCAATTGGTGATTGCCCGACCTTTATAGCGCGTCCCGTGACACCGATGGACGAACATCTGCGCAACGGGCGCCATTACGGGCTGGACTGGCTGCGGATCGCGGCGTTCGCGCTGTTGATCCTCTATCATATCGGCATGGTGTTCGCGCCGTGGGACTGGGTCATCAAGACCAACCACAGCTATCCTGAGCTGATTGCGCCAATGTCCGCGCTGACGCCGTGGCGGCTGGCATTGCTGTTCGCGGTGTCGGGCTTTGCTTCACGCCACTTGTTTGAAAAATCGGGAAATCCCGGCACATTCCTGAAATCCCGCAACCTGCGCCTGCTGGTGCCGCTGGCGTTCGGCATGGCCGTGCTGGTGCCGGTCGAGATGTGGATTCGGGTGGTCGAGGCGGGTTATCCGAACGGCTATCTGCATTTCTGGGCGCGCGATTACTGGCGCTGGGGCGAGTTTTGGGGCCGCGAGTTTCCCAGCTGGGAGCATCTGTGGTTCGTCGTCTATCTATGGGCCTATACGGCGATTCTGGCAGCGGCGCTGTTCGCATTCCGGGTGCGGCTCGAGGGTGGCGCGGCGTATCTGGTGCGGTGGCTGGCAATCGGCTGGCGCATCTTGTGGCTGCCGATGGCGGGGCTGGTCGTCGCCAAGCTGGCGCTGATGTTCGTCGTGCCCGAAGATCATGGCCTGTTCAGCGACTGGATGGGACATGCGCAATATTTTCCGATGTTCCTGTTCGGCTTCGTGCTCGCCGGATCGCCGGCGTTGTGGCCTGCATTGCAGCGCGTGTGGAAACCGGCACTGGGCATCGCGCTGCTGACCGGTGGAATCGTCGTCGCGGTCGAAACGCTGTTTCCGGGAGAGGCGGTGCCGTCGCGCTGGATCATGGCAGGCGAGCGCGCGGCGCAAGTGGCGATGGGCTGGACGATGACGGTCGTGCTGTTCGTGCTGGCCGATCGGTTCCGGAACCGCGACCATCGCTGGCGCAAAACCTGTGCCGAGGCGGTATTCCCCTTTTACCTGATCCATCAGCCCGCGATCGTGCTGATTACGTGGTTCTCATTGCCGCTGAAATTGAACGCATGGGTCGAGTTCGCCGTGCTGCTGACCGGGACGGCGCTGGTGTGCAGCGCATTCTATCTGATCGGGCGCGAGATCGGGTGGCTACGGCCGCTGATCGGCCTGGGCCCGCGTGCCGCCATCAAGACTCAAGGTGTTTCGCCTCAACCAGCCTGACAAGGCCGTCCACACCCGCTAAAGCCCCCGCGTGGAACGGCATTATGGCATGGACTGGTTGCGGATCGGGGCTTTCGGGCTGCTGATCCTCTATCATATCGGCATGGTCTTCGTGCCATGGGGTTATCATGTAAAAACCGCCGCACCCGCCGACTGGGTGACGGTGCCAATGCTGTTCACCAGTCCTTGGCGGCTGACCTTGCTGTTTCTCGTCTCCGGCTATGCCAGCCGTGCGCTGTGGATGAAGTCGAAGGGCGCGGGCGCGTTCGCCGGGAACCGCACCTGGCGGCTGATCGTGCCGCTGGCGTTCGGCATCGCGGTGATCGTGCCGCCGCAAAGCTGGGTCGAGCTGGTAACCAAGCTTGGATATCGGTTCGATTATCTGACCTTCTGGTTTCATCATTACTGGTATTTCGGAAAGCTGGGGCATTTGATCCTGCCGACCTGGAACCATCTGTGGTTCGTCGCTTATTTGTGGTTGTACACGCTGGCGCTGATCGTGATCGCGCTGCTGCCCGGTGGCGCCACCGCGCAGCGGGTGTTCGACCGGGTGTTCGCGGGTACGCGCGTGCTGTGGCTGCCCACCGCCTGGCTGCTCCTGACACAGGTGGTGTTCTTTCAGCGGTGGAGCGACAGCCACGATGTCATCAACGATGGCGTCGCCCACCTCGCTTATTTCCCCGCATTCCTGTTCGGTTTCGCGCTGGCGGGAGCGGGCAGCGTGATGGCGTGGATCGCGCGCTTATGGAAACCGGCGCTGGCGATCGGGCTGGCGGGATACGCGACGACCGCCGCGATCGACATCGCCTATACCGACGATCCGCCCTGGGTGGTCGCACGGATCATGCTGGCGGCGCGCTATATTCAGTGCTGGATGACGATCGCGGCGCTGATCGGGATTGCGGAGGTGTTCCTCAATCGCGACCATCGGCTGCGACCGATGCTGACCGAGGCGGTGTTTCCCTTCTATCTGATCCATCAGACCATCATCGTGGTGGCGATGTACTGGCTGTTGAAACTGAGTCTGCCCGCGCCGGTCGAGTTTGTCGTGCTGGTGCCGGTGACCGCGCTCGGGTGCTGGTTGTTTTACCGTTATGGCCGAGAGGTGAAGCTGTTGCGGCCGTTGATCGGCCTGCGCATGGAGCGGCGCGACCGGCCCGCGCCGACGCCTGTTCCGGAGGCCGTATGAACCGCCTGATGATCCTGATTGGAGCCTTGCTGATGTCCGCCCCTGCCGTCGCCGAAACCAAACCGCAATGGACGCTCGTCATTCACGGCGGGGCCGGGCTGCTGGAGCGCGCAAAGATGACCCCCGAGCGCGAGGCGGCAGCGCGCGCCGGGCTGGACGCGGCGTTGTCGGCAGGTGGCAAGGTGCTGGCCGATGGCGGCAGCGCGCTCGACGCAGTCGAGGCGGCGGTGCGCGTGCTGGAGGATGATCCGCATTTCAACGCCGGGCGCGGGGCGGTGTTCACTTATGAGGGTACGAACGAACTCGACGCCGCGATCATGGAGGGCACTGAGCGCAGGGCGGGCGCGGTTGCGGGGGTCACGCGCACGAAGAACCCGATCAGCCTCGCGCGGAAAGTGATGGAGGACAGCCCGCATGTGATGCTGGCGGGCAAGGGCGCGGATGTGTTCAGCGTGGAAAAGGGACTGCCACAGGTCGATCCTTCCTATTTCGGAACGGACGAGCGTCGCCAGCAGCTGGAGAAGATGAAGGCGCAAAAGACCAGCTGGTTCGACGTCGACATGAAATACGGCACGGTCGGCGCGGTGGCGATGGATGCAAAGGGCCATGTCGCCGCCGCGACGTCGACCGGCGGCGTCACCGGCAAACGCTGGGGCCGCATCGGCGATTCGCCGCTGATCGGCGCGGGGACTTATGCCGACGACCGGGCGTGTGCAGTGTCTGCGACCGGGGCCGGGGAGTTCTTCATCCGTGAGGGCGTTGCGCACGAGATTTGCGCGCGTGTCCGCTTCAAGGGCGAGAGCCTGAAGGCCGCGGCGGACGCGGTGATGGCGGATACCAAGTCGCTGGGTGGCACCGGCGGCGTGATCGTTACCGGGCCAAGTGGCGAGATGGCGTGGAGCTTCAACACGCCGGGCATGTATCGCGGGCGGGTGAGCGCGGGCGCGGCGAAGGTCGTGGCGATCTATGGCGACGAAGACTAGGAAGGCGGCATGATTCGCACCCTACTCGCCGCCGTCGCGCTGTTGGCATCGCTCGTCTCCACCCCGGCGCTGGCCTATTGGGAATATGGGCATGAGACGATCGCCAGCATCGCCTACAAGAACGTAAAGCCCGAAACGCGGCGGGCGATCGACCGGTTGCTGGCGCGGCAGGCGTTGCTGGAGACGCCGACATGTCCCGCGAAAACGATCGAGCAGGCGAGTGTGTGGGCCGATTGTATCAAGCCGCTGGGACCGCGCTTCAGCTATGCCTATAATTGGCACTATCAGAATGTGAACATCTGCAAGCCGTTCACGCTGAAGGGCAATTGCCCGGACGGGAATTGCGTCTCGGCCCAGATCGAACGTGACGTGAAGCTGTTGCAGGACAAGGGCGTGCCGGCGCGCGAGAAGGTGATGGCGCTCGCGTTTCTGGTGCATTTCGTGGGCGATCTGCACCAGCCGCTGCATGCCGGGGACAAGGGCGATCTGGGCGGCAACCGGGCGCGGTCGGATTACGGGATTTACGGGCCGGAGCGCCTGAACCTTCATTCGATCTGGGACGGCTGGTTGGCCGAGCGCGCGATCTCGACCCCGCCGCCGGTGATTGTCGCTTACTCCGCCGAAGAGAAGCTGCTTACCGGAGCGGGGACGGTCGAGGACTGGAGCCGCGAGAATTGGCAGGTGGCCCATAAAGCCTATGCGGCGGCATATGGCGGCGATCCTTGTCGTGCCGATTTGCCCGAGCGCGGCAAGCTCGACGACGCTGCAATCGAAGAGCTTGTGCCTGTGTTGCGTCTGCAGGTGCAGCGCGGCGGCCTGCGCCTCGCCCGGCTGCTCGACGAAGCGTTCGGACCGCCACCGCCGGAGCAGCCAAAGCGCTGATCCTCACTTCTTTTCCGGTCCCCAGCGCCAGCCGAAGCCGCCATCGGTCCGGGTCCACACGAAATAGAGATACACCGTCGTGATCGGCACGATCGTTCCGACTTTGAGGAACGTGGTCGGTGCCAGCCACGCGGCAAGGCCGACAATGCCAAGATAGACGAGCGCACTCAGCCAGCCCTGCCACGTCACCGGCGTCGCGCCATAACCATAGAGTTTGCGCGCGAACCAGTAGCCGGGGCGCACCTTCATCGCGTCGCGATGGGCCTGAAGCGTCATCACAGCATCACCAGCAGGCCGACGCCGAGCAACAATGCCGACGCGGCGGCGAGCCAGCGCAGATGTGAGCGGCGGGCGAACAGGGCAATCATCATGTGTCGTCTCCTTGCCTGGGCGGTCGGCCGCGTTTTGCGCGCACCGGGTCCGCGAGTTTGATGCCGCGCTTCGCCAGCGCTTCGCGCAGCAGGCATTCGACCTGCGCGTTGACGCTGCGCAGATCGGTCGCCGCGCACCGCTCGATCGCCGCATGCAGCGCGGGATCGAGGCGGAGCGGGAACGCTTTCTTGGGTGGGGTCGCCATGGTCGTTACTGGCGCTGGCGTTACTGGTACAGCCCGCCCGCATTGACGACCGGCTGCGTGTCGCGTTCGGAGCAGAGCACGACCATCAGGTTCGACACCATCGCCGCGCGGCGCTCGTCATCCAGCTCGACGACGTTCTTTTCCGACAGCAGGTCGAGCGCCATCTCGACCATGCCGACCGCACCCTCGACCAACGTTTTCCGCGCAGCGACCACCGCCTCGGCCTGTTGCCGGCGGAGCATCGACTGGGCGATTTCCTGCGCATAAGCCAGGTGGGTGAGGCGGCATTCGTCGATATGGACACCGGCGGCGAGCACACGCTCCTGCAACTCGATCCGCAATTCGTCGCTGACATGCTCGGCATTGCCGCGAAGCGTCATCTCTTCATGGGTGAAATCGTCATAGGGGTAGCGCGATCCGATTGCGCGCACCGCGCTTTCGATCTGGATGTGGACGAACTCGCGATAATCGTCGACGTCGAACAGCGCCTGTGCCGTGTCGGCGACGCGCCATACCACGTTCGACGCGATCTCGATCGGATTGCCACGCAGGTCGTTCACCTTCAGCCGTTCCGACGTGATGTTGTGGATGCGTACTGAGATCTTCTTCTTGACCAGCCACGGCCATGCCCAGCGCAGGCCAGTCGTGCGATCGGTGCCCTTGTAATCGCCGAACAGCATGATCGCTGCCGCCTGATTCGGTTGCAGCAGGTAGAAGCCGACCGACACGAAGCTAAGGACCACGCATCCCGCGACCAGCACCCATGGCGCCCAATCCGCTTCCCCGATCTGGGGCGCAGATGCGATGACGGCGACCAATGCGGCGAGCGCGACCAGCAGCATGAAATAGCCGCTGGTGGTATAGGCAGGACGCTCGGTGCTGCTGCGGAGCGCGCTGATATTGAAGTCCGACATATTTGCCTCCCCGTTAATGTGATATCACTGTTATATCGATTTAACGGGGAGGCAAGTGGAATCTGGCGCGACGTTATCTCGCGCCGCTGTCCCACATCAGCCAGCATAGCACCAGGAAGGGCAGGGTGATCGCCAGCGCGATTCCCAGATGTTTGCCCAGCCCCACACGGAAATGCTCGGCATGATCGGCCAGTACGCGCTGGATGACGGGAGCCGTCGCGGGATCGCCCTTCAGCATCCCGCGATCGACGGCAGGACCGAATTTCAGGAAATCGAGCAATTCACTGGTCTCGCGGGGTTCCAGGTTGGGATAGCGATCGAGCAGGGCCGCGACATGGGTTCGCAGACTGGTTTCGGTGATGGTTTCGGTCATGATGGTCTCCAGGCGCGCGCACGCACCTTCGCCGCCGGAGCGGCGCGATGGTCTGAATTAGGGTGAAACCAGCAGCAGTTATGCTGCGTGTAGACCGACCGGGGGTGCGCGCGCGCTATACGCGTCGCGGATATTTGAATGGGGGAACGCGGTCGCGTGGAGGCCATCGCTGGCGCTGATTGCGAGCGCTGTCGCCCCGAAGGCGAATGCCTTGCCCGGCAAATGCGGATTGCCGTCGCCGCTGCCATCATGCGCCTTGAACGAGAGCGCACTGGCGCGGGCGACCTGAACGGTCTGGCCGGATTCGCGGAATTGCACCGCAAGCCGGGCGGCGGCGGTGACCTTTGCGACGCGCCACTCGTCCTGCGAAAAAGCAGTGGCAGTCGGCGTCGAGACGGTTGCATGAAATGCGAGCAACAGCCCAAGCGTTGCCAGCCACAGCGCGCGAAGCGAGGCGAGAGGGAGGGGCAGGACACGCATTACTGCAAACCTAGATAGGTCGCAGGTTGCAAAGGGCCACAAACCGGACACGAAAAAGGGGCGCAGCCGCACGACCACGCCCCCGATTCATCGATAAATCGATCGGTTCAGGACGCCATCAGTTCAGCACGATCGTCACCGCACGACGATTCTGTGCCCAGCTGCCCTCGTCGGAGCCAAGTGCCAGCGGGCGTTCCTTGCCGTAGCTGATCGTGGTGATGCGCGCGGGCGAAACGCCGCGTGCCGCCAGATAGTTTTTCGCGGCATTGGCGCGGCGGTCCCCCAAAGCGAGATTGTATTCGCGCGTGCCGCGTTCGTCGGCATGTCCCTCCAGCGTGATCCGCGTGTTGGAGTATTGCGTCAGCCACTGCGCCTGACTGTCGAGGATCTGGCGCGCCTGGGCGTCGATATCATACTGATCGAAGCCGAAGTTGATCGTGTCGCTCGTAACATTCTGCTTGAAATGCTCGGGCGTGCCGGGACGGGCAGGGCCGTTTCCATCCGGACCGGGTCCGGGGCCAGGATCGACCGGACCGGGGCCGGGCGGCAAGGTGTCGGGGCGCTTTTTCTGACAGCCAGCGACGGCGATGGCCATCGTTGCGATAATCAGAGCGGTTTTCAGCTTGGCCATTGGTTTGTCTCCCTAGGCGTCTTCAGATTTCGATACCCCTGCGTAACAAGCAAGGTGCGGGTGCGTTCCGGGTCACGTCAACCCCGTTCAGGGGCGTAACGGTCCCCATGCGGGATCGGATCCATCCAACGGAGTCGGAATCCGCCGCGCATTGGTGCCGGTCAGGTCGACCGACCACACATCGGCCTTGCCCGAGCTACCCTGTGATCCGCGATAGAACATCAGCACGCGGCCATTGGGCGACCAGGTCGGGCCTTCGTCGCCCCAGCTTTCGGTCAGCAATTTCTCGCCACCGCCGCCGGGGTTCATCACCCCGATGCGAAAGCCGCCGCCGATGCGGGTAAAGGCGATCAGATCGCCGCGCGGGCTCCATGACGGCGTCGCATAGCGGCCGCTGCCAAAGGAGATGCGCTGCTGGTTCGATCCGTCGGCATTCATCACGTAAAGCTGCTGCGTGCCCGAACGGTCGCTCTCGAACACGATGCGGCTGCCATCGGGCGAATAGCTGCCGCCGGTGTCGATGCCGGGGCCGCTGGTCAGCCGCTGTGCCGCGCCGCCGGTCGAGGAAATGCGGAAGATATCGGCATTGCCCGCGGTGGACTGGGTGAACACGATCCAGCGCCCGTCGGGCGAGAAGCGCGGCGCAAAGGCCAGGCTGACATTGGTGACCAGCAGCCGTTGCGTGCCGTTCGACAGGTCATAGACGTACAGCGACGGCTTGTCGTTCTGGTAGCTCATATAGGCGATCTTGCGTTCGTCCGGCGACAGACGCGGAGTCAGCACGATCGACTGGCCGTTGGTCAGAAAACGGTGGTTCGCGCCGTCCTGATCCATGATCGCCAGCCGCTTGATGCGGCGACCCTTCGGCCCGGTTTCACTGACATAGACGACGCGGCTGTCGAAATAGGCACCCTCGCCCGACAGGCGGGTATAAACGGTGTCGGCGCATTTATGCGCGGCGCGGCGCCATTCGGCGGGGCGCACGACGAACCCCTGCCGCGCCAGTTCGGTGCCGAGCGCGATGTCATAAAGATAGCAGCCGACGGTGAGGTTGCCGTCGCCATTGGCGCGGACGAACCCCTGCACCAGCGCCTGAGCACTCGCCCCGCGCCAGTAAGCGAAGTCAGGCGCACTCGCCTCCGAGAAAGGGATCGCGCGCACGCCGGTGGGGCCAAGCGGCTTGAACAGGCCCGAATTGCGCAGATCGGCGGCGATCACGTCGGAAATCTGGCGACCCAGCGCATCGGTGCTGCCCGCGGCGGTCTGGGTGACCTGCGCGGCGGGCATGGGGGGGATCAGGATGGTGAGGTCGGCCGACGCGGTGTCGGTGACATCGACGCTCAGCCCTTCCTCTTCCTGCTGCGGCGCTGCCGCGACCGGCGGCGGAGTCACCTGCTGCGCGACCACCGGTGTGGCGATCAGGAGGGCGACGAGCGAGAATACGGGCTTCATCGGCTGAGATTCCTGTCGAAATTAGGTTTGAGGATTTTCCAGGCTTCGTAATATTCTGCGGGCAAGTTGAACGGGGCGGCAAGGCGGGCGGCGTTGAGCGCGCGCTCCTTGTGCAGTTCAGCCTGAGCGCGATTGCTGGCATTGACGCCGGTCTGGCCGATCACGCGCGGGGGCGCGGCGAGCGATCCGTCCGGTTTCAGGCGAATCTCGACCGTGGTGCGGAGTAATTCGACATCGGCGCCGGTTGGCGAACGCCAGTGCGGGCGGAGTTGGCGAATGACCTCCGCTTGCAACGACGATTTCACTGCAGCACCGATCTGGCTCGCCTGCGGTGTCGTCGCCTTGCCCTTGCTCGGCTGGTCGGTCAGGCCATCGACGATGCCGGTCAAGCGACCGGTGGGGCGCGCGGATTTGGTCGCGGCCTTCGGTTGCGCTCTGGGCTGGCTTGCCGTCTTGGTCGCTGCCTTTGGCTCCGCGCGGGGCGGGGTCGCGGCCTTTTTCGGTTCGGCCTTGGGCTGCGGTCTCGGCGCGGGCGCGGGGGCCGCCTTGGGCGGTGTCGGATCGGGCCGCGCGATCGGCTGCGGATCGGGGATCGGCGCAGGTGGCGGCGTGTCGGGTTCGACCGGGCCAGGAACTTCCGCAAGCCGCTCGGCGGGGGCCTCGCGGTTGATGACCGGCGCTTCGCTCTTCAATCCAACCTCATCGGTCAGCGAGATTTCGATCGGGATGGGTTCGAGCTTCAGCGGATTCGGGGTCGCCAGGAAACCGACCGAGAGCACGCCGAACAGGATGACGTGGCCGATGACGGCCAGCCCCAGTCCGGCGGATTCCCTGCGGTCGATCGCCAGTGCCATCAGTCGCCGTCCACCGGGGTGGTGACCAGCGATACCTTGTTCAGCCCGACCCGGTTGAGTTCGCCCATCACGCGCATGACCTTGCCATATTCAAGCCGCATGTCGGCGCGCAGATACACTTGCGGCTTTTCCTCGCCACCCTTGGCCGCGATTTCCTCAAGCAACGGCCCGAGGCCGGCTTCGGTCACTTCGGTGTTGTCGAGGAAGATACCGCCGTTCTGATCGATCGAGATCTGCACCGGCTCCTTGTCCTGGTCCAACGCCTTGGCCTTGCTCTCCGGCAAATTCACCGGGACGCCCGCCGTCAACAGCGGGGCGGTGACCATGAAGATGATGAGCAGCACCAGCATCACGTCGACCAATGGCGTGACGTTGATGTCCGCCATCGGGGCGCGACGGCCCTTGCTGCGGGCGGAGGGAAGTTGCGCGCCCATTACAGCAGCGATCCGCTGTGCTGGGCCGGACCGCCGTCGAGCTGGCGGCTGAGGGTCGCGTGAAAGCCGTCGGCGAAGCGGTTGAGCCGTGCCTCGATCATGTTCATGCGGTGGCTGAAACGGTTATAGGCGATCACCGCCGGAATGGCGGCAAACAGCCCGATGGCAGTGGCGAACAGCGCCTCGGCAATCCCCGGCGCGACCACGGCGAGCGAGGTATTCTGCTCGCTGGCGATCGCGGTGAAGCTGCGCATGATGCCCCATACGGTGCCGAACAGCCCGACGAACGGCGCGACCGACCCGACCGTGGCGAGGATGTTGAGCCGTTCCGACAGCCTGTCGATCTCCAGCGCGACCGCCGCGCCCATGGTGGTCGCCAGCCGCTCGCGCGTGCCCTCCCGGTCCAGCGATTTGCCGCCGGTCGAGCGCCGCCATTCGGTGACGCCCGCTGCAAACACGCGCGCGACCGGATGATCCTCGTCGCCGTGCAGGCGGTGGAAGGCATCGATATCGTCGCTCTTGCGGTAATCGCGCTCGAACCGGTCGGTCGCCTTGCGCACCTTGCCGATCCGCCCCCACAGGCTGAAGATGATGCCCCAAGTCCAGATGCTGGCAAGCAACAGGCCGAGCATCACTGCCTTCACCACCCAGTCGGCCTGAAGGAACAGGCCAAATGGCGACATCGTCGCGGCGTCGGTATTCATGAACCAGTCCATGTGTCGCTTAAGTCCCTTTATATATCAGCGGCACGAACGCTTCGACCCACTCGGCCGGTTGCCGCTTCGGACGCCCGGATGGCGTGACGAACGCGGCCTCGACCGTGGCTTCGGTCAGCAATTCCCCGCCGCGCATGACTCGTTGATGAATATCGACCGACGCTGCACGCAAACGCACCAGCCGACTGACCACCACCAGCGCATCGTCGAGCCGGGCGGGGGCGTGATAGCGGATCGCGAGATCGCGGATCGCATAGACGCCCTCACCCGCCTCGAACACCGCACGCTGATCGACCCCGGCACAGCGCAGCATATCGGAACGCGCGCGTTCCATGAACCGCAGATAATTGGCGTGATAGACCACGCCGGACAGGTCGGTGTCCTCAAAATAGACACGTACCGGGAAGCGATGCTCGATACCGTCGAAGCGGCCGGCGATGGGTTGGTCGATTTCAGCGGCCACCCGTGCGCCATAGCGGCGGGGGGATTCGGTTGGCAACGGTCAGGGGCGGTGAGGGGGTGCTGCGGCGGGATGAGTGCAGTGCGCGATGACGGGAATTGTCAGGGGACAGACCGGGTCGCATCGGTAACATGATTGTCGATGCAGCTGATTCGCCTCGCTTTTGCCTTATGGATGCTGGCGATGCTGCCTTTGTCGGCGCAGGCCGCAGAGCGATGGCCCTATTCGGACTTCGGAATGGCTGCCTTCAATCGCGGTGACTATGCCGCTGCGCTCAAATCATTCCGCCTTGAATTAGAGAAATGCGAAGCGATGCGACTGGTGGGTGATCAATGCCTCGACCTGTTGCTTGGCGTTGCTAACATGGAGTTGTTGGCGGGTGATATGCGGGCAGGCGAGCGCTATGCGCGACAGGCGCTGGCGCTTGCTGAGCGCACCCTCAACGTTGGCCATCCAGACGTGGCGACAAGCGCGAACGTACTGGCTGCCATTCTGAACGCACAGGCGCGTTATGCCGACGCGGAAGTGCTTTATCGTCAGGCACTGGCTATCCGTGAGAAAGCGCTCCCGGCTGGACATGAAGATATCGCGGCGAGCTCTAACAATCTGGCTGAGAACCTGCGGACACAGGCTAGATATACGGAGGCGGAGCCGCTCTATCGTCGGGCGCTGATGATGCGTGAGGCTTCGCTGCCCGCGATGCATCCAGACCTTGCCAGCAGCTACAGCAATTTGGCATCCAATCTGGCTGCGGAAGGGCGTTACGCGGAAGCGGAGCCATTCTTACGCCGGGCGCTGACGATCAGCGAAGCGTCGTTACCGCCGACCCATTTGTTCATCGCGGTCGTTACCGAAAATATGGCGTCGTGCCTGGACGCGCTGGGCCGCCATGCAGAGGCGGAGATATTGTTTCGCCGCACGCTTGCCATGTACGGATCGAATCTCGCCCCCGGCCACCCTTCGATCGCCAGAACGCTCAACAATCTGGCCCTCAACCTGCATAAACTAGGTCGGTACGCGGACGCGGCAAAATCATATCGTCAGGCATTGGCGATACGCGAGGCAGCACTGCCGGCCGGGCATCCCGATATCGCAATCGCATATAGCAATTTCGCGCTCGTCCTGATCGACCAAGGCGATTCCGCGCAAGGGGAAGCGATGCAGCGCAAGGCACTGGCGATTTACGAGGGTGCGCTGCTGGCGTCCCATCCAGATCGGATAAGAGGATATTGGGAACTCGCCGTCCAGTTGCAGCGGCATGGCGGCGGGCGTCCCGAAGTCCGAACACTTTATCGACGGGCCGCAGCGGGTGCTTTGTCACGGATGCGGTCGTTCACCGGTTTCAGCCAAGCCGCTCAAGCCGAAATCCGCCAATATCGACCGGTTTTCACGAACCATGTGCGCGCGGCATGGGATCTGTCGAGCGGTGGGGCCGTTACCCCTTCGCCATCTTCAGCACCTGCTTCCACTCCGCCTCGCTGACCTTGCCCACCGACAGTCGCGAATATTTGGTCAGCTCCATCTCCGCCAGTTTTGGTTCCGCCTTGACCGCCTTCAGCGTCACCGGGTTGGGCAGCTTCTCGACCGGCTTCAGCTCGACCGAAACCCAATGCTTGCCGTCGCCGTCGGGCTTGGCCTCGCGTGTCACTTCCATGATGCCGACGATCTCAAGCCCGATATTGCTGTGATAGAAAAACGCCCGATCGCCGACCTTCATCGCGCGCAGATTACCCGCCGCCGTGTGGTTGCGGACGCCGTCCCATTCGGTCGTGCCGTCGCGGACCAGATCGTCCCAGCCGAACACGTCGGGTTCGGACTTCATCAGCCACAGGTTCATGAAAAGCTTCTCCTTTTCGGCTCTCCTGCGCCAACCCTTGCCTAAACCGCAAGTGAACATGCGATTCCGGACGCGTTCAGGACGACTCGGGCAATTTGCATCCACGACGTCGTTTATGCGTTCTGACGTCAGTTTGTGCAGATGCACGAGGAGGAAGTCATGAAGATCATCACCAAAGCGGTGCTTGGCCTGACGCTCGGCGCCACCGCGCTCACCGTTGCCGCTCCGGCGGAAGCGCAGCGTTATCGTCATCGCGACCGCGACAATACCGGCACCGCCATTGTTGCCGGGATCGCCGGCATCGCGATCGGTGCGGCCATCGCAGGATCGAGCCGTGATCGCGGTTACGACGACCGACGTTACTATGACGACCGGCGTTATTACCGTCAGCGCGGCTATTATTCGCCGCAGAGCAGCTATTATCGCGATTACGAGCGTCGCGGGTTTCGCGGCTGCTCGGTCCGTCGGGTCTATGACCCGTATCTGGGCCGTCGCGTGAAGGTACGTTACTGCCGTTAATCCGGTCCGACGATACAAACAGGCGGCGCGGGTTTATTCCCGCGCCGCTTTTGTTTAGGGGGCGCTGATGAGCGACACTCCCCCCGACCGGCTCTCGGTCAATCCGAAGAGCCCGTATCACGACCCGACGCTGCTTCAGCGCGGCATCGGCATCAAGTTCAAGGACGTCCAGCGCCGCGACGTCGAGGAATATTGCGTGTCCGAAAACTGGATTCGCGTTCAGGTCGGCAAGACGATGGACCGCAAGGGCAATCCGCTGACGATCAAGCTAAGCGGGCCGGTCGAGGCGTGGTTTGAGAGTCCTGCGCCGGGTGAGGATGCGGGCGAGGGCGCGACGGAATAGACTATCGTTCGGGCGGCTTGAACAACAGCCGCATACCGGCGCGATAGGCGTCGGTGCTGTTCGCGGCATGCGTGCCGCCCGCGATCGACACGGCGTGCAGCCGCCACGGCAGATCGCGCCGTGGTTTCCAGCGTTCGATCCATGCGCTGGTACCGGTGCGCAGCTCCGGCCTGTCGTTCGTGCCGCTGGTGACGATCAGGGCAAGGTCGGATCGCACGGCACGCGCCGGTTCGCCTTCATAGGAATAGGTGAGCGTCAGCGCGGGGTTGCTGGCGATTCGGCCCCAGAACATGTCCGGTTCGACAAAGGCCGAATGGATGGCGAATCGTCCGCCGAGCGACTGCCCGAACAGGATGCGGCGGGCAGGATCGGCCCGATAACGCGTTTCGACCGCAGGGATCAGTTCGCCCTTGAGGAAGCTCAGAAACGCCGCGGCACCCGCCTCGCCGGGCGCCTCGCTCGTGCTGCGTTCACGATAGTCGATGCCGCGTTTGTTGACGGGTCCGAAGCCGCCATAGGCGATGCCGACGACGATCGCCTCGGGGAGCTTGTCGTCGAGCGTCAGGAACAGGTGCGTCGCGCCGAGGATCGGGAACAGCGAGTCGCCGTCGAGCAGATAGACGACCGGGTAGCGCCGCGCCGGATCGGCGGCATAGTCCTGCGGCAGCCGGACATAGATATGGTAAGTGCGCCCCGTCGTGCGCGACGGCTGCGAGAAATAGTCGCCGCTCAGTGCGGGGAGATACGCCAGTGTCGGTGCGGCCGGTACATTAGGAACCGGCGTGCAGCCACTCGCCACGAACGCGCAAGCGGCAAGGATCGTGATGCGTGACATTCGGCCCACCCCTGCCGTCGTCGTACCGCAAACGTGGCGACGGCGCGAGGGGTCAGGCCTCGCCGCCCAACGTTGCTCGCGCCGCATCCTCGAACGCCTTCATTGCCAGCCGATGCGGGAACGGCCCATGGCTGATACGCGCCACACCCGCCTTCGCCACCGACGCGGAATCCGGTGCACCGGGAAAGGCCATGAAGTTCACCGGCAGCGGCGATTCCCAGCAGACTCGCTTCAACAGATCGAGATCGGCCAGGCCGGGGACGAAAAAGCCGTTGGCACCGGCCGCCGCATAGGCATGCGCGCGTTCGATCGCGGCATCGACCTTGGCTTCGTCATGCGTGTCCGCTTTGGCTTGGAGGAAAATGTCGGTGCGCGCGTTGATGAAGAAAGCGGGGCCGGTCGCGGCCCGGATCGCTGCGATGCGCGCAGCCTGAACCGCGACATCGTGAATCCCGCTGCCGCCGATCACCTGATCCTCGAAATTGCAGCCGATCGCACCGGTTGCAGCCAGTCGCGCGACGTTGCGCCCGACCGCTTCCGGATCGACCGCATAGCCACCCTCGAAATCGATGGTCACCGGCAGATCGACGGCACGCACGATGCGTTCGGCATTGGCCAGCGCGAGATCGATCGGAAGCTCTTCGGCGTCCAAAAAACCGTTCGCCACCGCGACCGAGGCACTGCCGGTGGCAATCGCCCTCGCCCCGGCCTGCGCCGCGACCTTTGCCGATCCGGCGTCCCAGATGTTGAACAGGATCATCGGATCGCCGCTGACGTGCAGCGCGGCGAAACGGTCGAATCTTGCAGTCATCGTCGTGGTCCTTTCTCGTTCCCAACCTTTCTAGGTTAGGAACGAAAGCGGAACAATCCCGATTCTTGCGATCAATGAACGAAGCGCGCCACCACGTCGCGATACGACCGGCTGACCTTCACCTGCGAACCCGAATCGAGCACCAGGAAGCATTCGCCATTGGTGTGCGGCTTGACCTGCTTCACCTGATCGAGGTTGACGATGGTCGAGCGGTGAACGCGCTGAAACCGGCGCGGATCGAGCCGCTTTTCCAGATCCTTCATCGTCTCGCGCAGCACCAGCGTGTTGTCGGCGGTCTTGATGCACATATAATCGCCGGCCGCCTCGACGATCTCGATCGTGTCGACATCGACGCGGAAAATCTGGCCGCGATCCTTGATGTTGATGAGCTTCTCGTAGCGGTTGGCGGAAACCTCGCCATCGGCAGCGGCCAGTTCCTCGGCGGCGTCCGGTGCGACCTCGGCCAACACTTCCTTCAGCTTCTCGACTTCCTCGACACCGCGCTTTTCGGTCAGCCGCTGGCGCACGCGCTCCAGCGTGTCGGCCAGGCGCGCCTCGTCCACCGGCTTCATCAGATAATCCATTGCGTTCGCCTCGAACGCACGGATCGCATGGTCCGAATAGGCAGTGACGAACACGAACAGCGGCGGCTCGACTTCCATCAGACCCTGAACGACCGAAAAGCCGTCGAAACCGGGCATCTGAATGTCGAGAAAGACCAGATCGGGCTTGTGCGTCTTGATCGCTCGGATCGCCTCGCGGCCGTTTTGGCATTTGTCGATGATCTCGACGTCTTCATGCGCCTGAAGCCGCAGTTCGAGGCCCTGAATGGCCAGCGGTTCGTCATCGACCAGGATGGTACGGATCGTCATGGTTCTTTCTTACTCTCATCCGGCGCTGCGTCGATGCCCCCGACGCGGTGCCAACAATCCCCTGCCTTTAATGTCCAACGCAGAACGTTACGGTCCGGTTACGATCAGGCGGCTTCCTTCGCTTGTTCCTCGATCTGGAACGGTATCTCGATCTCAACGCGGAAACCGCGTCCGGGGTCCGTTCGGGTTTCAAAGCGGTGGTCAGGCCCGAATGCCTGCGCCAGCCGCTCCCGTATATTGGTGAGCCCAACCCCGGTTGAAAGGCTTGGACGGTTCTTGCCCTCGATCAATCCCGGGCCGGTGTCGGACACGGTGATCTGCACCCGATCGCCGTTGAGTCGAGCAGCGATGGCGATTTCGGCACCCTCTTCCTGGGGCGTGACGGCATATTTGATCGCGTTTTCGACGAGCGGCTGCAGCAGCAGCGAGGGCAGGCGGGCCTTGGCCGTACGCGGGTCGATATCGAACACCGGCTTCAACCGTTCCTCGAACCGCATCTTCTCGATCTCCAGATACAGTTTTAGCGTTTCCACTTCCTGCGCCAGCGTGACGTGCGCGGTGGGTTCGTTGGCAAGCGTGTAGCGCAGGAAATTGGCAAGCCGCGCCAGCATCGCATTTGCGCGATCGGTCTGTTTGAGCAGCACCAGCGTCGAAATCGAGTTGAGCGTGTTGAACAGGAAGTGCGGGTTGAGCTGATAGCGCAACATCGCCAGCTGCGCCGACGATGCCTGATTCTCCAGCAACTGCATCCGATCGATCTGATCTTCCACGATCAGATAGAAATTGATTCCGAAATACAGCGCCGACCAGCCCGCCAACACGGTGAAGTTGAGGAACAGACTGCCCAGGATGAGCGGCAGTTCGATCCCCGGATCGGCGCGCATGACCGAGACGGTGAACGCATTCAGCATCGCATAGACGAGCGTCGCGGCGGCCAGCGTCGCCACGGTTGCGAGGATGCCGGTGATCCGCGGCAGCCGCCGGTAACTGCCGTACAGCGCCGACAGCAGCAGCGTCAGGCAATAACCGACGATCGATTCGATCAGAACGCGGATCAAGTCTTCAAAGCTGAACGTGCGGTTCGAGAAATTGGAGACCGCGCGAAGCAACAGATATCCACCCCAGCCGGCACCCTGCAACATCCAGAAGGCGCGTGTCTTCTGTTCAAAGAACGGACGGGAAAGGACGGCGGGGTTCTTCATGCTCCGGGGGGTGCTCTACAGGTCGGGGAGGGCGAAGGGCAAGAATGGGGAACGACGGCGCGATGATATCGTTGCAGACCCGTTCACATTGCTTGTCCGCCTCCCCCAAGGAGATTTCGCATGACCACCCGCACCGCCACCGCCCGCTATTCCGGCTTCGGCAAGGAAGGGAAGGGCGCGATCACCACCCAGTCCGGCGTGCTGACCGACCAATTCTATGGCTTCAACACGCGCTTCGAGGACGAGCCGGGTACGAACCCGGAGGAGCTGATCGCCGCCGCCCATGCCGGGTGCTTCACGATGGCGCTAAGCTTCGCGCTGGCCAAGGGCGGGTTCAGCGAAGGTACGCTGGAGACCAAGGCCGCAGTGAAGCTGGAAAAGGATGGCGACGGCTTCACGATCACGCGGTCGGACCTGACCCTGACTGCCAGCGTGCCGACGATCGACGCGGCGGTGTTCGCCGAGCTGGCCGAGGGCGCGAAGAAGAACTGCCCGGTGTCG
This sequence comes from Sphingomonas sp. LT1P40, assembly GCF_036663835.1. NCBI lineage: Bacteria > Pseudomonadati > Pseudomonadota > Alphaproteobacteria > Sphingomonadales > Sphingomonadaceae > Alteristakelama > Alteristakelama amylovorans. The sequence continues at coordinate 130,812 of NZ_JAXOJT010000001.1, forward strand.
AAGCTGCTGAAGGCTGAGGTGACGCTGGACTATACGCTGGCGTGATTTGAGCGCCCTCACCCTTCGCGCCTTCGGCGCTCTTCCCTCTCCCGGTGGGATAGGGAGGGAGGCGCGAAGCGCCGAAAGGGTGAGGGTGACGGCCCTTACCGCTCGCTCAAATAATACCGATCCACTGCCTTCAACCCCCCGTCCAGTTCATAAACGATCGGCTGCCCCGTCGGAATTTCCAGCGACGCAATCTCATCGTCCGAAATGCCCGACAGATGCTTGACCAGCGCGCGCAGCGAATTGCCGTGCGCCGCAATCAGCACCCGCTTGCCGGCCTTCAGTTCAGGCGCGATGCGCTCTTCCCAATAGGGCAGGACGCGCGCGATCGTGTCCTTCAGGCTCTCGGTCTGCGGGATCGGGATGCCCTTATACCGCAAATCCGCCGCCAGATCCCAGGGCGACCCTTCCTCTGGCAAGGGCGGCGGGATGTCGAAGCTGCGACGCCAGATCTTGACCTGATCGTCGCCGTGCAATGCGGCGGTCTCAGCCTTGTCCAGCCCGGTCAGGCCACCATAATGGCGCTCGTTCAGCTTCCACGATTTCTCGGTCGGCAGCCACAGCCGCCCCATCGCCTCCAGCGACAGGTTTAGCGTCTTGATCGCGCGGCTCTGAAAACTGGTGAAGGTCAGGTCGAAATCCAGACCCTTTTCCTTCATCAGCACGCCCGCCGCGACCGCCTCGCGCACGCCCTGCTCGGTCAGGTCGACATCCCACCAGCCGGTGAAGCGGTTTTCCAGATTCCAGGCGGACTGGCCGTGGCGGATCAGGACGAGATTGGGCATGCGCGTCTCCTTGCGGATTATTGCCCGCGTCCTTAGCGGATGCAGACGACAGGGCAACGGAAGGATGGCCATGGCGATCGAAAGGCAAACCATCGTCTATGACGGGCCGGGCGGCCCGTTCGAGGGTGTCGTGGCGGCGGACAGCGACTGGGATGCGCCACGTCCGGGCGTGATGATCGTCCCCAATGTGCTGGGCCAGAAGGAGGCCGACAACGTCATCGCGGAGCGGATTGCGGCGCTGGGCTATGTCGGCTTCGTCGCCGATACCTATGGGCAGGGCAAGCGAACGACCCGCGAGTCGCCCGATCCGGCGGTCTATATGAACGCGCTGAACGCCGACCGCGCGTTGCTGCGCGACCGGTTGTTGGCGAGCGTCGCGGCGCTGCATGCCTTGCCACAGGTCGATGCGGCGCGAACTGCGGCGACGGGCTATTGCTTTGGCGGCAAGTCGGTGATCGACCTCGCACGGGCCGGCGGCGACGTGCTGGGCGTGGTCGCATTCCACGGCATCTTCGATGCGCCCGATTATGTCTATGCAAAACCGATCGCGGCCAAACTGCTGGTCTGTCACGGCTGGGACGATCCGCTCGCGCCGCCGGAGTCAGTGACGGCGTTGGCGGCGGAACTGACGGTGGCGGGCGCGGACTGGCAGCTGCACGGTTACGGCCATGCGGGACATGCGTTCACCGATCCCGGTGTTAAGGCGGGCACGCGGCCCGGCTTCGGCTATGACGCCAATGCCGATCGGCGCAGCTGGCGGGCGATGACCGATTTTCTGGCGGAATTGTTCGCCTAGCCCGAATTCGGTCTGCCCTTATCGTCATCCCTGGCTTGACCCGGGACCGAGCTTCTTCGCCGTCGTCAGAAGCTGGGTTCCGGGTCACGCCCGGGATGACTGAGGGGGTTGGGCTGTCTTGGCTGGCTCTCGCCTCAGTAGCCGTCGCAACACCCGCCGCAGCAACACCAGCGCCGCGATCGTCGCGGCGAGGATCAGCACCGCGATCACCACCGCCGCGACCGGGTTGGCGAGGGCGAGGAACAACAGCCCGCCGGTCAGGATATCCTCACCGGTCGACACAACCGCGTTGCTGAACGGCTCCGGACTGGCATTGACCACCGCTCGCCCGCTGGCCTTGGCCCCGTGCGTGAGCAGCGCCCCGCCACCGCCCAGTAGCAGCGCGGCGACCTGCCATGCCGGGTCCGACGGATCGACGATGGCGAGCGCAAGCAGCGCGCCGCCGACCGGGCGGATCAGCGTGTGGACGGCGTCCCATGCCGAATCGACCCACATCACCTTGTCCGCGACGAACTCGATCACCGCGCCTGCCCCGGCGATGCCGATCAGCCACGGATTGGCGAGCACGTCGAGCGCCTTCAGTTGCGCCGGCAACTCGACCCAGCCGGTGTACATCGCCAGTCCGACCGCTAACACGCACAGGTAAAGCCGCCAGCCCGCCAGCAGGCTGACGCTGGCGGCGAGGCCGATGATCTCGACGGCGTTCACGCGGCGGCCCGCCCGCCGGTCAGCTGACGGGCTTGGCGGCGGGTTTGCGGGCGGCGGGCTTGCGCGTCGTTGCGCGTGGCTTGACCGGTGCTTTCGGCTTGGCCGCCGCCTTTACCGCAGGCGCCTTGACCACAGCCGCTTTCGCGGGTGCCTTGGGCTTTGCGGCGGCCGCCAGCTTCGTCGCAGCAGGCTTGGCAGCAGCTGACTTCGTCGCGGCGGGTTTCCGTGCAGCCGGCTTGCGCGCCGCCGGTTTCGGCGCGGCGGCGGGCGTTGACGGTGCAGGCGGCGGTGCGGGACTGTCGAACAACCGGCTCGATACCGTCTGCGCTGCCTTGGCTGCGAGCGCGGTCGCCAGGATGGTTGCACTCTTGCTCAGATTACCGGCCGCATCGGAGGGCTTGGGCGCGACGTCGGCCTTGGCATCGCCCTTGCGCATGCTGGAGGCCAGCGCGACCAGCCCGGCGGCGACGATGTCCGAAACCATCGGATGCTTCGCCAGTTCGACGAACTTTTCGACCTGCTTGCGGACTTCCTTGGGGATCTTGATCCCGTCATTCTTCTTGTCCGATTTCGCCGACTTGCTCTTCTTATCTTTGGCCACGGCCCGGTCTCCTGTTGTGTTACCGAAGCGTCACACCAACCGGGCGCTACGTCAATCGGCGAAAACTCTGGCGAAAATGGTGTCGACCTGCTTGAAATGATAGCCGAGGTCGAACTTGTCCTCGATTTCGGCCTCCGACAGCGCTGCGGTGACCTCAGGATCGGCCTTGAGCAATTCGAGCAGCGACAGCTCGCCATCGCTCTCCCACACCTTCATCGCGTTGCGCTGGACTTGGGCGTAGCTATCCTCGCGGCTCACCCCGGCCTGCGTCAGCGCCAGCAACACGCGCTGTGAATGGACCAGCCCGCCCATGCGATCCAGATTCTTCTGCATCCGCACCGGATAAACCAGCAGTTTGTCCATCACCCCGGTCAGCCGCGCGAGCGCAAAGTCGAGCGTGATCGTCGCGTCGGGGCCGATATAGCGTTCGACCGACGAATGGCTGATGTCGCGCTCGTGCCACAAAGCGACATTCTCCATCGCCGGGATTGTCGCCGCGCGAACCATGCGGGCGAGGCCGGTGAGGTTCTCGGTCAGCACCGGATTGCGCTTGTGCGGCATCGCCGACGAGCCCTTTTGCCCCGGCGAGAAATACTCCTCCGCTTCCAGCACTTCGGTACGCTGGAGGTGCCGCACTTCGACCGCGAGCCGCTCGATCGAGCTGGCGACAACCCCCAGCGTGGCGAAGAACATCGCATGGCGATCCCGCGGAATCACTTGAGTCGAAACTGGCTCGATCGCCAGACCCAGCTTCGCCGCGACGTGCGCCTCCACGCGCGGGTCGATATTGGCGAACGTGCCAACCGCGCCGGAAATCGCGCAGGTGGCGATGTCGTCGCGCGCCGCGATCAGCCGCGCCCTGTTGCGTTTGAACTCGGCATAGGCCTCCGCCATTTTCAGGCCGAACGTCACCGGTTCGGCGTGGATCCCGTGGCTGCGGCCGATCGTCGGGGTGAGCTTGTGCTCGAACGCGCGCCGCTTCAGCACCGCCAGCAACTGATCGAGATCGTCAAGCAATATATCGGACGCGCGCACCAGCTGCACCGACAAACAAGTGTCGAGCACGTCGCTCGACGTCATCCCCTGATGCATGAAGCGCGCTTCATCGCCGACTTGCTCCGCGACCCAGGTCAGGAACGCGATCACGTCATGCTTGGTCACCGCCTCGATCGCGTCGATTGCGGCGACGTCGATCACCGGCTTGGTCGCCCACCAGTCCCACAGCGCCTTTGCGGCGGATTGCGGGACCACGCCCAGATCGGCCAGCGCCTGCGTCGCATGCGCCTCGATCTCGAACCAGATGCCGAAACGGGTTTCGGGCGACCAGATCGCGGTCATGGCGGGGCGGGAATAGCGGGGGACCATGGCAAGCCTTTCGTGCGGAGCCGCCCCCTAGCAAAGCCATTCATCCCCGGCAAACCGCCGTGCTTGGAATCTTTTCTAAACGGTTCGTCGCGGATTCAGCACGTCATTGCGACGAGTCGAGTTAAGTTGCCGACAAGTTGAACGAGTGCGTAATTTTATAATGGAACGTGATAAATATGCAACGTGTTATATGGTTGCAGATCAATCGAGCTATCCTATCTGTTAATGCAAGAACAACGGATAGAATAACTTAGGAGACATATCATGTTGAAGAGCATTCTACTTGCCAGCGCTGTGATGATTTCGGCCCCTGCACTTGCGCAGGAGGCGGCACCACAGGAAACAACGCCTCCGGCACAGGAACAGACCGTGCCACCGGCCGCTGAGCCGACTGCGCCTGCCGACGCTCCGGCGCCCGCCGATGAAACCGCAGTCGACAGCACGGCGCAGACTGCACCGGCTCCGGCTGAACCTGCCGCACCCCCGGCTGAACAGCCGGCGCAGACCGCCGAGCAGACCCCGGCTCCCGCCGAGCAGCCAGCGCAGACCGCGCAGCAGCCTGCGCCCGCAGGTCAGCAACCGGCCAATGCGGCTCAGATCGCTCAGGTCGTCGATTCCGGCTTCCCGACTTACGACAAGGATGCCGACGGCAATCTGAAGGCGGAAGAGTTCGGTGCATGGATGGTGGCGCTGCGTTCGGCGAGCGAACCGGCCTTTACCGGTCAGTCGGCTGCCGACAAGGAGTGGATTACCCGCGCCTGGGCCGCTGCCGACAAGGACAAGTCGAACGGCATTAACAAGGACGAGCTTAAGGGCTTCCTTGCCCCCGCTGCCGCTTCCTAACGAGGCCCTCCGAGGCAGGGACCGCATCTCCTGCCTCAGCGGCCGTCGGACCTCGGTCCGGCGGCCGTTCTCTTGTTCAGTTTGCTGAAGCGCGAGTCCAGCTTCTGCCCACCGGCGTCAACAACATCGTCACGGCAACGACCTGAACAATTCCTGCAATTGCGCCAAGCAGGATTACTGGCTCATTCCAACGTTCGATGCCGATCGAAACCGCGCTGAAAACAGCGAACAGGATAAGAATGATGAGGGTCCATTTGGCGGCTTTGCTGCCTGCCCGTGTAACGGCAATGCCTAGCAGCAATACGATCCACGGCACGCCAAACGTAAAGACGGCGGCGAGCATCTTCCCATCCACGTCTACACGCCGGTCGAACAATCCGATCAGGTGAAGCGTCTCGAAAAGTGCGGCTACAGCCAGCAACAGCTCGAATCGAGCCTTGGTCACGAACGATGTCGCCCCCTGGTTGCCTTTCGCCATCGTCACATCAACCCCATCGCGCGCAGGCTGGAATGGCCTTCGGACCCCATGATGATGTGGTCGTGCACGCCGATGCCCAGTCGTTTGCCCGCCTCGACAATGTTGCGCGTCAGTTCGATGTCGGCGCGGCTCGGGCTAGGGTCGCCGCTGGGGTGGTTGTGGACCAGAATGATTGCGGCAGACCCCAGGTCGATTGCGCGGCGGATAACCTCTCGGACATAGACCGGCGCCTCGTCCACCGACCCCTCCTGCATCAATTCGTCGCGGATCAGCATGTTGCGACTGTTCAGATGGAGCACGCGCACCCGCTCGATCGCGTGATGCGCCATGTCGGCACGCAGATAGTCGAGCAACGCCTGCCAGTTTGCCAGCAAGGGCCGCGCGGCGACTTCCCCCCGCAAAAGGCGCAGCGCTGCGGTGTGGACAATTTTGATTGCTGCAACTGAGGTTTCGCCCATCCCGCCGACCCGCGCGATCGCTTCGCCATCGGCGGTCAGCAGGCCGCCCAGCCCGCCAAACTCGCGCAACAACGCCTTCGCCAGTGGCTTGGTATCCCGGCGGGGAATGGCCAGCGCGAGCACATATTCGATCAGCTCATGATCGAGCAGCCCCTCGCCATCGCTCAGCAACCGCTGGCGCAGGCGGGCGCGGTGGCCACTATTGTCGGTGTCGGCTTCCCCCATGGCCCCAAACCTAACCCGGTGTTCCGCGACAGGGAAGGGCGCAGCAATGTTGCGCTGCGGTTGACTCGGGGACACCCCCTTTCTAAAGCGCGCGTGCCTTGGCGGGCTCGCCGCTCGGCACATGCGTTTCGCCGGGCGTCACAGGCGCTGGAGAGACGAAATGGCCGAGAACGAGCCCGGACTGGACCCCCTCAAGGAGGATGCCCGCATCACCTCGCTCAACGAGCGGCTGGCGCAGGCGAAATCCGAAGAGGCGATCCGCAGGGGTGAGGGGCGCGACAAGGGCGATGCGGATTACCGCCTCGGCAGCCGCGTTCTGACCCAGCTGGTCGGTGGTTTGGTGGGTGGCGCCGTGGTCGGGTGGACGCTCGATCATTTTCTCGGCACTTCCCCGTGGTTCCTGCTCGGGATGCTGTTCCTCGGAATCGCATCGGCGTTCAGGAATATCATCAGGATTTCAAACCAGCGCTCGAAGTGATTTTCGGGCGCTTCGGTTAATTCTAGTCGGTTAAAGTGGGACGCAAGCGTGGCTGAGGAATCTGGCAAGATCGACCCGATGCACCAGTTCGAGGTGCAGGTTGTTGGTGGCCCGTGGGAGATTTTGGGCCAGCCGATCGCACTGACGAATTCGGCGGTGTGGATGCTGCTGACCGTCGCGGTGCTTTGGGTGTTCATGGCCGGTGGGATGAAGCAGGCGGTCGTCCCCGGCCGCTGGCAGATGCTGGTCGAGAATTTCACGGGCTTCATCGCCAAGCTGGTGGACGAGAATATCGGCAAGGGCGGGCGCAAATACCTGCCCTATATCTTCTCGCTGTTCATGTTCATCCTGTTCGCCAATTTGCTCGGCCTGCTGCCGATTGGCCTGTTCGGGCTGCACCCGTTTACCTTCACCAGCCATTTCACCGTCACCGGCGTGCTGGCGATCCTGTCCTTCTCGATCGTGCTGATCGTCGGTTTCTGGAAGCACGGGTTCAAGTTCTTCAGCCTGTTCGTGCCGGCGGGAACGCCGCTGCCGATGGTGCTCATCATCTTCCCGATCGAGCTGGTCTCGTTCCTGTTTCGCCCGTTTTCGCTGGGTCTGCGACTGTTCGTTGCGATGATCGCCGGGCATATCCTTTTGAAGGTGCTGGCCGGTTTCGTCATCAACGCCGCGAACGCCAGCCCCGTATGGGGCGGCGTGGTCGGCATTCCCAGCTTCGCGCTGATGATCGGCGTGTCCGCACTCGAAGTGCTGGTCGCCGGTATTCAGGCCTATGTCTTTGCACTGCTCACGTCGCTGTACATCCACGACGCCGAGCATCTGCACTGAGTTTCCCATTTACCGACCAACCCAACCACCAACGATATCTGAAGCAGGAGTTTTGAAATGGAACCGACCGTCATGATCAGCCCGGATGCGGCGAAGCTCATCGGCGCCGGCCTGGCCGCCATCGGCGCGGGCATGGCCGCAATCGGCGTGGGCAACGTCTTTGGCTCGTTCCTCGAAGGCGCGCTGCGCAATCCGGGTGCGGCCGATGGCCAGCAGGGCCGTCTGTTCATCGGCTTCGCGGCTGCCGAGCTTCTCGGCCTGCTCGCGTTCGTCGTGGCGATGATCCTGATCTTCGTCGCGTAATTTCTCCGGTTTCGGGCCGGGCCAAGCTTGCGGACTGGCTCCGGCCCGTATTCGGCTAGGAAAACAATGCCACAAATCGCGCAACTCACGCAGGACTCCTGGTACGTCGGTTCACAGCTATTGTGGCTGTTGCTGACGTTCGGTGCCGTCTATTTCTTCATCGGCCGGGGCATGGCGCCCAAGGTCCAGGCAAATGTCGATCAACGCGACAAGACCGTCGCCGACGATCTGGCCGCTGCCGAAGCCGCGCGTGTCGCAGCCGACGCCGCCGAAGAGACTTGGCGGGCGCATGAAAATGCGGCGCGTGAGGCGGCGCAGAAAAAGCTCGCCGAAGCGCGTGGCAAAGCCGCCGTGGCGACCGAAAAGCAGCTGGCCACGGCCGGCAGCGCGATCGACGCCAAGGTGGCCGAGGCCGAGGCGCGGATTGCGTCTGCGACCGGCGCGGCTCAGGCCGAGATCGAGGCGGTTGCGGCCGAGGCTGCGCAGGACATCGTCACGCGTATTTCAGGCGTGAAGGTCACTGCGGCTGAGGCACAGACAGCAGTAAAGGCGGCGATCAATGGCTGAAACCACAGCAGCAGTCGCCGCTGAGGGCGGTGCCGTGCATCACGCCGAACCGGCGGTGTTCGGCGTGCTCGACGCCACCGTGTGGGTCAGCATCGCCATGGCGGTGTTCATCGCCATCCTGATCTGGAAAAAGGTGCCGGCGCTCATCACGCGCGGCCTCGACGGCCAGATCGCAGCGATCAAGGCGCGACTTGAAGAAGCCAAGGCGCTGCGTGCCGAGGCCGAAGCCTTGCGCGACGAATATGCGCGGAAAATCGCCAGCGTCGAGGAACAGGCCGCAGCGATGGTCGCCCATGCCGACGAAGAGGCCAAGGCGGTGATCGCCAAGGCCAAGACCGACGCCGAAGAACTCATCAAACGCCGCGGCAAGATGGCCGAGGACAAGATCGCAGCCGCCGAGCGTTCGGCGCTGGAGGCGGTGCGCGCGCAGGCAGCCGATGCCGCCGCGAAGGCAGCGGCGTCGATCATCGCTCAGAAGCACGATGCCGGGGCCGACAAGGCGCTGGTCGATCGCACGATCGCGGGACTTTCGCGGTTGAACTAGACGCAGGTTAAGGCGATTTCGCCCTTCGCGTCGCTAACACGTTGATAACGTAACAAAGACGGGCGCGGCCACTTGCCGCGCTCGTCTTTTTGCGTATTGCCGACATGCTATGGGGGATGCTCGCAAAGACCGCGGCCTGATCGCGCTCATCATCGGCTTTGCCATCGTGGCCACGGCGGTGATCGGCGTGCTGTTGATGTTCAATGCACATCAAAAGGCACAGGCGCGCGTGCTGCACACGCTGACCGTGCAGGAGAGCCTTAGCCGGACGCTGTCGCACCTGCAGGATGCCGAGACGGGGACGCGCGGTTACTACATCACGCGCGATCTCGATTACCTTCGGCCATATATCGATGGCCGACGGGGTCTGGCGGCGGATTTGCGTTCGCTCCCCGGTCAGGTTGCGGACAATCCGTCGCAGGTGAAGCGCGCCGACGCCTTGGCGCAATGCGTGCGCGATCGCGTGCGGACGCTGGAGATCGGAGTCGCCGATGCCCGGCAAGGCCGTTTCGAGCGCTCGCAGCAGGTGGTTCGGTCCGGCGTCGGCAAGCGCCAGATGGACCAGTGCCGCGCCCTGATCGGCGAGATGAAGGCGGAGGAGCAGCGCCTGCTCGCCGAACGCAACAGCAATTTGCAGGATTGGGCCAATCGGCTGACCTTATGGCTGGTATTCGGCGGGATCGCGATCTTCGCACTTGCATGGTACGCCACACGCGATGCACGCCGCCGCGCGCGCGCTGCGATCAGGGCGGGTGACGCGCTGATCGTCGCCAACCAGCAATTGACCGAGGAAGCGGAAAGCCGCGTCGCCGCCGAGGCACAGGTGCGTCAGCTGCAAAAGATGGAGTCGATCGGCCAGCTGACCGGCGGCGTCGCGCATGATTTCAACAACATGCTGGCGATCGTCATTGGCAGCCTGGATATGGCGCGCCGCCGTTTGCGCAGCGATCCCGACAAGGCGAGCGAGAGCCTGAACAATGCGATGGAGGGGGCGGAACGCGCGGCACAACTGACCGCGCGGCTGCTCGCTTTCTCGCGCCAGCAGCCGCTCGCGCCCAAGGCGGTCGATGCCAACAAACTGGTCGGCGGGATGTCGGAGATGCTTCGCCGCACGATCGGTGAGGATGTGCGGATCGAAACCGTATTGGCCGGCGGCCTGTGGCCCGCGTTCATCGACGGCGCGCAGCTTGAGAACGCCGTGCTCAACCTGTGCGTCAACGGGCGCGACGCGATGCCCGATGGCGGGCGGCTGACGATCGAAACCAACTGTGCGCACCTCGACGACGCCTATGCCGCCGCGCATGCCGAGGTTGTCGCCGGGCAATATGTCATGGTGTCGGTCACCGACACCGGCACCGGCATGCCACCCGAGGTGGTCGAGCGCGCGTTCGACCCATTCTATACGACCAAGGGTGTCGGCAAGGGCACCGGGCTTGGCCTCAGTCAGGTGTTCGGCTTCGTCAAACAGTCCGGCGGCCATGTGAAAATCTATTCCGAACCGGGCGTCGGTACCACGGTGAAGCTGTATCTGCCGCGCCATTTCGGCGAGGCGGAAACCACCGGCACAAACGATGGCGACACCGCAGAACTCCCGCGCGCGCAGGGCGACGAGATCATATTGGTGGTCGAGGACGAGGATCGCGTGCGGCACATGTCGGTCGATGCGCTGCGCGAACTGGGCTATGTCGTGGTACAGGCGGCGGACGCTAACCAGGCGCTGACCGTGCTGGAAATCCAGCCGCGTATCGACCTGTTGTTCACCGATATCGTCATGCCCGACATGAACGGGCGGCTGTTGTCGGACCGTGCGCGGGTCATGCGCCCGGACCTGAAAGTGCTCTACACCACCGGCTATACCCGCAACGCGATCGTCCATAACGGGATGCTCGACCACGACGTCGCGTTCTTGGCCAAGCCCTTTACCGTGCAGCAGCTGGCGGTGAAGGTGCGGGAAGTGCTGGATAGCTAGAGCATGATAACGACTTCAGCTTGAACCAACCTCCGTCACCCCGGGCTTGACCCGGGGTCCCGCTAATGGCGAGCGCTCGAAGAAGCGGGACCCCGGGTCAAGCCCGGGGTGACGATAAATCAGCATGATGTCGTCACGCTACAAAGGCGGGCGAGCTAGTCGCCCTCAATTCGTCGGACGCGGCTTCACGAACTTAAACACGAACTGGTCGCTCTTGCCGCGGATCGAGGGGTCGAACACGCTGGCGGTGCGCGGGTCAGACGGGTTGCGCAGGATCTCCAGCTTTCCGGCGAAACGGAAACCGGCCGCCTGAATGGCCTTGCGCGCCACTTCCGGATCGATGCGGTGGATCGCGTTCGGCGCCTTGTTCTCCGGATCGGCATTGGCGACATGGTCGATCACCAGCAGCACGCCGCCGGGTTTCAGCGAATTGTACAGCTTGCGCGTTACCGACTCCGCCGTGCCCTTTGGAAAGGGCGCGAGGAACAGGTCGTGATAATTCTGGACCGTCACGATCACGTCGAGCTGTTCGGGGAAGCTGAACGCCGGGAAGCTGCCGTTGACCGCGACCGCGTTGGACAGCCCTGCCACCGCAGCCGTCTGTTCCTCGCCATAGGCGGCGCGGAACGTGATGAACTCGGCGGGCTGATAGGCATAGACCTTGCCCTTTGGCCCCACGAGCGGGGAGAGGATGCGCGTCCAATACCCGCCGCCCATCACGAAATCGCCGACCTTGTGCCCCGGCTTGACCCCGGCAAAGGCGAGGATTTCGGCGGGCTTGCGCACCGCGTCGCGTTCGCGCTGATCGGCGGGGCGCGAGCTGTCGGCCAGCGCAGCGGTGATTGCGGGCGTGACCTTCTGTGCGGCGAGCGGCGCGGCGGTGGCCAACAGGATGGTGGCGGCCAAGGCAAATTTCATGATCTTCCTCCCCAGAAACGCGTAAAAGCTATGGTTAGCACCGATCAGCAGCAATCTTCTTTCGACGAACGCCCGACCGGACCCTATTTCTTCAGCAGATCGAGCACCGCGACCGTCATCGCCTGAGTCCCCAGCGTCACCGAAGACTTCGGATCGATCCGGAAGAACGGCGAATGGTGACCGGGGACCGGCTTGCCGCCCGCCTTCTCGGCGTCGATATCCGCCTGTGGCGTGCCGCCGACGCCGAAATAAGCGCCCGGCACCTTTAGCTCGGGCTGAATGAAATAGGCGAAATCCTCCGCGCCCATGCTCTCGCGGGGTTCGACGAGGATGATGTCGTTGCCGAACGCGCTGGTGAAGGCACCGCGTACCCGCGCGGTCAGTGCGGGATCGTTGAGCGTCACCGGAGTCGATTCAAACCCGACTTTGACCGTGGGTAGCTTGTCCTCGGGCAAACCATTCATGCGGCCGACATTGGCGGCGATGCGCTTGATCCCGTCGAGCAGCTTCTTACGCGTGGCCTCGTCATCCGACCGCACGGTCAGCTGCAATTCGGCCTTGTCGGAAATGATGTTGTGCTTGAACCCCGAATGGAACGACCCGACCGTCACCACGCCGGGGCGCAGCGGCGCGATCTCGCGGCTCACCAAAGTTTGCAGCGCCATCACGATTTCCGCGCCCATCACGATCGGGTCCTTGCCCATGTGCGGTGACGCGCCATGGGTGCCGACGCCGTGGATGGTGATATCGACGCTGTCCGATGACGACGAACTGATCCCGGGTTCGAGCAGAAGCTTGCCCGTCGGGGTGCCGGCCGACACATGGAAAGCGACGGCGAAGTCGGGCTTGGGAAAGCGCGTGTAGAGGCCGTCGGCCAGCATCCGCCGCGCCCCGTCGATCCGCTCCTCGCCCGGCTGAACGACGAACACGATCGTGCCCTTCCACCGGTCCTTCATCTTCGCCAGCTGGCGCGCGGTGCCGATCATCGACGTGATATGCACGTCATGCCCGCACGCATGCATCACCGGTTTGGTCACCCCGTCAATATCGACCTGGGTGACGGCGGAGGGATAGGCGACGCCGCTATCCTCTTTCAGCGGCAGCCCGTCCATGTCGGCGCGGACCAGCAGCACCGGGCCGTCGCCATTCTTCATCACCCCGACCACGCCGGTCCCGCCGACCTTTTCGGTCACCACGATCCCGCCGACCGCGCGCAACTCCTTCGCCATGATCGCGGCGGTGCGGACCTCTTTGAACGACAATTCGGGGTTTTTGTGAAAATCGATGAACAGCTTTTCCAGATGCGCGGCATAATCCGCCTCGATCGCCGGTGCGAAGTCCGGTCCCGCCAACGCGGGCGCGGCGAGCAGCGATGTGGCGAGCAGAACGGTGAGCAGGCGCATTGTGACGGTCCCCTAAGTTACCGACAGGCTATCAGATGGATGGAGCGACGCAATCCGCGCATCATGCCGATACCGCCGCCGGGGTTGCGCCACCGCCATAAGTGAGCCGTCGCCACAGCCATTCCATCGGCCCCTGCGCGAAATGCCGCAACCACAGGATCGACCACAGCATCTGAAGCACGAAACAGGCGAGCGAAATCGCCAGCACGGTGAACGGTCCGACATGCCCGGCCAGCCCGAACCCGATCCCGAAATAAATGGCGATCCCCAGCAACGTCTGGGTCAGATAATTGGTGAGCGCCATGCGACCCGCAGGGGCAAGCAGACCCAGCACCGGTTTTGCGACGGGCCACGCCAAAATGAACAGGGCCGCATAAGCGAGCGCCAGCGGGATCGTGCCGAGCAGCGAGCCGATGCCGGTCTGATTCAGCCCCGGCGACACCGCATAGAGATAGCTCATCGGCAACCCGACCACCGCCCCGACGATCGCCGTGCCGACCAGCAATCGCCGGTTATTAAGTAACGTCCCCGCGATCAGGTGGCGGCCAGCCCACATCCCCAGCAGCATCATGCCCAGTACCTTTGGCAAGCGCCAGCTGTCGAACAGCCCCCAGATGCGGAATATCCAGCCGCTGGATTTCCACTCAAGAAAACTGGCCCAGTCGGGCCGCTGAAGCCACGCGACCAGATCCAGTTTCGGGTCGAGAAACTGCGGCGTCAGATAGCTTGCCAGCCCGAACAGCACGTTCCACGGTGCCCAGCCTAACGCCTGAAACGCGGGCGCGGCGACCACCGGCAAGAGCATCAGGCCGAACGCGGTGGCGAGCAGCGCCCGGTTCGACACCGTGCGGAAGAACGGCAGCAGCAGACCCAGCAACGCGTAGAGCATCAGGATATCGCCATCCCAGATGCACACCAGATGGATCACCCCAAACCCCAGCAGCACCAGCAGCCGCCGCCGGAACAGCCGGATGCCATCGACGCCGCGCCGCTCCACCCGGTCCAGCTGAAGCGCAAACCCAAGCCCGAACAGCATCGAGAAGATCGTGTAGAATTTCCCGTCGACCAGCAGCTTGTGCCAGAACCACAATCTCTCGGTCGCCGCCTGCCCGAACTGCGCGATCGACCGGCCCGGCGGCATGAAATCCCAGCCCGAGAAATACAGCGCATTGGCGAACAGGATGCCCATCAGGCAAAAACCACGCAGCGCGTCCAGCACCACGATTCGCTCCGCCGCGCTCGCCCCGCGCGCGCCATCCGCCACCGTCCCCATATCGCTATCTCCCCCCGGAAAGGATCAGGCTCAATCCGGCGCGGCAAATTGTCAATCATGATAGCAAGATGCGCATACTGACCCTAGATCAACATGACGATGTCCGACCCGAAATCCCCGAACCGCTTCAACGAAGACTCCGCCACCTTCGCCGTGCGCGGGTCGGAGACGCCCGATCTCGACGCGGGCGTGGCGGCGATCCGCAATGTGCTGAAGACCTTGCCGGCGCGCCCCGGCGTCTATCGTATGCAGGATGCGCGCGGCGACGTGCTCTATGTCGGCAAGGCCCGCGCGCTGAAGAACCGCGTCGCCAACTATACCCAGCCCGCCAAACTCTCGAACCGCCTGCGCCGGATGATCGCGCAGACCCGGTCGATGACGATCGTGACGACCAATAACGAGGCCGAGGCGCTGTTGCTGGAGGCGCAGCTGATCAAGCGCTTTCGCCCCGCCTACAACGTCCTGCTGCGCGACGATAAGTCGTTCCCCTACATCCTCCTGCGCGGCGATCACGCCTTCCCCCGCGTCCAGCTTCATCGCGGCGCGCGCCGGTTCAAGGGCGATTATTTCGGCCCGTTCGCCGGGGCGGGGCAGGTCCGCAAGACGCTGAACGCGCTGCAAAAGCTGTTCCTGCTGCGCTCCTGCACCGACGGTTTCTTCAACACCCGCGACCGGCCGTGCCTGCTCTACCAGATCCGCCGCTGCTCCGCCCCCTGCGTCGATCGCATCGACAAGGATGGCTATGCCGAACTGACCGCCGACGCCCGCGCATTCCTCTCGGGCAAATCGACTCAGGTTCAGGCCAAGCTGGGCGAGGCGATGACCGCCGCTGCGGAGGCGATGGACTTCGAACAAGCCGCCGTCCTGCGCGACCGGCTGAAGGCGCTGACCTTCATTCAGGGGTCACAGGCGATCAATGCCGAGGGTGTGGGCGACGCCGATATCTTTGCACTCGCCGCGAAACAGGGCAGCATCGGCATCCAGGCCTTCTTCATCCGCGGCGGTCAGAATTGGGGCCACCGCGCCTTCTTCCCCGCGCACACCAACGAAGTGCCGGAGGATGAGGTGCTGACCCAGTTCCTCATGCAATTCTATGAGGAAGTGCCCCCGCCGAAGCTGGTGCTGCTCGACCGCGACCTGCCCGACGGCGAGGTGCTGGCGGAGGCGCTGGCCGAGCGCGCCGGGTTCAAGGTCGCGCTGTCCCAGCCGCAACGCGGCGCGCGCCGCAAGCTGATGGAACAGGCGCAGCGCAACGCGACCGAGGCGCTCGACCGGCGGCTGGCGGAATCGACCACGCAGGCAAAGATCCTGCGCGAAGTCGCCGACCTGTTTGGCCTCGCCGAAGCGCCCAACCGGATCGAGGTCTACGACAACAGCCATATTCAGGGCACCAACGCCGTCGGCGCGATGGTCGTCGCCGGGCCGGAGGGGTTCCGCAAGGGCGAGTATCGCAAGTTCAACATCAAGAGCGCCGCCACCGACGACGATTTCGCGATGATGCGCGAAGTGTTTGGCCGCCGTTTTGCCCGCGCGCAATCCGAAGACCCCGACAGGGATCTGGGCAACTGGCCCGACCTCGTCCTGATCGACGGCGGCAAAGGCCAGCTGAATTCCGCGCGCGGCGTGCTGGAGGAATTGGGGATCGAGGACGTCTGCCTGGTCGGCGTGGCCAAGGGCCCGCATCACGGCCGCGACGGGCGCGAAGTCTTCCACTTGCTCGACGGCCGCGAATTCCAGCTCCCTGTCAACTCGCCCGCACTCTTCTACCTCCAGCGCCTGCGCGACGAAGTTCACCGCTTCGTCATCGGCGCGCACCGCGACAAGCGCACGAAAGCTATCGGCGCATCCCCGCTGGACGAAGTCCCCGGCATCGGCCCGGCGCGGAAGAAAGCACTGCTGATGCATTTCGGCACGGCGAAAGCGGTGCGCGGCGCCAGCCTGGAGGATTTGCGCAAGGCACCGGGCGTTTCGGCAGCGGTGGCGCAGCAGCTTTACGACTATTTTCATATGGGATGAAAATAATAAAGTACTTTTTTACTTGCGCCCTGCACACGCAATTACTTTGACCTTGATCCATCCACCTGATCCGGGTGGCTTACTAACCATGCGCGGTTGACCAGTTTCTAAAACTTTAAGGCATGCTTTGCCATCGGTTAGACCAATTTGATTCTCATCGACCTTGCCGGGTGCCGAGTAGAGTTTAGCACCATCCGCATCTGCGACTTTGAGTTGATCGTCGACCTTGAGCTCGCCATATTGTCGACCGCCCCTTATGACCCAAAGGCGGCCGTCAGGCGGGGCGAGCTGGCCCGATTTGGTGACTTGATAATAAGTCCATCCCTCCTCGCTTTGGGACGTTTCTTCCTCCTTATTAATGACTTGGTTTGTATCAACCACGATCTTAGCGAGATAGATCGCCCCTAGAAATGCGATAACGAATACGATGGCGCGTATTCGAGGGGGAGCGTCTCGGAGAAAAAAGTAGAGCAAGACCGCGCCAATCAGCCAGATGACAGCGATTAGTCCGTTGGTGTTGCCTGAAAGCCGGGAGATAATTTCCGGCAAGTTATCGATTAATTTTTCAATCCATTTCATGCTGATGCCCCCCCCGGGAAAATTTATCGTGTGTGATCGTTACGATAAACGCAATAGGCTCGTTTTCTGCGAATATTGCGAGGTCAACTGCCCAAGTGAGTTTTACACGCACGCTAACAGCACTTGCTCACGGCGCGGCAGCCGCTACTTTCGCAACAAACACCGGGGGTTATCATGTTGCGTAAAACCGCGCTGCTCTGCGCATTGCTCACGTCTGCCACATCGGCATGGGCGGGCGACAAGCCGCTCTACGCGCCCGTTCCGGATTGGGTGAAGCCCGCACCGCCAGTGGACACGGCCAAAATTGGCGACGATGCGCCGGTATTCCTGATAATCGATCAGCAGCAGCGGCTCGCCGATGGCCAAGTGTGGCATTATATCGAGAGCGCCACGCGCATCGCTTCGCCGCAAATCCTGACTCAGGCGGGCACGATCCAGATGCCGTGGAACCCCGATCATGGCGACCTGATCGTCCACAGCGCGTCGATCCTGCGCGGCGGCGAGACGATCGACCTGCTGACCGGCGGCAAGCAGATCCCGGTGATCCGGCGCGAACAGAAGCTGGAGCAGATGCAGCTCGACGGGATGCTGACGGCAACGATGCCGGTCGAGGGGCTGCGCGTCGGCGATGTGCTGCGGCTGCGTTTCACCACGACGCGCAAGGACGCGACGCTGGCCGGCAATGTGCAGAGCAGCCTGCCGCTCTTCGCGCAGCCGATGCGCGTCGGCTTCGGCCGCGCCCGCCTGATCTGGCCAGAGGCGTCGACGGTGAATTGGCGATCCTATGCGGGTTACGTCAAGCCCGAGGCGGTGAAGATCGCCGGTGGCTATCGTGAGGTCAGCGTGCTGCTGCCGATCGCCAAGCAAGTCGAGATTCCCGGCGACGCGCCGATGCGGTTTCAGTCGCTGACCTTCATGGATGCCACCAGCTATGCCGATTGGGGTGCCGTGGCAAAGACGATGGCGCCGCTTTACCGCACCGAGGGGCTGATCGCGGCGGGCAGCCCGCTGGCGAAGGAAGTGGCGACGATCGCCGCCGCTTCGACCGATCCGCGCGTCCGTGCGGCGGCGGCGCTGCAACTGGTGCAGGACAAGGTCCGTTACCTGTTCAACGGCATGGCACAGGGCAATTACGTGCCGCAGACGCCCGCCGACACCTGGTCGCTGCGCTATGGCGATTGCAAGGCCAAGACGCTGTTGCTGGTGGCGATCCTGCGCGAGCTGGGGATCGAGGCGGACGCCGTGCTGGTGCACAGCAAGATGGGCGATCTGGTGCCGAAGCGGCTGCCGATGCCGGGGGCGTTCGACCATGTCATCGTCCGCGCGATGGTGGGCGGCGAAAGCCTGTGGCTGGACGGCACGTCGAGCGGTGATCGCATGGCCGATCTGGCGAACGTCCCGCCGTTCCGCCACGCGCTGCCGTTGCGCGAGGCTGGGTCCGAACTGGTCGTCTTGCCCCAACGGCCCGCCGCGCGTCCCGACATCGATGCGCAAATAGATATCGACCAGAGCGCCGGGATCCATTTTCCCGGCCCCTTTACCGCGAAGATCAGCATGCGCGGGCAGGTCGTTCAGCTCGTGCGCGGCGCGGTCGCCGCGCTGGGCAAGGACGAGACCGAGAAGATGATCGGCAATATGGTCGGCAACTATATCGAGACCGGTACCTACACCCAGCGCAAGTTAAGCTTCGACGATGTGGCAGGGACCGCCGTCATCACCGCCAGCGGAGTCGCCTATCCCAATTGGGCGCGCGAGAATGAGCGGTTCAAGCTCACGCTCGACAATGCGGTGCAGGCTATCACCTTTGAACCCGACCGCAGCCGCATCACGTGGCGCGACCTGCCGGTGACCACCGGCGAAGCGGGCCATACCCGTATCCGCACCAGCTATCGCCTGCCCGGCGGCGGCAGCGGGTTCGCGTTCGACGGCGATCAGAAACTGCCGACGCAGATGGCCGGACGCATCCTGTCGCGTCAGGCGACGCTGTCGGGCGATGCGCTTCAGGTCGAGGATCGCACGATTGCGACCGGCGCCGAAGTCGCGCCGGCCGATATCGGGCCGGCGCGGCTGCAATTGTCACAGGCGAAGACGCGCCTGTTGCGCGGCGTCGCGCCCGCCGCCTATCCGCAGCGCTGGCAGGATGTCGCCACCGCGCGCAAGGCTGGCGGGTTCCAGAAGATCCTGGCCGTCTATGCCCAGGCGATCGCCGCCGATCCGGGTGAGGTCGACGGCTATACCAACCGCGCCTGGTTCCATGAGCGCGTGTTCGACTATCCGGCGGCGATCCGCGACATGGACAAGGCGATTTCGATTGCCCCGTCGGTCGATTCGCATCTGCGTCGCGCCGGCCTGTTCCACACCACCGGACAGCTCGACAAGGCGATTGCCGATGCCGATGCCGCGCGTGAACTCGACCCCGGCTCGACCGCCGCGATCAGCACCGCGATCAACCTGCGCGGCGAAAAGGGACAGCGCGACGCGGCGTTGGAAATGGTCGATCGTCAGATCGAATCGGCTGGCAAGGACAAGCCCGGTTTCCTCTCGCTCAAGGCCGATTTGCAGGCCGATGGTGGACAGGTCGATGCGGCGCTGGCAACGCTGGACGCGGCGATCACCGCGCATCCGGGCAATGCCGTACTGCTCAACAGCCGCTGCTGGGTAAAGGGCACGCACAAGGTCGCGCTCGACACGGCGCTGCGCGATTGTTCGCGCGCGATCGAACTGAGCGACAATCCCGCCCCCGCGCTCGACAGCCGCGCGATGGTGTATTTCCGCCTGGGGCGGATGGAGGAAGCGCTGGGCGACCTGAACGCCGCGCTCGACAGCGTGCCCGACATGCCCGCCGCGCTTTATCTGCGCGGGGTGGTGCGCAAGGCGAAGGGCGAGAGCGGGGCCGATGCCGACGTGCTCGCCGCACGCATGATGTCGCCACAGATCGACGTTAAATACGGCAAGTGGGGGATCAAGCCGTAAGCGTGTCCCGACTTCTTGGGAAATTTTCACCCGATGCGACAAAGCGGCGATCATGCCGGCCCGTATTTTCCTACAAGCCCTCGGCCTGCTATCATCGCCGGGATGACCACGCACCGCCCCCCGCCATGCGAATGCGCCACCCCGCGCCTCTCAACCGCGCGCGACACACATGCGTTTTTCGTCAAGACTGTCAAAAAACTGAACCCCTCCGTTCAGCAATCGCCGCCCGCATTTTGCGATTTCTTCATGACCCGCCGCTAAATCCGCCCCCATGCCGACTCGCGTCTTCCTGACCGTCGATACCGAACTGATGTGGCGTCACCACGCCGCCGGGCTTGATATCGACACTATCGCCGAACGATCGCTGGAACCGGCGGAGGTGGGTATCGGCTATCAGCTGAAGCTGCTTGCCGACCACGGGCTGAAGGCGACCTTCTTCGTCGATCCGATGCCAGCGGTCGCCTATGGCATCGATCCGATCAAGCGCGTCGTCGGCGCGATTCTGGCGGCGGGGCAGGAGGTTCAGCTGCATCTCCACCCCAACTGGGCGGCGGCGAGCGACGAGGATCGCGCCGCGCATGCCTCGTTTGAGCTGATCGACTTCACCTTCACCGAACAACGCGAACTGATCCGCGCCGCGTCCGACCTGCTCGTCGCGGCCGGGGCGCAGCGGCCGGTGGCGTTCCGCTCCGGCTCCTATTCGGCGAGCGACGACACGCTCAGCGCACTGGCTGAACTCGGCATCCGTTACGACAGCAGCCATAACGGCTCGGAACATCCCTGGCCCAGCGCGATCAGCCTGCCCGAACGCCAGATCGCGCCGGTCGAGCATCGCAGCGTGATCGAAATTCCCGTGACACTGATCGAGGACTGCGCGGGGCATCTGCGTCATTTCCAGATCTGTGCGCTCTCCACCACCGAAATGCGCGACGCGCTCGACCATGCCGTGCGCGCCAGCCATGTCGCCACCACGATAGTCAGCCATGGCTTCGAGCTGTGCAACCGCGCCGGCACCCGCGCCAATGCGATCCATGTCCACCGGTTCGAAGCCTTGTGCCGCATGCTCGCCGAACGGCGCGGCGCGATGGTCACCAGCCATTTCGCCGACCTCGCCGATCTGCCGCTCGGCCGCGACGATCAGCCGCTCGGCCCCAGCCTGATCCGCACCCGGCTGCGTCAGGCACAGCAGCTCTGGTCCAACCTCGTCTCCGAGCGCGCTGCGTGACACCCGAAATAGTCTTTGGCGTGACCGCGCGACCCACCGCCCTAAGCTTCAAGATCGGCGCCCGCACGCTGATGGCGGTGCAGCGCGCGATGGTGCGCGTCAACGTCAGTCTCGACGCGGCGCGCGAAGGGCGTCTGCCCGTCCTCCCGCCGCTGCCGCGCGACGGGCAAGGCTATCTCGTCACGTCATTGCCCGAGGACCGGCTGGAGGCAATGATTTATGCCTCGGGCCGCATGATCGGCTTCGTACGTCAACGTTATACCCGTTATTATGCTGACCTGACCGGCGGTTACGACGCCTACCTCGCCGGGCTTTCGAGCAACGCGCGCCAAGGCGTGAAGCGCAAGGCGAAGAAGATCGCGATGGTCTCCGGCGGCACGCTCGACGTGCGCCGCTATCGCACCCCGGCTGAGCTGGAGGCGTTCCACGACATTGCCCGCCGCATCGCGCTGCGCACCTATCAGGAAAAGCTGATGGGCGAGGGGCTGCCCGACACCCCCGACTTCATCCACACGATGGTGACGATGGCGGCGGCGGACGAGGTCCGCGCCTGGCTCCTCCACATTGCCGGCGAACCGGCCGCCTATCTCTATTGCCCGATCCATGGCGACACCGTGATCTACGAATATGTCGGGCATGATCCGGCGTTCAACGACCTGTCCCCCGGCGCGGTGCTGCAAATGGAAGCGTTCCGCGACCTGTTCGATGAAGGGCGGTTTTCGCGCTTCGACTTCACCGAGGGGGAGGGGCAACACAAACGCCAATATTCCACCGGCGGCGTCGCCTGTCTCGACCTGCTCCTCCTGCGCCCATCACTGGCCAACCGCGTTACGACGGCGGCGCTGGGCGGCTTCAACCGCACGGTTGCGGGGGGGAAGGCAGTGGTCGAGGCAGTGGGGCTGGAAAAGATCGCGAAGAAGCTGCGGCGGGGGTAATGTCCCCCCATGCACCTCAACGCCACCGCCATCGTCCTCGCCGTCCGCCCCCACGGCGAATCCGGCGCGATCGTGCGGGCGTTGACGGCGGAGGCGGGCCTGCTCCCCGGCTATGTGCGTGGCGGTCGCTCCCGCCAGCATCGCCCGACGTTGCAACCCGGCAACCTCATCCTCGGCGACTGGCGCGCGCGCACCGACGACCAGCTCCCCGCGCTGACCGTCGAACTGATCCACAGCCGCGCGCCGATGTTCCGCGAACCGCTCCCCGCCGCCGCCTTCGAATGGGCGACCGCGCTCACGGCTGGCATCCTGCCGGAGGGGCAGGCTTATCCGCAAATCTATGCTGCGCTGGGCGGGATGCTCGATGCGATCGAGGCGGCACCCGCGGCGCGCGGCTGGGCCGTGGCGCTGGTGCGCTATGAGCTGCTGCTGCTTGCCGCGCTCGGCTTCGGCCTCGATCTCGACCGGTGCGCCGCGACCGGATCGACCGAGGACCTTGCCTTTGTCAGCCCGAAAAGCGCGACTGCGGTCAGCCGTGCGGCGGCAACCGGCTATGAGGCGCGGCTGCTGCCCTTGCCCGCGTTCGTGCGCACCGGCGGCCCTGCCGAATGGGACGATATCCTTGCCGGACTGCGCCTGACCGGGCATTTCCTCGAGCGCGACCTGCTCCACGGACGGGCGGCGGAGGTGCTGGCAGCACGCACGCGGCTGGTCGATCGGCTCAAGCGGGCGGTTGCGTGAACCGCGCAAGCCGGTAATGCGCCTGCAAACGAGTGGGTGGGAGTTTCAATGCCGCTGATCGCAATTCTTCCCGGCGACGGGATCGGTCCCGAAGTCACCGCCGAAGCGCGCCGCGTGCTGGATGCGCTGAACCTGGGCCTGACGTTCGAGGAAGCCCCGGTCGGCGGCGCGGCGTATTTCAGCGATGGCCACCCGCTGCCGCCCGCCACGCTCGATCTGGCGAAGCGCGCTGACGCCATCCTTTTCGGCGCGGTCGGCGATCCGCGCTGCGACAATCTCGAGCGCCATCTGCGCCCCGAACAGGCGATCCTCGGCCTGCGCAAGGAACTTGAGCTGTTCGCCAACCTGCGTCCCGCGCGGCTGTTCGCGGGACTTGAGGACGCCTCGGCGCTCAAGCCAGAGGTGGCGGGCGCGATCGACATGGTCATCATCCGTGAACTGAACGGTGACGTCTATTTCGGCGAAAAGGGCATGCGTACCACCGCGACGGGTCGCCGCGAAGGCTATGACATCATGTCCTATAACGAGGACGAAGTTGCCCGCATTGCCCGCGTCGGCTTTGAAACCGCGCGGGTGCGCAACCGGAAATTATGCTCGGTCGACAAGGCCAATGTCCTCGAAACCTCGCAATTGTGGCGCGACGTGGTGATCGAGGTTTCGGCCGACTATCCCGATATCGCGCTGACCCACATGTATGTCGACAATGCCGCGATGCAGCTGGTGCGCAATCCCGGCCAGTTCGACGTGATCGTCACCGGCAATCTGTTCGGCGACATCCTGTCCGATCAGGCGAGCATGTGCGCCGGCTCGATCGGCATGCTCCCCTCCGCCGCGCTCAACGGCAGCGGCAAGGGGTTATACGAACCGATTCACGGCTCCGCGCCGGACATTGCGGGGCAGGGCAAGGCCAATCCGTGCGCGACGATCCTTTCGACCGCCATGCTGCTGCGTTACTCGCTGGGCCTGGAGGCGGAAGCGGATCGGATCGAGGCGGCGGTGACGGCGGCGCTGGTGAGCGGCGCGCGCACCCCCGAATTGGGCGGCACGCTGACCACCCGCGAAATGGGCGACGCCGTGCTGAAGGCGCTTGCGTGAAGCCTGAACTGCTCGAACTGGCGGTCGTCGTCCCGACCTTCAACGAGCGGACCAACGTGCCCATTCTCGTCGCCGCGCTGGACCGGGCGCTGGCGGGGCGGAACTGGGAAGCGATCTTCGTCGACGACGACAGTCCTGACGGCACTGCGGATGCCGCGCGCGAACTGGGCCGGACCGATCCGCGCGTCCGCGTGATCCAGCGGATTGGGCGGCGCGGACTGTCCTCCGCCACGATCGAGGGAATGTGCGCCACCGCTGCACCAGTCGTCGCCGTAATCGACGGCGACATGCAGCATGACGAGACGCTGCTGCCGAAGATGCTCGATGCGTTGCAGGCCGACGAGAGCCTCGACGTCGCGATCGGATCGCGCTTTGTCGAGGGCGGCGGCACCGGTGAGTGGGACGGCGACCGCGTCGCCAAGTCCGCACTCGCCACGCGCCTGTCGCGACGGGTGCTGAAGGCCGACCTCAGCGATCCGATGAGCGGATTTTTCATGGCGCGCAGCAACGTCGTGCGCGAAATGGTGCCGCATCTCTCGGCCATCGGCTTCAAGATCCTGCTCGACATCATGACCGCTTCCCCGCGCCCGCTAAAGTTCGTCGAGCTGCCCTATGTGTTCCGCACGCGGACCGAGGGGGAGAGCAAGCTCGATCACGTCGTTGCGATGGAATATCTGATCGCGTTGTACGACCGCATGTTCGGTCGCGTGATCCCGGTGCGCTTTGCGATGTTCTCCGCCATCGGCGCGCTGGGCGCGGGCGTGCATTTCGCGGTGCTGGCGCTGCTGTTTCAGGGGCTGGGCTTCACCTTCCTGACCGGCACGATCGTCGCCACGCTGGTCGCGATGACGTTCAACTTCTTCCTCAACAATGCGCTGACCTACCGCGACCGCCGACTGAAGGGGTTCCGGCAATTGCTCGACGGCTGGGTCAGTTTCTGCGTGGTCTGTTCTGTTGGAGCAGTGGCCAATGTCGGTGTCGCGGCGTTTCTGCATGATGTGCAGGACGCACAATGGGCACCGTCCGCGCTGGCCGGGATCATGGTGTCTGCGGTCTGGAATTACGCGCTGTCGTCGCGTTTCGTATGGGGGCGGTATTGAGGTTTCTGGCGCCGCTCCTGCTGCTTGCCGCGACACCTGTGATGGCACAGGAGGTGGACGACGTCGTCATTACGGCGCGTGCGTCGGGTGCGCCGATGTGGACTATCCAGACGCCGACCGGTGTCGTGCTGCTGGTCGGTGAGATCACCAATGTGCCAAAGGCGACACCGTGGCGGCCCGAACGGCTGGAGGCTGCGACGGCGCGGGCACAACGCATCATCCTCGGCACCAAGGCCAAGATCTCGCCCGGCGACATCTTCCGCCTGCTGTTTAGCGGCGGCAAGCTGACGAAACTGCCCGATAAGCGTGTCGCCGCCGATTATCTCGACGCGCCGCGACTGGCGCGACTGGAGGCGCTCGGGCTGAAATACGAGCAGGATTACGCTAGCCGAAATTTCCTTATTTCCGCTTTTGACCTGTTGGCAAAGCGGCTGGCATTCAACAAGGATACCGCCGACGATGCGTCGGATGTGGTGCGCAAGGCCGCACGGCGAACCGACATTCCCGCTCAGCCGGTCGGTGAGGTGCGCGGCGAGGATATGATCGACAACCTCTTCGCTGCCGGGCCGGAAACGCATATCCCGTGCCTTGACGCGGCGATGACCGCAGCCGAGACCGGCCCTGCGATCGTCACGGCACGCGGTGCCGCCTGGACCAGTTTCGACGTGCCGACGGTGATGGCCAACCCGCTCGAAACCGCGCTGGGTCGCTGCTGGCCATGGACCAATGACAGTCTGGGCTCGGTGCTGCGCGGGCAATGGGTCGATGCGATCCGCGATGCGACGGCAAAACCGGGTGTGACGCTGGCGGTGGTGCCGCTGCGGGTGCTGGCGGAGAAAGATGGGGTGCTCGACCAGCTCGAAGCGCGGGGGCTGCCGATCAAGGGGCCGAAGTGGCGTTAAGCCCAGCCCGGTAGCCAGATCCACCGCTCGAACCCGCGCTCTCCCGCCAGCGGCAGGGCGGCGATGATCGGGTAGAAGAACACGAACACCCCGATCCCGATCACTAGAAACCACTCGTCATTGCGCTTCACCCGTGCGGCGTAGTGGTGGAACGCCACCGCCAGCACGACGCACAGGATGATGCTCGGCAGATAGTAATAATAATAAAAGCCGAGCGACTTGGGGATCACCGCCCATACGCCGAGTGAGAATGTCCACAACGCCGCCGCCGCCAGCGGCACGCCCGCCTTTTCGCGCAGCCCCGCCCACCAGCACGCCGCGACCGCCAGCAACCCGCCCCACATGATCGCCGGATTGCCGATCAACAGCACGCCCCGCACCGCCCCCTGATCGGGCTCATAAAAATACCATATCGGCCGCAACAATAGCGGCCAGCTCCACCAGCTCGACTGATAGGGGTGGGCGCTCAGCACCTGAGTCTGAAGCTGCCACATCTCCAGCTGGAACGGAAATATCGACAGAATCGTCAGCGGATCGGCGGTGTAGAAAAAAGCGGGGGCAAAGGTCAGGAAATAAGTGCCGACGCTAAGGACACCCAGGATGGCGAGACCCGCGAACCAGCCGATCCCGCCGAACCGTGCAGGGTGCCCGCGCCGCAGCCACAGGAACGCGACCCCAGCCAGTGCAACATAAGGCACCGCCGCCCATTTCACCGCGACCGCACAGCCGAGCATCACGGCGCAGAACGTCCACACCCAGCGCGACTGGGACTGCATCGCCCACAAAAACGCCACGCCCGCCCACACCAGAAACGCACCCAGAAACGCGTCGAGCATCCCGATCCGCGCCTGCACGAAGATCGTCTGGCCGAGCATCGCAAACAGTGCCGCGAACAGCGCAGCCCGTGTCGCACCGGTCAGCCGCAAGGTGAAGGCATAAACCCCGACGACCGTCGCCGTGCCCGCCAGCGTCGCCATCGCGCGCCAGCCGATCGAATTGTCTCCAAAAAGCATCATGCCCAGCGCGATCAACGACTTCCCCAGCATGGGATGCTCCGGGTTCACCGGATGTGCCAGTGCCAGCAGCGCGCGCGCGGCGGGGACGTAATGGACTTCGTCGAACAGCAGGATGCTGGGCCGGTGCAGCCCGATCGTGAACAGTAATTGCGCAGCGATGCCGATCAGCAATGCCAACAGGACGGGACGGTGTTGGAGACGGTCGAGCATTGCGGCGTGGATAGCGCAGCTTCGCGGCGGCGTCACCCGCTGTCCCTTGCATGCGCAGCCCCTACGCTTCTAGAGGGTAGCCCATGAAGCGCCGCACCGGACAAGACCGCAGCATCACCCGCAACTGGAAGCCCGCCACGCTCGCCGTGCGCGGCGGCACCGCCCGTTCGGAATGGGGGGAGACCAGCGAGGCGCTCTTCCTCACTTCCGGCTATGCCTATGATTGCGCCGGAGATGCCGCCGCGCGCTTTGCCGGCGATCAACAGGGCATGACCTATTCGCGGCTGCAGAACCCGACGCTCGAGATGCTGGAACAGCGGATCGCGTTGCTGGAGGGCAGCGAGGCATGCCGCGCCACCGCATCGGGGATGGCGGCGATGACCGCTGCCTTGCTGTGCCAGCTCCAGACCGGCGATCATCTGGTCGGCGGGCGCGCCGCCTTCGGGTCGTGCCGCTGGCTGACCGACACGTTGCTGCCCAAGTTCGGGATCGAGACGACATTGGTGGACGCGCGCGATCCGCAGCAGTTCGTCGATGCGATCCGCCCGAATACGAAGGTGTTCTTCTTCGAAACGCCTGCCAACCCGACGATGGATGTCGTTGACCTTCAGGCGGTGTGCGACATCGCCCGCGCGCGTGGCATCACCACGGTCGTCGACAACGCCTTCGCCACCCCCGCGCTGCAGCGTCCGCTGGAGTTCGGCGCGGATGTCGTCGCTTACTCCGCGACCAAGATGATGGACGGGCAGGGCCGCGTGCTCGCCGGGGCGGTGTGCGGGACCGAGGATTTCATCAACAACACGCTGCTGCCCTTCCACCGCAATACCGGGCCGACCTTGTCGGCGTTCAACGCATGGGTGGTGCTGAAGGGTCTGGAGACGCTCGACCTGCGCATCCGCCGCCAGAGCGAGAATGCACTGAAGGTCGGCCGCTTCCTCGAAACCCGCGTGCCCAAGGTCAATTTCCCCGGCCTGCCCAGCCACCCGCAGCATAATCTGGCGATGCGTCAGATGGATGCGGCGGGGCCGATCTTCTCGATCGAGCTGGATGGCGGGCGGACTCAGGCGCACGGGCTGCTCGACGCGCTCGGCCTGATCGACATTTCGAACAATATCGGCGATTCCCGGTCGCTGATGACTCATCCTGCCTCCACCACCCATTCAGGCGTCGCCGAAGAGCAACGGCTGCTGATGGGCGTGGGCGAGGGGATGCTGCGGCTGAACGTCGGGCTGGAAGACCCGGCGGATGTGATCGACGATCTGGATCAGGCGCTGACGGCGGTCGGGCTGTGAAGGCGCTGTTCGGCGAGGAAGCAACGACCCGCGACATCGTCGTGCGGGTTTCGGTCAGCTATCTTCCCGAACAGTCGGAGCCGGATCGCGGTCGTTGGTTCTGGGCCTATCACATCCGCATCGAAAACGAATCGCATCAGGCTGTGCAGTTGCTCACCCGCCATTGGATCATCACCGACGGGCGCGGCGTGAAGCACAATGTCGAGGGCGAAGGCGTGATCGGCGAGCAGCCGATGATCGCGCCCGGCTCCAGCTATGACTATGTTTCGGGCTGTCCGCTGGCGACGCCGACCGGATCGATGCAGGGCAGTTACGAAATGGTCGGCGCGGACGGCATGACGTTCGACGTGGCCATCCCCAAATTCGCGCTGCGTGCGCCAGCGGTCGCGGAGTGATCGAATGAAGCGGACCCATCTTCCCCTTAACGGCCTGCGCGTGCTCGACGCGGCGGCACGGCATTTGTCGTTTACGCGCGCGGCGGACGAACTGGCGGTGACCCCGGCTGCGGTCGGGCAACAGATTCGCGCGCTGGAGGACACGCTGGGCGTCGTCCTGTTCCGGCGCACGACCAAAGGGCTGGAGCTGACGCCCGAAGCAGAGGCTGGTCTCGGCGCGCTGCGTGCCGGCTTCCTGCAATTCGAGGAATCGGTGCGCGCAATGCAGGCGGGGCAATCGTCCAAATCGCTGACCATCGCGGCCCCCCGCGACCTGACCGAAAAATGGCTGATGCCGCGCCTTGCCGAAATCGCGCGCGGCGATTCCGAACTGCGTTTCGTGCTGGTCGCGGCGGACGAGGCGATCGACTTCACCGAAGCCAATCTCGACCTCGCGATCCGCTGGGGCGAGGGGCCGGGCGAGAATGAGGGTGAGGCGCTGGAAAGCGACGGCATGGTCACCGTCGCGCGGCCCGATTCGCGCGTCGAGGCACCGATCGCCTGGCCCGGCTGCGTCGCCGAGGATGGCGTTGCGCTGGTCCGCGTCGGCGATGCCGGCCTTGCGCTCGATGCCGCTGCCGAGGGGCTGGGGCGGGCGACGATACCTGAGCTGCTCGCGCGCGGCGATATCGAGGGGGGGCGTGTGGTCGTGGTCGGCGAGCCAAAACCCGCAAAATTCGGTTACTGGATGGTGGCCCCGCTGCCGCAGTGGCGGCAGAAGAAGGTCAAATCGCTGGTCGAAGCGCTGGGCGAGGCGTGACGTCCCCACCGACCCCGGTCCTAACCACCGCGCGGTTGCGGCTGCGTGCATTCCAGCCTGAGGATGCCGAAGCGTTGCACCCGACACTGGCCGATGCCGATCTGATGACCTGGTGGTCCAGCGCCCCGCATGCGACGCTCGCTGAAACGCGCGATTATTTCGTGCCGCGCGAGGGTGAGAAACGCTGGCGCAGCTGGGCGATTACGCGCGCGCCGGACGATACCGCGATCGGATGGGTCTCGGTCGGCGAGCGCCGTCCGGGCGTCAGCGAAATCGGCTATATGCTCGCTCGCGCGCACTGGGGCGACGGCATCGCGCGTGAGGGCGTGAGCGCGGTGATCGACCATCTGTTCGCGGTGGAGAAGCACCGCCGCGTGTTCGCCGATACCGACCCCGAAAACATGGCCTCACGCGGTTTGCTCGAACGGCTCGGCTTCTGGAAAGAAGGGCTGCTGCGCGAGGAATGGGAAACCCATATCGGCGTGCGTGACAGCGTGATCTATGGCCTGCTCCGCAACGAGTGGCGGGCGGAACAGGCCCGCGCCTAACGCGCCGCCAGTTGCGACAGCAACCGGTTCATCAGGTTGATGAAAACCGTCTGATCGACCGCACCATCGGGGCGATTCCACCCGCCGGTGACCGCGAACCAGTTGCCCTGCTTGGTCCGCACCAGCCAGCTGCCAAAGATCACGCCCGGCTCCGATCCGCCCTTGAACCCGGCATAATCGAACTGGGTGGCGCTGGGCAGACCCGGATTGACCGCAAGTATGTCGAGCGCGCGCTGGCCGCCACGCGTTCGCAGCCAGTTGAGCACCGCGGCCTCGTCCCGCGCGCTCGCAAACCATTCCACGTCGGGGCCGACGGGCTTGTCGCCAAAGATCGCCGGATCAACCTGCGTCTTGCCCAGCCGGGTAGCATTGTCTCGCAGCAACCGACGTCGCCCGTCCGCTCCGGCGGCTTTCCACGCGGCGGCAATGTCGGCATTGCCCGACGATTTCAGCCGGAACGCCTCGATCGTCGTTAGCACGGGCAAGGTCGCTGCGGGGTTGGCGACGCCAGTCGCTGTAACCATCGCATCCACCCGTTCCCGGCCCAGCGCCGTCAACAGCGTGTCGGTGGCGGTGTTGTCGCTGATCGAAATCATCAGCGTCGCCAGCGTGTGCAGCGTCACCGGCGCGTCTTTCGGCCAGCTCTGTGTAACGCCGGACGGCAGCGAGCGCGGCCCGAGGGTTACAATATCGCTCCACTTGCGCGCGCCGGAATTCACCTGTCGCGCCGCTTCCGCCAGGACCCACAGCTTGAACGCCGAACCGATTGGCATTGGCTGATCGCCGCGCAGTTCCGACACCGGCGTGGCGGCGTCACCCAGCGCATAGATGCCGAATGCGGTCGTGCCGGGGAGCGCGCGCAGATCGGCCTCGACCTTTTCCACGCTGTCGTCTCGGGGTTCGACCTTGGCAAAGCGCAACCCGGTTACCGGGTGGGGCAATGCGGAATCGACCACGATGTCGATCGTGCCGATGCCGCGCTCGAAACCGATCAGCACGGTCGCCTGATAGGGTGAGGCCGCGATGATCTTCTCCACCTTGATCGCTGCACCGAACTGCGCCTTTAACTGGACGCCGATCTGGTCGAACTGCGCGCGCGGGATCTGCGTCTTGAATGCGCTGGCGAAATAGCTTTCGTAATCGCCGGTGCCATTGATGATGGCGGGCAGTTTTTCGGCCTGCTGCACCATCGCCGGGGCCGGTTGGACAACCGCGGCGACCGGCGGCGGGGTCTGCGCGGCAGCGGGAAGCACGGGTGGGGCGATCAGGCACAGCGCGGCAAGCAGATGGACAGGCTTCATCGAAACATCCTCTCAGGATCGGGTGATAACGGGATCGGCGGTTGCGTCGAGCGCGGCGATTTCGGTGTCGAGTGCGCGGGCGGCGCGGGCGTTGAGCCACCACACGCCCCAGAAGATGCCACCGACGATCGCCGCAGCCACGGCCCCCACGGCAAAGGAAGCGGACAGCGGCATGGTCTGCGCAATGGCCCGCATCGTAGCGGCGAGGAACAGGATCATGCCCGGCACCATGGGCCCCAGATACCAGCGGCCGACGCTGGCCAGCGCATCGCGCTGTCCGACCAGCCGGGCGTGGTAATGCGCGTGGGCATCGCGGGCGAGCGCGGCGGGATCGTCCTTCGGACGCCGCTGCCACAAATTCCACATCACCAGCAGCGTACCTGCGATCAGCACCGCGCTGGCGATGCGGACACCCCAGTCGGGCGTGGTGAAGCCGATCCGGCCAAAGGCGGCGATGACGAGGGCACCCGCCGCATATTCGACGATGTCGCGGCGAAACACGCGGCGGCGCAGAACGGCCTCCCGCTGCTCCAGCTCGGCACGCGACAGGCCGCGCGCCTCGCTCTGCTGTGCGGTCCACAGCTTGACGATCGGGTCCGTCATGCGGGAGTCCCTTCTGCGAAATGGCTGGCCAGCATCGCCTTGATGCGGTGAATCTTGACTGCGACATTGCCGGCGGAAAGCCCGGTAACCTCACCGATCGCGGCGGCGTCCAGCCCTTCCAGATAGAGCAGGATCACGCTGCGGTCGGGATGCTTGAGCGTGGCGATCAGCATGCGGACGCGGTCGAGCAACTGTGCATTGCTCGCGTCGCCCTCCGGGTCGCCCGGCGCGGTCAGCGCCTCGGCATCTTCCAGCGTGACCAGCTTCGCCGACCGCGCACCGCGCGACGCATGAGTCGCGGTGACATTGTGCGCTACGCGATAGGTCCAGGTGCCGATGCTGCAGCGCCCGTCGAAACCGGCAAAGCTGCGCCACAGCGCCAGATGAATGTCCTGCTCCAGATCGCGGGCGCGGTCCCCGTCCGCCTCCACCGCACGGGCCAGGCGGGCGATCGCCGGGGCATGCGCGGCGCTGGCATCGGCGTAGAGCCGATCCTGTGCGATGCTGGTGTCGTCCCCGTTCATGCCCCTTTAGTCGCGGGGTTCGCGGCGTTCTTACAGGCCTAGGTGAAAAAACTTTTCTTCACGCGTCGATCGCGTCCTCGTCCAGCCGTGCCGCATTCTCCTGAATGAACGCAAAGCGGTGCGCCGGGTTCGTGCCCATCAGCCGATCGACCAGATCCTTCACGCCCGCGCGCTCCTCATATTCCTGCGGCAGGGTGATGCGCAGCATACTGCGGGTCTTCGGGTCCATCGTCGTTTCACGCAGCTGGCCCGGGTTCATCTCGCCCAGCCCCTTGAACCGCGACACCTCGACCTTGCGCCCTTTGAACGGTCCCGCCTCGATCTCGGCCCGGTGCGCGTCGTCGCGGGCGTAGAGCGACTTCGCCCCCGCCGTCAGGCGATAGAGCGGCGGCTGCGCCAGATAGAGATGCCCGCGCCGGACGATGTCGGGCATTTCCTGAAAGAAGAACGTCATCAACAGCGTGGCGATATGCGCGCCGTCCACGTCCGCGTCGGTCATGATGACGACGCGCTCGTAACGCAGATTGTCGGGCAGGCAGTCCTTGCGCGTCCCGCAACCCAGCGCGAGCGTCAGGTCGGCGATCTCGCTGTTTGCGCCGATCTTCGCGCTGGTCGCCGATGCCACGTTCAATATCTTGCCGCGGATCGGCAGGATCGCCTGCGTCTTGCGGTCGCGCGCCTGTTTGGCGCTGCCGCCCGCGCTGTCACCCTCGACGATGAACAGCTCTGTCCCCGCCGGATCGTTGGCCGAGCAATCGGTGAGCTTGCCGGGCAGACGCAATTTCCGCCCGCTGGTCGCGGTCTTGCGTTTGATCTCGCGCTCCTGCTTGCGGCGGAGGCGGTCGTCCATGCGCTCCAGCACGTAGTTCAGCAGCGCTTTGCCGCGATCCATCCGGTCGGTCAGGAAATGGTCGAAATGGTCGCGCACCGCTTTTTCGACCAGATTCGCGGCTTCGGGTGAGGTCAGCCGGTCCTTGGTCTGGCTCTGGAATTGCGGTTCGCGGATGAAAACGCTCAGCATCAACTCGCTGCCGACCATGATGTCGTCGGCAGTAATGTCCTTGGCCTTTTTCTGCCCCACCAGCTCGCCGAACGCGCGGATGCCGCGCACCAGCGCTTGCCTGAGCCCCTGTTCGTGCGTGCCGCCATCGGGCGTCGGGATGGTGTTGCAGTACCAGCTGTAACTGCCGTCGCTCCACAGCGGCCATGACACCGCCCATTCGACGCTGCCCTGTGCTTCGCCGGGAAAGTCCTGCCGTCCTGCGAAAAACTCGGCGGTCGCACCCTCGCGCGTCCCGATTTGCTCGCGCAGATGATCGGCCAGCCCGCCTGGAAACTGGAACACCGCTTCTGCGGGCGTCTCGTCGGAAATCAGTTCCGGCGCGCATTTCCAGCGGATTTCGACGCCCGCGAACAGATACCCCTTCGACCGCGCCAGCTTATACAGCCTCGCCGGCTTGAACTGCATCTCCGGCCCGAAAATCTCGGGGTCCGGCGTGAACGCGACGCTGGTGCCGCGCCGGTTGGGGGTGCCGCCCAGATGCTCGATCGGCCCCAGCGTCTGCCCCTGGCTGAAGCGCTGGCGATAAAGCTGCTTGTCGCGCGCGACCTCGATCACCGTGTCCACCGACAGCGCGTTGACCACGGAAACGCCCACGCCATGCAGACCGCCGCTCGTGGCATAGGCCTTGCCGTTGAACTTGCCGCCCGAATGCAGCGTGGAAAGAATCACCTCCAGCGCCGACTTACCCGGAAATTTGGGGTGCGGATCGACCGGAATGCCGCGCCCGTTATCGACGACGGTCAGCCGGTTGCCCGGTGCCAGCTCGATCTCGATCCGCGTGGCATGGCCCGCCACCGCCTCATCCATCGCATTGTCGATGACCTCGGCGGCAAGGTGGTGGAGCGCGCGCTCGTCGGTCCCGCCGATATACATGCCGGGGCGGCGGCGGACGGGTTCAAGCCCCTCCAGCACCTCGATCGACGAGGCGTCATAGGTGTTTTCGGGGGTGGCGGAACCGGGCTGGAAAAGGTCGGAGGACATGCGTGTTGCTATATCGTTCCGCAAGCTGCGAGCAAGCGATGGTGTTGCCGCAATGCAACATAAACCAGCTTTCACCCGATTAGGCGAAACCATTACGGCGGTGCACCGTTATCGAACCCGCAATTGAGCGTGTAACCAACTGGAGTTTCCTACACATGCGTATGCGTAATTTGATGGGCGCCGCCACCGGCGTCCTTGCCCTCTCTGCTGTCTCGGCCCCGGCCTATGCGCAGGATATGGCGTCCGACGAAGAGTTCACCGGTTTCTATGTCGGCGGTTCGGTCGGCTACACCGTTCAGAACAACGATATCGGTGAGAGCATCGTCTTCGACGCGGGCCGCAACGGCAGCTTCGGCGACACGATCACCACGGCCCCGCCTGCAAGCGCAAATGCCTTCTCGCCCGGTTTCTGCAACGGCGCGGCAACCTCGAACCTCAACAATTCGTGCGTCAACGACAAGGACGACATCGAATATTACGCCCGCGTCGGTTTCGACAAGCAGTTCGGCGGCGTTGTCGTCGGCCTGGTCGGTGAGTTCGGCAAGTCGCAGATCAGCGACAGCGTGTCGGCGTTCAGCACTACCCCGGCTTTCTACACCATGACCCGCGAACTCGACTGGAACGCCGCGCTGCGTGCCCGCGCCGGTTATGCGGTCGGTCCGCAGACGTTGGTCTATGGTACCGGCGGCGGTGCTTATGCCAAGCTCGGCAGCAGCTTCACCACCGGCAACGGCGCGAATTCGTTCGCGGTGTCGGGCGACGACATGGTGTGGGGCTGGCAGGCTGGCGGCGGTCTCGAGCAGAAGCTGGGCAGCAACTTCTCGATCGGCGTCGAATATCTCTACAGCCGCTATAACGACGATGAGTCGCGCGTGAATGTCGGCAACGGCACGGCGGGTGCGACCAACCCGTTCGTTCTGGCCGGCGGTGCGGACTTCCGTCGCAGCAGTGACCGGTTCGACTTCCACTCGCTCCGCGCGACGGCGGCGTTCCGCTTCTAAGCGGGCGCAGACGGCAAACAAAAAAGGCCGGCGGAGCGATCCGCCGGCCTTTTCTTGTTGAGTATGCCGTTCTCAGCGAACGCGCGGGCCGCCATAGGGCATCGGCGGCGGCGGGCGGCGGTCGCGGCGGGGAAGCTGTGCCTGATAGGCATGGCCGCAATGCGCCACGCAATATGGGAAGCCTGGGTTCACCTTGTCGCCGCAAAAATGAAAGTCCGGCTCGCCCGGATGGCCCAGCGGCCATTTGCAGATGCGGTCGTTCAGGTCGAGCAAGCCGGTCTTGCCCTCGATTTCCTTGCTCGGCTTGGCCGGGACCAGTCGGCGGGGCGGGGCCGGAGTGATCGGCGGCGATTGCTCGCCCGGATTCTGGCGGATGAAGCCGCCAGGACCGACCGAACGCATCACCGGCCCTTCGCGCACAGGCGCGGCAACAGGGGCGGCGTCGTCGCCGTCATCCTCATCGTCGATTTCGGGTTCGGGTGCAGGCGCGGGCGCTGCCGCAACCTTGGGCACTGGCTTTGGCGCTGGCGCCGGTGGCGGCGCGGCAGCAGCTGGTGGCGAGGCGGGCGCGGCCTTCGCCTCCACCGTCGCCGCATTGGGCTTCACCGGCGACGGGCGCGAGGCGAGGCCCAGCCGATGCGCCTTGCCGATCACTGCGTTGCGGCTGACGCCGCCCAGTTCCTCGGCAATCTGCGTTGCGGTCAGGCCGCTGTCCCACATCTTGCGCAGCGTCTCGATCCGTTCGTCGGTCCAGCTCATTTGTCGTCCTTAAAGAATCATCCCGTTGCCGGGAGGTGCCGCAGCGATTACCCGGCATAACCATGCCTGAACAACCCCAACCGCATGAAACATCGATGTCCGCCCCCGGCGTTCCGGTCATCCGCAACGTGAATTGGGGAGGGCTTTGGACGCTATATGTGAAGGAGGTACGCCGTTTCTTCAAGGTCCAGCTCCAGACGATCTGGGCACCGGCGGTCACGACCCTGTTGTTTCTGGTGGTTTTCAGCGTCGCTTTGGGCGGCAGCGGACGCACCGTAACGCTCGACGGACGCCCGATTCACTTCGCCGATTTCATCGCGCCGGGGTTGATCGTCATGGCGATGCTGCAAAATGCCTTCGCCAATGCCAGCTTCTCGCTGCTGGTCGGCAAGATTCAGGGGACGATCGTCGATTATCTGATGCCGCCGCTCTCCACGGGCGAATTGCTGGCTGCACTGGCGGGCGGGGCGGTGACCCGTGCCTTTTGCGTCGGCGGGGCAGTGTGGCTGGCGATGGCGCTGTGGCCGGGGGTGCATGTCACGCCGCATCATCTATGGGCGATCCTGTGGTTCGGCTTTCTCGGTGCGTTGTTTCTGGCGCTGCTTGGCGTGCTGACGTCGATCTGGGCTGAGAAGTTCGATCACGCCGCGGCCGTCACCAATTTCGTCGTCGCGCCGCTCGCACTCTTGTCCGGCACCTTTTACTCGGTCGATCGCCTGTCGCCGACATTTCAGGCGATCAGCCACGCCAACCCGTTTTTCTACATCATCTCGGGCTTTCGCTACGGCTTTCTCGACGCGGCGGACTCGCCGATCCTGGTCGGCAGCGTCGTCATCCTCGGCATCGACATCGCGCTTGGCTTGCTGTGCTACGCGCTGCTGCGCTCGGGCTGGAACATCAAGAATTAGGTGCGGGGTTGCCGCGTCGTTGCGGTGACGATAAAAGCTCGCTCCGGGCGGTCCGGTTGGGCCGCCTTTTTGTATTTCCGGAGCAATCCTCAAGTCCCGAAAGGAGCAGTTCGATGTCGATCACCCCGCTCATGCCCGTTTACCCGCGGTGCGATGTGCGTCCGGTGCGAGGCGAGGGCTGCTGGCTGATTGGGGAGCGAGGCGAGAAATATCTCGATTTCGCCGCAGGCATCGCGGTCAACGCGCTCGGCCACGGCCACCCGCATCTGACAGCGAAGCTGCAGGAGCAGGTCGCCACCCTGATGCACGTGTCGAACCTCTACGGCAGTCCCCAAGGTGAGGCGCTGGCGCAGCGTATCGTCGATCACAGCTTCGCCGACACGGTGTTCTTCACCAATTCGGGCGCCGAGGCGATCGAGTGCGCGATCAAGACCGCGCGCCGCTATCATTATGTGTCGGGTAACCCGAACAAGACCAAGATCATCACCTTCAACAACGCCTTTCACGGACGCACCATCGCGGCGATTTCGGCGACCAATCAGGCGAAGATGCGCGACGGGTTCGAGCCGCTGCTGCCCGGTTTCGACTATGCCCCGTTCAACGATCTCGCCGCCGCGCTGGCGCTGGTGGACGACGATACCGCTGGGTTCATGGTCGAAACGGTGCAGGGTGAGGGCGGGATGACCGCCGGCACGTCCGAGTTCATTCAGGGGCTGCGCAAGGCGTGCGACGAGCGCGGCATGTTGCTGATCCTCGACGAAATCCAGTGCGGCTATGGCCGCACCGGCAAATTCTTCGCGCACGAACATTACGGGATCACCCCCGACATCATGACCGTGGCCAAGGGCATCGGCGGCGGCTTCCCGCTCGGCGCGTGTCTGGCGACCGAGGAAGCCGCGAAGGGGATGGTGTTCGGCACCCACGGCTCCACCTATGGCGGCAACCCGCTGGCGATGGCAGCGGGCATGGCGGTGCTCGACGTGATGCTGGAGGACGGCTTTTTCGAGCGCGTCGAGAAGATGGGCGACCGGCTGCGACAGGCGTTCGAGCAGATGATTCCCAATCACGATCAGTTGTTCGACGAGATTCGCGGCAAGGGCCTGATGCTCGGCATCAAGCTCAAGGAACCGGCGGTCGCGCGCGATTTCGTGGCGCATCTGCGCGACAATCACGGGCTGCTGACGGTCGCGGCAGGCGAGAACGTCTTCCGCGTCCTCCCGCCGCTGGTGATCGACCAAACCCATATCGCCGAGTGCGTCGAGCGGCTGAGCGCAGGCGCGCGCAGCTATGCGCCGCTGGCGGACGACTGATTGCATAATTGAAACGAGCCGTTCGTCCCCGCTGTCGCTGGGGACGGGCGGAGAGGGATTTGTCCCATGACCTACCGCAATTTCCTGTCCCTCACTGACGCCGGACCCGACGGCATTGCCGCAATCCTCGCCGATGCGATTGATCGTAAGGCGGCGCGCACCGGCTGGCCAAAGGGTCGCGTCGATGCCGACGCCCCGCTTGCGGGCCACACGCTGGCGATGGTGTTCGAGAAAAGCTCGACCCGCACCCGCGTCAGCTTCGACATGGCGATCCGCCAGCTCGGCGGCAGCGCCGTCGTCCTCGATTCCGCCAGCAGTCAGCTCGGACGCGGCGAGTCCGTCGCCGACACCGCGCGTGTCCTCTCCGGCTATTGCGACGCCATCATGGTGCGCACCGACAATCACGCCAAGCTGCTGGAAATGGCCGAATATGCCTCGGTTCCGGTCATCAACGGCCTGACCGACGACAGCCACCCCTGCCAGATCATGGCCGACCTCCAGACCATTTTGGAAAGCGGCAAGGCGCTCCCCGGCCTGAAGGTCGCATGGCTCGGCGACGGCAACAATGTGCTCGCTTCGCTGGTCGAGGCGGCGGGGCTGATGCATTTCGATGTGGTCGCCGCTTGTCCCCAGAGCTTCGCGCTGCCCGACGCCGCGATGGCGCGGGGCAAGGGCCGCGCGCGTGTCGTCAACGATCCAGCAGAGGCCGTTGCCGGTGCCGACATCGTCGTTACCGACACCTGGATCTCGATGGGCCAGCTTCATGCTGAAACGAAATTGGCGGCGCTTACTCCCTATCAGGTCGATGCCACGCTGATGGCAAAGGCCAAGCCCGACGCGAAATTCCTCCACT
This sequence comes from Sphingomonas sp. LT1P40, assembly GCF_036663835.1. Lineage (NCBI taxonomy): Bacteria > Pseudomonadati > Pseudomonadota > Alphaproteobacteria > Sphingomonadales > Sphingomonadaceae > Alteristakelama > Alteristakelama amylovorans. The sequence goes on from NZ_JAXOJT010000001.1 coordinate 170,531, forward strand.
GCCTCCCCGCGCATCGCGGCGAGGAGGTCACGCCGGAGGTGATCGACGGCCCGCAATCGCTGATCTGGCCCGAGGCGGAAAACCGCCTGCATGCGCAAAAGGCGATCTTGCGCTGGTGCTTCGGACAGATCGCACCCTGATCGGTTGCTGTTGAAGGCAACCGGGTCACCACCCACTTAAGCCGTCATCCCTGTCTTCGCGGGGAGGACGAAAGTGAATTTGTGACGACTCTCAACCCTGCCCCCACCGATCTCGACCGCACCGTCAACTTCACCTTGCCGCACCGCGACGCGCGCGGGCGCGTCGCGCGGCTGGGGCCGGTGCTGGACGCGATCCTGACCGCGCACGCCTATCCGCCGCCGATCGAGCGGTTGCTGGCGGAGGCGCTGACGCTGACCGCGTTGCTCGGCTCGACGCTGAAGGATGCCGCGGGACAGCTGACGCTTCAGGCGCAGACGCCGGCGGGGCGGGGGGCCGGGATCGTCAGCCTGCTGGTGTGCGATTACAAGGGCGGTGAGCTGCGCGGCTATGTCCAGTTCGATGCCGAGCGGTTGGCGCAACTGGGCAAGAACCCGTCGCTCTACGCGCTGTTCAACCAAGGCTTCCTCGCCATCACCTTCGATCAGGTGACGAGTGGCGAACGCTACCAAGGCATCGTTCCGCTCGACGGTGGCTCGCTGGCCGAAGCGGCGGAGAGTTATTTCCGCCAGTCCGAACAAATCCCCAGCCTCGTGCGGCTCGGCATCGGCCGCGACGCCCAGGGGCGGTGCGTCGCCGGAGGCCTGTTCCTCCAGCATTTGCCGGAGGGCGAGGATGGCCGTGAGCGTCTTCATGCGCAGCTCGATCATCCCGAATGGGAGCATGTCGAGGCGCTGGGTGGCACGATGGGTGCCGACGAACTTGCCGACCCCTTGCTTCCGCTGGAAGGGCTGGTCTGGCGGCTGTTCAACGAAGAAGATGAGGTTCGCGTTCAGGGCGGCGTCGATCTGGTGAGGGGTTGCCGTTGTGACCCCGATTATATCGCGGGCGTCCTCGCCAAATTTTCGCCGGGCGATCGCGCCGAAATGGCGGAAGATGGCGTCATCACCGTCGATTGTGCCTTCTGCGCGACAAAATTTCCGATCACTGTCGATTCCGTTGCGTAACCGAAATTGTCAGCAAATTGAAAGCCGAATCGTGCTAGGGGAGCGGTGAAATGAGCAAGATCGTATCCCTTATCGCTCCCCTCGCGCTGTTGGCGACAACGGCGGTCGGCTATGCGGCCGTGGCACAGACGGGTGCGCTTACCGCCCTGGCCGGGATCGAGCGCGGCGAGTGGCAGCTGCGTGCGCCGGACGGTTCGACCCGTTCGATCTGCATTTCCGATCCGCAAGTGCTGCTGCAACTTCGCCATCGCGGCGTATCATGCTCGCGCTTCGTGGTGGAAAATGGCGCGAATGGCGGGCGCGTTACCTATAGCTGCCCCGGCGTCGGCAATGGCGACACGCGGATCACGGTCGAAACGCCGCGTCTCGTCCGCATCGAGACACAGGGAATCAGCCGCGGCCTGCCCTTTACCGAGGAATATGAAGGTCGCCGCTCCGGCGCGTGCAAGTAGCGCGCGATGACCCTGTGCTTGCCGCGATGCGGCAAAGCCGATAGCCGGGCATGAATGACCGAACCTTCAAAAATTGCCGTCGCCCTGATCTCGGGCGGCCTCGACTCTTTCGTTTCCGCCGCCAGCGCGGTCGCCGACGGCTATCGCCTGTTCGCGCTGTCGATCGACTATAACCAGCGGCATCATGTCGAACTGGCCGCCGCCCGTCGCATCGCCAGCATATTGGGTGCGGAGCGCCACGTCGTGCTCCCGCTCGATCTGTCGCTGTTCGGTGGATCGGCGCTGACCGCCGATATCGCGGTGCCAAAGGGCGGGGTGGGGACCGACATCCCCGTCACCTATGTCCCCGCGCGCAACACGATCTTCCTCAGCCTCGCGCTCGGCTGGGCCGAAGCGCTGGGCGCACGCGACCTGTTTATCGGCGTCAACGCCCTCGATTATTCGGGCTATCCCGATTGCCGCCCCGAATTCATTACAGGGTTTGAAAAGCTCGCCGAACTGGCGACCAAGGCCGGGGTCGAGGGCGAGCCCTTCCACATCCGCGCCCCGTTACAGGATATGACCAAGGCCGATATCGTCCGCCGGGGCATGGAACTGGGACTGAATCTGGGCCTCAGCTGGTCATGCTATGACCCCGCACCGGGCGGCGTGCATTGCGGCGTGTGCGACAGCTGCCGTCTGCGCGCCAAGGGGTTTGAAGAGGCGGGCGTGCCCGATCCCACCCGTTACGCCGAATTTCTGAGGTAAGCGGCCGATGACCTATGCGGTCAAGGAAATGTTCCTGACGCTTCAGGGCGAAGGCGTGAATGCCGGCGCGCGTGCGGTGTTCGTGCGCTTTGCCGGATGCAATTTGTGGAGCGGGCGCGAACAGGACCGGGCGAGCGCGGTGTGCAAATTCTGCGACACCGATTTCGTCGGTACCGACGGGCTGGGCGGCGGCAAGTTCCCCGATGCCGGGGCGTTGGCGGATGCGGTGGCGGGGTTCTGGGGCGATGGCCATGTAAACCGTTTCGTCGTGCTGACCGGGGGCGAGCCGATGCTTCAAATCGACGACGCACTGGTCGATGCGCTGCACGCACGCGGCTTTCGCATTGCGATTGAGAGCAACGGCACGCTGCCCATCCATCCCGGAATCGACTGGGTGTGCATCAGCCCCAAGGCGGGCAGTAAGGTTGTCCAGCGATCGGGCGACGAACTGAAACTGGTCTGGCCGCAGTCCGGCACCGATGTCGCGGCGCTCGAACGATGGGACTTCGCCCATTTCCTGATCCAGCCGATGGACGATGCGAATGCGGCCGCCAATGTTCAGGCGGCCGTCGATTTCGCGCTGGAACGCCCGCAATGGCGCCTGACATTACAGGCGCACAAGACGTTAGGCCTGCGTTAAATTACCGCTTCGGCACGCAGCGTGCGGGTTCGTAAATATCCTTGCGCCAGCATTTTTCGTCGCCGAACTTCGGATTTCCGGGCAGCGACGCGTGATACATATAGGGGAATTGCTGCTCGCCCCAGCGGATCAGGCTGTTGCGCACCTCGCGCAGCCGCAGTGCGGCGAGATCCCCGAAATTGCCGCGCGGGGTGAACACCGCCTGCTGCGATACCGAATGCGCCGCCTGACAAAAGGTCAACTGCGCATGCACCGCCGAAAAGCTGGAATAGACGCGCGTGCCATATTGATCGAGCGCCGCCTGCGCCGCCTTTGGCGTCTTGATCGTGCGCTGAAAATATTTGGTCAGTATGGCATAGGAATCGTTGAGCTCGGTCGCGTGATCCTTCAGGATCGAATTGTAATTGGGCAGCGTCAACAGCGTCGGTGCGAACTGGCATTGCAGTGCCGCGACGTTCAGCGCGGCGCGCATGTTCCACACCATTGCGGCGCGAAGTTCCGCGCGCGTCGCGTCGGGAAACGGCTGGACCAGAATGCCCGGCTCGTCACCGGTCACGCGCGGGCCGCTGATGTCCGGCCCCTTGAAATAGAATTGCGCCGACGCAGGGACTGCGCCGAACAGTGCCGCCGCCCCGATCGACGCGCAAACCAACCGTGAAATCAGCATCCTGACCCTCTTGAACGCAATACTTATGCAATGGGGTTACGGATTTTTCATCCTGTCCCCAAGCGCTTTTTGTCCCGGCTTCGTTCCGGCTCCGCAAAAAGCCGCGGAAACCGGGAGGCCCGGAATCGAAAGGGCCGCCCGGTTGCCCGAGCGGCCCCAACGCAGATGCAAATCGCCAGTGGCGAATTACATGCCGTTGCCCATGCTGTCGCCGCCCATGGTGTCATTGCCCATCGACATCGTGTCGTTGGCCATGCCCATGTCATTGCCCGTCGCGCCGTCGACCATGGTCATGTTGTCGCTGGTCGTGCCGTCTAGCACCGGATCGGTCTGGTTCACGTCCATGACGGCCGTGTTGTCGACGGTGTTCTCGGTCTTCTCGCCGCAGGCGGAAACCAGCAGTGCGGCGCTGGCAATCATCGAACCGGCAACGGCCTTGGTGAAGAGTGAACGCATAATTTAGGCTCCTGGATAATGGTCTTGGGCGGCATCCAGCCGGTTTATCCCAATCGTGGTGGACATAAACGCTTCGTGCCGCGCCCTCAAGCCTTGTTTTGGCCTCATTTCAGGGAGTGGTGTCGTTACAGGGACCGCCCAGCGCATTCAGGAAGGCCGGGAGTGATAACGCAAGCGCGGCATCAAAGGTTGCAGGTGTGATGTCCTTTCCCAGCGCGGCGGCGCTGGTGACCGGGAATTCGGGCAGCCCGCATGGCACGATGCCCCCGAAATCGGCGAGGTTGGGGTCAAGGTTTACGGCAAAGCCATGCATCGTCACCCAGCGCCGCACGCGCACGCCGATCGCGCCGATCTTTGCTTCGCTCCCGCCGTCGCGGGTCCAGATGCCGATCCGCCCCTCGGTGCGAAAAGCGGTGATGCCGCATTCCCCCAGCGCCGCGATCACCCAGCCTTCGAGGGCGTGGACGTAACAGCGCACATCCTTGTTGCGCCGGGACAGATCGAGCATCGCATAACCGACGCGCTGCCCCGGTCCGTGATAGGTGTAGCGTCCGCCGCGCCCCGTCTGAAACACCGGAAAGCGCGGGTCGATCAGCTCGGCCGGATCGGCACTGGTCCCCGCGGTATAGACCGGCGGATGTTCGAGCAGCCAGATCAGCTCATCCGCCGTGCCCGTCTGAATCGCGGCGACGCGCGCCTCCATCTCGGCCAGCGCAAGAGGATAGGGCACACGCCCGTCCGCCACCCGCCATTCAATCCCATGCTTCGATTCCATCACGCCCCCGATGCGCCAACAACGTTTCCTTCGCAACCAGTGGCGCGGGGCAAATTGATCGGCTAACAGACTGGAACGAGGGGTGTGATATGATCAGCATGGGCAATGTCTGGGACCGGACAGCCGAGTTTTTGAGCGACAATCTGGGTACGATCCTGCCAATCGCGTTGCTGGCGATCTTCGTGCCGGCCGTGGTCAGCGCCAACGTCACCGAATTGCAGCAGGGCGCGACTCCCGGCCTTTCGGCGGGGCTTGGCATCGGGTCACTGCTGTTGGCGCTGGTAACATTTTGGGGCCAGCTGGCGATCACGGCGCTGGCGATCGACCCGAGCCTGAGCAAGAGCGCGACCAGCGTGGCAACGCGGCGTTTCCCGGCGGCGCTGCTGGTGATGGTCGTCCTCGTGGTGGCGATGCTTCTGCTGGCCATCCCGGTCGGGGTGATCCTCGCCTTTAGTGGCGTGAACTTCGCTTCGGTCGCTCCGGGGTCGATGCCCGAGATTCCCCCGGGAGCCGGAATGTGGCTCACGCTTTACGGCCTGATCCTGATCCCGCTGTTGCTGTGGATCTTCGCACGGCTTGTCGTGACGCTGCCGGTGATCGTTGGTGAGCGGGTCGCGCTCGGTGCAGTTTCCCGGTCATGGTCGCTCACGCGTGGCGTCGCACTCAAGATCGTCGGCGTGATCCTGCTCTATGGAATCGTGGCGATCGTGGCGAATCTGGCTGCGACCAGCGCGTTCGGTGCGATCATGTATCTGGTCGCCGGACGTGGCGATGGCGGGCTGTCGCTGGCGACCGTGCTGACCACCATCGTCGGTGGGGCGGTCTCCACCGCCTTCACCGTGCTGGGCACCGCCTTCACCGCGAAGCTGTTCGTGGCGCTGCTGGCGCGCGAGGCAACGCCCGCCCCATGACCCTTTCCATCGGCAGCGCGCTTGCCGACGCTGCGGCCCTGTGGCGTTCGGACCGCGATCTCGTCCTGCGCATCGCCGGCGTGTTCTACCTGCTGCCGATCCTGGCGCTGGCGATGCTGGCGAGCGGGCTGGCGGTGCCGGAAGCGGCGACGCCGGAGCAGATGCGCGCGATTATCACCGCCTTCTACAGCGCCAATCTGGTGTGGCTGTTGCTGATAACGGTCGCGCTCGATCTCGGTACGCTGGCGTTGCTCAACCTGTTCCTGCAACGCGGCCTGTCGGTGCGGGAGCTGTTGCAGGCATCCGCGCTGCGCCTGCTGCCCTTCGTGCTGCTCGGTTTCGCCAATGGCGCGCTGATGCAGCTTGGTTTCGCGCTGTTCGTGATCCCCGGCCTCTATATCTTCGGGCGCACCTGGCTGATGGGGCCGGCCTATGCCGCCGAACCCGAACGCGGCCTGCTAGGCGCGATCGAGCGCGGGTTCAAATCCAGCGCGGGCAATGGCTGGCGAATCGCGATCCTGGGCATGGGTGTCGTCATCATCACCGGCGCAGCCGCGCTGGCGCTGCTGATCCTCGTCCAGATGCTGACCGCGCTGGCGGGTGGCGGCCAACTGGCGCAGGCGATCCTGCTGGTGCCGGTCGCGGCGGGGGCGGCGCTGGCCTATGCCGCCTTCACCCTCGTCCGCGTTGCCGCCTATCGCCGGCTGGCGGGGTCCAGCAGCGGTACATGAGGGGCCGCCTCGCGGAGCAGATGGCCTGACAGGCGCGGATCGGCGAAGGTCTCGACCGCGCGTGCAAAGGCCGTAAAGCCCGACGCGCGGTAAAATCCCAGCGCCGATGGATGGTCCAGCGAACAGGTATGGACCCACACCCGCGTCACGCCGCTGCGCCATGCCCGCATCAGCGCCTGTGCCATCAGCCAGCGGCCATGTCCTTTGCCCGCCAGTTCGGGCACCAGCCCGAAAAATGACAGCTCGCACGTCGCCGGCACCCGGAAATCGAGCTCCAGCAGCCCGATCTCGATTCCGCGCGGATCAACCACCGCGTAAATCTCGATTCCATCGTCATGGATGATTGCCTCCAGCCGGTCGTCGTCCATGATGAGGCGCGAGAACCACAGCCACGGCTCGCCCACCCGGCGAAACAGCGTGCGGTACTTGTCGGGGGCAGGGCGCTCCCACCGCACCAGCCGCAGCGCCGATTCGGGCAGCGGGCGCGCGCGCGGCCGCTCCAGCATCTCCAGGCTGGTGACGACCGCTGCCACCTCGCCGGGTTTCACCCCAATCAATCCCATGGCTTCAGGCCCATGTAGCGACCGGCGGGAGGCTCATCAGGATCGCATCGATATTGCCCCCGGTCTTCAACCCGAACAGCGTGCCGCGATCATAGACCAGGTTGAATTCGGCATAGCGCCCGCGCCATGCCAGCATCCGCGCCCGGTCGGCATCGCTAAAATCCATCCCCATCCGTCGCCGCACGATCGCCGGATAGGTCTCCAGAAACGCGCGGCCGACATCCTGCGTGAACGCGAAATTGGCGTCCCAATCATCCGTCTCGTCGCTCGCCAGATGATCGTAGAAAATCCCGCCAACCCCGCGATGGACATTGCGGTGTGGAATCCAGAAATAATCGTCCGCCCATTGCTTGAAGCGCGGATAATGCGCGGGATCATGCGCGTCGCACGCCGCTTTAAGCACCGCGTGGAAATCCGCCGTATCCGCCTCATACGGGATCGGCGGGTTCAAATCCGCGCCCCCACCGAACCAGCGCTTCGTCGTCACCAGGAACCGCGTGTTCATATGCACGGCGGGCACATGCGGGTTGGCCATATGCGCAACCAGACTGATGCCAGTCGCAAAGAATCGCGGGTCCTCGCTCGCGCCGTTGATCGACTTGGCGAATTCGCCCTCGAACATGCCGCCGACGGTGGAGACGTTGACCCCGACCTTCTCGAACACCTTCCCCTTCATCACGCCCCGAACACCGCCACCGCCGGGCTCGCCCGATGGATCGACGCGATCCCATGGCGTGTACTCGAAGCTCGCATCCGACCCGGCTTGGCGCTCGATCGCCTCGAACGCGGCACAGATCTGGTCGCGCAGGCTCTCGAACCAGCTACGGGCGGTGGATTGTTGGGTATCGAGCGTCAGCATGGCGCGCGCCCTAATCCATTTTGGCGGGCAAAGGCCACCCGCCGGTTTGCCGCAACGCCTCCGCCAGCACGATTCCCGCCGATACCGACAGGTTCATCGACCGCATCCCCGCCGCCATTGGAATGAACACGCGAGCGTCCGCCCGCTCATGGACATGTTCCGGCGCGCCCGCGCCCTCACTGCCGAACAACAGGATATCGTCGGGCAGAAACGCAAAATCGTGCAGCGGCGTCGCACCCTTGGTCGTCAGCAGCACGATTCGCCCGGTCGCCTGCGCCGCAAACGCATCCCATCCCTGATGCCGCGTCACCTGCACATGGTCGATATAGTCCATCCCTGCTCGCGCCACGCGCTTGTCGTCCCACGCGAATCCCATCGGTTCGATCAGCTCGACCGGGGTCGCCAGACACGCGCCGATGCGCAGCACGGCACCGACGTTTCCGGCAATATCGGGCTGGAACAGGGCGATGCGCATCCAGCTTCCGTAGGGCAGGGGCGGCCCCCACGACAAGTCGGGCAAAAAGGCGGTTGGCAAAACCCGCATGTGGCGTCTATCAGGCCGCGCAGTCACCGGGGGCACCGGGGGACTATGGTATGGCGTTCGCGCGCTGTACCGCATCCGGATTTAGGGGGCGTTTTTCAGCGCCCCACGTGTTTTGAAGTGCAAGGGCTGATGCATGGCAACGCTTGATGAAGCTGTTCCTCCAGGTGACGCGGTCGACGCGCCGGCCGATCCGCGTCGCCGCGACTATCTCGCGATCGGTGCGGTCGCATGGGCGGGCGTCGGCGCGGGCGTGATTGCGCTGCCTTTGGTCAACCAGATGAGCCCGTCGGCCGACGTGCTCGCGCTGTCGACCACCGAACTCGACGTGTCGGCGATCCAGCCGGGTCAGGCGATCAAGTCCAGCTTTTTGAAGCAGCCGCTGTTCGTGCGCAACCTGACACAAAAGGAAATGGACGAGGCGAACGCCGTCGCCGTCGATACCCTGCGCGATCCCCAGACGCTTGCGCAGCGGACGAAGGAGGGCAAGGCCAACTGGCTGATCACGCTGGGCGTCTGCACCCATCTGGGCTGCGTGCCGCTGGGTGCTGGCGAGGGCGAGAACAAGGGGCCGTTCGGCGGCTATTTCTGCCCGTGTCACGGTTCGGCCTACGACACGGCGGGTCGCATCCGCACGGGGCCAGCACCGACCAACCTGGCGGTTCCCGACTATGAGTTCATTTCCGACACCGCGATCCGGGTCGGCTGAGGGTAGATGGCATGAGCTTTCCCTGGGCAACGCAATACACGCCGAAGCATCCGCTGATGAAGTGGGTGGACGATCGTCTGCCGCTTCCGCGCTTCGTCTATAACGCGGTCGGCGCGGGCTATCCCGTGCCGCGCAACCTCAATTATTTCTGGAACTTCGGCATCCTCGCCGGCCTGTTCCTGGTGCTTCAGATCGTCACCGGCATCGTGCTGGCGATGCATTATGCCGCCAATGCGGGCATCGCATTCGACAGCGTCGAGCATATCATGCGCGACGTGAATGGCGGCTGGTTCTTCCGCTATGCGCACGCCAACGGCGCGTCGATGTTCCTGCTCGTCGTCTATATCCATATGGCGCGCGGCCTGTGGTACGGATCGTACAAGGCACCGCGCGAAATGGTGTGGCTGCTCGGCGTCGTCATCTTCCTGCTGATGATGGCCACCGCGTTCATGGGTTACGTGCTGCCATGGGGTCAGATGAGCTTCTGGGGCGCACAGGTCATCACCGGCTTCTTTTCGGCGATACCGGGGGTGGGTGAGACGATCCGCGTGTGGCTGCTGGGCGGTTACGTGCCGGACAATGCCGCGCTCAACCGCTTCTTCTCGCTCCACTATCTGCTGCCGTTCGTGATCGCCGGTGTGGTCATCCTCCACATTTGGGCACTGCACATTCCCGGCTCGTCGAACCCGACCGGCGTGGAAGTGAAGAGCGAGCAGGATACGGTGCCGTTCCACCCCTATTATACCGCCAAGGATGGCGTGGGTGTGGGCGTGGCGCTGCTGATCCTGTCGCTGCTGATTTTCTTCTCGCCGAACCTGCTGGGCCATCCGGACAATTACATTCCGGCCAACCCGCTTTCGACGCCGGCGCACATTGTGCCCGAATGGTATTTCCTGCCCTTCTACGCGATCCTGAAGTCGTTCACCTTCGACTTCCTGTGGATCCCGGCGAAGCTGTGGGGCGTGCTCGCCATGTTCGGGGCGATCCTGCTGCTGTTCTTCTTGCCGTGGCTGGACACGTCGCCGGTGCGTTCGGCGAACTATCGCCCGACCTATCGCTGGTTCCTGTGGATCCTGCTGATTGACGTACTGGTGCTGGGTTACATCGGCGGCGCATCGCCGTCGCCCTGGGTGATCCTGATCGGTCAGATCGCCACCGCCTATTACTTCATGCACTTCCTGCTGATCCTGCCGATTGTGTCGGCGATGGAGCGTCCGCGTCCGCTGCCCAACTCGATCACCGAAGCGGTGCTCGCGGGCAAGGGCGGCACTTCGCCTGCACAAACCGCAATCGCTGCCGAATAAGAGGGACTGGATAAAATGGTTCGCATTCTTGGCGGCTTGGTCGGGCTGGGCTTCGTTGCCGCCCTGCTGTTCGGCATCTGGGACACGCTCTCGAACGGAATGAAGGTTGCGCCGACGGCGGAGCATGAATTCCACGAGCACGCGAAAGAGACCAAGTTCTCGTTCGACGGCTTCTTGGGCAAGTATGACAATCGCCAGCTTCAGCGCGGGCTTCAGGTGTACAAGGAAGTGTGCGCCGCCTGTCACTCGCTGCGGCTGGTGTCGTTCCGCGATCTCGAGGCGCTCGGCTATGACGAGGGTCAGGTAAAGACGCTGGCCAAGGGTTTTCAGGTTCCTTCGGTGAACCCGGACACCGGTGAAGCCGCAACCCGCGACGGTCTGCCCTCGGACAAGTTCCCGCTGGTCTATGCCAACGACGTCGCCGCCCGCGCCGCCAACAACAACGCGATCCCGCCGGATCTGTCGCTGATGGCCAAGGCGCGCCACAATGGCCCGGCCTATATTTACTCGCTGCTGACCGGCTATCAGGTACAGCCTGCTGCGCTGCTCAAGGAGTTCCCGGAAGCAAAAACGCCGACCGGCCTGCACTTCAACCCTTATTTCGCCACGCTCAACCTGGCGATGGCACCGCCGCTCAAGGACGGTCAGGTCACCTATTCGGACGGCACGGCGGCCAAGGTCGATAATTATGCCAAGGACGTTGCCGCGTTCCTCGCATGGACCGCGGAGCCGAAGCTTCAGGCGCGCAAGACCGCTGGTCTGGCGACGGTAATCTTCCTGCTGATCTTCTGCTTCCTGACCTATGGTGCGTACAAGAGCATCTGGCGCAATCTGAAGCATTGATCGGGTAACGCCGACACGAAACCGAACGGCCCGGGAAGCGATTCCCGGGCCGTTTGCTTGGGGAACCGACCGATGAACTCGAACGACGATCTCCGCGCGCTGATCCGCACGATCCCGGATTTTCCCAAGCCCGGAATCATGTTCCGCGACATCACCACGCTGTTGCTCGACCCCGCCGGCCTTGCGCGCGCGGTCGAGCGGATCGTCGACGCAGTCGAGGGTCAAGTCGATCTGGTCGCGGGGATCGAGGCGCGCGGCTTCCTCTTCGCCACGCCGGTCGCGCTGGCGCTGGGGGCAGGGGTGCTGCTGGTGCGCAAGGACGGCAAGCTGCCCGGCGCCACCCTCACCGAAGACTATACGCTGGAATATGGCACTGACCGCATCGCGATCCATGCCGATTCTTTTGCCCCCGGCGCGCGCATCCTGCTGATCGACGACCTGATCGCCACCGGCGGCACCGCCCGCGCCGCCGTGCGACTGTTGCGCAAAGCCGGGGCACAAGTGACGGAGGCGGCTTTCGTCATCGACTTGCCCGAATTGCGCGGTGCCGATGCGCTGCGGGCCGAGGGCATTCACGTCACGACGTTGGTGGGCTTCGCGGGGCATTAACGGAACCGATTCACCTTCTCCCCCGTTTTCAAACGGTTGGGCGGCTCGAAGCACGCCCGTGGAGAGCGTATCATGTATATTCCACGTATCGTTACTGTCGGCCTGATCGGTGCGGCGGCGCTTGGCGTTTCGGCCTGCACCGATGGCTATGGCAGTTCCGGCGTCTCGGTCGGCTATGGCGGCGGTGGCTATGGCGGCGGCTATTATGACGACGATTATGGCTATGGCGGTGCCAGCTATGGAAGCGCCTATTGGGGCTGGCAGGGCGATTATTACTACCCCGGCACCGGTTATTATGTGTACGGGCGCGACCGCCGGCCGATCCGGTGGAACCGCGATCAGCAGCGTTACTGGGAAGGTCGTCGCTCGAACTGGCGTGGTGCCCCGCGCGACATTCGCCAGAACTGGCGCGAATTCGCGCAGGATCGCCGTCAGGACAATCGCGACTATCGGCAAGACCGTCGCGGCGACCGCCAAGCCTATCGCAATGGTCAGGTAACGCGTCCCGAAGCTCGTGCGGAGCGCCGCGATGATCGTCGGGACTATCGCCGCGAATACCGTCAGGACCGCCGCGAGCTTCGCCGTGAAAACCGGCAGGACCGCCGCGACCGCCGTCCACGCTGACTTCAGCGGGGTGCGTGTGCGGCCGGTGGGTTAGCCCGCCGGTCGCCGCGCAAGCAATCCGCGCGCGATAAAGCTCAGCACCTTCTCGTCATGCTGATTGAACACTAACATCTGGCTGCGCGTGCTGCCCATTTCGGGTCGCTTCTCCGACGCCTTTTTCTCAAGCAATTCGGTTTCACAGCGCAGCGTGTCGCCGGGAAACACCGGTTTCAGCCAGCGTAACTCGTCGATTCCCGCCGCGCCCAGGCTCGCCTGCGGATGCGCCTTCATCTGCTCGACCAGCATCGCCATCGCCATTGCGCACGTGTGCCAACCACTTGCCGACATCCGCCCGAAATGCGTTTTTGCAGCCTCTTCGTCGGACAAATGAAAGGGCTGCGGGTCGTATTTCTCGGCGAAAGCCAGCGATTCCTCGCGCGTCACATGATAGCTGCCGAACGACGCCGTCGCGCCCACTTCCAGATCGTCGAAATATATCATGGGATCAGTTTCGGACTGAAACCGGGTTTTGGCAAGAGGGGCGGGGATCGCTCCCCGCCCGCTCCCGTCACGACCCCAATGACAGCTTTGCGAACCCCGTCACGCTGACCGGCGACTCGCCGTAAAAGGGGTCGAGCGTACCCGGCTTGAAATAGGTCGCCGCGCTCGCGCCCAGTGCCAGATTGACCGATTTCGCCAGCGGAATGCGATAGGCATAGCCGCCCTCCAGCCGCCCGACCCGGAACCGCCGGTCGTGCAATGGATGCGAATGGTCGGGAAACAACTCGTCATTCTCGACCATTTCGCCGCGTGCGAACACGGTATGGCGTGCGTCGATATCCCAGTTCGCCTCCGCCACCCACGCGGTGAGTGTCGGCCCGGGCAAACGGTTCTTGGCCGAGAAGGCGATCGTCGCCGACAGCCCGCCCTTCGCATAATGCACGCTGGCGGTGGTGCGCGCCTCATCCTCGTCACCGTGCAGCGCCTCCGGGCTTTCCAGCCGCCCGAAACTCACTTGTGCCGCCCAGTTTGGCGATGGCGTCCATGTCCCGCGCACGCTCCACGAATCTAGCTTGATTGGATCGAAGCCCCAGCGTTCCTCGTCCGGCTCCCGCCCCTTGAACGCCGATGTTTCCAGCTGGAACGTCCGCCCGCGCACGCCAGCCGTGACCACGCCATAGGTAATATGCGTCGAATCGAACCAGTGATGCGCGATCGGCGACATCGTCTGATACCGCGCCGATCGCCGGTGCATGAAGGCGGGCGGCCCCAGCGCAGGCTCGCCCACCGGCCCGCCATAAAGGAACGCGGTCGTGCTCTCGCTGACGTCCAACTCCAGCCGTGCCGCCAGCTCCATGAACAGATCGTGCGGATGCTGCCGGTCGACCAGCGCGCGACCGTTCGCGGTCTCGCCCGCCGCGAACAGATTGGGATAGCCGCGCTTGCCCATCAGCGGCTCCAGGCTGAACATCGTGCGCAATTCGATCCGTGTCGTGTCGTTCAGGTCGCGGGCGGCAGTGACCATTCCCATCGACTGGATAAACGCCATATCGTCGCCGCGCGGCCCGCCCTGATCGGTGACCGCGCCCCACAGATAGCCATGGCCCATAATCATCCACTCCCCGGCCATAAGATGCAGCCCGTCATGCATCCCGCTCTCGGCAGCGGGGAGTAAGGCGGTGCCGGAGGCGATGGCGGCGTTGTCCTCGGCTGCCTCCGCTTTCGGTGCGTGATGCTGATGCGGCAGCGGTGCGGGTGTCGGCGTCGGCGTGGGAACCGGCGTTGGGGCCGGTGTCGGTTTGGGGGCAGGGGCGGGCATGATATGTCCGCTATGATCCTGTGCCGTTGCCGCAACGGGCAACGACGTCGCCGCCAACAGGGCGGCGAGCGATACGCTCATCTTCATGTAAAAAACTCCGTGTCTGGTCCAGATGCGTCGGGGCATGCCCCGCGTCGGTATCAGGCGCGCGGAGGGGGCGTCTCTGGCGGTCCAGCGGGCGCGTGCAGCCCCGTGTCGAGCGGTGGTGCGCCATGCTCGCCTATCAGGCGGCGTTGCGATTCGACCTGCGGCACGCGCAGCGTCGCGGGGGCGATGCATCCCACGCACAGCATGTTGCCCATCTTTGGAATCCGGTCGGGCTCCGGCACGGGGGCGGGCGCGGCATGATCCATCGCCATGTCCGCCGTCCCCATCTCCGCCATCGCCGCATCATGACATGCCGGAGCCGCCGCCGCCGGGGCGGGCAGGGTGCTGAACAACAGCGCCAGCATCAGGATCAACCGGGCGATCATCCGCGCGCCATAGCCGCCATCGGCCGCTTCGCCAACCTTGCCGGTTCATCGCCGGCGTCTTACCTGACAGCGGATGCCATCCGCTCCCAATCCCGTCGCCGGACTGCGCGCGCGCCTGATCGGGGTGGTGCGCCGCACCTTCAACGATCAGGACAAGGGCGAAACCCCGGTTCAGCGCAGCGACGATGCGCTGTTCGCGCGCGATTCAGTCACCTGGCGCGTGCATGGCGATGTCACGACGATGATGGTCGGCGGCGTCGCGTCGCTATTGCTTCAGATGCTGCACCCGGCGGTGCTGGCCGGCGTGTGGGACCACAGCGCGTTTCGCACCGACATGCTCGGCCGCCTGCGCCGTACCGCGCGCTTCATCGCGGTGACCACCTTTGCCGAACGGGGGAGTGCCGAAGCCGCCATCGCCAAGGTCCGCGAAGTCCACGAACGCATCGGCGGCACGCTACAGGACGGCACCCCCTATCGCGCCGACGACCCCGACCTGCTCGCCTGGGTCCATGTGACGGAGATGTGGTGCTTCCTCGCCGCGTGGCAGCGCTACGGCGTCCCGCTGACCCCGGCACAGGAGGATATCTATTTCGCCGAAACCGCCCGCATCGCCGAAGCGCTCGGTGCCGACCCGGTCCCGCGCAGCAAGGCGGAGGCCGAAGCGCTGATCGCCCGCATGCGCCCGCAACTCGCGGTCGATGCCCGCACACGGGAAGTCGCCCACTTCGTCCTCGCCCAGCCCGCGCCCAACCTCGCCGTCGCCCCGGCCCAGGCGGCGATCTTCGCCGCCGCAGTAGACCTGCTCCCGTCATGGGCGCGCGCAATGCACGATCTGAAACGCCCGCTCGTCGCGGTGCCGCTGGTGCGCGGGTCGACGCTGGCGATTGCGCGGACGTTTCGCTGGGCGTTCGGTGCTGGGGTGGGGAGTCGCTGACTAGCTTGCCGGGCCGATGCGGATCACCGCGCGGCGATTTGCGCGTTCGGGCACCCCGCGCGCCGTGGCGACCGCCGGGCGACTCTGGCCAAAGGCGATCGTGCTGATCGCCATCGCCGGGACGCCGCGCTCCTCCAGATAGCGCTTCGCCGCGCTCGCCATCCGGTCGGACAGGCCGACGTCATAATTGGGGGTTCCGCGCCGATCGAGATGCCCTTCGACCAATATCTCGCCACCGACCCGACGCCACGTCGCGGCAGCAGCGTCCAGCACCATTGCGGCGCTCGGGTTGATCTCGCTGCGGTCGATGTCGAAATAGATCGTGAAGTCGCGGTCCCATATCGGCGCGGCGGCACGCGCTGCCTGCCACGCGGCATAGATCGTCGCGCGCTGGGTGCCCGCGAACTGCATGCTCAGCCGGCGGGCATCCTCCGCGGTCACGGCCTCCGCCACCATGCGCTCGCCCAACCCGCGCTGCGCCTGCCGGATCTGCACCCATCCCTGATAGGGATTATCCGCCGCCAGCCAGCGCGCCAGCCGCGCGCGACCGTCAATGACGTCGGTGCGGACTTCGCCACCGGCGAAAGCGCCTGCATCCAGACCCTGTGCGATCGACCGCAACGTCGCGGCATCGCGTGTGCCCATGCCCAGCCGGACCAGGCCGAGCGCAAACTGCGCCTCGATCTCATACGGCCCCAGCGCCACGCTGCGTGTAGCCAGCGCCAGCGCCTCGACCTTGCGATCCTGCGTGAGGAGCAGCCGGGCAAGCGCGGCGAAGCGGCGGGCTTGCGCTGCGGCGCGCGGGCTGGGGGCCTCATCCTCCGCCGGCGTGGCTGCGGGCAGCAGCCGTTCGCCGATCGCAATCGCGGCGCGGTATCCAGCTTCGGCCGAATCGAGCTTGCCGCGATCCCGCTCGAACCCGGCGAGCAGCGTCAGCCCGTCGGCCATCGTCGTACTTTCCGTGCAACCGCGGGCCGCCAACGCCGCAATCGCCTCGCGCGCGAGCAATTCGGCCTCGGGTGCCTGACCCAGCGCGGCCAGCGACCGCGCGAGGCCGAGCTTGATCGTTGCCAGCCGCGGATCGTCGGCACGCCACCGGCCCGACAGATCGGCGAGTGCCGCGCGCTGCATCAGTTCAGCTTCGGCGAACTTGCTCTCGTTGGTCAGGAACTGGCTGAGATTATAACGCGACACCGCATCGCCGGCTCCGGGGCGCTTCGCCGCCACGGCCTGGGTCAACAGGTCGCCTGCCTGGAACGCGTCGGCACCGCCGTTCGACAACAGCAAGACCCCGCGATCATTGTCGCGCAATGCGGCAATCTCCGGCGTGTCCTCGTCCAGCGCGGCTGGCGACGCGACATCCGCGCCCGGTGCCCCGATTACCAGCCCGGGATCGTCGGCACGCACCGCGCCGGGCGTTGTCTGCATGATGCAGATCGCGGCGGCGGACATCCACAGGCTCATCGCCCGCTTATGCCGGGCGGCGGCGCGCGGCGAAACCCCGCGATTCTATCGGAATCAGACGTTGAAGCGGAACAGCATCACGTCGCCGTCCTGCACGACATATTCCTTGCCTTCGCTGCGCAGCTTGCCGTTGTCGCGCGCGCCCGCTTCGCCGTTATACTTGATGAAATCGTCGAACGCGGTGGTTTCCGCGCGAATGAAGCCGCGCTCGAAATCGGTGTGGATTTCGCCCGCCGCCTGTGGCGCCTTGGCCCCGACATGCGTGGTCCAGGCGCGCGCTTCCTTTGGCCCGACGGTGAAGAAGGTGAGTAGATGGAGCAGCGAATATCCGGCGCGGATCACGCGCGTCAGGCCGGTTTCCTCCAGCCCCAGTTCGGCCAAGAATTCGCCGCGCTCTTCCGCTGGCATCGTTGCGATCTCAGCCTCGATCGCGGCTGAGACGACGACGGCCTGCGCGCCCTCGGCCTTGGCCTTTTCGAACACGCGTGCGGAGAAGTCATTGCCGTTCGCGGCATCCTCTTCGTTGACGTTACACACATACAGCACTGGCTTGGCGGTAATGAGTTGCGCCTGCGCCAGCGCGCGTTTCTCGTCGGGGTCCTTCGGCACGGTCAGCCGCGCGGGTTTGCCTTCGCGCAACAGATCCAGCGCCTGCGCCAGCACCGATGCCGCAATTTTCGCATCCTTGTCGCCCTGCGTCGCCTTTTTCTGCAACGCCGGGACGCGCTTCTCCAGGCTCTCCAGGTCGGACAGCATCAATTCGGTCTCGACCGTCTCGGCGTCCGCAATCGGATCGACCTTGTTGTCGACATGCTGGATGTCGTCATTCTCGAAACAGCGCAGGACATGGACGATCGCATCCACCTCACGAATGTTACCCAGGAACTGGTTGCCCAGACCTTCGCCCTTGCTCGCGCCACGCACCAGTCCGGCGATGTCGAGGAAACCCAGCTGCGTCTCGATGATCTTCGCCGAACCCGCGATCTTTGCCAGCGAATCGAGGCGCGGATCGGGCACTGCGACGTTGCCGACATTGGGCTCGATCGTGCAGAACGGATAATTCGCCGCCTGTGCCGCCGCCGTTTGCGTCAGCGCGTTGAAAAGCGTCGATTTGCCGACGTTCGGCAAGCCGACGATGCCGCAGCGAAAGCCCATGATCCGGTCCTGTAATTCTGGAAAGGCGCGCAAATAGGCCGCGACGGCGCAAAAGGCCAGACCCACGAAAAAGCCCGCCGGTCGAGGGACCGGCGGGCTGTCTCATTTACTCGCGCTTCAAATCAACGGCAGCGAACATTGCCGCGATCGACCTGCCGACCAAGCACGGCACCGCCGGCACCGCCCAGCAGTACGCCCAGAATGTCGCCATTGCCGACCACGCCGCCCAGCACACCACCCAGTGCCGCGCCGACGACCAAACCGGTCGTCCCGTCGCTGCGACGGCAATAATAGCGGTTGTCGCGGCCGCGATAAATCTGGTCCTGACGGCTCAGGCGGCGTTCGCGGTAATTCCCCTGACGATAGCTGTCCTGCGGATTCCAGTCTCGCCGCTGTCCTCCCTGCCAGCGATAGTCGCGGCCGCTCTGCGCACGGTCGCGGCGATCGGGCCCGCGCCCACGACGCTCATTATACTCCCGATCGCGCTCGCGTTGGCGCTCTTCCCAGCTTTGCGCCTGCGCTTCGCCGGACAGGACGGGCGCAGCCGCGATCGGAATCGCAAGCGACAGCGCCAACAGTGTAGTTAAACCTTTTTGCATGATGCCTTCTCCCAATATGATGGAAGCTAACCGGTTCACACGCGGAATGGTTCCGCGACGTGTCGGTCACGCATCAGCGATAGTTGAAACTGATGCTGATCCGCTCCGCCTTCGCATTTCCCGTCACCACCTCGTGTCGCAGCCAGCTTTCCCACAGAAAGATGCTGCCCGGTTTTGGCTCGGCATAGACGAACGACTGCACATCCTCGGGCGCATCGGCGCGACGAGTCGGCGCGGCCATCATCAGGGGGAGGCGCGGGTCTTCCAGCTTCAGCGCGCCGCTGCCTAACGGTACTTCGATATAGATGGTGCCCGAGACCACGCTGTGCGGATGGATATGCCCCGAATGCGTGCCGCCGGGCTTCAGGATATTGACCCACAAACTGTCGAGCTTCAGCCGCCGCCCGCCCAGCTCGAACGCGCACGCATCGGCGAACCCCGCGACATGGCGGTTGAGGTGCCGCACCAGATCGCCGAACCGCGGATCGCGTAGCGGCAGATCGTTGAGCGAGGCGTAAGAGGTGTAACCGCGATAGCCATGCGCCTTCGACCAGCCACGCCCCGCGCGATCGTGTTCGGCCAGATCGCGACAGGCATCGCCCAGCTCGGCGAGCAAAGCCGGATCGCCGAGTTCGGTTTCGGAAAAGCGGGTGGCGAACAGGCTGCGGACGGTCATGTCTCCGAACAGCATGCCAGCGCGGCGCGTGCAAGCGGCGCGGTTGACACATCGCCGCCACGCGGCAAAGTCGCGCCACAATAAAGGAGAGGGCGCAACCCCATGAAACGTCTCGCAATGCTGGCGCCGCTGGCGCTTCTGTCGCTCACCGCCTGTGGTGATCGCGCCGCCGAGGACAAAGCCAAGGCGGAGGCGAAGGCGAAGGCGGACGAAGCGGGCAAGGCCAGGCTGGTGGAGGAGGGGATTGCCCTCAACACCCGCTGCTACGTCGCCGTCAAATCGCAGGCGCGGCTGCTCGACAGCCCGGTCCCGCGCGAATTCACCGGCGGATCGGCTCCTTATCTGGCCTATTACCGGGACATGATCGTCAAGAAGCTGGGTGCCTCCGTCATCCCGGCCGCCCCGCCCAAGCCCGAATTGTCGCTGGCCAATCTCGACGCCTATCTCGGCTGGGCAGAGAAAGACGAGGCTTTGGCGGGTGCCGCCCGCGTTGCCTTTACCGGCTGCGTGCAGGGCGCGGCCGATTTCGGTGCGGGGCCGATGGCGAAACTCAGCCCGGCCGAGCGGCTGGGCCAGATTCAGCGTCTCCGCGCGATCATGGACGCGACGGGAGGCTGATTCGCGTCTTTCGTTTCAGCCGCAAGCACGCTACCGCATGCCGCAATCGGCTGCACGATGAACCTCCGTTCATCGGCGGTAAAGGCGCGAAGCGCCTTGGACATGACAAGATAACAGGAGTCGCAGTATGATTCGCCGTTCAGTTCTGATCGCCAGCACGGCCGTGGCGCTCACGGTTGCCGGTTGCGGCGGCAGCAACGATCCGACGCCGACCCCAACCCCGTCGCCGACCCCGACCCCCAGCGCTTCGCCGTCGCCGCCCACCTATGCCGCGCTTCCGCTGACCGCTGCGGCCGAATTCTTCACCGTCTCGGCAGCGATGAGCTATACCGGCGACCCCACCGCCGGACCGGTCGTGCTCGGTACGGCGGGTACAGACGCTTTCTCGAATCGCGTCCGCCTCGCGCTGCAAAGCACCGCGACCGCAGCGCAGACCACCGAAGTCGTGGTGCGTGAGAATACCGAGGAGTCGCGTTTCACCGGCGCCGATCTGCTCACCCCGCCGGCCACCACGGTGACCGAATATGTCTATCGGGAGAGCACCGCGCCGACGACGGCGGGCGCGTTCACCCAGCTCGAACTGCTCAACAACACCATTACGGCGACGCCGTCGGTGGTGACGTCCGACGCGGCGCTCGCGCTGGTCCGGACGAGCTATGCCGGCTGGTGGCGCGGCGACAGCACCACGGGTGCCAAGCGCGTGACCTATGGCACCTTCGGCGCGCCGACCGTGCCTAGCAATATGCCAACCACCGGCACCTTCAACTACACGATGCGCGTCGCCGGTCGCGTGGTGATCTCGCCAGCCGCTGGCGCCAGCACGGTCGCAAAGCTTGCGGGCACCGTTACGACCTCGGTCAACTATGCCACCGGTCTGGTCACCGTCACACTGAACCTGACTCAGGGCGGCGTGCCCTATGGCACGTTCACCGGTACCGGCGCGATCACGGCCGGCAACAACCAGTTCACGGGTTCGTTCGGCCCGGGCAGCACCGCAGGCGGCACCTTCCAGGGTCTGGCCTATGGCGCGATGGCCGAGGAACTGGGCATCAGCTTCGCCATCAGCGGCGTTGCCGGCGGCGGCGACAGCCGCGCGGTCGGCGTGCTGGTCGGCAAGAAAGTGCCCTGAACCGCAAACACCTTGGATTTGAGAAAGGCCGGGCTAACACCCGGCCTTTTTCATTTCAGGGGATCGCCTGCATCCGCAGCGCCACGTCGTTCATGAAACGCACGTCGTCGCCCTCTGCCAACCACGCCGCCTCCGCCGCAATCGCGCCCAGCAAGTCAGACAGATCCTCGATTTCCGCCTTGCCGTAATTGCCCAGCACGTATCCGGTGACGCGGTCCTTGTGGCCCGGATGCCCGATGCCGATCCGCACCCGGCGAAACTCCGCCCCGATATGCTCGATCGCGCTGCGGATGCCGTTCTGCCCCGCCGCGCCGCCGCCGCGCTTCACCTTCACCTTGAACGGGGCCAGGTCGAGCTCGTCGTGGAACACCGTCACGTCCTCCGGCTCAAGCTTGTAGAAATCCAGCGCGGCGCGGATGGATCGCCCGCTTTCGTTCATGAAGGTCGCGGGCTTGAGCAGCAGCAGCTTCTCGCCGCCAATCCGCCCTTCCTGCACCCACCCCTGAAACTTCTTCGCGGGCGACGTGAAGCCATGTACCTCCGATATCGCATCGGCGGCCATGAAGCCGACATTGTGCCGGTTCATCGCATATTGCGCGCCCGGATTGCCCAGCCCGACCCAGAGCTTCATCTGTCAGTTCCCAAAACGAAGATCGCCCCCGCACCGGGGTGCGGAGGCGATCTAATGTATCCGGCTGGATGACGAAAGGCTTACGCCTCGTCACCCTCCTTGGTCTCAGTGTCACCCTCGGCGGCATCGCCGTCGGTGGCTTCTTCCTCGACCGTCTCGCCAGCGGCTTCGGCGGCTTCAGCCGCTTCGGCTTCGGCTGCGGCATCTTCACGCTCGGCCAGCAGCGCAGCAGGGGCCGCGATCGTGGCGATGGTGAAGTCGCGATCGTCGATCGCGCTCGCCACGCCCTTGGGCAGGGTCACGGCCGAAATGTGCAGCGATTCGCCAAGCTCGAGTCCCTTGACCGAAACCGTGATCTCGCTCGGGATATTCGACGCGTCGCAGACGACTTCCAGATCGTGGCGAACGACGTTCAGCACGCCGCCCTTTTCCAGGCCGGGTGATTCTTCTTCATCGACGAACACGATCGGCACGTTGACCGTGACCGTCGCATGCTCGGAAATGCGCAGGAAATCGACATGCACGGGCAGGTCGGTGACGACGTCAAGCGTCACGTCCTTGGGCAGCGTGCGGATGGCCTTGCCGCCGGCACCCTCGATCATCACGACCGAGTTCATGAAATGGCCCGTCATCAGCAACTTCATCAGGGCACGCGAATCGACATGAATGCCGAGTGGTTCCTGCTTGTTGCCGTAAATCACGGCGGGGGTGCGGCCTTCACGACGCAGCGCCCGGGAGGCTCCCTTGCCAACCCGGTCGCGCGTCTCGGCCGACAGCGTAAGCGTGTCGCTCATGTGTCGTATCCAGTGCGCTAAGTGTTTCGTTTCATCGACCAGGCCTCCAGGGATGACCCTGATCGAAGCGCGCGCCACTAAGGCAAACAGTGACAAAAGGCAACTAAATCCTCCCCCGCCAGGGGGAGGTGGCACGCGAAGCGTGACGGAGGGGAAGGAAGCAAGCCGCTGGCGGTCTGGCATCCGCCCCCTCCGTCAGCCTCGAGGCTGACACCTTCCCCTGGCGGGGGAGGATTAAATCAATAAACCACCCGCTCCACCGTCACGCCCTTGTCCGCCAGCATCGCCTGCACGCTGCCCTTGCCCGCAAGGTGCCCCGCGCCCACCGCCATGAACACCGTCCCCGGCTGCGCCATCCGCGCCGCGACCCAATCGGCAAAGCGCGCATTCCGTCGCGCGATCAGCACCTCCGCCACCTCCGGCGAAGCCTGCGCCACGCGGTTCATCTCCGTCCCCACCGTTTCCGCGTCGCCCGCGCCCCACGCCGTCACGAACCGGTCGAGCCGCTTCGCCGCATCGGGCAATTCCTTCACCGTCGCATCCAGCATCGCGCTCTGCGCCGCGCCCGACAGCCCGTCGAACAGCATCAGCTGCCCGCGCGCCGATTCCAGCGCCTTGACCGGCTTGTCCGTACCCTCCGCCGCCTCGGACAAGGTCGCCTCGACTCCGTCATCCGCCGCATAGCCCGCCTTGGTCACCGCCAGCTGGCTCAGCGTCATCGCCGCCAGCCACGGCTCCATCCGGTCGATCGCCCCGTCCGGCATCCCAAGCGCCTTCGCCGCGGCATGCACCTCGGGTGAAAAGGGCGGCCCCCCGCGCGTCCCCAATTGCGCGGTCAGCGCCGCGATCGCCGCGGCATCGGGCCGCGCAATCTCCAGCACCACTTCGTCCGACGCATCGAACGCCTCGCGCACGCCATCGTCGAACCAGCGCATCCCCGGCTTCATCACATGCACCGTGCCGAACAGATAGATCGTCGTGTCCGCGTCCTTCACCACCCACAGCGCCGGATCGGCATCCTCGCCGAACAGCGAACAACCGTTGAGCAACAGCGCGGCGAGCAGAGCGAGGGCAGGGCGGATCATGCTTCAGTCACAACCCCATCAGCCACGCCCCGTCAACCGTTGACCCTGTGCCACCCCTGCGCCAAAGCGCAAACCGACATGACCAACCCTCTCAGCTTCCAGCGCATGATCCTGAAGCTCCATGATTACTGGAGCGAACGCGGCTGCCTGATCCTGCAACCCTATGACATGCGCATGGGGGCAGGCACCTTCCACACCGCGACGACCTTGCGCGCACTTGGCCCGGACCCGTGGAACGCCGCCTTCGTCCAGCCCTGCCGCCGCCCGACCGATGGCCGCTATGGCGAGAACCCCAACCGGCTTCAGCATTACTACCAGTATCAGGTGATCCTGAAGCCCAGCCCGCCGGACCTGCAGGAGGCGTATCTGGGGTCGCTCGCCGCGATCGGCATCGACTTCACCAAGCACGACATCCGCTTCGTCGAGGATGACTGGGAATCCCCTACGCTGGGTGCCTGGGGTCTTGGCTGGGAAGTGTGGTGCGACGGCATGGAAGTCACCCAATTCACCTATTTCCAGCAGATGGGCGGCTTCGACTGCAAGCCGGTGTCGGGCGAGCTGACCTACGGCCTCGAACGCCTGGCGATGTACATCCAGAACAAGGACAGCGTGTACGACCTGGCGTTCAACGACGCGCAGGGCGACAAACCGGCCTTCACCTATGGCGACGTGTTTCTCGAGAACGAGAAACAGATGTCGAAGTGGAATTTCGAGGTCGCCGATACCGACACGCTGTTCGACGCCTTCAAAAAGGCTGCGGCGGAGTGCGAGAACTGCCTGACCAACGACCTGCCGATCCCGGCCTATGAACAGGCGATCGAGGCCAGCCACATCTTCAACCTGCTCCAGGCCCGCGGCGTGATCTCGGTTGCTGAACGCCAGGCCTATATCGGCCGCGTCCGCGATCTGGCGAAGGGTTCATGCGCGGCGTGGATGACGAAGAACGGGTGGGCGGCGTGATGGCTCTTAACAAGAAGACCCTCACCCAACCCTCTCCCGCGAAGGCGGGAGAGGGCTATCGATGCGCTCAACGCTCTGCGCTCCCTCGCCCGCTCTTCGCGGGAGAGGGCCGGGGTGAGGGCCTTCTTTTTCTGTCATTTGGCCACCCAGCATGACCGACTTCCTCCTCGAACTCCGCTCCGAAGAAATCCCCGCGCGCATGCAGGATCGCGCGAGGGAAGACCTTGCCAAACTGTTCGCCGCCGAACTCAAAGCCGCCGGTCTCGAGGCAACCGAGCTCGTCACCTACGCCACCCCGCGTCGGCTGACGCTCATCGCCCGCGACCTCCCCGAACAGACCGCCGCCGTCAGCGAAGAACTAAAAGGCCCCCCCGCCGACGCCCCCGACGCCGCCATCGACGGCTTCCTGCGCAAGGCTGGGTTGACCCGCGACGTGCTGGAAACCCGCGACGTCAAGGGCCGCGCGACCCTGTTCGCCGTCATCGACAAACCCGGCCGCGCCACGGCGCAAGTGCTGGCTGACGCCATCCCCGCCATCATCCGCGCCTTCCCCTGGCCCAAATCGATGCGCTGGGGCGACGCGTCGCTCAGCACCGAAAGCCAGCGCTGGGTCCGTCCGCTGCAAGGCATCGTCGCACTGTTTGGCGACGACGTCGTCCCGTGCGAAGTCGCTGGCGTGCAGTCCGGCGCGGCCACCGTCGGCCACCGCTTCCACCATCCCGGCATCATCACCATCGGCAGCGCATCCGACTATGTCGAGAAACTGCGCGCCTGCCACGTCATCGTCGACCAGAACGAACGCCGCGTCACCATCGCGCTCGGCGCGAAGATGGCCGCGAACAAGGCCGGCCTGACGCTGATCGAGGATGAGGCTCTGGTCTCCGAAAACGCCGGCCTCACCGAATGGCCGGTGCCCCTGCTCGGCCGCTTCGACGAAGCCTTCCTCGACGTCCCGCCCGAAGTGATCCAGCTGACGGCGCGCGTGAACCAGAAATATTTCGTCTGCAACGATGCAACCGGCAAGCTCGCCAACGCCTTCGTCTGCACCGCCAATATCGAAGCATCGGACGACGGCGCAAAGATCGTCGAGGGCAACCAGAAAGTCCTCGCCGCCCGCCTCAGCGACGCCCGCTTCTTCTACGAAACAGACCTCAAGACGAAGCTCGACGACCTCCGCCCAAAACTCGAAAAGATCGTCTTCCACGAAAAACTCGGCACCGTCGCCGACAAGGTCGATCGCGTCGCCAAACTGGCCCGCTGGCTAGTGGAAGAGGGCATCGTGAAGGGCGCAGACGCGGAGCAAGCCGAACGCGCCGCCCGCCTCGCCAAGGCTGACCTCGTCACCGGCATGGTCGGCGAATTCCCCGAGCTACAGGGCCTGATGGGCGGCTATTACGCCGCCGCCCAAGGCGAAGACCCCGCCGTCGCCGCCGCCATCCGCGACCACTACAAGCCGGTCGGGCAGGGCGACGACGTCCCCACCGCGCCGATCACGGTAGCGGTGTCGTTGGCGGATAAGCTGGATACATTGTTTGCGTTCTTTGCGATCGGCCAAGCACCAACCGGTTCGCGCGATCCTTTTGCCCTTAGAAGAGCGGCGATTGGCATCATTGCGCTGTTGGTAAAGAACGATCTTCGGATGCCCTACTTTAAGGTCATGTTCCCTGTAATTGAGGGGCTAGGCGCGTCTATGGGGCGCGCGAGGTCTCAAGAAATTGCTCGTGCGCTCGGGGACTTGGGTGCTCACCGGTATCTTGGGTTAGAGTTTGCCAAACGTCAGTATGATGAGGCGATCAGGCGGCAAAACCCTGATGAGAATGCCGAGATTGAAGCATTGTATGCAGCGGTGATGGAAACGCCTCAGAAAGTCTCCGATTTTCTGTCCGACCGCCTCAAAGTCCAGCAACGCGAAGCCGGGGTCCGCCACGACCTGATCGACGCCGTCTTCGCACTGGGTGGTGAGGACGATCTCGTTCGCCTGCTCGCCCGCGTCCACGCGCTCCAGTCCTTCGTTACGACCGAGGATGGCCGCAACCTCCTCGCCGGCTACAAACGCGCCGCGAACATCCTGAAGAAGGAGGGTTACGCCGTCGCCTCCAACGCCGTCACCCCAGCGAAAGCTGGGGTCTCTGACGATGGCGGGGTGCAAGAGCCGCACGAGACCCCTGCTTTCGCAGGGGTGACGATTCCACTTTCCTACACGCCCGAAATCCAGGAAACTGCCCTCATCACCGCCCTCGACACCGCCGAGCCAAAAGCCACGGCAGCGATCGAGGCCGAGGATTTCGAAGGCGCGATGGCGGCCCTTGCCAGCCTCCGCGCCCCGATCGATGCGTTCTTTGAAACCGTGATCGTCAACGACACCGACGCGGCGAAGCGCGAAGCCCGCCTCGCGCTCCTCGCCCGCATGCGCGACGCGGTGCTGAAAGTGGCCGATTTCTCGAAGATCGAGGGCTGATCTTCTTCTTACCCTCTCCCGCTTTCGCGGGAGAGGGAGGGACCCGCGAAGCGGGAGGGTGAGGGTCTTCTTCTTCGACCGGCCCAAGAAGAAGACCCTCACCCAACCCTCTCCCGTAAAGAACGGGAGAGGGCTAAATACACCGTAACCTTTGAGACTTTCCACCTGTCAACTTCGCCGCCAAAACCCCGTCAAAACGTCAAGTCTGTCAACCGCCACCCCCATCTTGCCCAACCCCAAGCAAATCTAACCGCTGACAGCGCTGGACAGCCCCTTCCCCCGCCTTCGCACCTGCGGTAGGCCGCGCCGAGCGCGTGGGGAGCGCGGGACGGAAGGGGTTTGAATGACTCGTTATGTGTACCGCTTTGGTGGCGACGTTTCCGATGGTGGTCAGGGTGACAAGAACTTGCTGGGGGGCAAGGGCGCGAACCTCGATGGCATGGCCGGGATCGGCCTGCCGGTGCCACCGGGCTTCACCATCAGCACCCCGGTCTGCGCGCTCTATTACGAAAATGGCGGCAGCTTCCCCGACAGCCTGAAGGCCGAAGTCGCCAACGGCATCGCCCATATCGAGGGGATCACCGCCAAGAAATTCGGCGTCGCCGCTGATCCGCTGCTCGTGTCGGTCCGCTCCGGTGCTCGCGCCTCGATGCCCGGCATGATGGACACCGTCCTCAACCTCGGCCTCAACGACGACACCGTCGTTGGTCTGGCGGACATCAGCGGCGACGCCCGCTTCGCCTGGGACAGCTATCGCCGCTTCATCCAGATGTATTCCGACGTCGTCCTCGAACTCGACCATGGCCGGTTCGAGGAAGCGCTTGAGATCGCCAAGGAAGACAATGGCTATAATCTCGACACCGACCTGACCGCCGCCGACTGGCAAAAGCTGGTCGAGGAGTACAAGGCGATCGTCGTCGAACTATGGGGCAAGCCCTTCCCGCAGGACGTCCATGACCAGCTCTGGGGCGCAGTCGGCGCGGTGTTCGGATCGTGGCAGTCGGAGCGCGCGAAAGTCTATCGCCGCCTCAACGACATCCCCGCCGACTGGGGCACCGCTGTCAACGTCCAGGCGATGGTCTTCGGCAATATGGGCGAAACCAGCGCCACCGGCGTCGCCTTCACCCGCGACCCCGCGACCGGCGAGAACGCGTACTATGGCGAATTCCTGATCAACGCCCAGGGTGAGGACGTCGTCGCCGGCATCCGCACCCCGCAATATCTGACGCTGGCAGCGCGGGAGCGGGCTGGGGCCAAGCCCGCCTCGATGGAAGAGGCGATGCCGGCGGTGTATGCCCAGCTCGCCGCCGTCTTCGTGACGCTCGAAACCCATTACCGCGACATGCAGGACATCGAGTTCACGGTGGAGCGCGGCAAACTCTGGATGCTTCAGACCCGGTCGGGCAAGCGCACCGCCAAGGCCGCGTTGAAGATCGCCGTCGACATGGCCGAGGAAGGGCTGATCACGCAGGAGGAAGCGATCGCCCGCGTCGACCCCGCCGCGCTTGATCAGTTGCTCCACCCGACGCTCGACCCATCCGCGCCGCGCGACGTGCTGACCAAGGGGCTGCCCGCATCGCCGGGTGCCGCCTCCGGCTTCGTCGTGTTCGACAGCGACACGGCGGAAAAGCGCGCAGCGGCAGGCGACTCAGTCATCCTCGTCCGCGTCGAAACGTCGCCTGAGGATATCCACGGCATGCACGCCGCCCGCGGCATCCTCACGGCACGCGGCGGCATGACCAGCCACGCCGCCGTGGTCGCGCGCGGCATGGGTCGCCCCTGCGTCTCCGGCGCAGGCACGCTCTCGATCAAGGCAGCCGAAGGCGTCATGCGCGTCGGTCAGCGCGAGGTGAAGGAGGGTGACCTGATCACCATCGACGGCTCGACCGGAGAGGTGATGATCGGCGAAGTCCCGACGATCCAGCCCGAACTGGCCGGCGATTTCGGCACGCTTATGGTGTGGGCCGATAAGGTCCGCCGCCTGAAGGTACGCACCAACGCCGAAACTCCGCTCGACTGCCGCACCGCCCGCGAATTCGGGGCGGAGGGCATTGGCCTGTGCCGCACCGAACATATGTTCTTCGACGCCGCCCGCATCACCGCCGTCCGCCAGATGATCCTGGCCGATAGCGAGGCGGGTCGCCGCGAAGCGCTGGACAAATTGCTCCCCGAACAGCGCGCCGACTTCACCGAGATTTTCGAGGTGATGGCCGGGCTGCCCTGTACCATCCGCCTGCTCGATCCGCCGCTGCACGAATTCCTGCCGCATGAGGAGAGCGAGTTCGAGGAAGTGGCCAAGGCCGCCGGTCTCGACGTCGAAACGCTCCGCCGCCGCGCCGCCGAACTGCATGAGTTCAACCCGATGCTGGGCCATCGCGGTTGCCGTCTGGGCGTCACCTACCCCGAAATCTACGAGATGCAGGCCCGCGCCATCTTCGAGGCTGCGTGCGACGTCGCCGAGAAGTCCGGCGCCGCGCCAGTGCCCGAGGTAATGATCCCGCTCGTCGCCACCCGCCGCGAGTTGGAACTGATGAAGATCGTGGTCGACAAGGCGGCACAGGCGGTCTTCGCCGAAAAGGGCCGCACGATCGAATATCTCGTCGGCACGATGATCGAACTGCCGCGTGCCGCACTGCGCGCCGGGGACATTGCCGAAGTCGGCGAATTCTTCAGCTTCGGCACCAACGATCTGACGCAAACCACGCTGGGCGTCAGCCGCGACGATGCCGGACGCTTTCTGACCACCTATGTCGAAAAGGGCATCTACGCCCGCGACCCGTTCGTCAGCATCGACGTTGAAGGGGTCGGTGAACTCATCAGCATCGCCGCCGAACGCGGTCGCGCGACCCGCCCCAATATCAAATTAGGCATCTGCGGTGAGCATGGCGGCGACCCCGCCTCGATCGATTTCTGTGAGACGATCGGCCTCGACTACGTCAGCGCCTCGCCATACCGTGTCCCGATCGCGCGTCTGGCGGCGGCGCAAGCGGCGTTGAAGGCGAAGTGATCGGCATGGCGGCGCTGGCGATTGCCGTCGCCGCCATGCCGCAACGCCCGATGAAACCGGTCGAACGCCTCAATGCCGACTTACTGGCGGCCAGCACCGCGACGGCGACGCTGGAAAAATGGTGCGGCGAGCGGCGGCTCGCCGATCCGGCACGCGTTCGTGCGGCAGTGGATCGCTCGCCCGCGCCCAAGCCGTCGGCGGCGATCCGCTATCGTTTGAAGGTTTCCGCGAGCGAACCGCTGGCCTTTCGCCGCGTCCATCTGATGTGCGGCACGCATATCCTGTCGGTGGCGACCAACTGGTACGTCCCCGCCCGGCTCACGCCGGAAATGAACGCCGCGCTAGCCAATGGCGACGCACCGTTCGGTCGCGTCATCCTGCCACTATCGCCCAGCCGCCAGACGCTGTCCGCGCGCATCTCATCCAATGGCAGCACGATCCTGCGCCACCGCGCGATGGTCCTCGACAGCGGGGGGCACCCGCTGGCCGAGGTCACCGAAAACTATCAGCGCGTACTGGTCAGTAACGACTAACTTTCCGCCCGCACATGCGGCGGCAGCCATTCGTGGCTCCGCTGCACCGGGCGCGCTTCCGACTGCGCTATAACGGGTGCCGGGGCGGGCGGCGCGGGAGCTGGCGCAACCGGCGCAGTTTCAGGCGCTGGTGCCGCAACTGCGGGCGCGGCGGGCGCGGGCGCTGGGTCCTGAAACGATGGGTCAGTCTCCGCTGCCTTCACCTCCTCCTGCACGGGGGCAGGGGCGGTGGGATAGGCAGGCGCGTCGGGCGCGATCGGCTGGGGTTGCGGTTGCGGTGCCGGTTCCGGCGTTCCCATCGCCAGCGGCGGCGGAGTCGGGCCTTCGGGGATCCAGTTCTTCGTCGCTTCGGGCTCGGGCGGCGGCGCTGGTTCGTCCTTCGTATCGCGGTTGAGCCATGTCGCCGCAACTGCACCGGCCCCGGCGGCAGCCGCCAGCGGCAGGAACGATGTTCCACGGGAATCCTCGGATTTTTCCTTAACAGGCTCCGGGGGGTTTTCGGCAATCGGTTCAGGTGAGGGCTCGGATGACGCGACGGTGGGCGCGGTATCGCGCGCAGCTTCCAGCTCCTTTACGCGCCGCTCTAGCCGCTCGGCTTCCTCACGCCAAGCAGCAGAGGATTCCTCCTCCTCCTGCAACAGACGCTTCCACTTCTTGCCACCCGAACTGCTCGCCAGGCCGAATAACCAACCCGCGAACAGCGTGATGCCCAGCGCCACCCATTCGGTGGGCGTGTTGAACAACATTGCAGAGTCTCCCCGTTTCGTCCCTGAAACAGGTTAACCAAAGCTTCGCTGAGAAGCCAGTCGTCGAATTGCGTGGTTTGCGGCGTCAGCCGCTCAGCAGCGCATCGTTGATCGAGCATGCCGCCGGGCCAAGGATCACGACGAACAGCACCGGAAGAATGAACAAAATCAGCGGCACGGTCATGATCGCGGGCAGGCGTGCGGCCTTTTCCTCGGCGCGCATCATGCGTTCGTTGC
Organism: Sphingomonas sp. LT1P40; assembly: GCF_036663835.1. Classification (NCBI taxonomy): domain Bacteria; kingdom Pseudomonadati; phylum Pseudomonadota; class Alphaproteobacteria; order Sphingomonadales; family Sphingomonadaceae; genus Alteristakelama; species Alteristakelama amylovorans. The sequence goes on from NZ_JAXOJT010000001.1 coordinate 202,404, forward strand.
GGAATTCGGCGGAGAGGACGCGCAGCGCGGACGCGAGTGGGGTACCGTATTTCTCCGTCTGAATCATGGTGGTGACCACGCCGCGAACTGAATCGAGGTCGATTCGCATCGCCATATTCTCAAACGCGTGCCGCCTGTCAGTCAGGAACCCAAGCTCGATCGCCGCGAGCGAGAATTCCTCGCCCAGCTCGGGATAAGCCTTGCCCAGTTCCTTCGACACGCGGCCAAAAGCGGCATCGACCGTGAGTCCCGCTTCGGCACAGATCACCAGCAGGTCGAGCGCGTCCGGAATCCCCTTGCGAATCGCCGAGCTGCGCTTCGAGATCTTGTTCTTCAGATAGATATCCGGCGCTTTATAGCTCAGGATGAACGTACCGGCGACTAGGCCATAGGCCTTGAGCGGGGTCCAGTCGGAAAACATTTCGGTGCCATAGACCAGGAACAGCATCGTCCCGCCGACGAAGATTGGCAGCATCAGTCGCCCGAAAATCACCGCAAAGGCATAGTCCTTTGACCGCACACCGGCCTGGAGCAATTTGATCTGCGTCGCCTTGACCTGCGAATCCTGCAGCATCTTGAGCGATGAGAGGAAATTGCGGATGCGGTCGGTCGTGTCGTTCTGCCGCACCAGCTTTGCGCGGCGCTTGCTGGTCGATGCGGTGATGCCCGCTTTCAGTTGCTCGCGGCGTTCGTTCAGCGCCTTGACGCGCTTCGCCATCGGATCGCGCACCGACGTCGCGGCATAGATCGCCAGCAACACGCAAAATGCCGCCACGCCGGCGAGCAGGGTCGCCACATAGAGGACATCGACGCCAAGCAGGGTGGGGCCATCGGGATTGCTTAGCATCGCATCAAATCTCGAAATTGATCATTTTGGCCATGATGAACGCACCGAGCCCCATCCAGATGATGCCGCCGCCACCGACCAGCATCAGCCGCTGATCGACGAAGAAGTTCTGCATATAGCTGTCGTTGATCATCCAGATCATGCCAAACACGATAAACGGCAGCGCGCCGATGATATAGGCCGACGCCTTGGATTCGGACGACATCGCCTTGATCTTCAGCTTCATCTGGCTGCGCTTGCGCAATACTTCGGCCAGATTGGCGAGCGTCTCGGCCAGATTGCCGCCGGTCTCGCGCTGGATTGCGATGGTGATGGTGAAGAACTGGAATTCTGGCGTGCCCAGCCGGTCGGCGGTTTCCTGCAAAGCCTGATCGAGGGTGCGGCCGATCTTCATCTTGTCCGAAATCGCGCGAAACTCCTCACCCACCGGCCCATCGACTTCGGCACCGACGACCCCAATCGTCTCGGTAATGGGCAGACCCGAACGAAGGCCGCGGACCAGCAGTTCGATGGCATCGGGGAACTTTGCAGTGAATTTGGCGACGCGGCGATTGATGAAATAGCCGACCATGAAGTGTGGCAGGCCGGCACCGATGATGATGCCGACAAGCAACGCCAGCAATATCGGCAATCCGCGCAGTGCGAGCAAACCGGTGATGACCACGACCAGACCCAGCGACACCAGGCCGTATTTCCCCACAGTCCAGTTCTTCCCGGTCATCGCCAGCCGCTTGCGCAGCTGGGCCGGGTTGGGAAGGATGCGGGCGGCGGCCCGGTCCATATTGGTCGCGCGGCTGGTCGAGATGCGGCGCATCTGGGCCTCAACCGCGCCGGTGCCGATCACGCCGACATGCCGGTCGCGCAACGACGTGAGCCGCCGCGCACCCGCCGCCTTTGCCGAAGGACCGGCAAAGGCGAGGATGAGCAGCGACAGCACCATGAAGGTGCCCCCCGCCATCAGCATCATCGGCAGCATATCCATGCCCTGTTACGACTCCGAACCTGAAAAACCGGGCTAACCGGCAGTGCTTACGATTTGCTCTTCTTCGGCAGTTTCATCGAGAATCCGGAAAGCCTGCCGAGCAGCGACCCGCCTTTTGCGGATGCGACCTTGGCCTTTTCCTTGCGCCCTTCCTCACCGGCGTCGGTCAGCGCGACGACCTTCTCCGCGATCTCCGCCAGCGGCGCGAGCGCCTTGACGGTCTTGCCCGCCTCGGCGAGCGGCTTGCCCAGCTTTGCCGCTTGCACCGCGCTCTTCGACTCGAACGGAATGAGATAATCGATGCGCCGTTCGATCGAGCCCTCGAAATCCTTGCGGCTGATCTCCAGCTGTGCGGATGGCTGCACCTTGTTGGCGACGACGATCATCTGGGTATGCGGCGCGTTCGACTTGAACCAGCTGAGGATGCGGATCGCGTCGCGCGCCGCCGCCAGCGTCAGTTCGGTCACCAGCACCGCCACCTGAACATCGGTTATGAGATGCGGGTAATTGACCAGCATCGTGCGCGGCAGATCGACCACGGTACATTCAAATGCGCCGCGAATCTCCTCCTGCAACTGATAGAATGCCGCACCGTCGGTCATCACCGGCGAGTTGATCGGCGCTTCGGCCGACAGCACCGCCAGCTTGTCCGACGCCTTGACCATGGCGCGTTCGATGAACAATCCGTCGATCCGGCTGGGATTTTCGATCGCATCGGTCAGGCCGCGTCCCGGCTCTAGGTCGAGCGCGAGCGCGCCCGTGCCGAAATGCACGTCGAGGTCGAGCAGGGCGGTGGTGCGCCCGCCTTTCTCGCTGAGCAGCCACGCCAGCGAGGTGGCCATCGTCGATGCCCCCGCACCGCCGCGCGTGCCGATCACGGCGACCGCGCAATGCGGGCGGTCGGACGATGCTTCGGCGTGCTTGGGCGCGTTGAACACCGTCTGCGCCTGCACGAACGCTTCGCGCAGCATGTCGGGGTTGAGCGGCTTCAGCAGGTAATCCTGAATGCCGCTGGCAACGAGGTCGCGGTACAGGCGCACATCGTTGACCTGCCCCGCCGCGATCACGACCGTGCCGGGCTCGCATACTTCGGCCAGCGCGTTGATATCGTTCAGCGGATCGCCGCTTTCCGACAGATCGACAAACAGCACATTGGGGCTGGCGGAGACCGACAGCGTCTGGACCGCATTGCGCAGTCCGCCCTTGTTGACCTTTTCGGGGTTCCAGCCCTGTTCGATGGCGATCGGACGGATCGCCTCCGCCGTCGTCTCGTCGCAGACAAAGGCGACGAACGGTTCGCGGTGTGCCGCGCGCTGGGGTGTGAAGGGTGCGTTCACTGGCCGCCTCCGCCGGTGCTTTCGCTCTTCAGGCCGCCGGCACCGCTGGTCGGTGCCTTGCGCAGCGCATCGATCGCCTTGAAATTGGTCGCCGGATCGGCGGTGTCCGCACCCGGCTGACCGCGCACCAGATCCTCCGGCCGCGCGATCATTGCGGCAAGGTTGCCGTTGGTCGCGCAGCCATAATTGGCGCCGGTCACGGCGTTGAAATTGGGTTCGGCTTCGCGCGAGAAATTGGGGCAGCCCGGCACGCTGGCGCGCATCCGGCTGACGATCACGCGGATCGTGCCGGGGGCAATCGCCCCGGCGGTAACCGGCGCATTGTCGGCAACGAACAGGCCATAGCGGCTTGCCTCGGCGGAAATCTGCCCGCGCACGCCACTGCCCGACGGATCGTCGACATAGACGCGGTCGCCATAGGCCAGCCGCAGCGATGCCAGCCATCCCGCCACGCGTGCCTGTTCGCCGGGGGCGAGATAGGCACCGTCGGTGGCGGCATCGAAGACATAGTCGGTGCGCTGGACCACCGGCTGATTGACCGATTCCAGCCCGCGTTCGGCGGTGGTGCCGCCACAGGCTGTCAGCAGGCCGGCAGCGCCGGTCAGCAGCAGGATCGTGTTACGCTTCAACATCGGTGCGTGCTCCTGCGATCAATTGAAACCGAAGCCGGGGGCCGGCTGCGACGAACCCTTTTTGCGCTTGCCGTCCTTCAACGGCTGCGGCGCGGGCAGGGCAGGGGTGGCAAGCGGCTGTTGCGGCTGCGGTTGGGGCTCGGGCGAAAGCGGATTGCTCGCGCCCAGCGAGGGCGCGGCACCGGCGGGCGGTGCCATTTGCGGCGTCGGGCGCTGGCCGCCGCTTTGTCCGCTGCCCAACTGGCCCATGAACACGCGCTGCGCGTCGGTCGGGGCCAGATAGCCGTCGGTCGGCAGCTTGATCTCGTTCGCGTTGACCGGCTTCACCAGATACGGGGTAATGACGATCACCAGCTCGGTCTCGCTGCGACGGAACCCGTTCGAGCGAAACAGCGCGCCGAGTATCGGGATGTCGCCCAGGCCCGGTGCCTTGTCGATATTATTGTCGTTGGTGTTCTGCATCAGCCCGCCGATCATCAGGCTCTGGCCCGATCCCAGCTCGACCGTCGTCTCCGCCCGGCGCGTGGTCAGCGCGGGCACCTGCGTGCCGCCGATCGTCACCGCACCCGCCGCCGACAGCTGCGACACTTCGGGGCGGACGCGCAGCGAGATGCGGCCGTCCGACAGCACCGTGGGCGTATAAGCAAGGCTGACGCCATATTGCTTGTATTCGACCGATACCGCGCCCAGCCCCTGGCTGACCGGGATCGGGATTTCGCCGCCCGCGAGGAACGATCCGGTTTCACCCGACAGCGCGGTCAGGTTCGGGTTGGCGAGGGTGGAAACCTGACCCAGCTGTTCGCCCAGATCGAGCGAGCCGAGCAGGTCGAGGCCAAGCAGCTTGCCCGCGCCGAACAGCGATGCACCCAGCGCACCCTTGGTCACCGCAGTCGTGCCCGCGCTGCCCTCAACGCCGGTGCCGAGCGGGCCGCCGGGGGTATATTGCGAGAAGAACTGGCGACCCTGACCGATGCCGAACTTGAAGCCGCCGGTTGAATCCGCCGACGCCAGATTGACGCCGATATTCTTGGAGAAGCTGCGGCTGACCTCGGCGATGCGCACCTGCAGATTGACCTGCAGCGGCGTCGCGGTCTTGAGCCGCGACAGGATCTTGATGTCGGTACCGACGAACGCCTGTGCCAGCCGTTCGGCCTCTGCTGCGTCGTTCGGAGCGAGGACGGTGCCGGTCAGCAGGACGAAGCCGTTCATGGGCGTCGCGGTGATGTCCGCCTCCGGCATGGCGGTTTCCAGCATTGACTGGACCGTGTCGAAATTATTGCCGATGCGAACCGTCGCCGAATAGATGACCTTGCCGGCCTTGGTGGTGGCATAGACCGTCGTCTCGCCGCTCTTCTTGCCGAACACCCACAATTGCGTCGGCGAGCGGACCTGAACGTCGGCGATCGCCGAATCGGCCACGAAAATGTCGGACATCGGCGCGTTAAGCGTGATGAGACGCCCGCGACCGGTGGCGATCTGGACCAGCCCGCGCGGCGCGGCGTGAACCGTCTGCGCGACCGCCGACACCGTTGGCACGGTGGTGGTCATCCCGACCACTGCGGCCAGCGCCAGCGACGCGCCTAACTTCCCCCTGAGACGCATGTCAGTTCTTTCCCCCAACCGGAACAACAGTCACGGCATTGCCTCTTGAAATCTTGACGATCGGCCCTTCCGGAATGACGATCCCGCCCGGAGTGCCACCGTCCACACGCACTTCGGCTTTCGGCTTGGCCGGGACGGTGCTGCGCTGAAAGCGCGAGACATCGGCCCCGGTGGTCAGCGTCGATCCGCCTTCGATCGGCCGCGATGCGACGCGGGCGAGCATGGCCTTTTCCGCCTTGGGATCGGTACCGTCTGGCACGGACACTTCGCCCGCCGCGATGGCCTGTTCGAGTTCGCCCTGATTGTCGGCGATCGAACGCAGCGATAGCGACAGCGAACCTAGCGTCTGCGCGACCGCGATCTTCTCCGCGATACGCGGCGTCGCTTCGACCGTGACCGTCGAATAAGTGGAGACGACGGTGTTGCCCGCCTCGTCCTGTTGCTTGTCGGTCCGCTGATCGGTGGCGAGCACGCGCATGTTGCGCAGCACCGTCTCCGACGCCTTGAGCGGTGGGCCATCGCCGCCCCCGGCGACCGACTGGGTGAGAATCAGATCGACCCGGTCGCCCGGGAAAACAAAGCCGGCAACCGCGCTCTGGGCGGAAACCGGAACGGTCACCGCGCGCATGCCTGCACCGAGTGCGGCGGCAAGGAAGCCGCGGTCACCGGGCTTGACCAGCGCGCCCTGCGAGATCGGCTGTCCGGCGGAAATCGGGAAGCGGACGACCGTACCCTGAAGCGATTTCAGGTCGGTGCCTTCGCGCTTGAAATAGGCCCCTTCGACCATTTCCTGTGGCCAGGGGATGAACTTCAGTGATTCGGGGCCGAGGATCGTGCCGACCGGCAACGCCTTGGTCGCCACCAGCACTTCGACGCCCGTGACCGCCGCCGGACCGCCCGGAACGGGGGCCGCATCGGCGACGGGTGCGGAGCTGCCGACCATCAGCGTGCGCGCCATGAACGCGGTGATCGCCGCGACGAAGAGCGCGCCGACCAGCAGAATGATCTTCCGTCCATCCATGACTTCACAGGCCTTTCAAGTCTTCCGACCGGGTTTCACCGGCGTTAAGTATTCACGTGAACTGGTTAAGAATGGGTTCGCGCAGTGTGAGCAGCGCGGCGATGGCAATGGCGATGCCATATGGAATCTCGGGCTGCGCGCTTTGCCGCCGCCACCATTTGTCGATCAGCATCAGCAGCGTGATCGCCCCGCCCGCCAGCGACATGATGACCAGCATCGTCATCAGCGGCTGAAACGGAAACCACAAAGCCAGCGCGCCGATCATCTTGACGTCGCCGCCGCCCATCATGCCAAAGTGGAAAGCCCCGGCGAAAACCGCGAAAACCAGCAATGCGATACCGATCTGGAGCGCGATCTCCGGCCATAGCGACAGACCGCCCGCGATCCAGAACGGCACCGCCAGCAGGGCGATGGCGGCGTTCTTCCAATTAGCGATCTCACGGATTCGCGCGTCCTCGATCCCGGCCGAAACCAGGATCAGGCCCAGCAGGACCAGCAACAGCACAGAAACTATCGCCCCCATAATCAGCAAATGCCTAGACGTGGAGCCTTTCCAAAACGTAACCACCCCAAATGGCCTCTTCACCATTCGCCCCTTCACCCTTCGATCGCCGTGCCGTTCCTGCGGGCGCACAAGTCACGTCATGGACCGCGCGTGACGGCTGGGACCTGCGCTGCTTCGCGTGGCCGGTCGACGGCACCGCGCGGGGTTCGATCCTGTTTCAGGGCGGGCGCGGCGACGTGTTCGAGAAATATTTCGAGGCGTTCGATCACTGGCACGGTCGCGGCTGGACGATCACTGCGTTCGACTGGCGCGGACAGGGCGGGTCGGGGCGGCTGACCGAGGCCAGAAATTGCGGCCATATCGAAGATTTCGCGCAATATACCGCCGATTTCCGGGATTTCGTGCGCGATTGGCAGGCGGCGACGCCGGGGCCGCATGTCATCATCGGTCACTCGATGGGCGGGCATCTGGTGCTGCGCGGGCTGGCCGAGGGGGTGCGGCCCGATGCGGCGGTGCTGATCGCGCCGATGCTGGGGCTGAAATCGCCATTCGGTGCGGCGCTGGGCGAGCGGTTTGCGCGGATATTGGGCGGCGTCGGCGATTCGTCGCGGCCGGCGTGGAAAGGGAATGAAAAGCCCTACACCACCGACACCCGCGAATCGCTGCTGACTCACGACAACGACCGTTATCAGGACGAATTATGGTGGCAGCAGGCGAATCCCGAGACGGTGACCGGTCCGCCGAGCTGGAAATGGCTGATCGAAGCATTCCGCTCGACCCGGGAGTTGCGCGCCAATCCCGCGCTCAAGACATTGAACGTGCCGATCCTCGCGCTGATCGCCGAGGCTGACGGGCTGGTCGATGCCAAGGCGGCGATTGCGACCGTGGGCAAGCTGCCCGATGCGCGGATCGTCCGCTTCGGCCAGGGGAGCGCACACGAAATCCTGCGTGAGGCGGACAAGGTGCGCAATCGCGCGATCGGTGAGATCGACCTGTTCCTGCAGGCGCGGCTGGGACGGTGAGCACGCGCTACGACGTTGCGATCATCGGCGCGGGGATTGCGGGCGCGAGCCTGGCTGCCGAGATCGCGGCCCATGCTAGCGTGGTGATGCTGGAGGCGGAGGATCAGCCCGGCTATCATTCGACCGGGCGCTCGGCCGCGTTCTGGTCAGAAACCTATGGCGGGCCGAACATTCAGCCGCTGGCAAGCGCATCGGGACCCTATCTGCGCAATCCGCCGGCGAAACTGGGGGGCGAAAGCTTCCTCTCGCCGCGCGGCGAATTGTTCATTGCGACGCGCACGGATCGGCATGTGCTGGACGGCTTTGTCGATCAATTCGCGGCGGCGGGGGTGGTGCTGGCCGATGTCGATCCTGCTGCGCACTGCCCCGGCATCCGGCCCGAATGGACCGAGGCGCTGTACGATCCGACCTGTTCGGATATCGACGTGGCGCGGTTGCACGCCGCCTATCTTGCGGCAGCGCGGCGGGCGGGGGCTGTGCTGGTGTGTTCGGCGGCGGTGACGGCGGCGGCGCGGACGGATCGCTGGCGGATCGAGACCAAGGCTGGGCCGTTCGAGGCGGACATATTGGTCAACGCGGCGGGGGCATGGGCCGATCCGGTCGCGGCGCTGGCCGGGGTTGCGCCGATCGGGGTGAAGCCGCTGCGGCGCACGATGGTGCAGCTGCGCGTCGATCCACCTGCGCCGATGACGCTGCCTTTGGTCCGCGATGCGCGTGACCGCTTCTATTTCAAGCCGGAAGCGGGCGGCCGCATCTGGCTGTCGCCGCATGACGAGATTCCGACCGCACCGTGCGACGCCGCGCCGGAGGAGATCGACGTCGCCATCGCCATTGATAAGCTAGGCACCGCGGTCGACTGGCGCGTGCAGGCGGTCGAACGCAAATGGGCTGGCCTCCGAACCTTCGCGCCCGACCGCAAGCCGGTCTATGGCTTCGACCCCATCGCGCGCGGCTTCTTCTGGTGTGCGGGGCAAGGCGGGTTCGGCATCCAGACATCGCCGGTCGCGTCGAAGCTGGCGGCGGCGATGCTGTTGGGCACGCCGGTCGATCCGCTGGCCGCGCATATCGACCCCGACAAATATTCGATCCGCCGATTCCGCAACTAGACGCGTTTGCCGGATCGGCTATCGTTGGGGAACCGCAACGAGGAGGCCGACATGGCGCACAAATTCGTGATCGAGCAGAACAAGGCCGGCGAGTATGTCGCCAAGTTCAAATATAATGCCGAGACGATCTTCTGGACCGAAGGCTATACCAGCAAGGCATCGGCGAAGAATGCGATCGAGTCGATACTGAAGAATGGCCCCGGCGCCGCGGTCGAAGAGGGCTGAGGCCACTGCCCTTGTAATGTTGGAATTCATTTGCTGTGTCAGAGCGTGCCGGAAAGCCCGGCGCGCTCTTTGACAGTGTCAACCGTTTCTAGGCCCATGCAAATTGGGCGCAGGTTTGATTTTGTATGATTACATTAGGTTGTCGATTGACAAGCGGTTGACACACACCGTCAAAACCATGCGTTTATGTCAAGAATGACAAGGGTGAGCAGGCCGAATTTCAGTGCCGCAGCGCCGCGTCGCTGGCCAGTTTATCCGCCCGTTCATTATCCGGGTGTCCGGCATGGCCCTTGACCCATAGCCATTCGATTCGGTGCGGTTTGGCGGCGTCGAGCAGTTCCAGCCACAGATCGGCGTTCTTCACCGGCTTCTTGTCCGCCGTCTTCCAGCCGTTGCGCTGCCACCCTTTGATCCATTTGGTCAGGCCATCCATCACGTAACGGCTGTCGGTGGAGAGTTTGACGCGGCATGGCTTGTTGAGCGCTTTCAGCCCCTGGATCGCGGCCATCAATTCCATGCGATTGTTGGTGGTGTGCGGCTCGCCGCCGGACAGTTCTTTCTCGGTCGTCCCCATCCGTAGCAGCGCGCCCCAGCCGCCGCGACCGGGATTGCCCTTGCACGCACCGTCGGTGGCGATTTCGACCAATGGCATTTCGGTCATGCGCTGTGCTTCACCAGATCGGGGGCATAATGTTTTAGGCGGCGGACATAGGCGAGCGGATCCTTGCGGATGACCAGCGCGTCGGCCGGGGTGTTGAGCCAGTCCCAAGCGCGCGACAGCGCGAAGCGGATGCACGCGCCGCTGGCGAGCAGCGGAAAGGCGGCTCGTTCCGCCTCGCTGAGCGGGAAGCGGCTGGCATAGCCGTCGATCAGCGCATCGCCAATGGCCGGGTCGTAATTGCGGCCGGTCGCGTCGAAACTCCACGCGCTGTGCATCACCGCGAGGTCGTAGACGCGGATATCGGTGCAAGCGAAGTAGAAGTCGATCAGGCCGGTCACATCATTGCCGAGCATCAGGACATTGTCTGGAAAGAGATCGGCATGGATCGCGCAACGGTCGAAATCGTCACCGGGCCAACTCGCGGTCACCGATTGAATTGCAAGACCAAGATCGTCGTGCAGGCCCGGCGCGATATCATCGAGGCTGCGGCCACATTTCTCGAACAGTGGCTGCCAGGTATCGACGCCCATCGAATTGGGGCGGTCCTGCGTGAAATCGGCGACGGCGGCATGCATGTCTGCCAGCGCCGCGCCCGCCGCCATGGCCTGCGCCGGGGTGGGGTGGGACAGCGAAACGCCGGACAGGAATTTGATCAGGCAGGCGGGGCGGCCCTCCAGCTCCTGAATGGCGACGCCGCCGCGGTCCTTGATCGCCGGGGGCACCGACAGGCCCTTGTCCGCAAGATGATCGAGCAGCCCCATGAAATAGGGAAGTTCGGTTGCGTCCACCCGCTTTTCGTAGAGCGTCAGGATGAACCGGTCGCTTGTCGTATCGACCAGATAATTCGAGTTCTCGACCCCCTCGGCGATACCCTTTGCCGAAATGAGCTCGCCGACATCGTAGCGCGCGAGAAAAGCGCCGAGCGCTTCGGCGGAGACGTGCGTGTAAACGGCCATGGTTCAGGCGGCTTCGAGGCCGCGAGGAAGCTTGAAGATCAAATTTTCCTGCGCTGTCTCGACCTGTCGTTCGCTGACTTCATAACGGGTAGCGATGCGCTCGATAACTTCGCGGACCAGGATTTCGGGAGCGGAGGCACCAGCAGTGATGCCAAGCGTGCCGACCCCCGCCAGCCACTCGAAATCGAGGTCGTCGGCGCGCTGGATGAGCTTTGCGTCGGTGCCTTCGCGCTCGGCCACCTCGACCAGCCGCAGCGAGTTGGACGAATTGGGCGCACCGATCACCAGCACAAGGTCGCAGGACGGGGCAATGGCGCGTACCGATGCCTGACGGTTCGACGTCGCGTAGCAAATGTCGTCGGCCTTGGGCGCGATGATCTCGGGAAACCGGCGCTGAAGGATGGCGAGGATCGACGCGGTGTCATCGACCGACAAGGTCGTCTGGGTGAGGAAGGCGACGTTGGTGGGGTTGTCGACCTGGATCGCCTCGGCATCCGCCTCGGTTTCGATCAGGGTCATGTCGCCGGTCGGCACCTGCCCGAATGTGCCGATCACCTCGGGGTGGCCGGCATGGCCGATGAACAAGATGTGGCGACCGGCGGCGACATGGCGTTCGGCCTGACGATGCACCTTCGACACCAGGGGGCAGGTCGCATCGAGATAGGAGAGGCCGCGATTCTGGGCGGCGGCGGGGACCGACTTGGGAACGCCGTGGGCGCTGAACACGACTGGGAAGCCGTCCGGCACCTCATCGAGTTCCTTGACGAAGATCGCCCCCTTCGCCTTCAGGGTGTCCACGACATATTTGTTGTGGACGATCTCATGGCGGACATAGACCGGCGCACCGTTCAGCTCGATTGCGCGCTCGACGATCTGGATCGCGCGATCGACCCCCGCGCAAAAGCCGCGCGGGGCGGCAATGAGGAGTTCGAGGACCGGCTTTTCGGGCGTGGAATCGGGCTGGGACATCGAGCGAGGCTTTACGCGATTGCGCGGCCGCGCGAAAGGCGCTGTCTCGCCGTGGTTGCGGCAGGCTGGCATGAACCCTATGGTGCGCGCCAGCCGGGCCGTTGCCCGTCCGCAAGGACGGCGGCCCGTTGTCATATTCGCTGAAAGGTGCCCTGTGCGTATCCGCAAAATTGGTCTGGTTGCTACGACGATGCTGGCGCTCGCGGGATGCTCGCGTGAGGGTGATATTACCGAAGGCGGCATCACCCAGGTGCGCTCGGCCTGTCCGCGTGTTGGCGTACCCGCGCATACCGGCGACATCACCCTGTTCAACCCGCCGGCCAGCCGCGATTCCGCCGCGATCGACGTGACTGCGGTGATGACCAACGTCACCTCGACCTGCGACGACAGCGGGGAGATGATCCGCACGGCGATCAACTTCGAGGTACAGGGCAGCCGCCGCTCGACCGAGGGCGCGCGCGACGTGACGATTCCCTATTTCGTGACCGTGCTGCAGGGCGGCAGTTCGGTGGTGTCGAAGCGTGTGGCGCAGGTGACGATCCGGTTCGAGGCGGGTCAGGCGCGTGCCTCGACCACCGGCACGGCATCGGCGTCGGTATCGCGTGCTGCGGCGACCTTGCCCGAGGATATTCGCAAACAGATACTGGCCAAGCGCAAGGCTGGCGACGAGACGGCGGCGATCGATCCGCTGGCACGTCCCGAGATTCGCCAGGCCGTGCTGCGCGCGACGTTCGAGGCACTAGTCGGCTTTCAGCTGACGGACGAGCAGCTGAAATATAACGCCACACGCTAGAGTCTGCGTTGACTCCGTTGCTGCACCGCGTCACACCGATGCGGTCGGCGATGGGCAACCATTCAAGGCACGCGCGGGAGAGTGTGGCGGGTAAAACCGCCTCCGCCGAAGGAGCAACCGCCCCGGAATCTCTCAGGCACAATGGACCGCGCGGAGCCACGACACTCTGGAAAGAGCCACCCTGGCGGTGGCCGCCGAAGGGGTAACCCCGGATCAAGTCCGGGGGAAAGCTCTCAGGTTCCCGTGACAGAGGGGGCGATGGATGAAGGGCCGCGTGTCGCGGCACGATCCGTCGTCGATCCTTTGGAGTGCGGACATGAGCGACGTCATCGAAACCGAAGTCGAAACCCCCGAGCTGGAGCGGTTGCCGCTGGACGCGTGGCATCGTGCGCGCGGCGGGCGGATGGTGCCATTCGCGGGCTATGAGATGCCGGTGCAATATGATGGCATCATGGCCGAGCATCTGTGGGTGCGGGAAAGCGCCGGGCTGTTCGATGTCAGCCATATGGCGCAGCTGTATCTGTCCGGGAACGGGCTGGACGACGCGCTCGAATCGCTGATCCCGGCGGATGTGAAGGGCGTCGCGCTGGGGCAGCAGAAATATTCGTTGCTGCTGGCCGAGAATGGCGGGATTCTGGACGATCTGATGTTCAGCCGCTGGCCGGATGGCATCTACATGGTCGTCAACGGCGCGTGCAAATGGGACGATATCGCGCATCTGCGCGAGCATCTGCCCGACGAGATCACGCTCAATCATCTGGATGACCGCGCGCTGCTGGCGTTGCAGGGGCCGAAGGCGTTCGAGGTGCTGAAGCGGCACACGACCGGTAAATGGCCGCTCGAAGCTTTGGTGTTCATGCGCGGCGGACGGTTCGAGATTGGCGGGGTCGAGGCCTATATCAGCCGATCGGGCTATACCGGCGAGGACGGGTTTGAGATTTCGATTCCCGCCGGGGACGCGGCGAAGGTCGCCGACCTGTTGTGCGGCGAGCCGGAGGTGAAGCCGATCGGTCTTGGCGCGCGCGATTCTTTGCGGCTGGAGGCGGATCTGCCGCTGTACGGGCATGATCTGGATGCGGACACGACGCCGATCATGGCCGCGCTGAACTTTGCCGTGGGCAGCAAGCGGCGGCGCGAAGAAGCCAATTTTCCGGGTGCCGAGCGCATCCTGATGGAGCGCGAGAACGGCCCGATCCAGCGCCGCGTCGGCCTGATCGTCGAGGGTCGCCAGCCGGTGCGCGAGGGTGCGCTGGTGCTGGACGGCGAAGGCAATGAGGTCGGCCGCGTCACCAGCGGCGGCTTTGCGCCGAGCGTGCAAGCGCCGATCGCGATGGCCTACGTCCCCGTCTCGCTGGCCGAAATCGGCACGCGCATCACGCTGAGCCAGCGTGGAAAAGTTCATCATGGCGTGGTCACGGCCATGCCCTTCGTTCCGCACAAATACGTTCGTCAGGGAGCAGCGAAATGAGCCGTTATTTCACCGAAGACCATGAATGGATCGAACTCGACGGCGACATCGCCACCGTCGGCATCACCGAATATGCGCAGAGCCAGCTGGGCGACATCGTGTTCGTCGAGGTGCCGGACGAAGGCAAGATCGTCGAAAAGGGCGATGACGCGGCGGTGGTCGAGAGCGTCAAGGCGGCGAGCGACGTCTATGCGCCGGTCAGCGGTACGGTGATCGAGGGCAACCCGGCACTGGAAGCGACGCCGGAACTGGTCAACGAAGACCCCGAGGGCGATGGCTGGTTCTTCAAGATGACGCTGAGCGATACCAGCGAGCTGGACGCGCTAATGAACGACAGCGCTTACTCGGATTTCGTAAGCAAGCTGTGAGAGCGGTGGTCGTCTCGACTGCCTTGCTGGCAACGGCTTGCGGCGCAGCCGAGCCGCCCGTGCGGACGGTTGCCCAGGTTCTGGCGCAGTGCGACGCGTATCTCGGTAAGCCGGTTCGGGTGGCGGGGTATCTCGTCGATTGTGGCGGCTATGAGTGTCACCTCTTTCCCAACGCGACCGCAGCGAAGGCCATGGGTGAAGCTTGGAAGAGGCGGGAGACTATCATGCGTCAGGTCACGCGTGGTGCGAAGCTTGACCGAGTGGAACTCAACAATGCTGACGAACGCGTCGATGCCCTGTGGCCCATTGGCATCGGCGGTGCGCCGGGTTTCGATCTGAAAGCTGCGCCGTTGCAGCAGAGCTACGTAGTTATCAGCGGTCGGATGGACGACGGCAGCTGCGATGGCCGAGGCGGCACTGATCGCTCACCGGGGATCCACCCTACAGACATTCGCGCCTGGACGACCGCCGAGGGCGCTCCGGCCAACATCAATTGAGAAGGCACAGATGCGCTATCTTCCCCTGACTCCCAACGACCGGCAGGCGATGCTCGCCACGGTCGGTGCTGCCTCGATTGACGATCTGTTCGTCGATGTGCCCGAAGCCGCGCGGCTTTCCGGGCCGATCGCTGGCTTGCCGATGCATGCCAGCGAACTGGCGGTCGAGCGGCATATGTCGAAGCTCGCTGACAAGAACCTGTCGGCGGGGAGCGCGCCGTTCTTCCTCGGCTGTGGGGCGTACAAGCATCATGTGCCGGCCAGCGTCGATCACATCATTCAGCGCGGCGAGTTCCTGACCGCCTATACGCCGTACCAGCCCGAGATCGCGCAGGGCACGTTGCAGGTGATGTTCGAGTTCCAGACTCAGGTTGCGCGGCTGCTGGGCACCGATGTCGCCAATGCGTCGATGTATGACGGTTCGACCGCGTGCTGGGAAGCGATCGGGATGGCGCGGCGGATCACGCGGCGGGCCAAGGCGATTTTGTCGGGCGGGCTGCATCCGCATTATGTTTCGGTTGCGCGCACGATGGCGAAATATACCGGCGATCAGTTGGTGACTTCGCTGCCCGAGCTGACTGCCGAGCCGGATATTGCGGCGCTGATCGGCATGATCGACGACGAGACGTCGTGCGTCGTCGTGCAATATCCCGACATCCTCGGCCGCATCGGCGACTTGAGCGAACTGGCGGCGGCGTGTCAGGCGAAGAAGGCCCTGCTGGTCGCGGTGGTGACCGAGCCTGTCGCCTTGGGTGCGATCAAATCGCCGGGCGAGATGGGCGCAGACATTGTCGTCGGCGAAGGCCAGTCGATCGGCGTCGGGCTGCAATTCGGTGGGCCTTATGTCGGCCTGTTCGGGTGTAAGGATAAATATGTCCGCCAGATGCCAGGGCGGCTGACCGGCGAGACACAGGATGCGGAGGGCAAGCGCGGCTTCGTGCTGACGCTGTCGACGCGCGAGCAGCATATTCGGCGTGAAAAGGCGACGTCGAACATCTGTACCTCGTCGGTGCTGTGCGCGCTGGCGATGTCGGTGCACATGACGTTGCTGGGCGAGAAAGGGCTGCGGCAATTGGCGGCACTCAATCATGCCGGCGCGAGTGCGGCGGCGGACCGGCTGGCGGCGGTGCCGGGGGTCGAGCTGGTGACGCCGGTTTTCTTCAACGAGTTTACGCTGAAGCTGCCGGTCGAGGCGCGGCCCGTCGTGCGCTCGCTGGGGGACAAGGGCATTTTGGCGGGCGTGTCGCTGGGGCGACTTTATCCCGATGCTGATTCGCTGGCCAACGGCCTCGTCGTCGCGGTCACCGAAACCACCACGGCGGAGGATGTTGAAACCCTTGCCGCTGCATTGCAGGAGGTGCTGGCATGAGCATCAACCAGAGCGGCTGGCGTCCCGAGATGACGCCTGAGCGCCGTTCGAACGAAGCGACGCACACCGGCAACCGCGCGCTGATGCTGGACGAGGCGCTGATCTTCGAGATCGGGTCGCTCGACACCACCGGCGTCGATTTCGCCGAAGCGCCCAAGGCGACGTCGCGGCTGTCGGGGCTGGAGCGGCACCGCGATATCGGGCTGCCCGGTCTGTCGGAGCCGGAGACGGTGCGGCATTACACGCGGTTGAGCCGTCAGAACTACGCGATCGACCTGGGCCTGTTCCCGTTGGGCAGCTGCACGATGAAGCACAACCCGCGCCTAAACGAGCGCATGGCGCGGCTTCCCGGTTTCGCGGATATCCATCCGTTGCAGCCGGTCGACACCGTGCAGGGCGCGTTCGAGGTGATCCATCAGCTGGCACACTGGCTGGTCACGCTGACCGGGATGCATTCGGTGGCGATGTCGCCCAAGGCGGGCGCGCATGGCGAATTGTGCGGCATCCTGGCGATCAAGGCAGCGCTTGAGGCGCGCGGCGATGACCGGCGCGTGATCTTGGTGCCCGAATCGGCGCATGGTACCAACCCGGCGACGGCGGCGTTCGCGGGCTTCAGCGTCGAGGATATCCCTGCGACGCCGGAGGGGCGCGTCGATCTGGCGGCATTGACCGCGCGGCTGGCGCCGGACGTGGCGGGGGTGATGATCACCAACCCCAACACCTGTGGCCTGTTCGAGCGCGACATGAAGGCGATTTCGGACGCGGTCCATGCGGTCGGCGGTTACGTTTATTGCGACGGCGCGAACTTCAACGCGATTGTAGGCCGCGTGCGGCCGGGCGATCTGGGCATCGACGCGATGCACATTAATCTGCACAAGACCTTCTCCACCCCGCATGGCGGCGGCGGGCCGGGGTCGGGGCCGGTGGTGCTGTCAAAGGCGCTCGCGCCCTATGCACCACTGCCGTTCGTCGAAGAGCAGGATGGCCATTTCGAGCTGATCGAAGAGGAAACAGCGGGCGAGCATCACGCGGCGACCTTTGGCCGGATGGTCGCCTTCCACGGCCAGATGGGCATGTTCACCCGCGCGTTGACGTACATCCTGTCGCACGGCGCGGATGGGCTCCGGCAAGTGGCCGAGGATTCGGTGCTCAACGCCAATTACGTGCTGCGCGCGCTGGAGGATGTGCTCGACGCGCCATTCGCCGCAAGCGGGCCGTGCATGCATGAGGCGATCTTCAGCGACAAGGGGCTGGCCGACGGCTTTTCCACGCTCGACATTGCCAAGGGGCTGATCGATGAGGGCTTCCACCCGATGACGGTGTATTTCCCGCTGGTGGTGCATGGCGCAATGCTGGTCGAGCCGACCGAGACCGAGAGCAAGGCGGCGTTGGACCAGTTTATCGGCGCGTTCCGGTCGGTTGCCGAGCGCGCCAAGGCTGGCGACACCGCGCTCAAATCCGCGCCACATTTCGCGCCAAGGCGGCGGCTGGACGAGACGCAGGCGGCGCGCAAGCCCGTCCTCGTCTGGAAAGAACCTTCACAAGCGGAAGCGGCAGAATAAGTCAGTTTCTTTTGGGGTGGATTTCGGTTTACCCCATCTCCCGGCGGGCGGTGGCTTTACGCCGCCGCCCGTTTTGAGTCTGGGGGGAGGTTTCGATGCGCAAGAGTTTCGCACTGCTGGCCGTGGCACTGACACTGACCGGGGCGCCCGTCGCGGCGCAGGACCCGCGCATTCCACAGGCCGAACAGGATGCCGATCGGATCGAGGCGCAAGCCATGTACGATCGCCAGCGCCAGCGCGATCAGGCTGAGGCGGACCGGGTGGCAAAGACCAATCTCGACCGGCAATCCGACTATGATCTGTATGTCGCGCGGCAAAAGGCGGATTATGAGGCGAAGATGGCGCAATGGCGGGCCGATAATGCGCGGCGAGAGGCCGATTACCAGGCGCGGGTCGCGCGCTGCCTGGCCGGTGATCGCACCGCCTGCGCGCCGCGCTGATTGACGACCTGAGCCGTCTGGCGGGCAAGCGCGGTTTCGCTTAGGCTCCCCGAAAACCGGGGAGATGCGCCGTGATCCGTTGGTCCGTTCTGATCGCCGTGCTCGCGCTGGCCACGGGCGTGGAGGCGCAGGTCGCCGCGCCTGATGACGCGGCGAAGCTGGCCGAGTTCAAGGCATTTGCCACCAAGTACCGCGGCGAGCGGGCAGTGCTCAGCCTGTCATACGCGATCGTCGAGGATGGGCGGGTGGTCGCGGCGGAGGGGATCGGCTGGCAGGATCATGACGCCGAGGAGCGCACGACGCCCGACACCAGCTATCTGGTGGCATCGATCACCAAGACCTTCACCGGTGCGACCTTGCTGGCGATGGACGCGGATGGGGTGATCGATCTGGACGACGATTTCACCAAATTGTCCGACTGGAAGGAGCGGTGCGAGCGACTTTCGACCAGCGGCAACATGTTCGGCGGTGGCGTCAAGCTAGTCGACGGCTACGTGCCACCCAAGATCGATTGTACGGCTAAGATCACACTGCGGCAGGTCTTGCAGATGCGTGCGCTGGGCAAGCCGGGCAGCAATTTCATGTACAACCCGATCGTGTTCGGGCGGCTGGCCAATTGGGTCGAGGAGAAAACCGGCATGCCGTTCGATCACTGGGTGCAGCATTACGTAATTGACAAGGCCGGACTGAAGGACATCGCCGCCGGTTGGCGCGATGCAAAGGGTGGAGCGGCGCTGCTCCACCTTGCGCCACCCTTCACCAATGGCGCGGGCGGATGGGACAATCTGGCACCCTCGCCGCTGCCCAATCCCGAAATGAATGCGTCGAGCGGGATCATCGCGAGTGCACGCAGTCTGGCCGAATATTCGATCGCACTGGATGCCGGGCGGATTTTGCCGCGCGCGCTGCTGAAGACGATGTGGACGCCGCCGACCGACCCGGACGGGAAGCCCGCCAGCTATGCCTATGGCTGGTGGATGCAGAGCTGGCGCGGGCAGCAACTGGTGTGGCATTCCGGTCACTGGCCCGACGCCTATGCCGGACTGTTGCTGAAGGTGCCGGGCAAGGGGCTGACACTGGTGACACTGGGCAACACCAGCGGCCTCAACTGGCCCAACCGGGTGCAGGTGGCGGAAGTCGAGAAGAATCCGCTGGCGCTGAAATTCCTAGAGCTGTTCGCGGCGGAGTGATGGCGGACGCGACACCATGGATCGCGGCGGAGGATTTGGGGGCCGTGCGCAAGCATGCGCCCGCGACGCTGCGCAACCGGGAGGCGATCGGCGAGGTACTGGCGGGGGTGTTGCCGACGTCGGGCGATGTAGTGGAGATTGCGAGCGGGAGCGGAGAGCATATCGCCTATCTGGCGGGACGCTTTCCGGGGCTGAACTGGCAGCCGAGCGATCCGGAACCGGCGGCGCTGGCGTCGATCGCATCGTGGTGTACTGGACTGGCCAATGTCGCGTCGCCGCTGGCGGTCGATGCCGCCGCACCGGAGTGGCCGGTGGCGCGGGCCGATGCCATATTATGCGTGAACATGGTGCATATCAGCCCGTGGGCGGCAACATCGGGGCTGCTCGACGGCGCGGCGCGGCTATTGCCCAGTGGCGGGCCACTGATCCTTTATGGCCCCTATCGCCGCGCGACGCTGCCGACGGCACCGTCCAACGAAGCGTTCGACCTGTTGCTGAAATCGCGCAATCCCGACTGGGGCCTGCGCGACGTGGCCGATGTGACGGCGGCGGCGATGGCGCGCGGGTTGGCGTTCGATCGGCTGGTGGAAATGCCGGCCAATAACATCATGCTGATCTACCGCCGGTAGGAGCAAGGGTTCGATGCACAGCGCGACCACCGGACGGATCGACAATTTCACCGACGCCGCCTTTGCATTCGCCGTCACGCTGATGGTGGTCGGGGCGGGCGGAACCGGATCGGACGGCGCGGCGCTTGAACTGGCAGTCGCTTCGATCCCGAGCTTTGCGATCGGCTTTGCGATCATCGGCATGTTCTGGTGGTCGCATGTGCGATGGCGCGTACTGCGCGGCGATGGCGACTGGCGCTCGCTATTGCTGACCCTGCTGCTGGTCTTTGCGGTGCTGATCTATGTCGTGCCGTTGCGCGCGATGGCGACGTCGTTTGCGGCGCTGTTGATGGGGGATTTTCAGGGGTACCGCGGCAGCCTGGGGCGGCTGTTCACGATCTATGGGATCGGCTTCACCGCGATGTCGATGCTGACCGCGCTGCTGTTCCGCGACGTGCGCCGCAATCCGGCGCTGGCGGTGGGACAGTTGCGGGAGGCGGAGGGGCAGGCATGGATCTGGGCGATTCTCTCGGCCACGGGGGCCGCGTCGACGATGCTCGCGCTCGTGCCCGGATTACCGCCGGTTGCGCCGTTCATCTATGCCACCCTGCCACTCAGCATCGGGCTCTTCGCCTGGCGCTATGACTGGGGAAATGGGGGTGAGGCCGCGCCGCCGTTCGCGCCAGACAATGTAGAGGCCGCTGGCGATGATGATCGGCGCACCGACCCAGGTCCACGGGCCGGGTAGCACGCCGAACAGCAGGAAACCGTAGCACGTCGCCCAGATCAGGCTGGAATAGTCCATCGGCACGACCGTGGAGACGGGCGCGTAGCGCAGTGCGGCGGTGAGCGCGAGTTGCCCCGCGCCGCCAATCACGCCGATCAGCATCAGCAAGCCGAAGGTCTGCCAATCATGCATGCTGGCGAAGAAGGGATAGGCAATCGCCAGCGGTGGGATCGACAGGACGGAAAACCAGAAGACGGTGGTCGATGGCGCTTCGGTCTGGCTCATGTGGCGAATCTGAATCGCCACGATGGCGACGAACAACGCGGCGGTGAGTCCGATCAGCACGCCGGTCAGCGGAATGTGGTTGCCACCGGGCTGGGTCACGATCAGCACACCGGCAAAGCCGATCAGCACGGCGCCCCAGCGATGCCAGCCGGTCGGCTCTTTGAGGATCAGCGCGCCCAGGACCGTGGCGAAGATCGGCACGGTGTAGCCCAGCGTCGTCGCCTCCGCGAGCGGGAGGATCACCACCGCGCCGAGGTTGAACACCATGCCCGTGAGGCCGACCAATGTGCGCGTCAGGTGCAGGCCGAACCGCTCGGTGCGGATCGAGGCGAGACCGGGACCCAGCCCGATCCATGCGACGATGAAGGGAATGGCGAACAACTGCCGGAACAGCAGGATTTCGGCGAGGTTCGCGCCCCCGGCCGCCGCGAGTTTGATGACCGCGCTCATCGTCGAAAGCATCAGGATCGCAAGCAGACGCAGGCCAAGGCCGAGCATGATGCGATCGTTGGGCATGCGGCGGGACTAGGTGGGGGAAGCGCGGGGGGCAAGCGCGTTGCGTAGTGACGGGCCGGGTTTCTCCCGCTAATCGCGCTGGCATGATCAAACGCGCACTCAACGTCACCCGCGAAGCGGACTTCGCCGCCTGGTATCAGGCCGTCATCACCGAAGCCGATCTGGCCGAGGAAAGCGGCGTGCGCGGGTGCATGGTGATCCGGCCGTGGGGTTACGGCATCTGGGAGCGTATCCAGCGGCTGCTCGACGATCGCATCAAGGCGACGGGGCATGAGAATTGCTATTTTCCGCTGTTCATTCCACTCTCGTATTTCGAGAAGGAGGCTGAGCATGTCGACGGCTTCGCCAAGGAAATGGCAGTAGTCACGCACCATCGGCTGAAGCAAGTGGACGGCAAGCTGGTCGTCGATCCCGAGGCGAAGCTGGAGGAGCCGTTGGTCGTTCGCCCGACGTCGGAGACGGTGATCGGCGCAGCGTTCAGCCGGTGGATTCAGTCGTGGCGCGATCTGCCCGTGCTCATCAACCAATGGGCGAATGTGGTGCGGTGGGAAATGCGGACCCGCATGTTCCTGCGGACGTCGGAGTTCCTGTGGCAGGAGGGGCATACTGCACACGCCACGGTGGACGAGGCGCGCGAAGAGACGATGAAGATGCTGGAGGTCTATCGGTCGTTCGCCGAGGATTGTCTGGCGATGCCGGTCGTCGCGGGCGAGAAGCCCGAGAATGAGCGGTTTCCGGGTGCGGTCTCAACCTACAGCATCGAGGCGATGATGCAGGATGGGAAGGCGTTGCAGGCGGGGACGTCGCACTTCCTGGGTACGACTTTTTCATCCGCGCAGGGAATCAAATTCCAGAATGCTGAGGGGCAGCAGGAACTGGCGCAGACGACCAGCTGGGGCGTCTCCACGCGCATGATCGGCGGCGTCATCATGGTGCATGGCGACGATGACGGGGTGCGCGTGCCGCCGCGGGTCGCGCCGTGGCAGATCGTGATCGTGCCGATGCTGCGCGACAATGACGAGGACGCGGCGGTGCTGGATTATTGCAAGGGATTGCAGGCCGATCTGGCGAAGCTATCGGCGCTGGGCGAGCCGGTGCGGGCGTTGCTCGATGCGCGGCCGGCCAAGGCGGCAACCAAGCGCTGGGGCTGGGTCAAGAAGGGCGCACCGATCGTGATCGAGGTCGGTGGACGTGATGTCGCGGGCGGCAATGTGTCGGTGATCCGGCGCGACCGCCTGTACCGCGAGGACGGGAAGATCGACAGTGCGATCATGGCGAAGGGCGATTTCGTCGGGGGTGCGACGGCGACGCTGGAAGATATTCAGGCTGGGTTGCACGCGGACGCGCGGGCGCGGATGGATGCGAATATCGTGCGCGGGGTGGACAGCTTCGAGGCGCTCAAGGCGCATTTCACGGGCTCGGGCAAATATCCCGGCTGGGTCGAAGTCCAATGGTCCAAGCCGACCGGTGCGGCGCTGGACGCGGTGGTCGAGCGGATCAAGGGGTTGAAGCTGACCTTCCGCAACGTGCCGAACGATGCGACGGCGGCGGACGGCGTATGCGTATTCACCGGCGAACCTGCGGTCGAGCGAATTTTAGTCGCTCGTTCCTACTAAAGAAAACGGCCCCCGCTTTTGACGGGGGCCGGTTGGCGGTTATTCGGGCTTTTCGGTGCCGGGTTCGGTCGTTTTCGGCGGCTTGCCGTCCTCGATCCGTCCTTCGTTGCGCAGGTCGCGGCCGTCCTGGGCCTTTTGCTGCGCTTCGGGCGATTTGCCGTGCTCGAACGCTTCTTCCTTCACAAAGCCAGCGGCTTCCTTGATTTTGCCTTCGACGCTCATGCGAATTCTCCTGATTGCCGTTCTGGAGGATTAAGCGCTTGAAATCGCTAAAGGCTCCGCAGCTCGTCGGATCAAATCATCGTTCAGGCGTGGCTACGAGAAATGCGTCGATCGCGGCGGCGTCGGATGAAGGGTGCAGGCCGAGCCTGCTGCGCCGCCACAACACGTCATCGGCGGTGCGTGCCCATTCACGCGCGTGCATCCAGTGCAGTTCGACTTCGGTGAGGCCAGCGCCAAGCTCGCGGCCCATGCCGGTTTCGTCGCTGACCTCCGACAGCATCTCGGTCAGCCGTGTGCCATAGGCATGGGCCATACGCGCCGAGCGTGCGTCGCCGAGAAATGGCCAGCGGTCGCAGATTTGCGCGAGGAAGGCGTCGAAATCGGCAATGCCGCCGCCGGGCAGGATGCGCGCCGGGGTGACGGCATAGGGTTCGATGCCGAGCGATGGTCCCAGCATCTTCAAGGCTTCTTCGGCCAACGCGCGGGCGGTTGTGATCTTGCCGCCGAACACGGACAGGAGCGGCGGGCCGGATGTGTCGAGTTCGAGGTGATAGTCGCGCGTGACGGTCTGTGCCGATGCCTTGCCGTCGTCGTAGAGCGCGCGGATGCCGGACCAGGTGCTGATGATGTCCGCCTGCGCGATTTGTTCCGTGAAGAAGCGGTTCGCGGCGGCGACCAGATATGCGGTTTCGTGCTCGTCGATCCCTGCATCTTCAGGCTTCTCAACGGGCACGTCCGTGGTGCCGATCGCGGTTGCGCCATTATAGGGCACCGCGAACACGACGCGGCGGTCGGGTTGCTGGAGGATATAGGCATGGTCGCCGTCATAAAGCCGGGGGACCACGATATGGCTGCCCTTGACCAGCCGCACCCCGGCGCGGGCGTTGACGCCGAGATGGCCAAGCAGGTCGCGCACCCATGGCCCGGCGGCGTTGACCAGCGCGCGGGCGGTGACGGTGCGGCCATCGGACAGGGTGGCGTGCCACAAGTCGCCTTCGCGGTGCGCGCTGACGAGCGCTGTGCGAGTGGCGATTTCGGCACCGTTGAACGCGGCGTCCTGTGCGTTGGCAAGGGTCAGGCGGGCGTCATCAACTGAGGCATCGTAATAGACGAAGCCCGAATCGCTGGCAGAGAGCGGGGCGGTATAGACGGTGTCCTCGGGCTTCAGGCCACGTGAACGCGGCAGCGAAGTCTTGCCGCCGAGCAGATCGTAGAGCCACAACCCGGCGCGGACCATCCACCATGGCCGCACGCTGTTGGTTTGTGGCAGCACGAACGCCATCGGGCGGATCAAATGCGGCGCGGCGGCGAGCATGCGTTCGCGTTCGTGCAGTGCCTCCCGCACCAGCCGGAACTCATAGGTTTCGAGGTAGCGCAGGCCGCCATGGATCAGCTTGCTGGAGGCGGAGGAGGTATGACTGGCGAGATCGTCCCGCTCGACCAGCAGGACGGACAGCCCCAGCAGCGATGCTTCGCGGGCGATAGCGCAGCCGTTGATGCCGCCGCCCGCGATGAGGAGGTCATAAATCACCAAACCCGAATAGCCGTTGCCGACCTGTCGAGTCGAGCGGCTAGGGTCAGCACCCCTAGGTTCGGGCGGGACGCTGTTTCGCGGCGGGCAACGGCTTCAGGATCGTAGTCACCGCCATCGTGCCGACCTTGCGCCCGATTTCTTCGCCGGCATCGTTGGAGAAACGATAATGGACGCCACCGAGTATTCGCGAGAACGACACTTCGCGCACCCAGTCATCGAGTGTCGGCAGCCATTGCACCGCGCTGTTGGGCACCGAAAGCGAGGCGACACGGACGCCGCCGGGCGGCACATTGCCGGTCTCGCTCTTGAGCACCGTGGCGATGGTTGAGGCATAGGTGCAGTGCCCGCACGGATATTCGGGATGGTTGGGCGTGTTGATCAGCGGGATCCAGTTGGTGTCGGGCGCGGTCGCTGGGTTGCCATCGTCCTCCGCGTTGCGGATCGCGGTGATCGGGCGCCAGAAATTATAGTGGATCTTGGCGGCCGCCATCGCCCGCCCGGCATCTTCCGACGCCATTTCGACGAGTGCGAACATCCGCGCATTCTGGACCAGCGAGCGGCCGGCAGCGTCGGCGACCGCGCGATAGCTGGGCATCATGTTGGGCGTGATGCGGTAACGTGCCATCAGCGTCTGGTGTGCGGTGCGATCCTTGCTGCCGCGGGCGCCAAGCCGCTTCACTTCCTCGAAATCGCGAGTCCAGGTTTCGCTGCCCAAGGCCGGTGGCGGACCCGGGCGGACTGCATCGAGGCTGGGCAGGAACCAGGTGCGAAAGGCGAAGGTATAGGGCTCGAACACCGGTAATTGCGCGCCGATCCACACGCCCGGCGCGGTGCGTGGCCGATAGGGCGACAGCGTGACGGCGGGGTCGATGCCGCCGGCGGTCAACGCCGCCTTTGCCGCGCGCTCACCGATTTCCTTGCCCAGGCGGCGGGCATTCGCGTCGGTGACCGCCTCCATCGCGATGGCATAGCTGTCCTCCAAGCCCATCTTCTGGCCCGGAAAGTGCGCGATCAGGACTTGGTAGGCGGCGGTGGCGGCGGCGGCATTCTGCGACGCGCGCGCATCGCCGAGCGGGAGCTTGAGATAGCTTTCATAGCGCCGGTCGATGGCGTTGGTCGCCTCGAACATCGCCAGCGCCACTTGCGTCACTGCCTGTTCGTGATCGGGCAGGCGCGGTACGCTGGGCGGTGGGGCGGCGGCATCATTGATCCGTTGCGAATACTCCATCCATTCGCAGATCGTGTCGGCGGATGCGGGCATGGCCACGGTGAGCGCGGCGGTCGCGGCGAGAAAGCGGAACGCGTTCATCGATGATCTCCCCCTTGTCGGTGAGAGACTAGGCGAAACGAATTTCGCGGCAATCGTGAATCGTAACGAACGGGGTGGCTTGGCCGCGCTTTCACCTTATCTTGGCGGCAATGACAAAAGCAAAAACAACGTCCGGGCTGCCGTCACGGCAGCAGATCATGGATTTCATCACCTCTTCGGACACGCCCGCTGGAAAGCGGGAGATTGCGCGCGCCTTCGGGTTGCATGCGCAGGACAAGATCGCGCTCAAGGCGCTGCTCAAGGACATGGCGGACGAGGGGCTGATCGACAGCGCACCCGGCCGCGCGTTCCACAAGATGGGCGGGGTACCCAAGGTGACGGTGCTGCGCATCGTCGATGCCGATGGCGACACGGTGTGGGCGGTGCCCGAACGCTGGGAGGCCGAGGGCGTGCCGGTGCCGCGACTGCGCGTGCGCGAGCGCGGCAAGGGCGCGCTGGGGATTGGCGACCGGATTTTGGCGCGGACCGAGGAGGTCGGAAACGGCTGGATTGCGCATCCGATGAAGAAGCTGGCCAAAGGCGAGGAGACGATGCTGGGCGTCGTCCGTGAGGAAGGCGGGCGGCTGTACCTGCACAGCGTCGACAAGCGCGAGCGCAACAATTTCCCGATTTCCGAGCGCAACGGCGCTGAGCCGGGCGATCTGGTGGTGGCCGAGAAATCGGGCAAGCCGCCGCGCATCTTCGCGCATGTGAAGGAAATTCTGGGCGACCCGTTCGCGCCGCGCAGCTTCTCGCTGATCGCGATCCACAAGCATGGCATCCCGAATGTGTTTTCGGAGGAGCTGCTTGTCGAGGCCGAGCGGGTAGCGAAACACGATTTGGGGAAGGGACGCGAAGACCTCCGCCACTTGCCGATCGTGGCGATCGATCCGTCGGACGCGCGCGACCATGACGATGCGATCTGGGCAACGCCGGACGACGATCCCAAGAATGAGGGCGGGTGGAAGGCGATCGTCGCGATTGCGGATGTGAGCTTCTATGTGCGGCCCAATTCGCTGCTGGACAAGGAAGCGCGGAAGCGGGGGAACTCGGTTTACTTCCCGGATCGGGTGGTGCCGATGTTGCCGGAAGTGCTGTCGGCGGATGTGTGTTCGCTGAAGGAAGGCGTCGATCGCGCGGCGCTGGCGTGTCATTTGCAAGTGTCGGCCAAGGGCGAGCTCAAGAGCTGGCGGTTTAGCCGGGCCGTCGTGCGGCTGGCGGCGAACATTGCGTATGAAGATGCGCAAGCGGCGATGGATGCCCACACGTCACCCCAGCGAAAGCTGGGGTCTCCGGCTGCGAGCGATGCGCCTGAGGCGGAAGGTCCCGGCTTTCGCTGGGATGACGGGTTGGTGGAAACGGCGCTAGTCCCTCTCTGGGATTGCTGGAAGGCGCTGTACGCGGCGCGGGCGAAGCGGGAACCGCTGGACCTAGACTTGCCCGAGCGGCGGATCGTGCTTGACGAGAAAGGCCGTATCCTGTCGGTCGCGCCGCGTGAGCGGCTGGACGCGCACAAATTGGTCGAGGATTACATGATCGCGGCGAACGTCGCGGCGGCGAAGGCGCTGGAGGCGAAGAAGGCGCCGGTGATGTATCGCGTGCACGAGCCGCCGAGCCGCGAGAAGTTGGTCGCGCTGAAGGATTATTTG
This sequence comes from Sphingomonas sp. LT1P40, assembly GCF_036663835.1. Lineage (NCBI taxonomy): Bacteria > Pseudomonadati > Pseudomonadota > Alphaproteobacteria > Sphingomonadales > Sphingomonadaceae > Alteristakelama > Alteristakelama amylovorans. The sequence continues at coordinate 230,422 of NZ_JAXOJT010000001.1, forward strand.
AAAACCTTCGATCTCGAGTTCGCGCTGGGGCAGGTCATCAAGCCGGGGACGTTCAACCACATCCTGAAGAAGCTGGAGGAATCGGACATCCGCGAGGAGGTGATGATCCAGGTGCTGCGGACGCAGACACAGGCTTATTACGGGCCGGGGAATGCCGGGCATTTCGGGCTGTCGCTGGGGTCGTACGCGCATTTCACGTCGCCAATCCGGCGTTATGCCGATCTGGTGGTGCACCGCGCGCTGGTCGAAGCGTATCGTGAGGGGCCGGGCGGGTTGTTGCCCGAGCAGGGCGAGATGGAGCTGGTGGGGACGAGCATCAGCCAGCTGGAGCGTCGTGCGATGGAGGCCGAGCGCGAGACGGTGGATCGCTATGTCGCGGCCTATCTGTCGGCGCATGTCGGTGAGGTGATGGATGCGCGGATTACCGGGGTTCAGTCGTTCGGCTTCTTTGCGACGATCGACGGGATCGGCGGCGACGGGCTGGTCCCCGCACGCGATCTGGGCCGCGAGTATTTCCGCTATGACGAGGCGAGCCAGCGGCTGATCGGCGACGATACCGGCGAGGCCTATGCGCTGGGGCAGCGGTTGAAGCTGAAGCTGGTGGAGGCGAACCCGGTGTCGGGTGCGCTGCGGTTCGAGTTGCCGGATGGCAAAGGCAGCGGGTCGGGTGAGGACCGGCGGCGCGGGGGGCCACCGAAGCGCGATCTCAAGCGGCGCGGACGACCGGCCAATATCAAGCATCAGGGCAAGAAGAAGCGGTAGGCATGGCGGTCGAGGCAGCGGCGATTACGGGGAGCGCGCGGGCACGGCGCAGGGTGGTCAATCATTTCTGTGCCGCGCATGCGATCACGCCGTACGACACGATCCTGTATGTGCCGCCGCCGGAATTGAAGTCCGCATTCGATGGGCTGCTCGCGCGGCAGCTGATCCGCAAGGAGGGGCAGGCCTATTACTGGCTGGATTTGCGGGCTTATGAGGCCGACATCGACGTGCGGCGGCGGAAATTGGTGCCGGTGGTGATTGCGGTGTCGGTTGTGCTGGCTGTGGTGGTGATGCTGTTTTATCGGGGCTGAAATCCTCATCCGTCACCCCGGCCTTATGCCGGAGCCTACGGTGCCAAGTCGGATGCGGTCGAGCCTCTTGTCTGTCTCGTGCCGCGCGGTGGGCCCCGGCACGAGGCCGGGGTGACGGTCAGGGCTTGATCGCGAACTTCACACCCGCATTGGCCTCCAGTCGTACCTTCAACGGCTCGGCCATCAGCGCGCCGGGGGTCCAGACGCCGCCTTCTCCCTTTACGTCGCGGACCAGCGCAATCGCCGCCTCGGCGATCATCTTGCTGGTCGAACCATAGCCGGGGTCGCGGTCGCCGGTGACGGTACAGGTGACGCGTTCCCCCGTCGGCATTTCGGCGATGAAGTCGATTTCGTAGAAACCGGCCTCGCGCTCAGCCTTACCGGGTCCTTCGCCGGGGGCAGGGCCTTTTTCGGCATTCATCGGGTTCATCTTGGCGATGGCGTCGGCGGCAGCCTTGCCGAGGTCGCCGAGGCCGGGCGCGACCATCATTTCGTCATAGCGGAAGTCGGTGCCGTAAGGGTGGCCTGCCAGGAAATTGGTGCGGTGAACATTCTTGGTGTTGATCACCGCCATCATGAACGGCGCGACCCAGCCGCCGACGGCTTCGTCATATTCGGGCATCAGGCCCTTGGGCTGATCCGGGCCGGTGAAGCCGGGGGTGAGGGCAAAGGGGTCGAGCAGCACCTTGAACACGGAAGGGTTCCTGGCCGCTGCGGCCGCGGTCGCCTTGCCGCTGGCAAAGGTGCCGCCAGAGAAGGTGCCCTGCATTTTCCGGACGCGCCCTTTGACGCGGGGGGCGGGGTGGCCGAATTTTTCCGTCGCGGCCTTCTGCGCGAACCACACGCCAAGGTCGAAGGGGATCGAGTCGAAGCCGCACGACAGCACGATACGGGCGCCGCTGGCTTTGGCCGCTGCATCGTGGCGGGCGATGACATCGTGCATCCAGTTGGGCTCGCCGCACAGATCGACATAGGCGGTGCCGGTCTCCACGCACGCGGCAATCAGGTCGTTGCCGTAGAGCTGGTACGGGCCGACGGTGGAGATGACGACTTGCGCCTGAGCGGTCATCGCCCGCAGCGCGGCGGGGTCATCGGCGTTTGCGGTGAGGAGCGGCGTGTTGGCGGGTGCGCCGATCTCGTCGCGGACGGCCTCAAGCTTGGTCAGCGAGCGGCCTGCCATCGCCCAGCTCAGCTCGCTATAGTTGGCGGCGAGATATTCGGCGACGAGGCGGCCGGTGAAGCCGGTGGCCCCGTAAACGACGATATCGAATTCACGGTCCACCTACGCTCTCCCGATGCATTGTTTGCGGAGAGGTTACACGATGGCGGGGCGATGGCGACCCCCTTGAAACCCTTTTGCGGGTCCACGATTTTCATGCGATGCGGAACGGGGCCAGATAAGAATGTCGATCGGATCAATCACGGATTTGTCGCAGCATCGTGTGCAGCGGCATTTCGCCGATCATCGCGCATTGGCGCCGGGTGATGCGATCGAATATGTCCCGTCCGGCCCCGCCGAGCGCAAGGCGTTCGACACGATGATCGAGCGGGGCGTAATCCGTCAGACCAGTCCGGCGACCTACTGGTTCGACCTGGACCGGATGGGACGGACGCGTCGTCAGCCGCGCGACTGGCGTTGGCCCGTCGCGATCGCATTCATCGCCCTGGTCGCCGGGGTCGCGATGTATATCGGTCGTTTCTAGACGCTGACCGCGTCGTTGAACTGCAGGGCGGCGAGACGGGCGTAGAGGCCCCCCTTTGCCACCAGTTCGGCATGCGTGCCGGATTCGACGATCCGGCCCGTGTCCATCACGATGATCCGTTTTGCCGCGCGCACGGTGGCCAGGCGGTGGGCAATTACCAACGTGGTGCGGTTCGCCATCAGCCGGTCGAGCGCGTCCTGAACCAGTCGTTCGCTTTCGGCGTCGAGCGCGCTGGTCGCTTCATCGAGCAGCAGGATCGGGGCGTCGCGGAGCAAGGCGCGAGCGATGGCGAGGCGCTGACGCTGGCCGCCGGACAGGCGCGCCCCGTCTTCGCCCAGGAACGTGTCGAGACCTTGCGGGAGCTCACGCAGGAAGGTGGCGGCGTTGGCGGCCTCCGCGGCTTCCCAGATCTGCTCCTCGGTGGCGTCCCAGCGTCCGTAGCGGAGATTGTCGCGGGCGCTGGCGGCGAAGATCACCGTGTCCTGCGGGACCATCGCCATGCGGGCGCGGACTTCCGCCGGATCGGCGGCGCGGACGGGGACGCCATCGACGCGGACTTCGCCGCTGTCGGGATCGTAGAAGCGCTGGACGAGCTGGAACAAGGTTGATTTGCCCGCGCCGGAGGGTCCGACGACGGCGACGCTCTCGCCCGGCGCGATCGAGAGGGTGAAGTCAGCGAGGGCGGAGACTTCGGGACGGGTGGGATAGCGGAAGGTGACGTTGTCGAAGTCGATCGACCCGCGTGCCGGGGTGGGGAGGGCGACCGGATTGGCGGGCCGAGCGATGTCGGGTTCTTCTGACAGCAACTCGGCCAGACGCGCCGCGGCACCCGATGCACGGAGCAAGTCGCCATAGACTTCGGTCAGCGCGCCGAACGCGCCGGTGACGAGCCCGGCGGTGATGACGAAGGCGGTGATCGAGCCGCCCGAGACGCGCCCTTCCGCCACGCCATAGACGGCGTCCCACATGATGAAGGTGATCGCGGTGAACAGCACGAAGATTACCATCGCGGTCATCACCGCGCGGGTGGCAAAGCGGCGCCGCGCGGTGGCAAACCCGGCATCGACCGCGCCCTGAAAGCGTTCGGCCTCACGGTGTTCCTGACCGAATGCCTGGACGATTCGCATGGCACCCAGCGTTTCGGACGCGATGCTGCCGATATCGGCGACGCGGTCTTGGCTGGAGCGCGACAGGGTACGGACCTTTCCACCCAGCCAGACGATCGGCAGGACAATCAGCGGGATGCCCAGGATGAGATAGGCGGCAATCTTTGGCGCGAGCACGAAGAGATACGCCGTGCCGCCGATCGCGATCAGCAGGTTGCGCAGCGCCACCGATACTGTGGTGCCGACGATCTGTTCGACCACGGCGGTGTCGGCGGTCAGGCGGCTGGCGATCTCCGACGGTCGGTTTTCCTCGAACCATTTGGGCGGCAGGCGCAGCAGGTTGCGATGCACCGCCGCACGCATGTCGGCCACCGTGCGCTCGCCCAGCCACGAGACGAAGTAAAAGCGCATCGCGGTGGCGATCGACAGGACGAGGACGACTAGCAACAGGCCGCGGAAATAGCCGCCAATCTGCGACGGGTCGGCACCCGCGCCAAACCCCTTGTCCACGACTTCCTTGAAGGTGCGCGGGATCCACAAGGTCGCACCCGCCGCGAGGATCAGCGCGAAGATCGCGAGGCTCAGTTGCAGCGGATAGCGGCTGGTATAGCCCCACACGATCCTCAGGCTGGACAGCTTGCGCGGGGTGTCGGGAATCGCGGGCTTGGGATCGGGATCGGCCATGCGCGGCGACTAGCGGGAAGCCCGTAGCAATGGAACCGTAATGAGTGATCGAAAGTTCGGTATGGATGGACGTTGCACCGCAGCATCGCATCGCTATAACCCTGCCACCGTTGTCATGCGGCATAGCGGGGCAGGGAAACTGATTGCCAATGTTGTATAACGCCTATGAACTTCAGCGCTCGATGCTTGCGGGCGCCAGCGCAATGGCCAATTTTGGGGCCGGACTGCTCAATAACCCTGCGAATCCATTCGCTTATTTCGGTGGCGGTCCGATCATCGCGTCCGCGCTGGAAGTGTTCGCGCACGCCTCCGCGCCGCGCGGCAAGCCGGAATTCGGGCTGCATTCGACCACCATCGACGGCAAGCTGGTCGCGGTTCACGAAGAGATCGTGCTGCGCAAGCCGTTCGGGCAGCTCAAGCGATTCGTGCGCGAGGGTGTGGACGGCGGGCCGAAACTGCTGATCGTCGCGCCGATGTCCGGCCATTACGCCACACTGCTGCGCGGGACGGTTGAGCGGATGCTGCCGATGGCGGATATTTACATCACCGACTGGCGCGATGCGAAGCTGGTGCCGCTGTCGGACGGGCGCTTCGACCTCGACGATTATGTCGATTACGTGATCGAGTTTCTGGCAGCGATAGGCGCGGAGGGCGATGCGCGTCCACATGTGCTGGCGGTGTGCCAGCCATCGGTGCCGGTCTATGCCGCCGTCGCGGTGATGAACGCCGACAAGCATCCCAACCGTCCGCGCACATTGACGATGATGGGCGGGCCTATCGACACGCGCGAGGCACCGACGGCGGTCAATACGCTGGCGACCGAGCGGCCGCATAGCTGGTTCGAGCAGAATGTCATTGCGACGATCCCGGCCACTTATGCCGGTGCCGGACGCCGCGTCTATCCGGGCTTCCTGCAACTCGCCGGGTTTATGACGATGAATCTGGGCAGCCACATGAATTCGCATTGGGACATGTTCAAGCATCTGGTGAAGGGCGATGACGAAAGCGCCGATTCGACGATGAAATTCTATGAGGAATATCGCTCGGTTTGCGACATGACCGCCGAATTCTACCTGCAGACGATCGATGTCGTGTTTCAGACGCATGCCCTGCCCGAGGGCAAGATGATGCATCGCGGCAAGCGGGTCGATCCCGCCGCGATCACCGATACCGCAATCTTGGCTGTGGAGGGCGAGAATGACGATATTTCGGGGCTGGGCCAGACCAAGGCGGCGCTGACCATCTCGACCGGCCTGACGCCGGACATGAAGAAATATCACATGGCGCCGGACGTCGGCCATTATGGCATCTTCAACGGCAGCAAATGGCGCACCCGGATTGCGCCGGTGCTGGAAGAATGGATCACGACGCATAGCTGATCGCGCCTATTTGTCGGCGGGTACCCTTGCCTTCATCGTCCGGCCCTGGCCCAGCCACACCTCTTGCCCATAGGTTTTCGGGATCGTTATGCCAATCGGTTGGCAGATCAGGCGCAGCGGGACGGTGGTTGTGCCGGCATCGTCCGTTTTCGCATAGTCGGCCGGCAGGCCGCTTCTCGCAAGAATGCCGTCAAACCAATCGAGAGAACGGCCGAGCCTGGCATTCGAGTATCGCGCGTTGCTGAGCGCCGCGTAGAGTTCACCCTCCGTCGTTGCGTCCAGCGGGCGCCCCGGCCCGACGAACATTGCCAGCGTCTGCCACGCCTGCGCGTCCGAATCGGTCATCCGGTCATAATCATCGATCCAGTTGTAATAGTTGTTGAGCGCCAGAAACTCCTTGGGTGGAAAATGCGTGGCGGTCTGGGCGGATTGGAAACTCTTCCAGGCGACCGAGCTCCATCCGGGTCGGCCAGGACTGTGGATCGCCCCGACAGGCGGGAGACGACGCGTGCGGGACGCTTCGGCGAGGATCGCAGCCAGTTCATCCAGGCGACGATCGACGCAGGACCTTACGGCAGAGCGCTCGCGAGCCAGATTGCGATTGCCCACGATTTCATAGCGTACCGCCTGTCGGGCGCCGCTTACCTCGAACCGCCAGCCGATTTCGGTTGCGATCGCACCGAACCCGAGGGCGATCAACACGCCTAGAACGACGCCGCCGACCTCGCGCGCAAACTTGCCCACGCGCTCGGATCGCAACCCGCGCTGTAATCGCAAGAATACCATTCGCCCCACCCCCGGTTGGCGTGACGATTGCAGCAACCTCGGCCAATCGCAATCGCTTACCCGTTAGTCATAGCCCAGCATCACAAATTCATAGGTCAGCACCGCGATCAGCGCCCACATCGCGACGACGATCAACACGCCCCATTTGCTGACCGGGCGCTCGGCGGCAGCTTCGGCGGTGGCGCGGTGTTCGGAGAGCAGGGCGGCGGGGACGAGGCGGGCGAACAGCCATACGCCCGCCGGTATCAGGATCGCATCGTCGAGCAGGCCGATGACGGGAATGAAATCCGGGATCAGGTCGATCGGCGACAGCGCATAGGCGGCGACGAGTAACCCCAGCGCCTTTGCGTACCAGGGCGTGCGCGGATCGCGGACGGCGAGCCAGACGGCGTGCGCCTCCACACGGATACGGTGGCCCAGGGATTGTTTCGCCATGGCCGAGCGATGTGGCACCACGTCCGCCGCGTCAAGTTGCTCATCCCGGCTGGTGGCAGACGAACTCGATCAGCCGGTCGTCGGGATCGCGCAGATAGCCGGCATAATAATTCGGGTGGATGTGCGGGGCGAGCGCGGGTTCGCGGTCGAGCGTGAAACCGGCCCTGCGCCCGATCGCATAAATCGCGTCGACCGCACGGCGATCGGGCGCGGTGAAGGCAAAATGCACGTTCGCCGAGGCTTCGCCCTCGGTCAGGAAGAAATCGAGCCGCGTGCCGTCGCCAAAGCCCTTGGCCACGCCATCCACCATCTGGCGATAGCCGAGCGGCGCGAGCAAGACCGTGTAGAAGTGCAAATTGCGGGCGAGATCGGGGGTCTTGATTTCGAGATGGTCGAGCATGCTTGTCTCCTTGCGTGGAGACGTGCAGATAATGCCGAAACCGCATGCAGAGCATGCATCATCGACGTAAATTTCGATCGTAATCGATCAGAAAGGCGCAATAATTGAGTGAAATCGATCATGACGGTTGATCTGGACCCGCAGGACCGGCGATTACTGTCGTTGTTGCAAGCCGATAGCGGGGTGGCGATCAACCTTCTGGCCGACGACACCGGCCTGTCACCGGCATCGGTCCAGCGGCGGTTGCGGCGGCTGCGCGAGAGCGGGGCGATCGTGCGCGAAATGGCGGTGCTCGATCCCGGCGTACTGGGTTTCGGCATGACCTTCATCATCATGGTCGAACTGGAACGCGACCGGATCGACCAGCTCGACGCTTTTCGCCGCAAGGCGGTGCGCGAACCCCATGTCCAACAATGCTATTATGTGACGGGCGAGGCGGATTTCGCGCTGGTGTGCGTCGCGCGCGACATGGCGGATTTCGAGGAACTGACCCGGCGATTGTTCTTTGGCGACGAGAATGTGCGGCGTTTCCGCACGTCCGTAGTGATGAGCCGCACCAAGGTTGGGCTGACGCTGCCGATCGATTGATTGCGCGGAGTGTGCGACAATGTATCATATCGTCTTTGAGCAGGCGGCGAGGTGGATATGAAAACGTTGACTGAGCTACTGTTGTTTACCGCCGCGATCTCCGCAGCACCAGCCGTGGCGCAAACGCCGTCGCCGTTGCTGGGTAGCTGGACCGTCGATGTGTCACGGCTTCCGATCCCGCCCGAGGCGCGGCCGACGAGCGTGACGATCACCTATAGCGATGCGGGCGGGGGCAAGTGGAAGACTAATGTCGATGTGGTGCTGAAGGATGGATCGAAGAACGTCGCGGAGAGCGTGCTCACGCTCGACGGCACGCCAGCGCCGGTCACGGGCAATTTCGAGGCGGATACGTCCGCAGCGCGGATGCCGGAACCCAATGTGATGATTATGGCGCTGGCCAAGGGCGGGATCCCAGCCTCGACGCGTATCTATGTGGCAGCACCGGACGGCAAGACGATGATCGAGACGGCGGTCTATTTCGGCAAGGATGGCCAGCCGATCATGCGGACGAATTATTTTACGCGGGTGAAGTAGGCAGCGGACTGACGAGTGAGGTCATTACGCGATTTGACCTGAAATAGTTCATGGCGACCTCGGGTTCAAAATGTGCAGAATGATCGCGGCGGCAGCTAGCCGTCGATCACAAAGGAGGTAACTCGTGTCACTTGCAGACGTGTGCCTCTTGCTTGGCGTGTTGTTCGCCTTCGGCACCTTGGTTCTCAAGGTGATCGAAGTCGCGCGCTCCAAGTAGGGCACAACGGGAGGGGCTCGGGCTGCAACCTGAGCCCCAAACGATTTGGGCCTCGACCGCTGCAACGGTCGAGGCCCATATCACAAGGAGAACCCGTGACACTTGCGCATTTTCTATAGCACCAAATGTCCTAATATTCAAGGATCACGGCAGATCATCGTGGCCCTAACAAGCTCACAACACCTCGAACAACCCGGCCGCGCCCATGCCGCCGCCGACACACATCGTCACGACGACATATTTCGCACCGCGACGCTTGCCCTCGATCAGCGCGTGGCCGGTGCAGCGGGCACCGGTCATGCCGTAAGGGTGGCCGATCGAGATCGAGCCGCCATTGACGTTGAGGAGCTCGTTGGGGATGCCGAGCTTGTCGCGGCAATACAGCACCTGCACGGCGAACGCCTCGTTCAGCTCCCACAGACCGATATCGTCCATCTTGAGGTTGAAGCGCTCCAGCAGGGCAGGGATGGCGAACACCGGGCCGATACCCATCTCGTCCGGCTTGGTGCCCGCGACGGCCATGCCGACATAGCGGCCCAGCGGGGTCAGGCCGCGCTTCTCCGCAAGCTTCTCCTCCATCAGCACGCTCGACGAGCTGCCGTCGGACAGCTGCGATGCGTTACCAGCGGTCACGGTGCCGTCGGGCAGCACGGTGCCCAGCGACTTCAGCCCTTCCAGCGTGGTCTCGGGCCGGTTGCCCTCGTCCTTGGTCAGCGTCACTTCCTTTTGCGTGACTTCCTTCGTCTCCTTGTTGACGATGTTCATCGTCGCGGTGACGGGGACGATCTCGTCGTCGAACTTGCCCGCAGCCTGTGCGGCGGCGGTGCGCTGTTGCGACTGGAAGCCATATTCGTCCTGCACGTCGCGGCTGATGTTATAGCGCTTGGCGACGACCTCGGCGGTCTGGAGCATCGGCATGTACACGTCGCCGTGCATCGCCAGCAGTTCGGGGTCCATCGCGACGCGCATCTGCGGCGTCTGGACCAGCGAAATGCTCTCCACGCCGCCGCCGATGGTGATGTCCATATTGTCGACGATGATCTGCTTGGCGGCGGTGGCGATCGCCATCAGGCCCGACGCGCACTGGCGATCGACCGACATGCCGGAGACGCTGGTCGGGAGGCCCGCACGCAACGCCGCCTGACGCGCGATGTTGCCCGCCTGATGCCCCTGTTGCAGCGCGGCGCCGAAGACGACATCCTGCACTTCACCACCGTCGATCCCGGCGCGCGCGACTGCGGCCTCGATCGAGCGGGCGGCGAGCGTCTGGGCCGGGAGCGCGTTGAACGCACCGCGATAGGCGCGGCCGATGGGAGTGCGGGCGGTGGAAACGATGACGGCAGAGCGCATTTGAAGCTGTCCTTTGCGAAAGTGTCAGACGAAAATCTGCCCGATCCATTCGGCGATCAGCGCGGGCTTGGCCTCGCCCTCGATCTCGATGGTCAGTTCGGTGGTCTGCTGCCACTGGCCGGGGCGTTTCTCGACCAGTTCGAGCGTCTTGAAGCGACCGCGCACGCGCTTGCCGGAGCGGACCGGAGTCAGGAATCGGACTTTGTTGCCGCCATAGTTGACGCCCATCTTCACGCCCTCGATCCGGGGCTGTGGCGTTTTCTGATTTAGCAGCGGCATCAGCGAGAGGGTCAGGAAACCGTGCGCGATGGTGCCACCGAACGGGGTCATCGCGGCCTTTACGGGATCGATGTGGATAAACTGGTGATCGCCGGTCGCGTCGGCGAACTTGTCGATCATGGCCTGCGTCACCTCGACCCAGCCCGACACCCGCTCCTCACCCACACGGGCGGCGAGTTGCTGGATCGTGATCGTCTCGCCTTCGGCCATTGCGGCTCTCCTCGCATTTATCGGCATGTAGGCGCAACCCCCCGCAAACGGCAAGAGGGGGCCTACTGCAAACGCGAAAAACAGGATTTCCGCAGGGTAATGTGAGCGGTCAAATTCCAAACCCGATATTCGAAATATATTTGGAGGCTGGCCTTCGGCGTGACGATCGTCGGTATGTTCCGGAATCGGCCGGGTGACCTGTCAAGGAGGAAGGGGACGCATAGCGTCGGTTTGGCAGCAACACCCGCAGCATTTGCCGATCGGCGCGATCAGCCCAGCGGATAGGGTTTCCCCGCCCGCGCGATGAACGTCAGGAACACGCGCAGCCGCTCGGTCGGGTGGGTGTTCTCCACGCCATGCGCCACTTCCAGCGGGGTGTGGATATGGTCGCCCGCTTTCACCGGCACGATCGCCCCGTCGATCTCCATCTGCCCCCGACCGCTCATGATGTAATAATATTCGTCGAACGCCCCCTCCTTGTTGCGGTCGTCGAGGAAATGGACATGCACCCCCTCGCTCGCGCCGGGTTCCAAGTCATAAATCATGAAATGCGCGGGCCATGGCTCGTTGGCAAAGCGGAACCATTTGATCCGGCCCTTGCCCTTGCCCTGATGGATGCCCGCGACTTCGCGCATCCCTGTGGTTTCACTATCCCTGGTGAAGGTCGCCGTTGGTTTCGACGCGACCGGCGTTCCCGTCGCCAGCGCCCGCTGACTCAGCATTGCGAAACAGGTCCCCGCAGCGGCAATTGCGTTTCGGCGGTTGATCTTCTTGCTCATCACCCATGCACCTTGTGCGCCGTCAGCACGAATGCCGGTTCGGCCTTGCCCGTCCCCAGCACCAGATCGCTGACATAGCGGCCCAGCGCCGGGCCATGTTTAAACCCATGCCCGCTGCCGCCGCCCACAATCCAGGCGTTGCTCCACCCCGGATGGCGGTCGATCAGCAAATGGCCATTGTCGCTATTCTCATATTGGCAGACCCGCGATTCCGCCAACGGCCGCTTGGCCAGGTCGGGAAAGCGTCGCGCCAGATAGGCCCGCACATCGCGCAGTGCCGCATCGGTGATCCGCCGGTCGAATCCGTCGAGGTCGAAACTCGGACCATGTTTGTCGAGCGCGACCTTGAACCCGCGGCTCTCGATATCGGGAAAGCCGTAATGCAGGTCCGGGCTGCTCACATCGACCCATGCCGGAAAATTCGCCGCCTCGAACCGCAGGTCGCCGGCCTCGGGCGCAAAGAAGAACACATCCTGCCGCGTCGGCACGATCCGCCCGCCGACCACGTCCGGAAACAGCTTCGGCAACCACGGCCCGCACGCGAACACGAACCGCCCGGCCGTCAGCGTTTCGCCGCCGGTCCCGGTGATCGACTCCAGCGCCGCATTGTCGGATCGCGGCGCATCCACCGCGAATTGCCGGTATTCACCGCCCGCCTTGACGAACTCGCCCACCAGATTCTGCACGGACCGCCGCGCCATCAGCGCGCCCATCGTCGGCTGCATCACCCCCACCGCGATCCCGTCGAACCGGATCTGCGGCCAGCGCGTCGCCATCGCCGTCACGCCCAGTTTCTCGATCGGAATGCCCAGGCCGCGCTGGATCGCGATGCTCGCATCGATCTTCGCGCTATCCTCAGGGTAAATGTACAGCGCCCCGGTCTCGTGAAAGATCGGGCTCTCATGCCGCTTCGACAGCTGGTGCCATTCCGCCAGCGAGTCCCACGCCCAGCCGGTATAGAGCGCATTGCCCGCATATTCGGTGCGGATCAGCCGCGTCTCTCCGCCCGAAGACGACCGCGAATGCGCCGGTCCCCACGCATCGAGCAGCAGCACCTTCTGCCCCTTGCGCTGCAAATTCCACGCGGTCCATGCGCCGAACACGCCTGCGCCGACCACGATGAAGTCCCACGCCCCGGTCGACTTGCGTGCCCGTCGCGCCGCCGCCGGTGCCGCCGAAACCGTCAACGCGCCCGCCGTCGCCATCCCGCCCAGCAAATGCCGCCTTGAAACAGGTAGCGTGAAATTCTGCTCACGACCCGCATCTGTCATTCGCCACTCCCTCGGTACGCCCGATCAAGCCGGTCACGGCTGCCGCACCGCGCCCATTTACCCATCAACAATAGAAGCGCTTCCCGGCGCTCGTCGCTACGGCGCTGACGGGTAAAATAGTGGATGGCTCGGGTAAGCACCCCGAACGCCAAAGCATGGGTGTCTCCTCTTCCCCAACTCCCGGCCCCCTGCTATCGGCCTCCACGAATCTAAAGCATTCGCAGCACCGGCGCGTCCCCGTGCGGCTTCACGCCGCTCTCCCCAACGCAGCTCCGGCGCGACACAGATTGGGATAAGGGAACCCGCACGCATGACAGCCATCGGTCAGGACAGCCTCGGAACACGCGACACCCTCAATGTCGGCGGCAAGGAATACAGCTTCTACAGCCTGACCAAAGCTGCGGCGAAGCTTGGCGACATCAGCCGCCTGCCGTTCAGCATGAAGGTGCTGCTGGAGAATATGCTCCGTTTCGAGGATGGCTCGACCGTCACCACAGCCGACGCGCAAGCGCTGGTCGACTGGCAGCAGGACGCGCGTTCCGACCGCGAGATCCAGTATCGTCCGGCGCGCGTTCTGATGCAGGATTTCACCGGCGTGCCCTGCGTCGTCGATCTGGCGGCGATGCGCGACGCGATCACCAAGTTGGGCGGCAATCCGGCCAAGATCAATCCGCAGGTTCCCGTCCATCTGGTCATCGACCACTCGGTCATGGTCGACGAATTCGGCACGCCAAAGGCGTTCACCGACAATGTCGATCTGGAGTATCAGCGCAATATCGAGCGTTACGAATTCCTGAAATGGGGATCGAAGGCGCTCGACAATTTCAAGGTCGTGCCGCCCGGCACGGGCATCTGCCATCAGGTAAATCTGGAATATATCGGCGACGCCGTATGGACATCGCAGGCGACGGACGGCGCGACGATCGCCTATCCTGACACATTGGTCGGCACCGACAGCCACACTACGATGATAAACGGCCTGGGCGTGCTCGGCTGGGGCGTCGGCGGGATCGAGGCTGAGGCGGCGATGCTGGGTCAGCCGGTGTCGATGCTGATCCCCGAAGTCGTCGGGTTCAAACTGACCGGCAAGATGCAGGAGGGCATCACCGCCACCGATCTGGTGCTGACGGTCACTCAGATGCTGCGGGCCAAGGGCGTGGTCGGTCGCTTCGTTGAGTTTTACGGCCCCGGTCTCGCCGCGATGACGCTGGCGGATCGCGCGACCATCGCCAACATGGCGCCGGAATATGGTGCGACCTGCGGCTTCTTCCCGATCGACGACCGGACGCTCGAATATATGCGTCTCACCGGCCGCGACGAAGCGACCGTCGAACTGGTCGAAGCCTATTGCCGTGCGCAGGGCATGTGGCGGTTGGACGATGCCGCCGACCCGATCTTCACCGACACGCTCGAACTCGACATGGCGACCGTTACCGCGTCGCTCGCCGGGCCGAAGCGCCCGCAGGATCGCGTCTCGCTGAGCAAGGTCGACGAGGTGTTCAACGGCGACTTGTTCAAGGTCTATAACCGTGAGAACAGCCATCGCGTGGCCGTAGAGGGCGCGGGACACGATATCGGCGATGGCGACGTCGTCATCGCCGCGATCACCAGCTGTACCAACACCTCCAACCCGTCGGTCCTGATCGCGGCGGGTCTTGTCGCCCGCAAAGCCCGCGCCAAGGGTCTGACGCGCAAACCATGGGTCAAAACTTCGCTTGCCCCCGGATCACAGGTCGTCACCGACTATTTGAACAAGGCCGGCCTGTCCGAAGACCTTGATGCGATCGGCTTCAACCTGGTCGGCTATGGCTGCACCACCTGCATCGGCAACTCCGGTCCCTTGGCTCAACCGATCAGCGATGCGATCAACGGCAACGACATCGTCGCCGCCAGCGTCCTGTCGGGCAACCGCAATTTCGAGGGCCGCGTGTCGGCCGACGTCCGCGCCAACTTCCTCGCCTCGCCGCCTCTGGTGGTCGCCTATGCGATCAAGGGCACGGTGACCGAAGACATGATCGAATGTCCGATCGGGGAAGGCACCGATGGCCCGGTTTACCTGAAGGACATCTGGCCGACCAACGACGAGATTGCTTCGGTCATGGCCGCGAACATCGACTCCGGCATGTTCAAGGCGCGCTACGGCAATGTCTATCTGGGCGACACGCATTGGCAGAAGATCGCGATCGAGGGGTCGGACACCTATAGCTGGCCTGCCGCCTCCACCTACATCGCCAACCCGCCCTATTTCGAGGGCATGACGATGGACCCGGTGCCGGTCGCCGACATCATCGAGGCGAAGCCGCTGGCGATCCTGGGTGATTCGATCACCACCGACCACATCTCGCCCGCAGGCTCGATCAAGGCCGACAGCCCCGCCGGCAAGTGGCTGATGGAGCGTCAGGTCAGCAAGTCCGACTTCAACAGCTATGGCGCACGTCGCGGCAACGACAATGTCATGGTGCGCGGCACCTTCGCCAATATCCGCATCAAGAACGAAATGGTCCCCGGAATCGAGGGCGGCATGACATCCTATCAGGGTGAGACCATGCCGATCTACGACGCCGCGATGCGTCACAAGGCCGACGGCACCCCGCTCGTGATCGTCGCGGGCAAGGAATATGGTACCGGCTCGTCGCGCGACTGGGCGGCAAAGGGCACCAATCTGCTCGGCGTGCGCGCGGTCATCACCGAAAGCTTCGAACGGATTCACCGCTCGAACCTCGTCGGCATGGGCGTCATCCCGCTCCAGTTCGCCGACGGTGTGACCCGCCAGACGCTGAAGCTGGACGGCAGCGAGACCTTCACCATCACCGGCGTCGCGCAGATCCGCCCGCGTCAGGATGTCGAGGTCAAGCTGACCCGTGCCGATGGTTCGGTCGAAACGTTCCTGACCCGCTGCCGGATCGATACGGTCAACGAGCTGGAATATTTCCTCAATGGTGGCATCCTTCAGTATGTGCTGCGGAATCTGGCAAAATGATCTGCGCCATGGCGCTCCCGATCCTCGCGGCGGGGCTGTGCCTCGACCGTGAGCCGGGTGCGCCTTGGGTGTGGTTTCAGAAGCCCGGACAGAATCCGGTGTTCATCGACCCGACCAGTCTGCGCGACGAGAACGGCGAGAAGGTCATCCGCTTGCTCGACACGGCGGAGACGTCCGGCACAAGTGACGTATGGATCGACATATCCTTTGCTTGCGCGAAGCAGCGCGCATGGATGATCCGCCTCACCGTGGTGAAAAACGGAAAGGCCGGGAAGGTCACCGAGATCGCCGAGCAGGACCGCATGCCGATGAAGCTCGACGATCCGCTGGCCAAGCGCCTGTTGAACTTTGTCTGCGACGGAAAGCCGCTGACATGATCCGTCTAACCGTCATCGCCGTTGTCCTGCTTACCGCTGCACCCGCGATCGCCGAACGCTGGCGTCAGGTACCGGGCGGGGCCAACGCCTCGCTCTCGATCGACCTCGACAGCGTCAAGCGTGACGGGCCGTGGCGGGTGTTCCGCACCCGCACGACGTCGCTGGGCATGCCCGGCGCGGTGATCGGCGTGGTGGCGATGCACTGTCAGGCCGGGATTACCGAACTCCGCGCGCAACGCGCCTTCGCCAAAGGGAAGATGCAACGCGAACGGGTGTTCCCGCTCGGCAAACGCCCGCGTCAGAAGCTGCCCAACCCGGCGAAAGACCCGGCGTTCAGGATGGTCTGCGGATAACCAGAGTTGGTTTCGTGCTCTCAATGAAGTTGCGCGAGAAAGCTTGTCGGCGTCAGTTCGACATGTCGGGCGAGCGGTGGACGGATCGAAAACGCCTGAGGCTCACGGGCGAAATTCCATAGCCTGACAAGGTGCCAGGTTTCACGGTTTGCTTCGGCAACCGCGACCTCGTTGCGAGTCAGGTGGAACGGCGTGCGCTCCCAGCCATTGGTTGTCTTTACCTCGATCTGACGCGGCGTCCCGTCAGGCTCGAAGCTCGCAATGTCGTATCCCGCACCATCGCCATCCTCTTGCGAAGTCCATCGAACGCGCCGCGCCAGTTCGGTCATTCCTGCTGCTTTCAACACTGCGCACTCGTGTGCAAAAATGCGCTCCTCACCGGCCCGACCAAGTTCCCGATTCCGCGCGTCGCGTTCAGCGACATCGAATTTCTGTGCAATCGCGGTAATCTTGGCGATGTCCAGCAAGGGCGGCTGGTTGCTGAAAGTTGGCGGCGGGCCGACCCACAATGTCCCAGCCTCGTCGCGGACTCGGTTGTCACCTGTCACATGCCGATATGGGCCGAGCGGCACCTCAAAGTGGTTTAGCTTTTGCCAAACCGCATCGACCAGCGCCGCCTGAAAATTGGATGCGGGCTTGTACCCGGTGATCCATGGTTGACCCAGTCCCATCAAGACGGCGCTGATATTCTGATGCTTGAACTCGATCGAACCGTTCGATCGCATAACCCGCTGCATCAGTACTTGGCGGTGTGCGGTCTTGTTATACGGATTACCACGCAAATCGTTGGCGAGCATCACGAAATAATCCGCGACGGTCTCCTCAATCTCCTGAGCGCTCCAGTCTTCACCCGCCATAGCGCCAGATTAGGTTCAGATGCCGGAAAGCAAAGACCCATAACTACCGCCGCGCCATCACCGCGATCCGGTCGGCCAGTTCGTTGCCCCGCACTGTCACCGCATCGCGCGACCAGTTGCCGACGAAGGTCGTGCTTTCCTTGAACCCCGGCGACAGCCACGCCTTGTTGCCTTCGATCACCAGCCCGGCGGAGCTGTGTTTGACCCCCTCTGCCGCCACCGCGATCATCGTCCCGTAATTGTCCTTGTTCGGTCCCTGCTCGAACGAATTGCCCGCGATGCGACCGCTCGCCCCGTTCGACAGGTCGATCGCATAATTGGTGTTGCGCCCCTGACTGTCGTCGAAGCTGGAATCCAGGATTTCAACGCGTGGCGCGCGTACCTTCACATAATGGCCGCCCGTGCCGCGCTCGAACCGCGACTGCACGATCCGCACCGATCCATAGGCACCGATATACATCGCGTGCGCGCCGCTGCCGGTCGGGTCCTTGCCAAGGCCGGCAAAGGTCGATCGCTCGACCATAATCGACCCGCGTGGGTCGCTGGCGGACAGGATACCGCACTGACCGTCGATGAACATCGCGTTGGACACGTGCAGATCGCCCATCTCCAGCCGGATGCCCGCGCCATTGCCATCCTCCACCAAAGTCCGCATGAACACGATGCCATCGACGCGCGCGCTGCGTCCGCGCAGCACCAATGTCGCTTTGCCCTCGCAAATCGCCCGATCGAACACCGCCCTGCCGGGAACCTGTGAGACGAAAGCGATCTCGCCCGCCTCCTGCACCGCGCATTCGCCGTATTTGCCAGGCGCGATGCGGATCGTCCCGCGTCCTTCGCCAATCGCTGATACCGCCTCCTGAAGCGAAGCGAACGACCGGCCGGTTTCTGTTACGGTAAAGGGAGCGCTCTGCCCTTGGGGCAAAGCGGGCGCGGTGGTGAGCAGCAGGGCGGCGAACATCAGGGGAAGGCGCATAAGGAACTCCGGCGATTTGCGGAGGCTTATGCGCGTCCAGATGTCACCGCCGGGTTACTAATCCGCCGTTTCCAGCTCCTTCGTCAGTGCCGCCTTGATCGCTTCAATGAACGCGGGAATATCGTCCGGATTGCGGCTGGTAATCAGATTCTCGTCCACGACGACTTCCTCGTCCACGACAGTCGCGCCGGCATTCTCCAGATCGGTGCGCAGCGATGGCCAGCTCGTCACGCGCTTTCCATCGACGATATCGGCCTCGACCAGCAGCCATGGCGCATGACAGATCGCGGCTATCGTCTTGTCGGCATCGAAGAAATCCTCGACGATCTCCACTGTTCGTTCGTCCATGCGCAGCTTGTCCGGGTTGCCGACACCGCCGGGCAACACCAGCGCGTCGAAATCGTCGGTGTCGACGTCACTGACCAGCATGTCCGGCGTGATCGTCGCGCCCTTTTCGCCGCCGCTCTCGCCCTGGATCGGGTCCAACTTGAGCGATGCCAGCGTCACCGAGGCGCCCGCATCGAGCAGCGCCTGACGCGGCTTCATCAGCTCGGATTCCTCGAAACCGTCGGTGGCGATCATCAGCACACGCGCCGTGGAAAGGTCGGCCATTGTCATTCTCCTGATTGGGGACTTGCCTCTCCTAACCGCCGCCTCACGCGACAGTTCCGGAACGATGCGGCGGGATGCGCATTCATCCCGGCATGACGAGGGCACTCCGTTTTTTCGACGACAGCCAACCCGGCATCACCCGCAAGAAGATGCGGCATGGATGGGGTTATTGGGACGCCAAGGGCGACCGCATCACCGATCGCGAGGAGATCGACCGGCTCAACGCCGTCGGCCTGCCCCCGGCGTATCGCGATGCGTGGTACTCCCCGCACCCCAATGGCCATCTGCAAGCCACCGGCATCGACGATCGCGGGCGCAAGCAATATCGCTATCATCTCGATTTCCGTGCGGCGCAGGAGGCAGCAAAATATGATCGCTGCCCGCTATTCGGCCTTCGCCTCCCGAAATTGCGCGCGCGGATCGAGACAGACTTGCGCAAGCGCTCGCTGTCGAAGGAGCGCGCCGTCGCGGCGGTCGTTCGCCTGCTCGACTTGGGGCATGTCCGTGTCGGTAACGAGCAATATGCCGCGACCAACAAGAGCTACGGCGCAACCACCCTGCGCAAGCGTCACGCCAAGCTGGAAGGCAAGACGCTGAAGCTGCAATACCGCGCCAAATCGGGTCGCGTGCGGGTGCTGACCATCACCGACAACAGCCTTTTGTCGTTCGTGAAGAAGGTGCAGGATCTGCCCGGCCAGCATCTGTTTCGCTGGATGGACGATGCCGGCGAATGCCACCCGGTGACTTCAACAGATGTGAACGACTATATCCGCGAAGCCATGAACGAGGATTTCACCGCCAAGCATTTCCGCACCTGGGGGGCGAGCGCGATTGCATTTGAGGCGTTGGCGACGTCTGATGGCTATGTCGATTTGAAATCGATGCTGGAACCCGTCACCGACGCGCTCGGCAACACGCCGGCCATCGCCCGCAAATCCTACGTCCACCCCGCGTTGATCGATCTTGCCAAGGATCGTGAGGCGCAGGCCGCGTTTCGTGAGGCCGTTCGCCTGCCGCGCACGGCACGCTATCTCTCCCGCGCCGAGCGTGGATTGATCGCATTTCTGGAAGCAAACTGCGCGACCGCCAAAGCTGCCTGAGGAATTTCATGACCGTCACCAACACCGCCGCCGCGAACAAGGCGGCAACCAATTCAGGCAGCGCAATCGAGTTGCAGATGCGCACGTTGGTCAACGACAGCTCGATCTGGCTGCAAAGCCACTGGCTGCAGATCGTCATCGCCGCCGCCGCCGCAGCCGCGATCATCGCCATCCTGCATCTGCTCCGCCGCTGGGGCATGAAATTGTGCGAGAATTCGACCGGCCCGGCCGGGTGGGGCACGATCCTGGGCCGCGCGGTCGCGCGTACCGGGCATTTTTTCATCATCATGGTCGCGGCGAAGCTGGTCGGCGGTTACGCCAACCCGCCGGAGATGCTGACCAAAACGATCGACTTTCTGTTCACGCTGGCGGCGGTGTTTCAGGCGGCGATCTGGGCGCGCGAGGTCATTCTCGGCGCGATCGAGAAGAAGACCGAGAGCGAAAATTATCACGGGGAGGCGCTGTTGTCGGCGCTTGGCCTGATCCGTCTGCTCGTCACCTTTGCGCTGTTTGCCATCGCGCTGGTCGTGGTGCTCGACAATCTGGGCGTCAACGTTACAGGTTTGGTCGCTGGTCTGGGCGTCGGCGGTATCGCCATCGGTCTGGCGGCGCAGGGTATCTTCGCCGACCTGTTCGCCGCGCTGGCGATCATCTTCGACAAGCCTTTCCGACGCGGCGACAAGGTCTTTTACGACCAGACCAAGGGGACGGTCGAGACGATCGGTCTGAAATCCACTCGTATCCGCGCGTTCACCGGCGAGATGCGGATCATCTCGAACAAGCAGTTGCTGGACAAGGAAATCCAGAACATCACCGCGCGCCACCATGTCCGCAACAAGCTGGTGATCGGCGTGGCATATGAGACGCCGCCCGATGTCCTCGAAGCGATTCCCGCAATGCTGAACGAGATCGTCGAGGCGGCGGGTGCGACCCCGTCGCGCGCCAGTTACGAGGCGTTCAACGCCAGCTCGATCGACATCGTTCTGGAGTTCGACATGCCGGGCGACGATGTGCCCGGTAGCAATGCCGCGCGCGACAGGGTCGTGATCGGCATCATGCGCAAATTCGCGGCGGAGGGCATCGTCATCCCGTACCCGACCCAGACCGCCTATACCGCAGCCCCCGACGGCACGATCATCATGCCTTATCCCGATGAGCCACAGCTTGCGGAGAAGGGTGGGCCGGAGGTGGTCAGATAACCCTGATCCGCAGACCCTAAAACCCGAACAGGTCGAAGCTGATTTCGGTGCGGATGCCCAATACCAGTGCGTCGGCGACCGTTGGATCGGCGGACGGGTTCACCACATAATGGATGTTGGGCTGGACCGCGAGCCAAGGGAGAAGCTGGGTGCGGTAGGTTGCCTCGAACGCAACTTCGGACGCGCCTGCTCCGGTGAGCGTGCGATAGGGTTCGGCGGTAAAGGCGGCGGCGACCGCGATGCCGAACTCATCCTCGCCTCGGCCCGGAATCCAGCCAGTGAACTTCAGTCCGGTGCTAGCGAAGAAATCGAACATGTTGAACCGCCCGCTCGCGGTGCCGAGGCGCATGAAGCCATCGATCTTGCCGTCTGGCTGATGCGCGATCGGCAGCTCGGCGCGGATATAGGTGCCGGCATTGCCGGTGTCGGTCCCGGCCCCATCGGTGCGGTCGAAACGCGCGGTGTAGCGCCAGTGACCGGCGATGACGCGGCCCTTGCCCAGCGGTGCCTCGACCTCGCCCACCAGCAATGCGCCGTCGCCATTGCCCAAGCGGATGACGGTGCGGCCGGGGCTGTTGGGATCGTTCGGCACGCCGTCGAGGATCGCGGCGCGGACCGCCCAGCCCTCCGCCGGGGTCACTTGCAGCCGGGCGGCGAGCGATGTGGAGGGGAAGATCGACGGGCCGTTCTGGCCGCTCTGCGCGAATTCGCTGCCGATGCCGTGCGCGCTGCCGACGAACAGACCGGAGGCATCGAGTGCGTCGAGTTCGGAATTGAGGTCGTAGAGGCCGACACGCAGCGAAACTTTGTCGCCGAACTTCTGGTCGATCCATGCTTCATAGAGGCGGGCGGCGCGGACGCCGGTTTCGATGTTGCTGACGCCCTGCGCATCGCCGATCAGGTCGCCGATCGAGTTACCGTTGTTATACAGGCCGTAAACATGGACCTGCGCCCCGGTCCAGCCGACCAGCGGTTCCATATCCGCCTCGAACACGATGTCGAGATTGTCGAGATAGCGGGCGCCGCGGCGCAGGCCACCGGACGCGTTTCCGATCAGTTCGCTGGTGTAAGTCAGCTGAAGCAGGAGCGGGCCGTGGTCCTCGTCGATCTCGCCCGGCGCGTGCGTCTGGCTGTGGGGCTTGTCCTGGGGCGTGGCGGGATCGACGGCTCCTTCGAGCACAGTTGTGCCGGACAAGGCGAGGGCGAGGGCGGGCAGCAGCATCAGAAATTCACCATGAAATTGAGGCGGACGCGGTTGAGCCAGTCGGTCGCGCCACCGGCATAAACCGGGTCGAGCGGGCGATAGTGATAAAGGGCCAGATCGAGCTGAAGGTCCCGGGCCGGTATGTAAGCGACGCCGAGGCCATGGAGGCGGTAGTTGGTGCTGAGGTCGATATTGTCGTGGCTGAACGCGGCGAACACGGCGTCCACCTCAACGTCGGAATAATTATAGGCGACGCGCCAGTCGCCGGGTTGGGCAGTGCGGCCCGCCGCGAGTTCGACGTTGAAGCCGGTGTCGGCGGGGACGGTCGCGCCGAGGTTGCGGACATAGTCGGCGGTCAGGGTGACCGGCCAGTGCGCGGACGGGCCGGACCAGCCGAGCGTCGCCAGCCCCTCGACCAGATGGAAGTCGGAAAGATAGCGGCCCGCCGCGATGCGGTTGCCGCGGAAATCGCCAGCGTCGGCACCCGCGACCGAGCCGAGGCGGTAATGGTAATAGCTGCCCGCGAGGGTGAATTTCAGGTCGGAGCCAAGTGGTGCGGCGGCGGCGATCTGGCCGCCGAGCATGTCGCTGTCACGCGCGGTGGGGGCTTCGTCGATCACGAGATAGAGCGCGCGGGCGTCGAGTTTAACGGCCCCGGCGGGCGCGGTGACGGTTAGTGCCGCCCCCTGCGGCGAGACGTCGCCGTCCCACACCATGTCGGTGCGCTGAAACGGCAGCGGAAACTTGCCCGCCCAGGCGGTGAGGCTGCCGGTGGTGTAGCGCAGCCACGCCTGATCGAGCGACACGTTAAGGTCGTCGACGAAATTGCCGAGCGTGACGTCGGTGGAGTTGGGATCGTCCGGGTCACCGGTTGCGATCTGGGTGCCGATGGTGAGGTTGCCGGTGACGGCGTAGCTGGCGCGGAGACGTGCGCGCAGGACCGAGCGCGAGCGATCGCGCGCGCCGCCGAAATTCCATTCCTGTCGCACGCGCAAATCGCCACTGACGTCCAGGCCCGGGACGCGGGCGGCGGGAGCCGGGACGCTGGCGACGGCGACCGCGCGAGGCGGCGTGGGAGAGGTCGTGGCGGGCGCGCTGACCTGTTTGAGCAACGCGGCCTGTTCGGTCACCATCACCTCAAGCTGGGCGATGCGTTGTTGCTGCGCGGCGAGCTGGCGTTCTAGCGCTTCGAGGCGGGTGTCGTCGGCATGGGCGGCGACCGGGAAAGTGAACGCGGTCACGGCGAGGAACAGGAAGCGCAAACGCATGTCCCTTACCCGGCCCGGCGCGGCTTGCGGCGCTTGAGCCAAAGCAAGGTGCCCGCGACGATCATCGTGACGAGCCACAGCCCGATGGCGATCGATAGCAGGCGACCGATCAATCCGCCCGCTTCGCCGGTGTGGATCGGGAAGAGCGAACTCATGAACGCGCGGGCGGCGGGTGCGTCGGCGATCGGAAAGATGCCGCGAACCTGGCCAGTGTTGGCATCGACCAGCACGCGGCTATCGCCATAGGCGCGGCGGATCTCGCCGGGCGCGCGGACGCGGATGGCGTAGGTTGCGTCGTCGGCCTTTGGCCATGCGACCGAGGTGAGCGTGCTGCCGGGAATGACAGCGGTGGCGGCTGTGGCTGCTGTGGCGAAGCCAACGGGAGCGCCGACCGGCGGGTTGGCAGGCATTGCAACGGGTTCTGCGCCGAGCAGGTTCGCGGTGCCGCCTTCGAACTTCAACAGGGTGCCGGTGCCGACGATGACGAGCGCGGGGATGACCGCCCACAGGCCCATGGCGCGATGCCAGCTATAAAGCCGCGCGGCGGCGGGGCCGCGTGTCGCCGGCTTGAGCGCGAGTTTCCACGTCCCGCGTTTCGGCCAGGCGGCGATCAGGCCGAGCAGAAGGTTGGAGAAGAGCAGGATGCCGCTGATCGACACGATCCAGCTGCCCCATGATCCCAGCAGGTCGTGATGGAAGCCGACGAGGAAGCCCATCAGCGTTTCCTCGTCCGGGCGCGGCGTGTGGAGGATGGTGCCGTCGCCCGCGATGCGGACGGAGCCCGAATTGCCCCCGGCATCTTCGAAATAAAGATTGTAGCGGTCGGGTGCGCCTGCCGTGTTCCATACCGTGTTCATTTTTGCGCCGCTGTCCGAGGGAACGAGGGCGTCGATGCGGCGCTCGATCGCGGCAAAATCGGTCGGGCGATGGACCGACGAGATCGTCGCGTCGGTGAATTCCCAATGGAACACGATGAGGATTCCGGTCAGCGCTTGAAGCAGCCAGAAGATCGCCGCACCCAGGCTGAGCCAGCGATGGACTTGCAACAGGCGACGCCGCAGCGTCGGCCGCGAGGGGGCGGTGGGTGCGCTCATGATCCGGGTGTGTACCGTGCGACAGGACCGCAAAACATCCACTTTTGCGATTGGATTGGGGGCCAAGGCCTATTGCGCGCGTGTCGCAATTTCAGACGGAATCGTGAAGCTGCGACGCAATTGCGAGAAGCGTTACAGGGTGTGTCTGGCCCCGTTGGTAACGGCGCACGTTCACACGTCAGGTCCAAACAAAACGGCCCGGCTGTTTCCAGCCGGGCCGCAAGGGCGCCTGTGAAGTGGGTCTAGAAGTCGGCGGTGAGCGACAGCTTCAGCGTGCGTGGCGCGCCTTGAAGCAGCGAGGCGTCGAAGGTCGGGAAGCTGGTGAATGCCGATGCCCAGTAGCGCTTGTTGAACACGTTATCGACGTTCAAGCGGAAGGTGATCGGGCTGTCACCGACGATCGCGACGAACCGCGCGCCGAGGTCGAAGCGGGTCCAGCTATCGAGTTCCAGCGTGTTGGTCTGGTTCACCATTTGCGGACCGGTGTGGATCACGCGCCCGGTGAGCGTCACCGGGACCACGCCCAGATCCACTTCGACATTGGCGTTGGCAGTGTAATCAGGCACGCCAGGTACCTTGTTACCCTGATTCACGCCACCCGCGGTGCGCTGAAGCGTCGCGTCGTTAATGGCAGCACCCGCAATGATGCGGAAGCCTTTGACGATTTCGCCGTCGATGCTGAACTCTGCACCCTTGTTCCGCTGCAGCCCGTCGATCACATATTCGCGCAGCGGGCCGGTCGTCGGGGCCGGTGCGATATTGCGGCTGAAGCCGTTCGGGCGATCCGACTGGAAGAAGGCGAGCGAGGCATTGATGCCGCCGATCTCGATCTTGCCGCCAAGTTCATACTGAACGGTCTTGAACGGTGCGAACACTTCATTGGCGTTGATCAGCGTCGCGTCGTTCGGTGCGACCTCACCCTGAACCAGACCCTCGATGCGATTTGCGTAGAGCGAGACCATCTCGCTCGGCTTAACCACGACGCCGACCACCGGGGTTGTCGCGCTTTCCTTGTAGTAGGTCTGGCGGTCTCCTGGCTGAAGCGTGCGCACCGGCGTCACGGTGACGTTATAGGCATAGCGTGTCACCTCGATCGCCTGGTGGCGCGCGCCGACCGTGACGAGCAGCTTGTCGTCGAACAGGCCGAGCGTATCGGACACGAATACGCTGCCCAAATTGGTCTCGGCAATTGGGAACGGATCGTTGATGTTACCGCCGCGCACTGTGGTTTCAGCCGGACGCGCGACCGCGACGGGATTGTAGATATTGGTCACATAGGTGCCATAGCGCTGATAAGCGTTGCGGTTGACCTGCCAGATAAACGACGTGCCGACATTGAGTTCGTGGCTGATGCCCCAGGCGCTTGCTGAATAGCGAAACCCGGCCAGCAAGGCTTCGTTATTGTCGGTGCGAGGTGTGTATTGCGCGTTCCCGCTGACCGCGCGGCCCGTGGGAACATCGGCCGCGGCGACGGTGACGGCGTTCAGTGCGACGCTTTCTTCCCAACCATCGCGTGCGCCGAACGAACCGTAAAGCGTGGCATTCTCCGCGACGTCATATTCGATGCTCAGTTGCCCGAAAATGTCGCGCTGGTTGGCATATTGCCATTGCTGCGAATAGTTGACGTCGCTGCGTGGCACGGTCGGAATCACGGTGGTGATCGCGACCTTATGCCGCAGCCCGCGCACATCGAGGCGCTGATAGGCGAGGTCGAGGCCGATGCGCAGATTGTCGGTGGTGTAGTCGAAGCCCGCGCCGAGCACGGTCGCCTTGCGATTTTCATCGTCGATGGCGACGTCGCCGCCGCGCAGCGCGCCGTTGATACGAACGCCGAACTCACCATTGCCGAAACGGCGCGCGACATCGAACGATCCGCCGAAATGCGATGTCCCGGCATAGTTGGCAGTCAGGCGGTTGAGTGATTTCGACCCGGCGCGCTTGGCGATCAGGTTGATGCCGCCGCCGAGACCCGACCCGCCGGGCGCCGCGCCGTTGAGGAACGCGCTGGCACCGTTCAGCACCTGAACCTGCTCGTAAAGTTCCGGCGCGACCAGCTGGCGCGGGGTCAGGCCGTACATGCCGTTGAACGAGATATCGTCAGAGGTGAGTGCAAAGCCGCGCATGACGAACAGTTCGGCAGCGACGCCAAAGCCGTTGGTCGTCCGGATCGACGGATCGTTTTCGAGCACCTGACCCAAAGTCTGCGGCTGCTGGTTGAGGATCAGCGCGGCGTTGTAGCTCTTGATCGCGAAGGGGGTGTCCATCGCGTCCTTTTCACCCAGCGCACCCAGCGATCCCTTGCGCGTGACCTGGCTCTGGTTGTCGCGCTGGGCGGTGATGAGAATGTCTTCGCTTTCCTCAGCCGCATCCTGCGCGAATGCGGGCGTGGTGACGAGAAGCGCGGTGGCGATGGCGGACAGGCCAGTCCCACGAAGCGCGGTGCGGTAAGCTACCATGATAAAAATCCCCCGAAATTGGTCATGAAGACCCCTCCCGATCCGGCCCGGTTTTAGTCCAAGGTCCGGCATCGCAACTGTAACATGATTGCCAAAATTGGGCCGCAAAACATCCAGTTTGCATAGATGCAAGGGACCAATCGGGTAACAATCGAACAATCTTGGGTAAGCCGTTCAACCGAAACGCTGAACGCCACCCACGACCGTCCTTAGCACCTTCGCCTTAATCAGCAAATGCGTATCAATCGCAAAAAGGTCTGAATCCAGAACCACGAAGTCAGCTAGGAGGCCGGGCGCGATCAGGCCGAGCTTCTTGTCGTTGAACCCGGCATAGGCGCCTTCGCGGGTATAGCAGCGCATTGCCTGCGCCAGCGTCACGCGCTGTTCTGGGTGCCAGCCTTCCGGGTGTTTGCCGTCCAGCGTCTCGCGGTTGACGGCGGCGTCGAGGCCGGTGAGCGGGTCGATCGGGGCGACCGGCCAGTCGGATCCCATGCAGACATGACCGCCCGCACGGACGAGCGAGCCGAAGGCGAAGCTGGTCTTGAGCCGATCATCTCCGACGCGGCGCACCGCCCAGCGGCCGTCGTCGATGGCGTGATAGGGCTGGACAGAGGCGATGATGTCCTGCTGTGCGAAGCGCGGCACGGCGTGTGGCTTCATGTGCTGGACATGCTCGACGCGGAAGCGGCGGTCGCGCTTGCCGTTTTCCTTGGCGACGGCGGCCATCGTGTCGAGGACGATGTCGTTGGCCTCGTCGCCGATGGCGTGGGCGGTGACCTGAATGCCGGCCCTGTCCGCGCCGCTAATCCAGCGTTTGAGATCAGCGGGGTCGGTGACGATGATGCCGCGGGTGCCGGGTTCGTCGAGATAGGGTTCGTACAGGCGCGCGGTGCGCGAGCCGAGCGAGCCGTCGAACACCACTTTGCACCCGCCCCACTGGACCCAGTCGTCGCCGCGCCCTTCGCGCGCGATCAGCGCGGCCTGCGCTTCCCAGTCCTTGAGCGGAAGATAGTGGCGAAAACGGATGCCGGTCTCACCCTTGGCCCGCAGGCGGCGCGTGGAATCGAAGCTGATCGTCTCCAGCTCGGTCGGATGGACTTGTGTCACGCCCTTGCTCAGCGCGAGTTGAATGCCACGGGCGACGGCGGCGTCGATCTGTTCGGGCGTCTTGTCACCGATCGCGCGGAGGACGATGTCCTTGGCGGCGTCCTTGACGATGCCGGTGGGCTCGCCGTTCTCGTCCTTTTCGATCACGCCGCCGGGCGGTGACACGGTGTTACGGTCGATCCCCGCCAGCTTCAGCGCCAGCGAGTTGAGGAACAGCATGTGCAAGTCGTAACGGATCACCGCGACCGGCGTGTCGGGCGTCACCGCGTCGATCCATTTGCGGTGCGGCATCTCACCGCCCCAGCGGTCCTGATCCCAGTTACCGCCCTCCAGCCACTGGCCCTTGGGCAAGGCCTTGGCGGCGGCGGCGATCTTCTCGACGAATTGCTTTGGATTGGCGGCATCACGCAGCGACGCCTGTGACAGCATCGTCGACGCTTTCTCGAAATGGACGTGCGGATCGATGAAGCCGGGGGTGACGAACGCGCCCTGGAGGTCGATCACGCGGGTGCGCTTGCCGGTCTTCGCACGGACTGCCGCCGCACCGATCGCGGCGATGCGGTCGCCCTTCACCCCGATCGCGTCGGTGCGCGTGTTCGGGCCGGCACCGGTCCACACTTTTGCATTGATATAGGCGATATCGAGTTCACCGTCGGTGCCGGCAAAGGCAGCGCGGCTGACGGCCGCCGCAGCGGTACCGGCGCCAAGGGCGAGGAGGCTGCGGCGGCCGAGCATCACTTACCTGCCTTCTTCGGCTCGAACGCCTTGCGCGGCGGGTTTTCAGCGCGCCATTTGTCGAGACGGGCAAGCCATTTCCCGGCCGAAAGCGGGCCATAAGTCTTTGAGTCGGTATGTTCGGCGATCAGTTCGCGGATGTTGACGAAATAGGCCGGGCCGCTGGGCATACCCAGTTCCTTGCGTTTGGCGGTCATCGCCGCTTCCTGTGCGGGCGTCGGCTTGTAGCCGGTCACGGGCTTGAAGATGATGACGTCGAAATCCGCGCCGTTTTCGTGAAAGAACAGCTGGATCGGCGGCTGGCCACCGGCGGCGGCAACCTGATCGGCCTGGTCGATGCGGCGGATGAATTCTTCCTGCTTGCCCGGGGCCAGCTTGAAGATTTCAAACCATGCCTCGGGCCAGGCGTCGCTTTCGGCGGCGGGCGCGGGGGCGGGTGTCTGTTGCGCGATGGCGTTCAGCGGCGACAGCGTTGCGAGCAGCGCGAATGCGAAATACTTCATTTTTATTTCCTCCCAGTCAACGCAGCGTCTGCGCATGTCGTGGATCGGAAAACATCCAATTGAACCCGGGTAAACGGGTCCAGTTACCCGATCACCCCGCGGCCTCGCGCAACGCGGCGATGGCGGTGCGTGCTTCATGGCCGTTGAGACTGGCGAACCCGATGCGTAGGCCGCGCTGGGCCGTGTCGCGGGTCATGAACGAACGCGACGAAGCAAAGCGCAGCCCCATCGCGGCGGCGCGCGTCTCCATATGATCCAGATCGGTGTCGAAGCGCAGCCAGAAGGCAAGACCGCCATCGGGCATCTTATAGTCGGCGATATGGCCGAGCGTGCGGTCGACCTCTGCCGCGAAACTTTCGCGGCGCTTGGCATAGACCTGTCGCACTTTGCGCGCGTGGCGGCGCAGCTCGCCATTCTCGATCAGTTCGGCGGCGGCATCCTCGGTCAGGGTGTTGCCCATGCCGTCGGTCAGCGAGACCATATGCGCGATCGCATCAATCACCGGCGGCGGGGCGGCAACATAGCCGATGCGCAGCGCCGGGAGCAGCAGTTTCGACAGCGACCCGACATAGATGACATGGCCGGGGCCGTAACCGGCCATCGGCAGCAGCGGTTGCGACTCGAAGTGGAACTCATGGTCGTAATCGTCCTCGATGATCGCAAAGCCGAATTGGCGGGCAAGATCGAGCAGCCGCAGGCGGCGTTCGGGGCGCAGCGCGACGGTGGTGGGAAACTGGTGGTGCGGGGTCACGAACACCGCGCGGACGGCGTTGCGGCGACAGGCATGCTCGACCGCTTCGATGTCGATTCCGCCCTCATCGACACCCACCGGCAGGATTTTGGCACCACATGCGCGGAAGGCGGCGACGGCGGGCTCATAGGTCAGCTCCTCCACGATCACCGAGTCGCCGGGCTGCACGAGCACCTGCGTCGCGAGAAAGATGCCGTTCTGACTTCCGCGCGTGATGCAGATATTTTCGGCGCTGACGGGCAGGCCACGCTGGCTCTTCAGCATCGTGGCGATGCTTTCGCGCAGCGCCGGGGAGCCGCGTGGATCGCGATACTGAAAGCCATTGTCGCGTGACGCGCGATGCGTGGCGGCGCGATAGGCGCGCGCAAGCAGTTCGGCGGGGAACAGGCGGCCGTCGGGCGCGCCCTCATCCAGCTTCAGGCCGACGCCGGAGGGCAGGGCGAGCGCGCGTTCGGGCGGCGGGGCGAAGCGATAGTCGATCGCGGCATTGCTCATCGTCGCCTCGACCTCACCCTGGTTTTTCTTCACCGGATCGGGGAGCGACGTCGATACCATCGTGCCGCGGGTGCCGGCCGAGGCGAGCCAACCCTGTGCGATCAGATCCTCGTAAGCCAGCACCACGGTCTTGCGATTGACGCCCAGGATCGTTGCCAGCTCGCGGCTGCTGGGGAGGTAGGTGCCCGATGTCAGGCGGCCGCGTTCGATGTCGCGGATCAGCGCCTGAATGATCTGCATATAGATGGGAACATCGCGCGCGGGATCGATGCGATCGCCGAGACTAACCTGCCATGGACGCAGCATTGGACCGATCCCTACCCTCAATATCTGACCCGAAGGGGGCCAAGGCTAACGCGTAAATTGCGCATTGGCAACGCCGTGCTGGTCCCCCGGACTTTTCGGTTTTGGTGCTTGCCGCTGCCCCAAGGCTCGGGAACAAGAGCGCCATCAACATGTGGGCGTCGAGACATATGAACGGAGCTGTAGGGGGCGTCAGCGTGGCGTATGGACGAGATCGGGCGGAGGCACCGCTGTTCGAGCGGTTCGGTCACGCCGATGTGCGCGCGCTGATCGAAGACTATCCGCTGGCATGGGTGTGCGGCGGCGACACGAGCAAGCCGGGGGCGGGCGCGCTGGAGGCAAGCCTGTTGCCGCTGATCGGCGTGTTCGACGATGACGGACGGCTGGTGGAGTTGATCGGGCATCTGATGCGGTCCAATCCGCTCTATCATGCGCTGAGCGCCGAGGGCCGGACGACGATCCTTTTCAACGGGCCACAGGGCTATGTCAGCCCGGAACATGCCAACCGGCGCGACTGGGCGCCGACCTGGAATTACGCGCAGGTGAAGCTGGACGGCGAAATCGCGTTCGATGACACGCTGACCGAAATGTCGCTGCGCATGCTGATCGACGCGATGGAAGCAGGGCGTCCGCAACCATGGGACGTGGACGAGTTGGGCGACCGTTATCGTGCCATGCTGACCCGTATCATCGGGTTCCGCGTGGTGGTGACGGGTCTGTCGGGCAAGTTCAAGCTGGGGCAGGATGAGGACGCCGTGACATTGCACGCGATCCTTGACGCGCTGCCCGACGATGCGATGGCAGAGTGGATGCGGCGGTTTAACGCCGGACGATAACAGGGGTTGGGGTTATGACAGGACTTCGGTTCGGATCGACGGTTGCGGCGCTGGCGCTGCTGGCCGCGCCGCTTCCGGGTGATGCGCAGCAGATGCGCGCTGCGCCGCGGCAGGGCGACCCGTTCCCCAGCACATACCGCATGCCGCAGCCCGACGACATGCTGTTGCGCGGCGCGACGATCCTGGACGGCGTGGGCGGGCGGATCGACGGTGGCGACGTGCTGGTGCGCGGGGGCAAGATCGTTGCCGTCGGCAAGGCGCTGACCAATCCGGGCGTGCGTGAGGTGGATGCGAAGGGCCGCTGGATCACGCCGGGCGTGATTGATGTCCATACGCACAACGGCACGTTCGTCGTGCCGCTGACCGATATCGACCGCAGCGCGAGCGACGTGTCCGAGGTGAGCAGCCCCAACGGCGCGGATACCTGGATCGAAACGGCGGTCAATCCACAGGATATGGGCTTCGATCGCGGCCTGATGAACGGTGTCACTACGATGCAGATCCTGCCGGGATCGACTCCGATCTTTGCGGGCCGCTCGGTGGTGGTGAAGCCGGTACGCGGC
Organism: Sphingomonas sp. LT1P40; assembly: GCF_036663835.1. Taxonomy (NCBI): domain Bacteria; kingdom Pseudomonadati; phylum Pseudomonadota; class Alphaproteobacteria; order Sphingomonadales; family Sphingomonadaceae; genus Alteristakelama; species Alteristakelama amylovorans. The sequence goes on from NZ_JAXOJT010000001.1 coordinate 262,985, forward strand.
GCGACCGTGTGGGACATGAAGGTCACCGGCGGCGCGCAGGGTTTCAAGATGGCGTGCGGCGAGAACCCCAAAAGCTGGGGTGCCGATGACGATAATGAAGGGCCGACCAGCCGACAGGGTGTGGTCGCCTATATGCGGCAAGCGTTTCTCGCCGCGCAGGCCTATGGCCGCGAGCACGCGGCGGGCAAGGTCGGGCGCGACCTGAAAAAGGAGGCGTTGCTCGGCATCCTGGCGGGCGACATTCGGGTGAATCTGCATTGCTATCGCGCGGGCGACATCGCGGCGGCGCTGTCGGTGGCGAAGGAATTCGGGTTTCGCATCGGCGCGATCCATCACGCGACCGACGCGTACAAGATCCCCGGCCTGCTCCGTGCATCCGGCACTTGTGCGGCTGTGTGGGCCGATTGGTGGGGGTTCAAGATGGAGGCGCAGGATTCGGTGCGCGCGGGCGCGCCCATGCTGGAACGCGCGGGCGCATGCGTAATGATGCACTCGGATTCGGCGGCGGACGGCCAGCGGCTCAATATCACGGCGGCCAAGGCGGCGGCGGCGGGGCGGCGCATCGGCATCGAGACCCCGCCCGAGGTGATGATAAAATGGACCACCAGCAATCCGGCGAAATTGCTGGGGCTGGAGAGCAGCGTCGGCCGGATCGCGGCGGGGTATAAGGCCGACGTCGTGCTGTGGTCGGGCGATCCGTTCAGCATCTATAGCAAGGCCGATCTGGTGCTGATCGACGGCGCTGTGGCGTGGGACCGGTCCAAACCGCCGCGCGAACCGGTGTCCGATTTCGAGCTCGGCCGTCCGGGAGTGAAGCCATGAAGATGCTGGCAAGCCTGATCGCGCTGGCGATCGCAGCACCGGTTTCGGCACAGACGCTGGCGGTGACCAATGCCGAGGCGTGGACGATGGAGGGCGATGCGCCGGTGCGCGGCGCGACGATCGTCATCACGGACGGCAAGATCGTATCGGTGACAGCGGGCGGCGCGGTGCCGGAGGGTGCAACGGTGATCGACGCGCGGGGCAAGCCGGTGACACCGGGCCTGATGAACGCGGCGACCCAGATCGGGCTGGTCGAGACCGCCTCCATCGACACGCGCGATCAGGGTTCCGCCGACGAGCGCAATCCCGGTTTTGATCCGGCGCGCGCGCTCAACGGCAATTCGACCTTGGTCGATCTGGCGCGGGCGGACGGCTTGACCCGCGCGCTGATCTATCCGGCACCGTCGCGCACGCCGGTGTTCGCTGGCGAGCCGGTGATCGCGCGCTTTCGTGACGGGGTCGACATATTGGGTGAGCGCGAAGTTGCGGTCTATGCCGTGATTGGCGGCGGCGCGTGGGAACGGATCGGGTCGCGCGCGCAGCAATGGACCGTGCTGCGCAAGGCACTGAGCGATGCCAAACGGACAGCGGACGGGCGCGATGCCGGAGATGACAAGAAAATACGCCGCAAGGGACCGCCACCGGGCAAAGGTCGGCGTGCGGGCGAGGAGCTGATCCGCGGCGTCATCGCGGGCGAGACGCCGCTGGCGATCCAGACCAACCGCGAGTCCGATATTCGTGAGGCGATCAAGCTGGCCAGCGATTTCGGCATCCGCGTGGTGATCGTGGAGGGCGCACAGGCGTGGCGCGTCGCCGAGCGCCTCGCGGCGGCGAAGATTCCCGTTGTGCTCGACCCCTCGGTCAATCTGCCCGGCGGCTTCGACGAACTTGGGGCGCGGCAGGACAATGCCGCGATCCTGACGCGCGCCGGCGTGAAAATCGCCTTCGGTCTCGCCGGGGGCAAGATCCACAGCAATTACAATGCGGGGATGGCGCTGCGTGAAGGCGCGGGGATCGCGGTGGCCAACGGGCTACCCTATGCCGATGCGTTGCGGGCGGTGACGGTCAATCCGCATGCGATCTGGCGCAAGGAAGGCGGCGGCACGCTGACCGCCGGGGGCGAGGCCGATCTGGTGGTGTGGGACGGCGATCCGCTGGAGCCGTCGACCAACGCAACCGCAGTGATCGTCGAGGGGCGGCAAACGTCGATCCGCTCGCGGCAGGATATGCTGGCCGCGCGCTATAAGGATGCGCGCTGATGAACGTGCTGTTGGTCGGCTGCGGACGGATGGGCGGCGCGATGGCGCGCGGCTGGAACGGCGCGCACCGCGTGCTGGTGTTCGATCCAATGGCCGCAACGTTGCCGGATGGGGCGGAGCGGGTGCAGTCGCTGTATGCGGTCGATGTGGACGGTGAACTGGCGGTCGTACTGGCGGTGAAACCGCAGGTGTTCCCCGGAATCGGAGAATCGCTGCGGCCCCTAGCGCGGGCAGATGCGCTGTTCGTTTCGATCATGGCGGGGATCACACTGACCGGGCTGGGGGATGCGTTGGGCAGCGGGCGCGTCGTGCGGACGATGCCGAACACGCCCGCCGCAATTGGGCAGGGGATTACGGCGGCGGTTGCAGGACGCGATGTGCGCCTGAGCGATTTTGCGACGGTCAACGGATTGCTGGAGCCGACGGGCCAAGTCGTATGGCTGGACGATGAGCGTCAGATCGACGCGGTGACGGCGGTGTCCGGCAGCGGTCCGGCCTATTTCTTTCGTTTTACCGAGGCGCTGGCGAAGGCCGGGGCCGAAGAGGGGTTGCCGCCCCAACTGGCGATGCAGCTGGCGCGGGCGACCTTTACCGGCGCGGCGGCGCTGGCGGGGGCGGATGTCGCCGAGCTGGCGGAATTGCGGCGGCAGGTGACGAGTCCGGGCGGGACCACCGCCGCGGGTCTTGCGCAGATGGACGCGGACGATGCGATCGACCGGCTTGCCCGCGCGATCGTCGATGCGGCAGCGGCGCGGTCGCGTGAATTGGCCGGATAATCAGATGACGCCGGGACAACAGATTCCGGCGCACGGGAGAGAGCAATGACCGGGATTCCTGGAATGATCGGCGTGCCCGCCGATGGTGATGCGCCGCTGGATACGCGGCCGATGACGCCGGTGCCGCTGAACCGCAAGACGCGGGCGAAGGCGGCGATTGCCGGGTCGGCCGGCAATTTGATCGAATGGTATGATTTCTACGCCTATGCCTACACCGCGCTGTATTTCGCGTCGGCCTTCTTTCCGGCGGGCGATCGCACGGCGCAGCTGCTGAACGTCGCCGCGATCTATGCCGCCGGGTTCCTGATCCGGCCGCTGGGAGGCTGGTTTTTCGGGCGCTATGCCGACCGCAAGGGGCGGCGCGCGGCGATGATCGCGTCGGTGTTGCTGATGGGTGCGGGGTCGCTGCTGGTGGGCGTGTTGCCGACCTATGCGACGATCGGGGCATGGGCACCCGCGTTGCTGTTGATCGCACGATTGATGCAGGGATTTTCGACCGGCGGCCAATATGGCGCGGCGGCGACGTATCTGAGCGAGATTGCCGAGCCGGGGAAGCGCGGCTTCTATGCCTCGTTTCAGTTCGTCACGCTGATCGGCGGACAGCTGTTCGCACTGCTGACGATATTCCTGTTGCAACAGGCGATGAGCGACGGCGAAATCCGTGAGTGGGGCTGGCGCATCCCGTTCATTCTGGGCGCGGTGCTGGCGGGCGTGTTCCTGCTGTTCCGCGATGCGATGCACGAGACGGCGGAACCGGCGGGCAAGAGCGAGGATGCCGGGTCGCTGAAGGCGCTGTTCAGGCATCCGCGCGCGATGTTCGTGGTGATGGCACTGAGCGCGGCGGGCGCGGTGTCGCTCTATACCTTCACCACCTACATGCAGAAATATCTGGTCAACACGGCACAGATGGACCCGGGCGCGGCGACGCGGACGATGCTGGTCGTCACGCTGGGCTTTCTGCTGCTCCAGCCGATATTGGGGCGGCTGTCCGACAAGATCGGGCGGCGGACGAACCTGATGATCTTCAGCGGGGGCATGACGCTGTTCGCGGTGCCGCTGTTCGGGGCGATCGGACAGGCGCAAACGATGTGGAGCGCGGGCGTCCTGGTGTTCGCGGCGCTGGCGATCATGAGTTTCTACACATCGGTTTCCGGGCTGTTCAAAGCGGAACTGTTTCCGGCGAGCGTGCGCGCGCTGGGCGTGGGACTGGGCCATGCGATCGCGTCGGCGATCTTTGGCGGGACGGCGGAATATATCGCGCTGCTGCTCAAGCAGATGGGCCATGAAGGGGCGTTCGCCTGGTATGTTTCGGCCATCTGTGCGGTGGCGTTCGTCGTTGCATGGCGCATGCGCGAGCCGCGTGCGCATGGGCATTTGCATTGAGTGGAGTGGGTTGCATGAAGCGTGGTGTGGGAGTCGCTCTGGGTCTTGTTTCGACGCTGGCGCTAGCCGTGCCCGCGCTGGCGAAGGACGATCTGCCGCTGAAGGAGCGGCGCACGCTGAGCTATGAGGTGTCGAGCGGCAGCTTCATGTCGCTGGCGGTGTCGCCGGACGGCAAGACGATCCTGTTCGACATGCTGGGCGAGCTCTACGCGATGCCGGCGAAGGGTGGCCGCGCCAAGCCGATCGCACAGGGCATCGCGTTCGAGGTGCAGCCGACCTTCTCCCCCGATGGCAAATGGATTGCCTATGTCAGCGACCGGTCGGGCGGCGACAATGTATGGATTGCGCGCGCGGACGGTAGCGAAGCGCGGCGGATCACGTCCGAGGACGAAGGCGCGGTGCGCACCTCGCCCGAATGGAGCGCGGACGGAAAACATATCTATGTCAGCCGGGTGCGCATCCGGCTGGACCGGTATGAATTGTGGAAGCATCCGGTGGATGGCGGGCCGGGCGAGCTGGTCGTGCCGATACGGAAGGATGCGAAAGTGCCGCGCGGAAGCTGGGAGAGCACGCTCGGCGTCTCACCCTCACGCGATGGCAAATATCTCTATTACGCGCGCCGCGTGGGCGACCTGTCATTCGACGAGCCGGTGGCGTGGACGATCCTGCGGCGCGATCTGACGACGGGCGAGGAACAGCCGGTCATCACCAGTTCCGGTTCACGCGAGGCGGTAAACGAGACGTTCTTCCGCCCGGCGATCTCGCCCGACGGCAGGCTGCTGGCCTATGCCACCCGGCGGCTGGCAGAGACGCGGTTGCGGGTGCGCGACCTGACCACCGGGGTCGACCGCGATCTGGGTGCGGCACCGCTCGACCTGATGAACGGGGCCGCTTGGATGGACCTGATCCCGCGTTACACCTTTACGCCCGATGGAAACGCGATCCTGATCGCGCTGAATGGCAAGATCGAGCGACGTCCGCTGGACGGGTCGGCGACGACGCGCATTCCATTCACCGCAAAGCTGGATCTGGAGGTCGGCGCATCGAACCGCATCGCAGTGCGCGAGCCGACCGGACCGGTGCGCGCGAAACTGCCGATGGGGATCAGCGCGTCGCCGGACGGGACGCGGGTGGCCTATGCCGCGCTGGGCAGCATTTATGTGCAGCCGGTGGCGGGCGGGGCGTCGTTGCGACTGCCGGTCAGTGGCGATCCCGCGTCGCAGCCGAGCTGGAGCCCCGACGGCACGCGCATCGCCTATGTCAGCTGGAGCGAGCGAGAGGGTGGGGCGCTGTGGAGCGTTGCGGCGGACGGCCAGAGCGCGCCGGTCAAGCTGAGCACGATGTCGGCCTTTTATACCTGGCCGGTGTTCACGCCCGACGGGCGGACGGTATTGACGGTGCGCTCGGCAGCGGCAGCGCGGCAGTTGAGCGGCTATATCGTCTCACCGCTCCGCCCGGCTGAACTGATGGCGATGCCGGTGGTGGGCGGGTCCGCACGCGTGGTGGCGAAGGGCAACCTGGGGCGGCGTCCGCATTTCACCACCGCATCACCGGGCGAAGTCCATCTGCTGAGTGACGAGGGGCTGGTCGCAATCAACCTCACCACCGGCGCTAGCCGCCCGGTGGCGAAGGTCCAGACGCAGAATTACTATTTCACCGAAGCGCCCGCCGTGATGGACGACATCCGCATCAGCCCCGACGGCAAATGGCTGGCGGCGCAGGCACGCGAACAGCTGTATCTGTTGCCGGTACCGGCCGATCCGAAGGTGTCGGTCGATCTGGCGGCGGCGGACAATCCGGGACGGCAGGTCACCGATATCGGCGCGAATTACTATGACTGGCGTGCCGATGGCAGCCTGATCTGGTCGGTCGGAAATTTCCTGCAAGTCCTGCCCGATGCCGCTGCACCCGTACCGACAACGCATGTCGAACTGATCGCCGAACTGCCGCGAGCGCGGCCGACGGGCAGTATCCTGCTGCGCGGCGCGCGGGCGCTGACGATGACGCGCGGTGACAAGGTCATCGCCGACGCCGACATCCTGGTGACCGAGGACCGCATTGCCGCGATCGGGCCGCGTGGCAGCTTTGCGGTTCCAGCGGGAACGCCGGAGCGCGAGCTGGGCGGCAAGACCGTCGCGCCCGGCTTCATCGACGACCACGATCATATCGGTTCGATCCGGCGTTATGTCGTGGGCTATGAGGATACCAGCATGCGCGCGCGGCTGGCCTATGGCGTAACCACGTCATTCGACCCCTCGACGCTGACGATCGACCAGATCGCCTATCAGGACATGATCGACGCCGGGCTGATGATCGCGCCGCGATTGCGATCGACCGGGCCGGGCATTTTTGCGCGCGAACGCTTTACCTCGCGCGAACAGGTCCGCGCTGTACTGCGCCGTTACCGCGAGGCGTGGGAGCTGACCAACATCAAGCAGTATCGCGCGGAAAGTCGCACCGTGCGGCAATGGATTGCGATGGAGGCGCGCGAGCAGGGGCTGATTGCGACCACCGAAGGCAGCCACAACCCGAAACTGATCCTGACGCAGTTGCTGGACGGCTATGCGGGCAATGAGCACGCGCTGCCGATCGCGCCGTTGCAGGAAGACGTCATCAAGCTGTTCGCGCTGACCCGCACCAGCTATGTCGCAACGCTGTTGGTCAACACCAGCAGTCCGGCGGCGAAGCATTATTTCGTCGGTAAATATGATCCGGCGCTTGATCCCAAGGTGCGCCGCTTCTGGCCGCCCGCAACGATCGCGGCAAAGCTGGGCCAGCGTGAATGGTCTTCGCTCACGGCCTCACGCGCACCTGCACTGGCAAAGGACACCGCGCGGCTGGCCGAGGCTGGCGCACTGGTCGGCATGGGCGCGCATGGCGACGATCCCGGCATCGGCTATCATTACGAGATGGAGGCGCATGTGCTGGGGGGCATGACCCCGGCGGCGGTGCTGCATGCCGCGACGGCGGGTGCGGCGGAAGTCATCGGGCGGCTGGGCGACATGGGCACGCTGGAGGTTGGCAAATATGCCGATCTGGTGGTGTTCGACGCCGATCCGCTGGTCGATATCCGCAACACGTTGTCGGTCAAGCTGGTGATGCGCGGGGGGCAATTGTTCGACGCAGATACGCTGGATGAACTGTGGCCGACGCAGCGCAAGTTGCCCGCGCCGTGGTTCGCCCGGGGCGAGAAGGAAACGCAGTGGTTGCCGGTGGAGCCAAGCAAGTGATCGATCCCGAGATCCGGTATTTTCTGGACGAGATGAGCAAGCGCTGGGCGGTGCATCCACCATTGGGGTCACTGGATATTCCCGGCCAGCGCGCGGTGTGCGAGGCGGTGCGGTCGCGCTGGACCGAGGGTGGGCCGGAAATGGCGCGCACGCTGGAACGGGTGTTCGATCCGGGGGCGGGGCAATTGCGCGTGCGCGTCTATTTGCCGGAGGGGGTGAGCGAACCGGCGCCCGCTCTGGTCTATCTGCATGGCGGCGGGTTCACGCTGTTTTCGATCGACACGCATGACCGGCTGATGCGCGAATATGCGGCGGCGGGCGGGTTTGCGGTGGTCGGCGTCGATTATCCGCTGTCGCCCGAGCATAAATATCCGGTCGCGCTCGACCGGATCGAGGCGTTGATGCTGTGGTTGCGCGATTCCGGCGGCGAGCTGGGCGTCGACGGGTCACGGCTGGCGATGGGCGGGGATTCGGCCGGGGCCAATTTGTCGTTTGCGACGGCGCTGAAGTTGCGTGATCGGGGCGAGGATGGCCTGGTTCGCGCGATCCTGTCCAATTATGGCTATTTCTCGACCGAGAGCTCGGACGAAGCGGAGGCGACATATGGCGGGCCGACCTCAAACCTCGATCGGGCGGAGGCGCTGACTTATTTCGACAATTATCTGAGCGATGTGGCGCGTGAGTCCAGCGATCCGCTCGCGTGCCCGTTGCTGGCGGAGATGGCAGGAATGCCGCCGGTGATGCTGGTAATTCCCGAATGCGACCTGTTGACCGAACAGTCGCACGCAATGGCAGCGCGGTTGCGGGCGGCCGGGGTGGAGACCGAGGCGAAGGTCTACGCCGGGGCGACGCACAGCTTTCTGGAGGCAATGTCGGTGGCGGCGGTGGCGCGGGCGGCGATTGCCGACGGGGCGGGGTTTTTGCGCGAAAATTTATCCTGACTGTACCCCGTCGCCCCGGCCTTGAGCCGGGGTCCCGCTACCTCAAGCGGTTGAAGAAGCGGGACCCCGGCCCAAGGCTGGGGTAACGGCGGGATCAGACCTGTTTGACCACTCCCGCCTCAATGAGCTTTTCGATCTGCTCCTCGCTGAGGCCGCAATCACGCAACACCGCACGGCTGTCCGCGCCGAGCGAACGCGGCGCAGTGTCGGGCGACGCCGCGATCCCCTCGAACAGTACCGGTTGCGGCAATGTTCGCGCGACCCCCGCGGGATACCCCTCCGGCACGTCGAAGAAGCCGATCTCCGCCAGATGCGGGTCGGTGAGCAAATCCTCCAGCCCGCTGACCTTCGAGCACGGCACGTCGCGTGCCTCCAGCGCTGCAATCCACGCGGCGGTCGTGCGGGCGGGGAGAGATTCCGCCACCAGCGCGTAAAGCTCGTCGATATGCGTCGCGCGCTCGCGCGGATCGGCGAACCAGCCCTGCGCGATGACATCCTCGCGCCCGACCTCGGTCAGAAACGCGCGCCATTGGCGGTCGGTATAGGGCAGCACCGCGATCCAGCCGTCCGCCGTCTGGAATGGGCGGCGGTTGGGCGAGAGTAGGCGTGGGTAACCGAGTGCGCCGCCCGTATCGAAGCTGGCGGCAGCGAGATGTTCGTTGAGCAGGAACGCGGTCATCGCCTCGAACATCGGTACCTCGACCTTGATCGCGCCCTCCCGGCCGTTGGCGCGGGCGACGAGTGCAGCAAGGATGCCATAGACCGCGTGCAGGGCGGCGACCTTGTCGGCAACGATGGTGGGGACGAAGCGCGGATCGCCGCCGCTGGCGGTGGCGAGGCCCGCGATGCCGCTGGCGGCCTGAATGATATCGTCGAACGCCGGACGGTCGCGATATTGCCCACGCTGGCCGAAGCCAATCGCGGCGCAATGGACGATGCCCGGGTTGATCGCGGCGACGGCGTCGAAGCCGAGGCCGAGGCGGTCGGCGGCGTCGATGCGCATGTTGTGGAAGAGGACATCGGCAGTCCCGATCAGCGATGCCAGCGCGGCGCGGCCATCAGGGGATTTCAGGTTGAGCGCGAGCATGCGCTTGTTCCGGTTGTTGTTCACGAACAGCGCGCCGCCGCCTTCACCGCGCGGGTGCGCGTCGCGGGCGATGTCGCCTTCCAGCGGTTCGACCTTGATGACCTCGGCACCCAGGTCAGCGAGGATTTGTCCGGCATAGGGACCGAGCACCACCGCGCCGACCTCGATCACGCGAATGCCCTTGAGCAACGGCAGCATTACCCATCCTCTCCCCAACACGCTTCTTGACTTTCTATTTCCATACAGAGACAAATATGTCCAGAAATAGAAATCAATTGGAGTCGGGATGCTGGACGGTTTTGCCTTCGACAAGCTTTTCATCGGTGGCGAATGGGTGACGCCAATCGACGGGGGCGTGCGGCCCAGCATCGACCCCTCGACCGGTGAGGCGTGGGGCGACGTGGCCTATGGCGGTGCGCAGGATATCGACCGCGCTGTGGCGGCGGCGACGGCTGCGTTCGAGGGGCCGTGGCGCAAGATGCCGCCATGGGAGCGGGCGGCGCTGCTGCGCAAATTCGCCGATCTTTATGCGACGCAAGTGGATACGCTGGCCGAAATCGAGACGCGCGACAATGGCCGGGCGGTGCGGGAGTCGCGCGGCGATATCGGGCTGCATTCGAACTATTATCACTGGTTTGCGTCGCTGGCCGACAAATTGGGCGGGCGGACGATCCCGATGGACGACAGCGTCCATGCCTTTACGACGCGGCACCCGGTGGGCGTGGTGGGCGCGATCACGCCGTGGAACGTGCCGATGATGGCGGCAGCGTGGAAGCTGGGTCCGGCGCTGGCGGCAGGCTGCACCGTGGTGCTGAAACCGGCGGAATCGACGCCGGCATCGTCGCTGGCGCTGGCGAAACTGTTTCAGGAGGCTGGCTTTCCGCCGGGCGTGGTCAATGTGGTGCCGGGCGATGGCACGGTCGCGGGCGCGCGGCTGGTGGAGCATCCCGACGTCGCCAAGATCAGCTTCACCGGTGAGGGTTCGACCGCCAAGACGATCGTGAAGGCGGGGGCGGACACGCTGACGCGCTGTACGTTCGAGCTGGGCGGCAAGGCGCCGCACATCATCTTTGCCGATGCCGATGTCGAAAATGCGCTGAACGCGGCGACGGGTTCGGCCTGGGCGTTGTGCGGGCAAAGCTGTGCGCTGGGCAGCCGCGTGCTGGTCGAGCGGCCGATTTACGACCGGGTGGTCGAGGCGTTCCGCGAGCGCGCCGGGCGGGTTCGCGTCGGGATGCCGCTCGATCCCGCGACGCATATGGGACCACAGGCACACGCGCAGCAGCTTGAGAAGACCCTGTCCTATGTCGGCATCGGGCAGGCCGAGGGTGCCGTGCTGGTGACCGGCGGCAACCGCATCGAGCGCGACGGCTTTGCGGGCGGTTACTTCGTCGAACCGACCGTGTTTGCGGGCGTGTCGGCCAACATGCGGATCGCGCAGGAGGAGATTTTCGGACCGGTTGCGGCGATCATTCCGTTCGACGGTGAGGAAGAGGCGATCAGCATTGCCAACTCCACCCCTTACGGTCTGGCCGCCGGTCTGTGGTCATCCGACACCGGGCGCGCGCATCGCGTGGCGGCGCGGATCGAGGCGGGCATGGTGTGGGTCAACACCTATCGCTACATCCGCTGGTCCACCCCCTATGGCGGCGTGAAGCAGAGCGGCTGGGGCCGCGAGAACGGGATCGAGGGGCTCGATCCGTTCCTGGAGAGCAAGACCACGATCATTTCCACTTCGGGGAAGTTCCCCGATCCATTTGCTTCGTAAGGGATCAACATGCGTTTAGAGGGCAAGCTCGCCATCGTCACCGCCGCCGCGTCGGGCATGGGCCGCGCGGGCGTGGAACGGTTCGTGCGCGAGGGCGCGAAGGTCGCGGCGATCGACATCAGCCGTGCGGCGCTGGACACGCTGGTTGCGGACTTCGGGGCGGACAAGGTCACCGGCATCACCGCCGACCTGCTGACGCCCGAGGGGGCGAAGGACAGTATCGAGCAGGCGGTCGCGTGGCTGGGCGGTGCGGATATCCTTTGGGCGCACGCGGGGATGCCGGGACCGGCATCGGTCGAGAATCTGGACATGGACGCCTATCGCAAGGCGATCGACCTCAACATCACCTCGGCAGCCTTGGGCGCGGGGCAGGTGGCACAGCATATGCGCAAGCGCGGCGGGGGCTCGATCATCTTCACCTCGTCCGTGTCCGGGCTGGTCGGGTCGATGATGAGCCCGATCTACTCCGCCGCGAAATGGGGCGTGGTGGGGCTGACCAAGAGCCTCGCGCTGGCGCTGGCGGGCGACAAAATCCGCGTCAATGTGGTGTGTCCGGGGCTGGCCGATACGCCAATGAAGATCGGCTTTACCGGGCGCAGCGGCGATCCGGCGGAGGCGGCGGCGAACGAGGCGAAGCTGATCGCCAATGTGCCGATGGGGCGGCTGGTGCAGGCGGGCGAGATTGCCGATGCGGCATTATGGCTGGCAAGCGACGAGGCCAGCTTCGTCACCGGCGTTGCGCTGCCGGTCGATGGCGGCTTTACGGCGCGTTGATCGTGATGCGCCCGGACAGCCAGAACGCTTTTCCGGGCGTCTCGCTTCGGCCATATGGGAGCCATGATGACCGTCCGCCAAGCCGACAATGTTCTGGAAATCCTGGAGTATTTCGCGCGGCGGTTGCGGCCGGCGACGGCGGCGGAGATTGCCGACGATCTGGGGTGGCCGCGGTCCTCCACGTTCAAGCTGGTCGGCACGCTGGCGGCGCGCGGGTATCTGTACGAGCCGCGGGCGCGGGGCGGATACTATCCCGGGCCGCGCTGGCTGTTGCTGGCAGAGGCGGTGACGCGGGCGGAGCCGTTGCCCGAGCAATTTCAAACGCTGGCGCGCGACCTGATGGAAGCAACCGGCGAGACAGTGTCGATCGCGGCACCAGCCGGGATTTACGCGACGTTTGTGGACGTGGCGGAGTCGCGCCAGCCGGTGCGGTACTTCGCCAAGGTGGGCGATCGCGTGCCGATTCAGGCGACGTCGGCGGGCCGCGCGTTGCTGGCGCAAATGCCGCTGGACGAGCGCGAGCGGTTGTACCGCAAGATCGAGTTCACGGCCTATTCGGGGAATACGCCGGACAGTCCGGAGGCCGTGGAGGCCCGGCTGGCGGAAGCGGCGGCGATGGGCTGGCACCAGAGCAATACCGAGTACACGCCCGATCTGGCCGGGGTGGCGATGCCGTTGCCCGGCGGCGACCGGCGGCTGTCGGTGGTGGTGGTGGGGCCGGTGTCGCGGTGTTTGACGCGACGGCCGGAAATGGCGGCGGTGGTGTGCGAGTATTTGAAGGGGTTGGGTTCGATCTGATCCTCCCCCGCCAGGGGGAGGTGGCGCCGGAGGCGACGGAGGGGGAGGGCGGCTGCCGGCCCGATCATTCGGATGACAGCGCCGTCCTCCCCCTCCGTCAGCCCTCGTCTGCGCGAGGCCTGCCACCTCCCCCTGGCGGGGGAGGATTCAAGTCCAATAATCAAAAGACAAGGCGCCATCAGACGCGCTCAGGAGAGGCCTGACATGACCAATGACCCTCGCGTGGCGCTTGCTGCTGCGCCGATGCACCGGATGCAAATCGTCGTCGTGGCGCTGTGTATCGCGCTCAACGCCCTCGACGGGTTCGACGTGCTCGCGATCAGCTTTGCGGCACCCGGCATCGCGGCGGAGTGGGGGGTGGACAAGGCAACGTTGGGCATCGTGCTGTCGATGGAGTTGATCGGCATGGCGGCGGGGTCGGTACTAATCGGCAATGTCGCCGACCGCATCGGTAGGCGGCCGACGATCCTGGGCTGCCTGTGCGTGATGGCGGCGGGGATGTTCGCGGCGACGATGGCCAGCGGGGTCGAGATGCTGTCGGCGATCCGCTTCATCACCGGCATCGGCATTGGCGGGATGCTGTCCTCGACCAGCGCGATGGTCGCCGAATTCTCCAACGACAAACGGCGTGGGCTGAACGTCGCGCTGAACATCGCCGGTTATTCGACCGGTGTGATTCTGGGCGGGCTGGTCGCGGCGGCGCTGCTCGCTTCGACCGGAGATTGGCGATCGGTGTTCATGCTGGGCGGGGTGGCGAGTGCGGCAATGATCCCGCTGGCGATCTTCTTCCTGCCTGAATCGATCGAATCGCTGATCGCGCGTCGTCCTTCGCGTGCACTGGAGACGGTGAACCGCACGCTGGGGCGGATCGGGCAAGCCCCGGTCGCGGCACTGCCGCCACCGGGGGACTCGGTGAAGCCATCGATCCTGTCGCTTTTCGCTCGCAATTTCCGCTGGGTCACGATCCTGCTGACAATCGCCTATTTCGCGCAAATTCTGTTCTTCTACTACATCCAGAAATGGGTGCCGACGATCGTCGCCGGCATGGGCTTTGACGCGGCGCAGGCCGGCCGCGTGCTGGTATGGGCTAATGTCGGGAACCTCAGCGGCGCGGTGCTGATCGGGTTGCTCAGCCAGCGGTTCAGGGTTCAGCCTTTGGTCGGCTGTTCCATGCTGGCAGGCGTCGTAGCGATCATCGCATTTGGCATAGCGGGCCCGGATTTGACGCGGCTGTCGTTGACCGCTGCAATCGCTGGCTTCTTTATCAATGCTGGGGTGGTCGGGCTTTATCCTATCCTCGCGCAGACCTATCCGGCGGCGCTGCGCGCCAGCGGTACCGGCTTTGTGATCGGCATCGGGCGCGGTGGATCGGTCGTTGGGCCGGTGGTCGCGGGGGCTTTGTTCGCCAGCGGGACCAGTCTGCTGACGGTATCACTGACGATGGGCATTGGCGGGCTGGTCGCGGCGACAATGGTGTTCCTGTTGCCATGGGCGCAGCGGCGAGCTGCGGCTAGCTAGACGCTGCTAAGGAACAGGCTCGTCTCGCTGTTCAGCACGCCCTCGACCTGACGAACCTCACGCAAAGTGCGGTCGAAATCGGCGATGGTGGCGGTGACGATTTCGGCCACCAGATCCCATCCGCCATTGGTGGTGTGCAGCCCGGTGATTTCGGGAAAGCCGCGCAGCCGCTTGATGACGGCGGTGGTCGACCGCCCCTCGATCTCAATCATCATGACTGCGCGCAAGGCATCGCGGTCATGCGGCGCGCGGATCGTGAAACCCAGCACGGTGCCGCTTTCCAGCAACCGGTCGAGCCGCATCTGTGCAGTGGTGCGCGAGACGCGGAGCACGGCGGCGAGGCGGGTGATCGGCATGCGCGCATCCTCCCGCAGTGCGGCGATGAGTCGGCGGTCCAGAGCGTCGAGATCGTGCATGTCCGGACGATAGACGCATCACGCTGCAATGTGCGCGGTCCAACTGGGTGAATTGTTCGAATCCACGGGTAAATCCGTGCAACCTGCCCCTGTCGATTGCACTGTGCCCAGCCCTAGCATCGCGTCAGCAATTGGGAGGCGCGCATGGTTCAGTATGTCGGAGTGTCGGAAATCCGCCGGATCATTGGCAACGTCGGGATCGAGCCGTTGCTGCGCCGAATGGTCGATTATCTGGACGCGGACTATCGCCGCTGGGACCGGTTCGAGCGCACGCCGCGGCTTGCCAGTCACAGCGAGAAGGGCGTGATCGAGCTGATGCCGACCCAGGACGACGTGCTCTATGCGTTCAAATATGTGAACGGGCATCCGTACAATTATCAGCAGGGTTTGCAGACGGTCGTGGCGATCGGGATGCTGGCCGATGTCGCCACCGGATACCCGGTGTTCCTGTCGGAAATGACGATCCTGACCGCGCTGCGCACGGCGGCGATGTCGGCATTGGCGGCGAAGCATCTGGCACGGCTCGATGCGCGGACGATGGCGATCATCGGGCTGGGCGCGCAGTCGGAGTTTCAGGCGATGGCGTTCCGCGCCGTGATCGGGATCGAAGCGCTTAGGGTTTACGACGTCGATCCTGCGGCGACGGCAAAGTTCATGCGCAACATGGCGGATCGCGGTATCCGCGTCACCGTGTGCGACGATATCGGCAGCGCGGTGATGGGGGCGGACATCATCACCACGGTGACGGCGGACAAGCGCGCTGCGACGATTCTGTCGGACAATATGGTCGGCGGCGGCGTGCATCTGAACGCGGTCGGCGGCGATTGTCCGGGCAAGACCGAGTTGCAGCGCGATATCCTGTCGCGGGCGAGGGTGTTCGTGGAGTTGACCGAACAGACGCGGATCGAGGGCGAAATCCAGCAGATGCCGGCGGACTTTCCCGTCACCGAAATGTGGCAGGTGATCGCGGGCGAAGCGCCGGGCCGCACGCACCGTGACGAGATCACTTTGTTCGATTCGGTCGGGTTCGCGGTCGAGGATTTCGCAGGGCTGCGGCTGTTGCGCGATTTGTCGCTGGAAACGGGTATCCATCAGCAGCTCGATCTGATTACCGCGCCCGAAGACCCCCGCGACCTGTTCGGCCTGATCGCGCCACCGGTGGCCGCGACGGCGCAGGCCGCATGATGACGCGGGCGGAGGCCGACGCGATCGCGCGGCTGGACGGGCATGACCAGGCGGCGCTGGTGCGCGCTGGCGACGTGCCGCCAGAGGCGCTGGTCGAAGCCGCAATCGTTCGGATCGATGCGCTGGACGGCCCACTTAATTCGATTGCGGCGCGGGCGTTCGATCACGCGCGCGCGGCGGTGAGGTATGTGGACCGCGCCGCGCCGATGGCCGGAGTGCCGTATCTGCTGAAGGCGTCGCTCGAATATCCGGATTTCCCATGTGAGGCGGGATCGCGGGTGAAGCGGGGCGAGGTGGCGACGCGCGGATGGCCGCTGGTGCAGACGCTGGACCGCGCGGGCATGGTGCCGGTCGGCATGTCGACCATGCCGGAGTTCGGGCTGAACGCGAGCGGCGAGGCGTTACTCTATGGCCCGACGTCTAACCCGTGGGATGTGGCGCGCAGCTCGGGCGGGTCGAGCAGCGGGGCGGGCGCGGCGGTGTCCGCCGGACTGGTGCCGTTCGTCACGGGCAGCGATGCGGGCGGATCGATCCGCATCCCGGCGTCAAACTGCGGCATCATCGGGTTCAAGCCCAGCCGTGGGTGGAACGTCCGCGCGCGCGCCTATAATCTGATCGACGATATCCTGTGTTCGGACGGGCTGTATGGGCGGTCGATGCGCGACACGATCTGGGCGGCGCGGACGCTGCGTCCGGCGGACAAGCGGACGGCGGTGAAGACGGGGCGGCTGCGCATCGCGCTCGACCTGACAGGCTTGGATGGTACCGCGCCAGAGGCGGAGGTCGCCGATGTAATCCGGCGCGCGGCGGCTTTGTGCGAGGCGGCCGGGCATCATGTCGAAGAGGTTGTACAGCCGATCGACCGCGCTGCGCTGCGCACCGGTTTCACGACTTTATGGGACTATCTGGGCGGCGAGACGGTCGATCATTATGGCGACCGCGCGACCGAGGTTCTGGAGCCGTGGACGTTGGGACTGGGCGAGCGACGGACGCGGGTGACGCCGGAAATGCTGACCGAAGCGCTGGCACAGGTGGACCGGGCATCGACCGCGCTGGCGGGGTTTCACGAGCGCTATGATGTGGTGCTGTCGCCGGTCACCGCGACCGTGCCGCCGCTGCTGGGGCATCTCGCGCCGACGCGGGATGCCGACGCGTTGTTCGACGCCCTGTTCAGCTATGTGAACTACACGCCGCTCCACAATATGACGGGTACACCCAGCATTTCGCTGCCCTTGTCTGCGGGTGTTAGCGGACTGCCGGTGGGGGCGATGTTCTCCGCTGCACAAGGCGGCGACGAACTGCTGCTGGAGTTGGCTACGCAGCTGGAGGAAGCGAGCCCATGGGCAGATCGCTGGCCGCCAATGGCATTTCCGGACTGAAATTTCTTACCCGTTTTGTCCCAACTGTACCCGCTATTATTGATTTGCCACACGACCTGCGCGCCCTAGCCTTTGCGACTGTTATAGCGAGGGAGATCGATGATGAAGCTGTGGACGATCGGCACGGGGATCGCGAGCATCGCCATCGCAGCCCCGCTGGCGGCGCAGGCGCAGACGGTGAAACCCGCCGTGGCCCCCGCCTCGCCGGGCTACACCATGCCCTTCACCGCGATGTGGGATATAAAGGCCAATCACGGCGACATCTATCGCATCTTCGTATCCTATCCCGAGGGTGAACCGCCCGAGGGTGGCTGGCCGGTGCTCTACGTACTCGACGGCAACGCGATGTTCGCGGCGTTCGCCGAGACGCGGCGGATGATCGGATGGACCAAGGGCAGCGAGATGATCGTCGTGGGGGTTGGGTACCCGACCCATCAGGCCTATGACATGCGGCGTCTGAACGATTTCACCGGTGCGGCGACAGATTCCGCCGCCTATGCCAAGTTCGCCAAGGAGAAGTATGGCGGTTGGGACCGGTTCCTCGATTTCCTGACCGGCAAGCTGCGCACGGAGATCGGGACGCGGTACAAGACGAACCCGTTGCGCCAGTCACTGTTCGGCCATTCGCTGGGCGGGCTGTTTGCCACCCATACGCTGTTCACCCGGCCGGACGCCTTTCACGCGATCATCGCCGCCAGCCCGTCGCTGTTCTGGCACGAGGCGCTGACGCTGAAGGAGGAACGCGATTTCGTCGCGCGGTTGCAGGCAGGCAAGGGCGGACGGGTCGCGCGGCTGCTGGTGGTGTCGGGCGAGCGCGAGGAGGCGATCCTCGAACGTTGGGACGGCGAGGCGTTCGTAAAGCGGATGGAGCCGCTGTCGGCGCACGGCCTTCGCGTACAGTCGCATGTTTATGCCGATGAGGGACATATGACGGTGCCGGTGCGCGCGGTGACCGACACGCTGCGGTTTGCGCTGGCGTGGCCGTGAGGGCGGGGTAAGCGGCCAGCATTAGATGCCGTGCGTCATCGAATATTGCGACCTAACCACGGGGCGCTATGAGTCTCGATATGCGATGGCTATCACGCTTGCTTGCCTTGGCGTTCTTGTCGGGAACAGCGGCGGGTTCGAGCTTGGTCCGCGATGCGGGCGACCTTGTCGTATTCGGCAAGCTGGACCAGCAGGAATATTCTGAATCGCTTGATGAACTCGGCCTCAATGGTCTCATCACGGCGCGGTTGCGCATCACGCGCGTCGTCAGCGGACGTCCGCCGTCCGAGCTGCTCAGAATTCAGTATATTGCTCACACCTACCGATCGCAGGGTCGCGCATTTCTCTTTCATCTGCGCCGCTCGGACGACGGCACATATCTTGTGTGCGGCGAGGGCGGGCGAGGTTTTATATGCGATTGACCGCTACGGCGTAACCTCGCCGAGATCCCCGTAAACCACCTTGCCCTGAAACACCGTCGCCAGCACTTTTGCCTTTGAGATTTCATAGGGCGAAATCTTGAACAGATCGCGGTCGATCACGACCAAATCGGCATTCTTGCCCGCGACGATTGAGCCGGTGAACTTGTCCATCCCGTTGACAATGGCGACGTTGAGCGTGTGGCTTTCGATCGCCTCGGCCAGTGTCACGCCCTCCTTCTTCAGCAACGGCCTTGCCTTCGCATCCCCAGCGGTACGGCGGGTCATGGCGACCTCCAGCCCCTCGATCGGGTTGGCGGTGGCGACGGGCCAGTCGGCTCCGTAAGCGAGCTTGCCGCGGTAACTGACGATGCTGCCCGCCGGATAAATCGATTCCATCCGCTTCTTGCCGATCACCGCTTCGGTCAGCTCCATGTACGGATACCAGGACGACCAGGTCGGCTGGAACTGCGCATAGGTGTTGAGCTTGCCGAAGCGCGGCTGGTCCGCCGGATCGACGACGTTGAGATGCGTCACCATGTGCGGGATCGACGATTTGCCGCTCGCCTTGCGCGCCGCCTCGACCGCGTCGAGCGAGATGCGCACGCCGCCGTCGCCGATCGCGTGGAGAAAGGCGTGGAGCCCCTTGGCATCGACCGCGGTAACCGCCTGTTTTAGCATGTCCGGGCTGATCTGCGGCGCGCCGCGCGCGGTGTCGCCTTCGTACGGTGCCAGCATATAGGCGGTTTTTTGCGGAATCACGCCGTCGACATAGAATTTGACGGTGTTGGTCAGCACCCCGCTCGCGCTGGCCCGCTCGACCGCCTTCAACAGGCCGGGCAGCTGATCCATGCCGCGCTCGTTCTTCCATTTGAGCGAAACGGTGATGTAGCTGGTCAGCGCGCCCTCGTCCTTCACCGCCTTATAGGCGTCGACCATGCGGCTTCCGCCCTGATCGTCGAACTCGACGCCCGCGTCGTTCCACGCGACGATGCCCAGACTGTTGAACAGCTTTGCGGTATATTTGACCGAGTCCTGGATGTTCTTGTCGGTCACCGGCGGGATCAGCTTTGCCATCAGCGCCTGCGCCGATTCCTGCAACCCGCCGATCGGTTCGCCGGTCGCGGGATCACGGTCGATGGTGCCGTTCACCGGGTCCGGCGTATCCTTGGTGATCCCGGCCATTTCCAGCGCTTTGGAGTTTACCCAGTTGGTATGGCCGCCGACCGAATCGAAGATCAGCGGTCGCGTGGTCGATACGGCATCGAGATATTTCTTGTGCGGCACGCCGTTGGGCGGGAACAGCGAATCCTCCCATCCGGCGCCAAAGATGGTGCCGGTGCCGGGATTGTCGGCAATGCACTTGCGGATGATCGCCTGATAATCTTCGATCGTCTTGCCATTGTGCAGCGAGCAGCGCGTGAACGACAAGGCACCGAACAGCGGGTGCGCATGCGCATCGCCGAATGCGGGCAGGACGAGGCGACCGACCAGATCGACGATCTTGGTCGCGCTGCCCCTGAATTTCGCGGTTGCTGCCTTCTTGCCGACCGCGACGATCTTGCCGTCACGGATCGCTACCGATTCCGCCCAGGGCTGCTTCTTGTCGACGGTATAGATGCGCGCGTTGGTGATGATCGTGTCGGCGGTGACCCGCTGACCGGCGAGCGCGCTGCCGCTTGCGCTCAGCGCCAGGAGGATCGCGGCGCGGCGAAGCGGGGCGGGGGCGTGCAGCATCGGGGACTCCTGATATACTAAAAAAGGGCCGGAACCGCGTGACGATTCCGGCCCATTGGGGGTGGTTCAGAACTTCTTGCGGATCGACGCGAGGATCGTTCGATCGCGCGAGAGGTAGCAATAACCCTCCGGCGCGGCCGGGTTGCGGCTGCAACTGGTGTAGATCGTCGTGTCGAAGATGTTGCTGGCGTTGATCCCGAAGGTCCAGCCCTCGCCATAGGTCAGCTCGACCATCGCGTCGGCGACGGTGAAGTCGGGCGTCACGAAGTTTGCGAAGGAGTCGATCTTGCTGCTGTTGTAACGGACACCGCCGCCGACTTTCAGGCCGATGTCGTTTGACAGGTCGAAGCCTTTGGTCGCCCAGAAGGTTGCCTGATGCTCCGGCAGATTGGCGATGCGTGCGCCCGCTGCGGCGGACGATGTTGCGGTCAGAACCTTTGCCTGGGTGTAGCTGTAGCTGGCGGTGAGGTGCGTGTCCCCGGGCAGGCGCATATTGGCCTCGAGCTCGACGCCCTTCGATCCGACCGATCCGCCCTGAATGAAGTTCTGGATGTTGTTGGGGTCGCGGCTGATATAGTTCGATTCCTTGATGTCGAACAGCGACACGGTGATGAGCGAACCGCGCATCGGCTCGAACTTCACGCCCGCCTCATATTGGCGACCGGCCTGTGGCACATAGGGAATGCCGGCAAAGGTGATGCCGAAACGCGGCAGGAACGATTCCGAATAGTTGAAATAGGGTGAGACGCCCTCGACCAGATCGGCGATGATTCCGACACGGAACGTCCATGCCGAGTTTGGCGGGGGGCTGGCCACGGTCGGATTGACCGCGCGGGTGGTGATGGTGGTGACGGTCCGTGAGGTGACGCGATCGCGGCGCACACCGGCGACCAGCGTGACGCGATCCCATGCGCGGATCTGTTCCTGCGCATAGAAACCGAAATTGGTGTTCTTGACCTCGTTGAAATTGGTCAGCGGCGGCGTGGTGATGTTGACGCCATAGACCGGATTGTACGCGTCCAGCGGATAGTCCGGCGTGGCGGGAAATGCCTCGCCCGTCCGCGCATGGAAATAGGTATAGTCGATACCGAACAGCAGCTGATGCTCGAGCGGGCCGGTGTCGAACTTCAGCGCGAGATTGTTGTCGCTGGCATAACCGTCATAATTGCCGTCGAGCAGATAGACCGATCGGCGGATGATGCGGCGCGTGGCCGGGTCGGCATAGCCCTTGGTGCCATTGCCATAGATTTCCTGATAGCCGGTCTCCATGCCGAAGATGCGCGAGCGGCTGTTGAACGTGGCGACATCGCCGAAATTGTGGGTCACCAGCAGCGACAGCGCCTTATAATCCGAATCCATATGGTTGAAGTCGGGCTCGCCGACGAACAGATGCGGATCGACCCGGTCGGCGGCGTTGACCGCGCCGATCGTCTTGGTGATCGGCACATAGGTCTGCGTGCCCAACCGATCCTTCTGGTACAGGCCGAGCAAGGTGATCTCGGTGTCCGGGGTCGGGCGGAAGCTGATCGACGGCATCACCAAAAAGCGATTATCGTCCTGTGACTCGTGGATCAGGTTGCCGTGGCGGACCAATGCGACAAGGCGGGCCGACACGCCGTCGGTCAGGCTTCCGGTCACGTCGAACTGGGCTTCCTTGCGCCCCTGTGTGCCGAAAACGACGCCGACTTCACCGCCGAATTCCTCGCGCGGCTTTTTGCTGACCCCGTTGAACAGACCGCCGACGCCGCCCGCGCCGTAGAGTGTCGAGGAAGGGCCGCGCAGTACTTCGGCGCGCTCCAGCGTGAACACCTCCATGCGCGCGCCATAGACAAAACTGGGCATGCGGTTGAGGCCGTCGAGATACTGGACGGTCTCGAACCCGCGCGAGAAAAAGAAATCGCCGCGCGTGTCGAGGCCGCTGCGCTCCGTCTGGACACCGGCCGAGTAGCGGAAGATGTCCTGAAAATCGACGGCGGCGCGATCCTGAAATTCCTCACTGGTGATGATGCTCACCGACTGCGGAATCTCGGTCAGCGCGGCATCGGTCTTGGTGCCGGTGACGGTGCGAGAACCGATGACGGTGACTTCGTCGTCGTCGCTTTTGTCTTGCGCGGCCGCGATGCCCGGCAGCGCCGCGATGCAGCAGGCGGTCAAAAGTGCGCGGCGCAACGCCCGCGCTGCGATGTGGTGTCCTTTATGCTTGGTCATGTGATGCCCCTTCCCCGAATGTCCCTGCAAACCGCCCGCCGCTTTTCGGGCAGGTCGATCTTCCCGAGTGCATTCAATCCTAGACCGGGCGACATGCCACGCGGTTTTCGGGGTAAGTGGGACAGCAAGTGGGTAAACGGGCGGGGCACAAGGCTGTCCCGCCGGACACCGGACAAAAATGCCGGAACCACGCGGACGTGGCCCCGGCACTGTCATTTACGGGAGTTTCAGAACCTGCGGGTAATTCCCGCCATGATATTGCGGTCCTTCGCCGCGACGCAGGAACCGTTGGTCGGCCCAAGCGAAGAGCAGAGATCATAATATTGCTTGTTCAGGATGTTGCTGCCGTTGACGGACAGCGTCCACAGGCCCTTCGACAGTGAGAGCATCGCATCCACCAGCGTGACGTCCGGGTTCAGCAGCGTCTGGCTCGAGTCGATGCGATCACCGATGTAGCGCACGCCAACGCCCGCACGCAGCTTCCAGTCGTTGCCGAACAGGAAGGTCTTCGATCCCCATGCCGATGCGATGTGGCGCGGCTGGCCCGGCACGCGGTTCCCGGCAGCGAGCGTGGTGCTGGCCTCTTTGCCCTTGGCGTCGATATAGCTGTAGGATGCGGTGAACTCGTAATTGTCGGGCACGCGGATCACGAGTTCAGCCTCGAACCCCTTTGACTGGATCGAGCCGCCCTGCAGGAAGTTCTGAATGTTGACTGGATCCTGCGACACGTAATTCGATTCGACGATGTCGAAATAGGATGCGGTGAACAGTGCGCCGCTGAACGGCTGGATCTTCACGCCGCCCTCGAATTGGCGACCCAGCTGCGGCACGAACGGGTTGCCGAAGAAGTCGCCACCCGGAACGGGCAGGAAGGATTCGGCGTAGCTGAAGTATGGCGACACGCCATCGACCACCTCGGCACTGATGCCGCCACGGAACGACCAGGCGACGTTCGGCTCCTCGTTCACGCCGTTGCGCTGCGACGTCGCCCGGTCTCGACGCACGCCCAGCACGACATGGACGCGATCGGCGAAGCTGATCTGATCCTGTAGATACACGCCCAGCTGCGTGCTCTTGTAATCGAGGAAGTTGAACGCCCCGAAGGCGAACGGTGCGGTCGGCTGCGGATTATAGATGTTGATCGGCGGCGGCGAGCCGAACGGCAGGCCGGGCGGGAAGATGATATTGTCGTAGGAGAAGCCTTCGCTCTTCGTCTGGTTGAAGCGGGTATAATCGATGCCGAGCAGGACTTTATGCTCGATCGGCCCGGTGTTGAAATCGAAGGTCAGGTTGTTGTCGGTGTTGAAGACGTTGCTCTTCTCGTAATTCACATAGAATTCGCGCTTGTGCATCGTCTCCGCCGCATCCGCCCACGGGTTGGCGAGGTAGTTGAGATACACTTCCTTGTAATCGGTATCCATGTGGCTGAATCGCGTCGCGCTGCGGAAGGCGACGTTCTCGGTGAATTTGTGCGACAGGATCAGCGCGGCGGAGAGATACTCCGTATCCATGCCGTTGAAGCCCGGCTCACCCTGATAGAAATTGAAGTCGACCTTGCGCACCCCGGCGGGGGCGAGGAACGACTTGTACAGCGGCGAATAGCCAAGCGAACCCTGCTTGTCCTTCTGCCACAGGCCAATCAGCGTGATGTCGGTCGCCTCGCCCGCCTGAAGCCGGATCGACGGGTTTATCAGCCAGCGATCGTCGGGCGTTCCCCACTGGGTCTTGCCGTCGCGGACCAGACCGACGAAGCGTGCCGCGACATTGTCGCTGAGCGGGCCGGTGACGTCGAGCTGACCCTGAATGCGATCATCGGTGCCGCCAAGCACGCCGACCTGACCGCCGAAGGTGAATTGCGGCATTTTGCTGACACCGTTCAGCACGCCGCCGGGACCACCCGCACCGTACAGCACTGAGGAAGGGCCGCGCAGCACTTCGGCCCGCTCCAGCGTAAATGCTTCGAGCCGCGCGCCATAAATGAAGTCGGGCATGCGCTTCAGCCCGTCGACATATTGGGCCGCCGCAAAGCCGCGTGTGATGACGAAATCGCCGCGGGAATCGACGCTGCCCGGCGCGGCGACGCCAGCGCTGTAGCGATAGATGTCCTGGAAATCGACGACCGAGCGGTCCTGAAACTCCTGCGCGGTGATGACGCTGATCGACTGCGGGATTTCGATAAGGGGCGTGTCGGTCTTGGTACCGGTTTGCGCGCGCGATCCGGTAACAGTGACGTCCTCGCCACTGGCATCTTCATCGGCGTCCTGCGCCACTGCAGACCCCGGCAGCGCGGCAACGCAACATGCGGCGAGCAACGCCAGCCGCAAACCGGTCGCTGACTTCATACGCATATGCCTCTTGTGCTTCATCATGTACAAATTCCCTTCCCCGAGATCTGAAGTCAGAGCCGCCCGTGTCTGTTGCATGGGCCGTTCTCCTCGCCGCCGCATTCAAGCGCAGATGCGGTCAATCGCTATGTGGTTTTCAGGGTAAATGCGTCGCAATATGGGTAAATCGGGTTCGCTTACCCGATACCGTCTCAAATGCATTCGCCGACTCAGTCGGCCAGCGAGGTGCCGCTGCTCGAAATAAAGCCGCGTTCGCGCAACACGCGCACCGCGTCGCGGCGTTTGTGAACGCCGATCTTCTTGAACACCGATTTCAGGCGGTATTTGACCGTATCGGGCGACATGCCGATCAGCCGCGCGATTTCCTTGTTCGAATAGCCAAAGCCGAGATGCTCGAGGATCGCGGATTCGGCATCGCTGAGCAGACCGGGTGCGGGGCCGGTGGCGGGGCGTGATGCGAGCGTGCGCGCGATGCCTTTGAGAAACTGACCGCGAAAGCGATCGAGCTGGCCGGTCCCGCCCAATGTTTCGTTGAGCAACGGTTCGGCGAAACGGCGCGCGTCGATGAACGGGCGGGCGATCCCCTGAAACATCGCGCTGCCAACCGCGTCGTCGAAACACGCACGCGCCTGTGCGGCATCGCCCGCTGTGCGATGGGCGTAAGCGAGCAGGATATTCACATCGATCAGCAATCGGCCAGCGCCATGCTGGGTCGCCCAGCGGCGGAGGTCGGTGAGTTCGGTGAGCGCCGCTTCATGCTCGCCGTCGAGGAGGGCGAGTCTGATCCGGCACAGCGACGCGGCGGTCACGACCGGACGATGGACGGTGATATCCGCCTCAGACGCCTGAGCGAGCGCATTGAGGTCGATGGCGTCGGCGGCGACGTGGGCTGCAGCACTATCCTCACCATGCTGGATCAGCAGGTCCAGCTCGCACAGCCCAGCCAGCAGATCGAGTTGTCGCAGCCGCCGGCGACTGGCGAGACGACGCGCGCGCGCGATCATTTCCTGCGCCGACTCGACCGATCCGTCGGCGGCCAGCGCGTGCGCGGCGGTGAAATAGGCGGCGGCATAGACGTCGGTCCAGCCGTCCGACTGCTCCATATGCGGCACCGCCCAGTCGAGCAGCGCCATCGCGGCGGCGGGCTGATCCTGTTCATACAGCAGCTCCGCCTCGAACGCGGCGCAATTGGCGGCAAGGTCGGAGCGGTCGCCAAAGCCGCTGCCGATCTCCAGCCGTGTCGCGGTCAGGATCGCGGTCGCATCCTTGACCCGCCCCTGTGCGTGACGGATGCGCGCTTCGAGGAAGCGGGTGAACACGTCGCTGTAGAGCGATCCCATCGCCTGATAATGTTCGCGCGCGGCGAGCGTGGGTTCTAGCGCGCGCTCCAGCCAACCGCCCTCGAAATACTTTGCGCCCAGCGTCTCGCTGACATTGGCGAACACCAGGTGATCGTTGGACGGCAATGTGCGCAGCAAGGCTTCGCGGGAGAGCAGATCGTCGAGCGTGACCGGCTCGTTCTCATAATCCGCGAGCACATCGCCGACGACGCGGATTTCAGTCATCTGGTCGGGTGACAGGTCGGTGGCGGCTGCGGCAAAGCTGTCGTAATCGGCGCGTGCGGTGGTCAGTTCGCCGCGTTTGATCTCAAGATAGACGCGGGCGAGGGCGAGGCGGGGGCGCACGGCGACGATCGCGGCGGGCAGTTTTTCCAGCCCGCGCTGGATCATCGCCTGATGGCCGAGCGGGATCAGCCGCCAGCCGCCGGCATCCTCCAGAATCGTCGCCAGCATCGCATCGTCATCGGCCTGAATGGCGTGGCTGACCGCCTCTGCGGTTTCGCCGCGTTCGGCGAACCAGGCGGCGACGCGGCGGTGGAGCGCGCGAAACTGCGCACTGTCTCGGCGGGCGAGGCGCTCGCGCAGATGTTCGGCGAACAGCTGGTGATAGCGATAGGCTTGCCGCTCGGGGGTGAGCGGCGTCAGGAACACGCCTTGTTCCTCCAGCCGCTCCAGCACCATCCAGCCGTCCTGCCGGTCGCACAGCAAATTGACGGCATCGCCGGTCAGCCGGTCGAGCAACGCCGTGCGGATGACGATTTCGCGCGTCTCCTCCGGCATCGTCATCAGCACCTGTTCGGACAGATAGCGTGCCAGTTCGGAGCTGGGACCGCGGAATTGCTCGACCAGACGGCGGTGATCCGCGCCGCGCTTCAGCGAGAGCGAGGCGAGTTGCAGTGCGATCGGCCAGCCTTCGGTCCGCTCGACGATGCTGCGGACATCGTCGCCGGCCAGGCCTTCGCCCACACTCCCGTCGAGCGCGCGGGCAAGCAATGCCTCCGCCTCGTGCGACGAGAATTTGAGATCGTCGGCGGTAAGTTCGACCAGCTGCTCTTCGGCAGCAAGGATCGACTGGCCCAACCACGGATAATCGCGCGAGGCGACGATGAAATGGCAGTTCGGCGGCGCAAGCTGAATCAGCGAGCGGACGAATGCGTCGACCTCCGGGCTTTCGGCGCGGTGGAAATCGTCGAGGATCAGCACCACCGTGCGTTTTTCCTGCGCCAGTCGGTTGACGATTGCCGAAACGGCGGCGCGCGGGGGCAGGCTGGCGGCCATGCGATCGCCCTCATCCCCGGTCATGTCGTGCGGTCCGGCACCTTCCAGCGCGAGGGCGATATAGCGGGTCAGGCGGCGCAGGTCGGAATCGTCGCGCTCCAGCGTCAGCCACGCGACGAGGACATTCGCTGGGTCGAACCGTTCCTTCCACTGCGACAACAGGCTGGTCTTGCCATAGCCGGCGGGTGCCTGAATGAGGGTGAGGCGGCGTTCGAGCGCGACATCGAGCCGCGCCAGTAGCAAATCGCGCCGGATCTGGTTGCCCATCCACATCGGAGGGGCCAGCTTGGTGTGGATCATTTCATCCATCGGGCGTTGTCCGTCGAGACCTCCGTCTGCGCATTCTATCCCATTTGTGCCGCAAGCCTATGTTACGATTTCATGGCGCTCAAGCGACGGGGCCGGGATTACCCGGAAACCCCCTGTCATTACCCGTTCCCCGAGGCCCGGCACCCGTTTTTCGCGTTGCGGACAGAGGCTTGCGCCCGCACCCTTAATGACAGTGCAGTGGGGCGGGAGTTCAGGTTGGTGCGGATTGGTGTCGATGTTGGCGGGACGAACACCGACGCCGTGTTGATGGACGGAAGCGCGATCGTCGCCTGGACGAAGCGCCCGACCACCGCCGATGTCAGTTCGGGCGTGGCCGCCGCGACCGAATCCGTGCTGTCGCAGGGCGGAGTCGCCGCGACGGCGGTCCAGTCGGTGATGATCGGCACCACGCACTTCGCCAACGCGCTGATCGAACGGAATAAGCTCGACCCCGTCGGCATCCTGCGGCTGGCCAGCCCGTCAGGCGAGGCGCTCCCGCCGCTGACCGGATGGCCCGCCGATCTGGCGCGCGGCATCGGCGATCACATCTTCCTGTTGCCCGGCGGATACGAGGTCGACGGGCGAGAGATTGCGCCGTTGGAGGAGGGCAAGGTTCGTGCTGCAGCGCAGACGCTGAAGGCGCGCGGGATCGACGCGATCGCGATCAGCAGCGCGTTCGCCCCGGTCAACGCCAGCATGGAGGAGCGCGCGGCGGCGATCGTCCGCGACGTGCATCCCACGGCCAGCATCACGCGGTCGAACACGATCGGGCGGATCGGCTTTATCGAGCGTGAGAATGCGGCGATTTTAAACGCGGCGCTGTCGAAGCTGGCGGCGTCGGTGGTGGCGTCTTTCGAGCGCGCGCTGCGGGATCTGGGCATCGCAGCGCCGCTGTTTATTTCGCAGAATGACGGCACCCTGATCTCCGCGCCACAGGCGGCGGCGAACCCGGTGCTGACGATCGGATCCGGGCCGACCAATTCGATGCGCGGCGCGGCTTTCCTGACCGGCGTGCAGGACGCGATCGTGATGGATGTCGGCGGGACGACAACCGATATCGGCGTGCTGGCGGGCGGGTTTCCCCGGGAGTCGTCGATCGCGGTCGATATCGGCGGGGTGCGCACCAATTTCCGCATGCCGGATATTCTCGCCATCGGCCTCGGCGGCGGCACGCGGGTGCATCTCGACCCCGCTTTCTATGCGGCGGGGGATATTCCGCCCGAGGCATTGCGGGTCGGGCCGGATTCGGTGGGCTTCAGGATTGCGCAGGAAGGGATGCTGTTCGGCGGCAAGACGCTGACGACCAGCGATGTGGCGGTGGCCGCCGGTCGCGCGGCGTTCGGCGACCGGGCAGGGTTGCCCCAATTCAGCCCCGCCGCGCTCGGCGCGATCTGGGGACGGTTCCAGACGATCCTCGAGGAAAGCGTCGACCGGATGAAAACGTCGCGCGGCGATGCGACGATCCTGGCGGTCGGCGGCGGCAATTTCCTGATCGCCGATACGCTGAAAGGGGCTGCAAAGGTCGTGCGTCCGCCACACGCCGCCGTCGCCAATGCCGTGGGCGCGGCAATTGCGCAGGTCGGGGCGCAAGTCGAACAGATCGTCGCCTATGACCATATCCCGCGCGCGACCGCGCTGGACCATATGCGTGCCGATGTGACAGCACGGGTCGTGGCGGCGGGCGGCGACGCAGCAACCGTTAAAATCGTGGAAGTGGATGAAGTGTTCTTGAGTTATCTTCCGGGCCGTGCCGCCCAGTTGCGCGTCCGCGCCGTCGGCGATCTCGCCACCCAAGCGCGCGATGATGCCGCCGTTCCTACCAAAAAGGCGGTTGCCCAGCATGCGCATTGATCGCACGGCGCTGCTCGATCTCGCTTCCGGAGCCGCATTTCTGGGATCGGGGGGCGGGGGTGACCCTTATTACAGTCGTTTGCTGGGCGAAGCCGAACTGGCGCACCGCGACGCATTCGACATGATCGCGCTCGACGATCTGGCGGATGATGCGCTGGTCGTGCCGTGCGGCTGGATCGGCGCGCCGACCGTGTCGGTCGAGAAATTGCCGAGCGGGCGAGAGGCGCTGGCCGGGCTGCGGCGGCTGGAGCAGGAGCTGGGCCGTAAGATCGACGCGGTGCTGCCGATCGAGATCGGCGGAGGCAATGGCCTCGCCCCCTTGATGAGCGCGGCACGGCTGGGCGTGCCGGTCGTGGATGCAGACGGCATGGGCCGGGCTTTTCCCGAGTCGCAGATGGCGATCTTCAACATTCACGGCCTGTCCGCCTGTCCGTCGGTGCTGACCGCCGCGTGCGGATCGCTGACGGTGATCGAGACCGACGACAATCTGACGCACGAACGGATCGCGCGCGGTCTGTCGGTCGCGCTCGGCGGCATCGCGCATATGGTCGAATATCCGCTGACCGGGCGACAGGCCAAGGATCATGCGATCGGTGGCAGCGTGTCGGCGGCGATTGCGGCGGGGGCGGCGATCCGCCTTGCGCGCGAAAATGGCGACGACCCGTTCGAGGCGCTTTACGCCGCGCTGCGCGCCAGCGGCCTTTACCCCTATGCGGGCGGCCTGTTCGACGGCAAGATCACCGATCTGGAGCGTGAGACGCGCGGCGGGTTTTCGGTCGGTCGGGTGGTGATCGAGGGGTTCGGGGGCGACGGCATGATGGAACTGGAGTTCCAGAACGAGAATCTGATTGCGCGGCGCGACGGCGCGGTGGTGGCGATGGTGCCGGATCTGATTACCGTAATGGACCTTGAAACCGCCGATTCGATCACGACGGAACGGCTGAAATATGGTCAGCGGGTCAAGATCGTCGGCGCGGCGGCGCCGGCGGTGCTGCGCGAGGCGCGGGCGCTGAGTTTCGTCGGACCTGCGGCGTTCGGCTTTGGTGACACATATCGGCCGATCGAGGCCCTAAACGACTGGCATCACGGATGGGACAACGGATGAGCGCAGCACCGGGCGGCGAATATGCAAATGCGCCGGTTCCGGAGCATCTGACAGTCCCCGGCTGGCGCGTCGCGCTTATTATCGCAAGCTTTGCGATTGCCCTGCCAAGCTTCCTGAACGGCGCGCAGACGAGCTTGGCGCTGGGGTTCTGGGGCGGCGTGCTCGTCGCATTTCTGGCCGGTCTGATCCTGTGCGGCGGCGCGATCCTGACCGCATGGGTCAGCGTCCGTACCCGGCTCAACACCTATCTGCTGATCCAGCGATCGTTCGGCCTGTGGGGCGCGGCGCTGGTCAATATCGTCGTCGCCATCGTGCATTATTGCTGGTTCGGCGTGAACGTGTCGTTCTTTGCCGGGGCGATCATGGCGCTGGTGGGGCAGGGCTATGCCATCCCCGGCGATTTCGGGACGTTCGTGATCGCGGGCAGCATTCTGATGACGGTTTCCACCATCTATGGTTTTCGTGCGCTTGATCGGCTGGCGCTGATCGCGGTGCCGTTGCTGGGGATCATCCTCGTCGCAGTCGCGGTGATCGTGACACGCCGCTACGGCATCGTGTTGGAACGATCCGCGACACCGCCGGTGCCGATGAGTTTCGGCATCGCGCTGTCCGCACTGGTCGGCGGCAACATGCTGACGGTGGCGGCGATGCCCGATCTGTCGCGCTATATCCGCACCGTGCGCAGCGCGACGTGGAGCATGATCCTGTCCTTCCCGATAGCGACGCCATTGTTGCTCATCGCCGCCGCATTGCCCGTGCTGGCGACGGGTGAGACCGATATCATGAAGCTGGTCGTGATGTCCGGCTTCGGCCTGCCGGTGTTATTGATCCTGATCCTGTCGATCTGGACGGTAAATGCGCTCAATCTCTATTCGGCCAGCCTGTCGATGAGCGCAACCTTCCCCAAGGTGCGTCCGTGGATGTTCATCTGTGTCGGTGGCGCGGTCGGCGGCGCATTCGCCGTGATGGGGATCATCGATTCCTTCGTGCCGTTCCTGTTGTTTTTGGGCATCCTGATCCCGCCGATCGCGGCGATATATGTCATCGACACCTTCATCACCTTTCGGAACAGCGATGCGGGGGTGTCGATTGCGAACCTGCCAGCGGTGCGCTGGCCCGCGATCGGCGTATGGCTGGGGTCGATCGTCGTCGCGCTGGCGATGG
This sequence comes from Sphingomonas sp. LT1P40, assembly GCF_036663835.1. NCBI lineage: Bacteria > Pseudomonadati > Pseudomonadota > Alphaproteobacteria > Sphingomonadales > Sphingomonadaceae > Alteristakelama > Alteristakelama amylovorans. Next base: position 295,064 of record NZ_JAXOJT010000001.1, read on the forward strand.
AGCGGCTGGGGTTGACGCTGACAACGGTGCCGATGATCGACGCGACGATCCTGGCGATGCTGGCCTATCTCGCGTTGATTCGACTGGCACCAAAGGCAGTTCTCGCCCCGGTCGATGCGAGGTGATGGCGCGCGACATTCATCACCAGTATCGAATAAATTATCGCTAATGCTAGTGACTCGCAACAACAACATGGCTAATGCGCCCTCGCAACAGCGAAAAGGGTGTTTGGCATGCGTACGTTCGGGGTGTTTCTGGTGAGTGCGGCAGCGGTCGGTTTGTGGTTTCCGGCGGCGGCGCATGCCAATGACGCCGCCGATGGCGAGGGTGCCGATCCGGTCGCCGCGCATGACGATGTCGTGATTCTGGGCAAGAGCTATGGCCAGGAAGTCGGCAAGACCGTCACCCCGCTGAAGGACGTGCCCAACACGATCACCGTGATCGACCGCGAGCAGATCGAAGCGCAGAATCTGTTCACGCTGGAAGATGCGGTGACCGCAACGCCGGGCATCACCGTCAACGGCGTTGGCAGCGAGGATCCGTCCTTCCTGTCGCGCGGCTTTGCGATCAACAATTATCTGGTCGATGGCGTGGCGACGATGGCGTTCGGCTTTCCGGCGGTGGTGCCGGACCTGTTCTTCTATGACCGGCTGGAAGTGTTGCGCGGCCCGGCGGGCCTGTTCAGCGGATCGGGCAATCCGGCGGGCAGCATCAATCTGGTGCGCAAGCGCCCGCTGGACGATTTCAAGGCACAGGCGTCGGCGGGTTATGGCAGTTACCGGAATTTCCGGGGCGAGATCGACGCCTCCACCCCGATCGGCGACCGTGTCGGGCTGCGCGTCGGCGCGATGGTGCAGGATCAGGACCAGTTCTTCGACACCGCGCACCGCAACCGCGTGGGCGCGTTCGCGGTCGGATCGGTTGAGATCGGGAGCCGCACGACGCTGACCTTCGGCGGCAATTACGACCGGTTCAAGCCGGCGATCCAGTCCGGTCTGCCCGGCATCATCGGCGGGATGGACGGCAGCGACGGGCGGCTGCTCGACATAGACCGTTCGACCTATCTGGGTGCGGACTGGAATCGCTTCCGCTCGGAAAGCTGGTCGGGGTTCGTCGAGCTGGCGCACAAGATCAGCGACCGCTGGACGCTGCGCGCGACCGGGCTGGTCGCCAATGTCGATCGCATCGACGTGTACAGCTATATCGGCAATCAGCCGATCACCGCGACCGACGGACGGACCAACCACATCGCCTATCGCGGCGACAATTTTCAGGACACGGTGGCGTTCGATTTCAACGGCGTCGGCAGTTTCGCGCTGTTCGGGCGCGATCAGACGCTGATCCTGGGCGCGGATTATCAGGCGAAGTCGGGCAGTTCATACTTCACCCGTCTTTCCAACTATGCACGGATCGATGTGTACAACCCGGTGTCGCCCGCCGAGCCACCGCTGAACCCCTATGGCCCGCTGCCGCCCTATCCGGTGCAGGGCGGCGCGCCTGGGCAAACGGTGACGCAAGTATGGGGCGCGACCTATAGCGAGGTCGAGCAATATGGCCTGTATGGCCAGCTGCGCCTGTCCCCGCTGGCAGGGGTGACATTGGTGGGCGGCGGTCGGCTGACGTGGTGGGATACCAACAACCAGACGCTGTTGCCGACCCTGCTCAACCCGACCGGCTATAATATCGAGGGGCGGTTCACGCCCTATGCCGGGCTGGTGTGGGACGTGACCGGAAACCTCAATGTCTATGCCAGCTATGCCGACAGCTTCGCGCCGCAGACGTCCAATCTGCCGCGCGCCGATGGCGCGCAGATCGAGCCGCTGATGGGTGCGCAATATGAAGCGGGGACCAAGCTGTCGCTGATGGGCGACCGGCTGTTACTGTCGCTCGCCGGATACCAGATCACCCAGTCCAACCGCCTCTTCACCGACTCGGCGGTGCCGGGCGTGGTGTTCCAGATCGGCAAGGTCCGCGCACGCGGGATCGAGGCGGAGGTGGCGGGCGAGATTCTGCCCGGATGGCGCATCAACGGCGGTTACAGCTTCACCCGGAGCAAGTATCTGGAAGACAGCGACACGCTGATCGAGGGGATTTCGTTCGTGCCGGTGATTCCCGAACATTCGGTCAAGGCGTTCACCAACTATGTCGCGCCCGACGGCGTACTGAAGGGTGCTAGCATCGGCGGCGGCCTGACCTGGTTCAGTTCGACCTGGGGCGGCAATGCGGCGGTGTTCAACGCCGATGGCAGCCTGCGCACGCGATCCAGCATCGTGCGGCAGGGCAGCTATGCCGTGGTCGACCTGCGTGCCGGGTATAAGGTGACGGAACAGGTGTCGCTGTCGGTCAACGTCAACAATCTGCTCGACCGCACTTATTATTCGCGCATCTCCGCCACCGGGCGCGGCAATTTCTATGGCAGCCCGCGCACGGCGTTTGCGACGCTGAGGGTCGCTTTCCCGTGAGTGAGCGAGCGGGACGGGCCAAGGGGCCGTGGCGGCGGCGCGGAGACATGATCCTGCGCGTCGTCGCGGCGCTGCCGCTGGGTTATGCGGTGGCGACCCTGTGGGCGATGGCGCTGTCGCGTGTCCTGCCGATGAGCGCCGCCAATGCGACAGGGACGGGGATGCTGATCGCCTTCGTCATCTGTGCGGTGGCGGCTATGTGGGCGTTCGCGGCGAAGAGCGGCTGGCGCGCATTCTGGACCATCGCAGCGGCGGGTGCCGTCGCCGGGGCATTGCTGTGGCTGTCGTTCGTCGGCGGTGCGCGATGAGCGAGCCGGGCGACAAGGGCTTTCGCCAGTCGCAGGCGTTCCTGCACACCTGGTCCGGGCTGTTGCTCGGCTGGTTGCTGTTCGCGGTGTTCGTGACCGGCACGATCGCATTCTACCGCGAGGGGCTGAACCGCTGGATGCGGCCCGAGCTGGCGAAGGTCGAGCAGCCGGACGTGGTGCTGGCGGGTGCGCAGCGGTTCCTGTCGGACAAGGCACCCGAAGCGAAAAGCTGGTCCTTCTATATGCCGACGCGCGAGATGCCCGGCGCGGTAGTGTCGTGGCGACCGCAGCCGGTGGAGGGCGAGACACCGCGCCGCGGCCGAAACCGCAATCAGGCGCTGATCGGTGCCGACGGTCGGCCGACGGAAGCGCGCGAGACGCGCGGTGGGGAGTTTTTCTACCGCTTCCACTTCGACCTTTATTACATGCCGGTGATCTGGGCGCGGTGGCTGGTCGGCATCGCCGCGCTGTTCATGCTGGTAGCGATCCTGAGCGGGGTCGTGACGCACAAGAAGATCTTCCGCGATTTCTTTACGCTGCGCCGGGGCAAGAGCCAGCGGTCTTGGCTGGACGGCCATAACGCGACCGCCGTGCTGGCGCTGCCGTTTCATCTGATGATTACCTATACCGGGCTGGTCACGCTGATGGTGACGTTGCTGCCCTGGGCGACGATGGCGGCATTCCCGGACGAGGGTGATTTTTACGACGCGCTGTATCCTGAAGCGGCGGAGGTCGAGCGGACGGGAAGGCCCGTGCCTTTGGTCGATCTGAGCGCAATCGTCCGCGATGCCGAGCAGCGGATCGGTGGCACGGCGGGCTATATCGAAGTGACCGAGCCGGGCGATGCGGCGGCGCGGGTAACCGTGATACGATCCGGCGAGTCGATGCTGTCGTCGCGCACGCCACGACTGACCTATGACGGCACCACGGGCCAGCCAGTGTGGATAGCCCCGCCACAGGGCGCTGCATCGGTGACGGCTGGCGCGATGATCGGTGTGCATGCCGGGCGGTTCGCCGACCCGTGGCTGCGTTTTCTGTATTTCCTGTGCGGCGTTGCCGGGTCGGTGATGGTCGGCAGCGGGTTGGTGCTATGGACGGTCAAGCGACGCGAGAGGCTGGCCGATCCGGCAAAGCCCTATTTCGGGTTTCGGCTGGTTGAGCGGCTGAACGTCGCGGCGATCGGCGGGCTGTGCCTGGGGATTGCAGTGATGTTGTGGGCCAACCGGTTGTTGCCCGGTGGCATGGCGGATCGCGCGGCGTGGGAGGTGCATTGCCTGTTTATGGCGTGGGGTGCGGCATCGCTGCTCGCAGTCGTGCGGCGGCCCCAGCCCAATTGGGTCGCGCTGCTGGGGCTGACCGGCGTGCTGCTGGTGGCGTTGCCGGTCTATAACCTGTTGGGCACGTCGAAAGGGTTGGTGGCGACGCTGGCGGCAGGCGACTGGATGATCGCCGGAATCGACTTGTCGCTGCTGGTGTTCGGCATCGCGTTTCTCGCCATTGCCCGGCGGGTGAAGCGGCACCAGCCAGCCGAACGGCGGGTGCGGCGGCGCGATGCGGCGATCCCGGCGCGCGAGATGGAGCCGGCGGAATGACCGCGCTGAGCATGATGCTGGCGCTGGCGGCGTTTGCGCTGTTCGGGCTGTCGGTCGCCGATCATCAACGTAGGCGGCTGGGCAGGGTTTTGCCAAACACGGCGGTGCGGCGGATGCGGATCGCTGCGTGGATTGCGCTAGCCGCCGCCTTTCCCCCCGCAATCGCGGCGCAAGGATGGGTGTTCGGCCCGATATTATGGGTAGCGCTGTTGATGCTGGGGGCCGGGTTGGTGTTCTTGGCGCTCAACTTCCTGCCCGTGCGGCAAAAATAGGTTCAAGAGGAGAGTATCATGAAGAAGCTGTTGATCGCCGCACTGGCGCTGAGCGTCGTAAGTGCCGCACAGGCGCATGAAGTGTGGATCGAGCGCGGTGCAAACGGCAAGGCGCAGATCTGGCTGGGCGAACCTGAAAAGCCGATCCCGGCCGCTGGCGACCCCGCCTTCCCGATGCTGAAGGCACCGAAGCTGGTACCCGCCTCCACCGCCGCACAGACGCGCGGGCCGGGCTATATCGAGGTGGCACTGCCCCCCGGCGACGTGCGCGCCTGGGACGACAATATCTTCAAGCCGTGGACAGAGGACGGCAAAGCCGCGGGCGGTGCCTATTATGCCCGGTCGGGCCGCGCTGAAACCAAGGCGCTGATGCCGCTGGAGATCGTGCCGGTCGCGGCGAACGGCAACACCTTTACGCTGATCCGCGAGGGCAAGCCCGCCGCCGCTGGCATACCGGTGACGGTGGTGTCGCCGGAGCGCTGGATGATGGCGCTGGAGACCGACGCAAACGGCCAGTTCACGGTGACGACGCGGGAAAGCGGTCGCTACATCATCAAGGCTGAGGTGAAGGATGAGGGCGATTTCGCTACGCCTGGCGGAAAGGTCGCGATCCTGACGCGGCTGACGACGACGAGTTTTGTCGCGCCGTAACGCGGGTCGCCCTCACCCTTCGCGCCTTCGGCGCTCTTCCCTCTCCCGGTGTGAGAGGGAGGGAGGCGCAACGCGCCGGAAGGGTGAGGGTGATCTATCGCAGTGCGCGGACCGCCGGGGTTTTCAAACACGCGTCGATCCGCGCGTCCGCCACCGGCGGCGGTGCAGCGCCAAGCGCCGGAATATCCCAAGCCCGCCCGATATTCTGCGGGGCAAAGCGGCCCGAAGTCTCTCCCGCGCACGCCTGAACCGCGCGCAGCATCCGGGGTGGCGTCCAATACCCCTCCCACGTCAGCCGGAACGTGCCCCAGTGGATCGGCAGCGTGACGGGACGGCCCATTCGGCTCCACAGCTTCATCGCGTCGCCGGGGCCGATATGGCTGGCCGTGTCCATCTGCCCTTCCTGGAATCGAAACGCGCCGATCGGGAGGATGGCTAGGCGGATCGGGCCGTAGCTGGCGGCCTGATCTGCCCATTTGTAATCGCCCGCCCCGGTATCGCCCGCGAAAAACAGATTGCCGCCGGGCAGCGTCACGACGAAGCTGGACCACAACGCGCGGTTGCGGTCGGTAAACCAGCGGCTGCCCCAATGGTGGTTGCGGTTGACGATGACGTCGATGCCGGGACGCAGCGGCGTGCGCTGGCCCCAGTCGAGCGCGCGCGCCTCGATCCCCGCCGAGCGCAGGATGGCGTCATTGCCGAGACTGGTGACGATCGTCGGACGATCGCTGTCCCACAGGCGCTTTAGTGTCGTCAGGTCGAGATGGTCGTAATGATTGTGGCTGACGACGATCAGGTCGATTTTCGGCAGCCGGCCGAAATCGATCCCCGGTGCGGCGACACGGCGCGGGCCGAGCAGCCCGAACGGTCCGCCGACGTCGCTCCAGATCGGGTCGGTCAGGATGTTGAGGCCGTCGGCCTGAACCAGCACCGTCGCATGCCCGACCCAGGTTGCGCGCATTGCGCCATCGGTCACGCGAGCGGGCGGTGCGTCCTTCGTCACCGCGACGGTGGTCGGCCAGACCGGTCGGTCATCGGGTCGCAGCATGCGTGCGAAGAACCCGGCGCGGTTGCCACCGGTGGGCGGGACCGACGTGTCGGCGCCGTTGGGGTTGAAGAAGCGCTCACCGTCGAAATGCCTGCTGTCGGCGCCGCGATAATAAATGCGGTCGAGATATTCCGGGACGATCGTCACGGCGAGGCCGATCGCGACGATGAGCCAGAGGAGAATGATGGCTGCCCAGCGCAGAACCCGACGGAAAAATTGCATCGGCGTTCAGATGCGCGTTGCGGCGAATGAACTCAAGGTCGCTTGCGCGCGCGTCACAGATTTCCGGCCAGCGCTGCGACAACGCCCGCCGTCACCAGCAGGAGGCCGGCGACTTCGCTGCGCGATACGCGCTCGCCAAGGTAGAAATGGCCGAACGCCATCGTGAACGCGACCTCAATCTGGCCGACCACACGGACCAGGGCGACGGGCGCGGTGGCAAAGCCGGTGAACCAGCAAGCGGAGCCGAGCGACGAGAGCAAGCCGACTTGCCCCGAGATCCGCCAGCTGCGAAACACCGGGCCGACCTGATCGCGTTCGCGCCAGACGAGCAGGCCACCCTGCATCAGCGTCTGCAACGCGACGGTGACGGCGAGCACGATCAGCGCGGCGCGGATGGGGTCATCCGTACCGACCTGAACCGTCGCGCTGCGGATGGCGATGGCGGTAAGCGCGAAGAAAAACCCCGAGGCGATGCCATAGCGTGCGCCGGGCTGACCCAAAGCGCGGAACAACTCCCCCGGCGTCATGCGCTTGCCACCCGCCGACAGGATCATCACCCCGCCGACACCCAACGCGATGCCGATCCAGCTGAGCAGGTTAAGTCGCTCGCCGAGTAGTGCGATCGAGAGCAGTGCGCCCTGTACTGCTTCGGTTTTGGAATAGGCCGTGCCGACGACGAAGCTGCGCTGATCGAACGCCATCAGCAGCAAATTGGTCGCAACGATCTGCGCCAGCCCGCCTGCCGCGCAAAAGACGAGGAACCAGCCGCCCAGCGCCGGGAAGGGAGTGGGGAAGAGCAGGAGTTGATAAGTCGCCGCCATGCCCAGCGCGAAGGGGAGGCCGTAGAGATAGCGGACCAGCCCGGTGGCGTTGATCGACAATTCCTTGCCGACGCGGCGCTGAACCGCCGTGCGCCAGGGCTGAAGAACGGCGGCGATCAGCGTTGCGGGAAGCCAGATCGAAGAGGTGATCACGCCCCTTCGAGCAGCTTTTCCCGCGCGATCTTCTCACGCCAGACCAATGGCGCCAGCTGGTGGACGTTGTTGCCTTCGCTGTCGACGGCGACGGTTACCGGGAAGTCCTGGACTTCGAACTCGTAGATCGCTTCCATGCCAAGGTCGGCGAAACCGACGACCTGGCTGCCCTTGATCGCGCGCGCGACGAGATAGGCCGCGCCGCCGACGGCCATGAGGTAGGCGGATTTGGCATCGCGGATCGCCTCGGTCGCTGCGGGGCCGCGTTCGGCCTTGCCGACCATGGCGAGCAGGCCTTGCTCCAGCATCATCCGGGTGAACTTGTCCATGCGGGTCGCGGTGGTGGGGCCGGCGGGGCCGACGACTTCGGTGCCGACCGGATCGACGGGGCCGACATAATAGATGACGCGGCCGGCGAATTCGACCGGGAGCGGCTCGCCCGCCGCCAGCATGTCGGCGATGCGCTTGTGCGCCGCGTCGCGGCCGGTGAGCATCTTGCCGTTCAAGAGGAGGCGGGCGCCCTGTTTCCAGCTCTGGACGACGTCGGGGGTGAGCGTGTCGAGATCGACGCGGATCGCGGCCTGGTCGGGCTGCCAGTCGACGTCGGGCCATTGGTCGAGCTTCGGCGCTTCTAGATAGGCGGGGCCGGAACCGTCGAGCGTGAAATGCGCGTGGCGGGTGGCGGCGCAATTGGGGATCATCGCGACCGGCTTGCCCGCGGCGTGGCAGGGGGCGTCGAGGATCTTGACGTCGAGGATGGTCGAGAGCCCGCCCAGGCCCTGCGCGCCGATGCCGAGCGCGTTGACCTTGTCGAAAATCTCGATGCGCAGCGCTTCGAGGTCGTTGGCGGGGCCGCGCGCCTTGAGCGGGCCCATGTCGATCGGCTCCATCAGCGCCTGTTTGGCGAGCAGGACGCAATGTTCGGCGGTGCCGCCGATGCCGATGCCGAGCATGCCGGGCGGGCACCAGCCGGCACCCATTTGCGGGAGCATCTCCAGCACCCAGTCGACGATCGGGTCCGACGGGTTCATCATCTTGAACTTGGACTTGTTCTCGCTGCCGCCGCCCTTGGCCGCGACGTCGACATGGACCTTGTCCCCAGTGACCATCTCGACATGGAGCACGCAGGGGGTGTTGTCGCGGGTGTTGCGGCGGGTGAAGGCCGGGTCGGCAAGGACCGAGGCGCGCAGCTTGTTTTCCGGGTGGAGATAGGCGCGACGGACGCCCTCATCGACCACGTCCTGCAACGACGCCGATGTATCATCGAGCTGGCAGTCCATGCCCCATTTGACGAAGACGTTGACGATACCGGTGTCCTGACAGATCGGACGATGGCCCTCCGCGCACATGCGGCTGTTGGTCAAGATCTGCGCGATCGCGTCCTTGGCGGCGGGGGATTGTTCGGCCTCATACGCCAAGCCCAGCGCGCGGATGTAATCCATCGGGTGGTAATAGCTGATGAACTGAAGCGCGTCGGCGACGCTGTCGATCAGATCGGCGGTTTTGATGGTGACCATGGCCCGTCCTGTAAAGCGTTTGGCGGTTCCTTTAGCGGATGACAGGCGGGTTTCCAGCCGCTAACCGCGCTGGCGTGTTCAGGGGGCTGATCCTTTCCCATCCGCGCCTCGCCGCCGCGCTAATCGCGCTGGCGGTGCTGATGAAGATCGTCGTCCCCGCTGGGTTCATGCCGGTCATGGACGGGGGCAAGATGATCGTCATGGTCTGCACCGGCATGGGGCAGCAACAGGTCGAGATCGACGTGCCGGGCATGCCCGCTAAAGAGGACGGGGCGACCCGCACTGCGGCCCAGCCCTGTGCCTTTGCTGGGTTTGCCGATGCGCTGCTGCCCGGTGCCGATCCGGTGCAGCTTGCCGCTGCGCTGGTGTTCATCCTTGCACTGGGTTTCGTCGCGGTCGTTCTGCCCGCCCTGCTCCGCCCGCGCTACCTGCATCCGCCGCTTCGGGGACCGCCGGTCTCCGCCTGATCTTTCGCTGAAATCAACGAACCAGCGTGCGGGATTGTGATCCCGCACGCCGATCAGGAATGCATATCATGAAGAAGTTCCACGCGGCGGCGCTGTTCGCCGCCACCTGCCTGTCGTCGCCCGCTTTCGCCGCCGATCCATCGGACAAGGAGCCGGACATCATCGTCACCGGCAAAGCCAACCCTGACGATCCGCCCGTCGTCGCCGAAGCGCGCGAGCGGCTCTCGCGCACGCCGGGATCGGTCGCTGTGGTTGCGGCGGAGACGTTCGAGGATCGCCTCGCCATCGGCATGCCCGATGTGTTGCGCGATGTGCCGGGGGTGTTGTCGAACAAGCGCTATGGCGAGGAATCACGGCTGTCGATCCGGGGCTCCGGGATCGGGCAGGGCTTTCACCAGCGCGGCGTGCTGATCGCCGAAAATGGCGTGTCGTTCGCCGATGCCGACGGGTTTTCGGACTTCCAGAAGGTTGATTTGCTGAGCGCGCGGCTGATCGAGGTGTATAAGGGCGGCAACGCGCTGCGCTTTGGCGGAGCGCAACTGGGCGGGGCGGTCAATCTCGTCACCGTCAACGGTCGCACCACGCCCTCAACGTTATTGCTGCGCGCCGAGGCGGGCAGCTATGACAGCTATCGCGGGCAGGTCGCGGCGGGCGGGGTCGTCGGGGACTTCGACGCCTGGGGATCGGCCAGCGGCTATAAGGCCGATGGCTATCGCGTGCGATCGGGCAGCGAGCAGCTGCGCGGGACGATCAACTTCGGCTACCGCATCGGCGAGGACAGCGAAATCCGCCTGATTGCCACCGCCGCCGATATCGATCAGGCGGTACCCGGCACGCTTACGCTGACGCAGGCCCGCGCCAATCCGCGTCAGGCAAGCGTTGCCGCCAACACAAACCGCTGGCGGCGCGATCAGAAGGTCAAGCGCGCCACGTTGCAAACCCGCCTGCGCCTGTCCAACGGGCTGGTGTTCGAAGGCGGAGTCTATGCCACCGGCACCAATTTGCGCCACCCGATCTCGATCGTCATCGAACAGGACATTCATACCCAAGGCGCGTTCGGTCGCTTCGACCTGTCGGGCGAGATCGGTGGCAGGAAGGCCGATCTGTTTTTGGGCGCATCCTTCCGCACCGGCGCGGTGAACCAGCAGACCTTTGTCAATAACGGCGGCAACAACGGCGCGCGGACCGGATCGGTGCGGCAAGAGGCAAGCGGGCTGGACCTGTTCGCAGAGGGCCGCCTGTTCGTCGTCGATTCGCTCGCGGTTGTCGCCGGGGCGAGCTGGGGCCATGCCAGCCGCGATTTTTACAATCGTCTGCTCAATAATGGCGACGATACCGATTACGAATGGTTCGCGCCGCGTTTCGGCCTGTTGTGGGAGCAGGGACGGTCTCAGGTCTATGCGAACTTCACGCGCTCGGTCGAGCCACCGACGTTCGGCGCACTGGCGCAGGCCGGCTTTTCGGGCGTCAACTTCGTGCCGGTCGATCCGCAGCGGGCATGGACGGCCGAGATCGGGACGCGCGGACGCAGCGGGGCCTGGTCATGGGATGTTGCGATTTATCGGGCGTCGATCCGGGGCGAGATGCTGAACTTCGTCGTCTCGCCGAACGTGCCGGCGTCGGTGTTCAACGCCGACCGGACGCGGCATCAGGGGATCGAGGCGAGCGTCGATTGGCGGATCATCGACAGCGAAGGCACGCTGTTGCGGTTGCGGCAGGGGTGGACGTGGTCGGACTTCAGCTTTGTCGGTGATGCGACCTATGGCGACAATCGCTTGCCGGTGGTGCCGGAGCATCAGTTGCGGACGTCGCTACGCTACGAGCATCCATCGGGGGCGTGGATCGAGCCGATGCTGGACTGGCGACCGAAGGATGTGTGGGTCGATTATCGGAACAGCTTCAAGGCACCCGGCTATGTGCTGCTGCATCTGTCGGCGGGGGTCGATCTGTCGGGCGGGGTCAGCCTGTTTCTGGATGCCCGGAACCTAACTGACACCGTTCATGTGCCGGAGTTCGGGGCTGTGGTGAATGCGAATGGCGCGGATCAGGCGACCTTCTACCCCGGCGAAGGCCGCTCGCTGTTCGGCGGGATTCGGGTGCGGTTCTGAACTGTCGGGGTCAGGGCAGGCAACTGCCATCCCTGACCCCGCTGACGCTGCCGACGCCGAGGATGATCTTGGCGCGGCGGGAGAAGGTCAGCGCCTGCCACCGGCCCGAATTGCCGGTGGCGGTGCGGCTGCGCAGGAAGGTGAGGTGCAAAAGCTCGTACTGCTCGTCATCGATGCGGCCCCGGTCGATCAGGCAGGTCCATTCGGCGACGTTCCAGGCATAGTCGCGGGAGACGCCGTCCTGATCGACCGCCTCGCTTAACGCGCGATACCAGCCTAGCATCGACTTCAACCGGGCAGGCCGGTCGGCGGGGGCGAGGTCGGCGAGCTTGCGGCGCAGGCGGGCGGCGTCCTCATTGTTCGGCAACGTCTTTTGCTGGACGCGGGTGTCGATTGCCCATTTCACCTTGCGCGCCCTGATCGGGCCGGTCGGCCAGAGGCGGAAGAGTTCGCCGCGCACCTCCAGCAGTAAGGCTACATAGGTGTTCGTCTGAACCTGAAGCATTGCGTCATGCTCGAAAATGCGGGTCAGTTCGGCGATGGCGGTTGGGTTCAGTTTCCCGTCCGGGCCGTGCGCCGCGAGGATGCCGTCGCGGCATTTCTGGCGGACCGGGGTGTCGAGGCAATCTTTCGAGAACAGCAATTTGCCATAGGTTGGGGCGAGCGTTTTCAGTTCACGCTTGAAGCGACCCCGGCTGCGGAAACTGTCGCGCCATGCTTTTAGCACCGGTTGCAGGCTGCCGGTGCCGTAATTCCATTGCGACATGCCGACCGACACCAGCATTGAATCGAAATTGCCGACCGGCATCGCCCAGCAGCCCATCGTCTCGGGAATCGAAGTTTCGCGCATCCGTTGGAAGATCGCGGTGCGGTCCAGGCCGATTTCGGCGAGTTGGGTGGCGGATTGCGGGTCGAGGGTGATGTGCGCGACGTCGCCGACTTCGCGGCAGGGCGGGCGGTTTTGGGCGGCGGCGGGAAGGGTGCAGAGGAGGGCGGTAAGGGCGATGATCCAGCGATGCATTCCACTTCCCCCTCCTTGTCACCCCGGCCTTGCACCGTTGTCCCACTACCTTCCCGCCGTTTCAGAAGAAGCGGGACCCCGGGTCAAGCCCGGGGTGACGATGGTCGTGATCACAGCACATACCGGCTCAAATCCGTATTGCGCGCGATGCTGGCCAGCTGGCTATCGACATAGGCGGCATCGACCACGATCACCGACCCCTGTCGGTCCTCGGCGTTGAAACTGATTTCCTCCAGCAGCTTTTCCATCACCGTCTGCAACCGCCGCGCGCCGATATTCTCGACCTCGCCATTCACTTCGGCGGCGATGCGGGCGATTGCGCGAATGCCGTCTTCGGTGAAGCTGATCTCGACGCCTTCGGTCGCGATCAGCGCCTTATACTGTTCGGGTAAGGACGCCTTGGTGTCCGACAGGATTGCGACGAAATCATCCTCGGTCAGGCCTTTCAGCTCGACGCGGATGGGAAGGCGGCCCTGAAGTTCAGGCAGCAGGTCGCTGGGCTTGGCAACATGGAAAGCGCCGGATGCGATGAACAATATATGGTCGGTTTTCATCGGACCGTATTTGGTGGCGACGGTGGTGCCTTCGATCAGCGGCAACAGGTCGCGCTGAACACCCTCCCGGCTGACCGATCCGCCGCGCACGTCGCTGACGGCGATCTTGTCGATCTCGTCGAGGAAGACGATGCCATTGGCCTCCGCGTCGGCGAGTGCCTGACGGCTGACTTCGTCCTGATCGAGACGCTTGTCGGCTTCTTCCTCGACCAGCTTCGCCCAGGCGTCGTGGACGTTCATTTTGCGGCGCTTCAATTGCGGCCCGCCAAAGCCCTTCATCATCTCCGACAGGTTGATCATCTGTGGCGCGCCGCCGGGGATCTCGAACGGGGTGGCGGATGCGGCTTCGACTTCAATCTCGATCTCGCTCTGATCGAGATGGCCGTCGTTCAGGCGCTGGCGGAACGCTTCGCGGGTCGCGGCGCTCGAATCCTTGCCGGTCAGCGCGTCGAGCAGGCGAGTCATTGCGGCCGCCTCCGCTTTGTCCTTCACCGCGACACGGCGGCGTTCCTTTTCCAGCCGGATCGCTTCCTCGACCAAGTCGCGGGCGATCTGTTCGACGTCGCGGCCGACATAGCCGACTTCGGTGAACTTGGTCGCCTCGACCTTTACGAACGGCGCGTCGGCGAGTTTGGCCAGACGGCGGCTGATCTCGGTCTTGCCGCAACCGGTGGGTCCGATCATCAGGATGTTCTTGGGCGTCACTTCGTCGCGCAGATCGGGCGACAGCTGTTGGCGGCGCCAGCGGTTGCGCATTGCGACGGCGACGGCTTTCTTGGCGTCATTCTGGCCGATGATGTGTGCGTCAAGGGCGGCGACGATGGCCTTGGGAGTCAAATTTTCGTTCATGATCAATCTTTGACGGGGGTGTAGGGGGCGCCGGGTTTGGCGGCGAGGGCCTGTGCGATCGGCTGGTCGGCCCAGTCGATCATCATGCCGGGATAGGCGCGGGGGTGGCGGGTGAGCTTGTCGAGTTCCTTGATCTCGTCGGGCGAGAGCGCGAGGTTCACGGTCGCCAGATTGTCGTCCAGCTGGTGCAGCTTCGTTGCGCCGAGGATGATGCTCGACACTGCATCGCGGGTCAGCAGCCAGACGAGCGCGACCTGTGCGACCGTCGCGCCGTGGCCGGCGGCGATTTCGCGCAGCCGGTCGATCAGCACGAAACCCTTGTCCTTGTCGATCGGAAGCCCTTCATAGGTGGCGAGGCGGTCGTCGGCGTCGCCGGGATTTTCGCGGGTGTATTTGCCCGACAGAAACCCACCCGCCAGCGGGCTCCAGGCGGTGACGCCAAGGCCGTAGTGCTTCGCCAGCGGGAAGAACTCAGCCTCGATATCGCGACCGATTAGCGAATACATCAGCTGGGCGTGGCTGAACTGTGCCCAGCCATTGGCGCGTTGCAGTTCGATCGCAGCGGAGACTTTCCACGCTGGCCAGTTCGACACGCCGAGATAGCGCGCCTTGCCCGCACGGACGATGGCGTCGAGTGCCTGAAGTGTTTCCTCCAGCGGCGTGTTCCGATCGTCGCGGTGCGCGATGTAGAGATCGACATGATCGGTGCCGAGCCGTTTCAGGCTCTGGTCGATCGACCAGTGGAGGTGGGAGGCGGACAGGCCCGAGCGGTTGAGTGGTCCGCCCGTGCGCCAGCCCGCCTTGGTCGCGATCACCAGATCGCCACGGCGTCCGGCGATGATCTGACCCAATATCTCCTCGGACTGGCCATTGGCATAGATGTCGGCGGTGTCGAGGAAGTTGATACCCGCGCCGATGGCGCGATCCACCAATGCTGCGGCGTCCTTCGGGTCGGTCTTTGCAATGGCGGGCGTGCCACCGCCGCTGGTGAAGGTCATCGTGCCCAGCGAAAGCCGCGAGACGATCAGGCCGGTATTGCCGAGGCGGGAATAGAGCATATCGGTCTCCTGAATCAGGCCGGGGTTTCAGGTGGGCTGGCGAGCCACGCTTCGGCTTCATTCATCGTGAGAAATATCTTCAGCCGGGGGTGCGTCTGGGTGCGTTCCGCCTGCATCTTGTTGAGCGCGCTGCCGACGACCGAAGCCGCGCGGCCGGAGGTTAGCGCCAGTCCGCCATCGGCGATAGCGGGCAGCAGGTCGGCGACGTCATTCGCCTGAACCGGGAAATTGCGCGAATCGATCAGCACGTCGTAATCGGCACGGATCGCCCGGGTTTCCTGTGCCTTTGCGCCCGAGGCGGCGGCGAATTCCTTGACCGTCTCAACCGTCCAGAAATCACGGATCATCACGTTGAGGCGATTGCGCAGCGGATCATAGTCGATCTGGAAATTCATGCGGCGGTGTCGAGCGCTTCGACGGTGAGCCGGTCGTTGGTATAGACGCACAATTCGGCGGCGATCCCCATTGCCTTGCGACAGATCGTCTCGGCATCCTGTTCGTAGTCGGCCAACGCGCGGGCGGCGGCGAGGGCGAAATTGCCGCCCGATCCGATCGCGGCGATGCCCGCTTCCGGCTCCAGCACGTCACCATTGCCGGTGATGATGAGGGTGATGTCCTTGTCCGCGACGATCAGCATCGCCTCCAGATTGCGCAGAAACTTGTCGGTGCGCCAATCCTTCGCCAGCTCGACCGCAGCGCGCATCAACTGACCCTGATGGCGTTCGAGTTTGGATTCGAGCCGCTCGAACAAGGTGAAGGCGTCGGCGGTCGCGCCCGCGAACCCGGCAATGACCTTACCGTCGCCCAGCGGGCGGACTTTGCGGGCGTTGGGTTTCATGACGGTCTGGCCCTGCGTCACCTGGCCGTCCCCGGCGATGACGACACGACCGTTGCGGCGCACGGAAAGGATGGTGGTGCCGTGCCACTTGATGCTGTCACTCATGGACCGCGATATGGGGAAGGGGACTTGGACTTGCCAAGCCCCCCGGCGTTCGTGCGCGAAAAGTGGCGAAGGTCGCCTATTTATCCACGCCCTTGAGCTTCCCCCATTGGCGCGCGGCGGTGTAGCCGAGATAGCCGGTGCCGAAAAGCGCGTAGAGCGGTTCGGGGATGCCGTTGAGGTATGCGTTCATGCCCGCCGCGATGCCCTTTGCCATGTCCGGCTGGACCGCGCCGATGAGCCCCATCGGGATCGCCCACAGCAACAGCGCGTACATGACGTAGAGAAAGCTGGGGCGGGCGCGGCTGGTCCACGGGTCGGTCGAGTTCGCCTCCGCGACGATGGCCGAGATTTGGGTGCGGACGGTTTCGAGTTCCTGTGTTCCTTCGAGTTTGAGGAGTTCCAGCTTGGCCTGGTCGCGGGCCTTGGGATCGGGGATGATCTTGTCGATCAGGCCCGCGATGGGGCCGATGATTCCTTCGATGATGCTCATGCTGATTTCCTTGACAGACTTGACACAATGACGGGGTTTACGAACCGATACGGTTGGCGAGCCAACCATAGAGAAAGGCCTCGTTGGCCGGGCGGGATTTGGCGAGGGTGAGGTAGCGGGCGCCCTGAAGCGCCTCGACCGCCTTGAGCAGCACCGCCTCGCCTGCGTCGCCGCGCGTGGCGAGGAAGGCGGCGAGTGCGGCGAGGGTGATCGTGCCGATCTGGCCGTCGACGGCCATGTCGGGATAGTCCTTGCCCTCGCGATTGAGCGCGTTGAGTGCGCGTTGCAGAAAGCGCGCGGCGACCGCTGGCCCCATGTTGACGCCGGTGTCGAACAGCTCGGCCGCGAGGGCGGGGGCGTGGCTTGCGACGCCTGAGAAATTGGGTTTGAGCCAGTAGATGCGGCGGTAGATCGCGGCGGCTTCGTCGCGCGGGAAGACGCGCATGTCGCCGGGGTAGCCGTGCGCGCGGGCGACGGCTTCGGTAATGCCCCAGCGCGTGGCGCCGCCGCGATCGGCGGGGTGGTTGGAATAGCCGCCCTCCCGGGCGATCACGTCTTCGATGAGATGGTCGATGGTCATCTTGCCCTCCTGTTGAGGGCAATTCATTTACCCATATGGTTCGTTGTAGGAAAGCTCCAATTGTTAGGGTAGAGGATGGCATGACCAAATCCCGCCCCGATCAACTCCTCGTCGAACGCGGCCTCGCCGAAAGCCGGACGCGGGCGCAGGCGTTGATCCTGGCGGGGCTGGTGTTCAGCGGCGACAAGCGCGTGGACAAGCCGGGGCAGGCGATGGCGGCGGACGTGCCGCTGGAGGTGCGCGGGCGCGATCATCCGTGGGTGTCGCGCGGGGGCGTGAAGCTGGCGCATGGGCTGGACGTGTTCGGGATCGACCCGGCGGGCATGGTGGCGATTGATGTGGGGTCGTCGACCGGCGGGTTCACCGACGTGCTGCTGACGCGCGGGGCGGTGCGGGTTTACGCGGTGGACAGCGGGACCAATCAGCTGGCGTGGAAGCTGCGGCAGGACGATCGCGTGGTGGTGCATGAGCAGACCAGCGCGCGGATTCTGACGGCGGCACATGTGCCGGAGCCAGTGGATATCGTGGTGTGCGATGCGAGCTTTATCGGGCTGGCCAAGGTGCTGGAGCGACCGTTCGCGTTCGTGCGTGAGGGGGCTTGGGTGGTGGCGCTGATCAAGCCGCAGTTCGAGGCGGGGCGCGAGGAAGTGGGCAAGGGCGGCGTGGTGCGCGATCCGGCTGTGCATGCGCGGGTGTGCGATGACGTGGTGGCGTGGCTGGAGGGCGCGGGCTGGAGCGTTGCGGGGGTGACGCAGAGTCCGATTACCGGGCCGGAGGGGAATGTGGAGTTTCTGGTTGCAGCGCAGGCCGGGGCGGCGGGGGAGATGGTGGGCAGCGCGGCGGATATTTAGGCTACTGCTAGCTCGTGGTGATGAGCGGTCATTTTCTAATCGAGCGATTTAGTCAAAGCAGCAACGTCGATCATCCCGGCTCGGTATGGTCCATCGCCGTCTCCATCAATCTGCGGCTCATCGAACACTATCCATGCCTGCTCCTTTGTGCTTTTCATCGTTGGGACCAACATGATTACGGGATTTGTAAGATCGCCCGTCATCTCGTCAGCTATGGATGCGGGATACGGCTTCACTGTTCCGGTTGCACCGCACGCCCAGTGGAATGTATCAGCTATTTGAACGCGATCACCAGCCTCGATCTTCATTAAAGTCTGGGAGGCAAATGCGTTGTTGTCTGCAACCGGATCGCAAGCAGACAGAAAGTCACCTTATTGTCACCCCGGCCCTGAGCCGGGGTCCCGCTTTCTGGCGTTGGGAGAAGAAGCGGGACCCCGGCTCAAGACCGGGGTGACGGTGTGTTTAGGCGGCGGGTTTTTGGGGCAATGCCCTACTCACCCATACCCATTCCGAGCCCGCTCCGCCGCCCGCACCACCCCGCGCCCCACCGGTTGCGGCTTGGCCGGGTCGGGCCACGCTGGCGCCGTTGTCCAGCCGAGATGCGGCAGGCTGACGCTGCGTTTGCCGGAGAGGTCGGTGCGGGCGACGATCAGGCCCTTTTCCTCGATGAACGCCATCATCCGCTTGGCGCGGCCGAGCGAGCTGGTGCCGTAGAGCGCGGCGATTCTGGCATCGGACGGGCAGGGTTCGCTGGCGCGGGCGGCGCGGGCGAGGGCGAGGAAAGGGGCGAGCATTTCCTCCGGCAATGACGCGGCCAGCGTGATCGCTTCGTCCCAGTCGGCGGGGTCGAGGATGCCGGCGCGGGCGAAGGCGAGGGCGGAGCGGAACGCAGCCATGTCCATGCCGGTGTCGACGCCGCGCATCCGGCAGCGGACGGTGTAATCCTGATATTGCGACGGCAGCGGCTGCGGGTTTTCCTCGGCCACGATCTCGGCAAGGATGGCGTGGCGGACATCGGCCTGTTCGCCCTCTTCCAGCACCGGCATGTCGGGGACCGGCGGCGGGGCGGGCGTGGCGACGGCGCGCAACAGGTCCGCCATCGGCACCGGGGCGGGCGGCGGCGGGGGTGGCGCTTCGTCGGCAGCGTGCGCGGCGAACAGCATGTCGCGCATCTCATCGGTGGGGCCGGTGGGGAGCGGCATCAGTTTCGGGCTGGCGGCCTTGGAGCCGGTCTTGACCTCACCGATTCGAATGCTGATCGGGCGGCGGGTGATGGCGGGGCCGAGCGCGAGGAACTCGCCGCGCGCAAGGTCGCGGATCGAGTCGGCCTGTTTGCGCTCCATGCCGAGCAGGTCGGCGGCGCGGGCCATGTCGATGTCGAGAAAGGTGCGGCCCATCAGGAAGTTGGACGCTTCGGCGGCGACGTTCTTGGCGAGCTTGGCGAGGCGCTGCGTTGCGATGACCCCGGCGAGGCCGCGCTTGCGACCGCGACACATGAGGTTGGTCATCGCGGACAGCGAGGCGCGGCGGGCGTCCTCGGTCACTTCACCGGCGGCGGCGGGGGCGAAGAGTTGGGCCTCATCGACCACCGTCAGCACGGGATACCAGTGTTCGCGCGGGGCATCGAACAGGCTGGCGAGGAAGGCTGCGGCGGCGCGCATCTGGCCGTCGATCTCAAGCCCTTCGAGGTTGAGGACGACGCTGGCGCGATGTTCGCGGACGCGCGCGGCGAGGCGGCCGAGTTCGGGGAGACTGTAGTCCGAAGCATCGACCGCGATATGGCCGAAGGCGTCGGCGAGGGAAACGAAGTCGCCTTCGGGGTCGATCACGACTTGCTGGACGAGGCCTGCGCTGCCTTCGAGGAGGCGGCGCAGCAGATGCGACTTGCCCGAGCCCGAATTGCCCTGAACGAGCAGACGGGTGGCGAGCAACTCCTCCAGATCGACGGCAACCGGGTTGCCGCCATTGTCGAGTCCCATGTCGATGCGGGCAGTCATTGGGGGATGCTGTGGCGCATGGCGGGGGGTGGGGGCAAGGGCGGTGAGACGAAAATCCTCCCTGTGCTGGGGAGGATTTTATACCGTGATGACTTCACTCTGATTTTCTTTCACCCCGGGCTTGACCCGGGGTCCCGCTAACGGCGACCGCTCGAAGAAGCGGGACCCCGGGTCAAGCCCGGGGTGACGATGGTTGGTTCAAGCTGAAGTCATCATGCTCTAGTCCTTCAACCTCGCCGCCAGAAACGCCAGCACGTCGGCCTCGGTCGCCGCCTTCGCAGTGGCGTTCGCCTGCACGGACTGCCGCGATTTGGTCGGCGTGTCGTAGCTGTGCGTCGCGCCCTCGAACATGCGCAGCGCGATGTCGTTGCCGGCCGCCTTGCTGCGATCGACGAAGGTCTGGCAGAGTTTGGGTGAGACCTCTTCATCCGCGGTGCCCATGAATACGCGGACGGGGTGGTAGGGTTTGTAGCCCTTCTCGAAGCGCTTCTTGAGCCCGCAGCCGGGGTAGAGCGCGACGCCCGCTGCGAAGCCGAGCTTGCGCATGTCGCCGGGCTTGTCGTCCGCCATTGCGGCAAGCGTGGTGCTGGCGCCGTTGGACCAGCCGAGCAGGGCGACGCGGTTGGCGGTGATGTCGGCGCGCGACTGGAGGAAGCGGAGCGCGCCATAGGCGTGCAAGGGACGGAAATCGACTTCGTCGACGGCGGCGGGGCGGTCGGCATAGGTGCCGGCGGCGAACCCGGCGGGGAAGCCGACTGCGCCGAAATCATCGACCATGAGGGCGGCGTAACCGCTTTTCGCCAGCAGTTCGCCCCATGCCTTATGGCGGCTGGAGAGGGTCGAGGCGTCGTATTTGCCCTTGGCCAGCGACGAGTATGCGCCACCGCGACCGTGCATCATCACCACCGCCGGGAGCTTGGCTGGGGCGTTTGCTGGCTTGAAGAGGTAGCCTTTCACTTGCGTCTTGCCATCGCGGCTGAGGAAGGTGACATCCTCGACCTTCACCTCCTGCGCGGCGGCGGGGGTGACGATCACGATGGCGGCGGCGAGCAGGTGGCGCATTATTTCCTCGCTGGCAAAATGATGGTGCGGGCGACCCCGTCGCGGCGGGGATCGGCACCGCCGTCGAACTTGCCGTCACGGATGAACACGCCGTGGAGCCCGGAATCCTCGCCGGTGCCGCCGCGCACGGTGACGCCGCGTTCGGCCATCGCGGCGAGCAGTGAGGGGGCAAACTTGTCGGTCTCGCCATTGAAGCTCGATCCGCGCGCAACGAGGTTGGGCAGGGCGATGGCGTCGGCGACGGACATGTTCCAGTCGATGATGCCGATCAGCGCCTTTGACACATAGCCCAAGATCGCGTTGCCGCCGGGCGAGCCGATCGCGCCCGCGAGGCTGCGGTCGCCGTTGAGAATGACGGTGGGGACCATCGACGAGCGCGGGCGCTTGCCGGGGGCGATGATGTTGGGACCGGTCGGCACGAACGAGAAGTCGGTCATCTGGTTGTTCAGGAAAAAGCCATCGACCATCCGGCCGGTGCCGAAGAAGCTTTCGACCGTGGTGGTGACGGAGACGGCGTTGCCATCGCCATCGACGACGATGAAGTGCGAGGTGCCGGGGACTTCGTTGGTGAAGTCCACGCTGGCGGTGGTGACGCCCGGGGGCGTGCCTGCGACGGGGGGCGCTCCGGCCCGGTCGGAGATGAGTGCGGCTCGGGCAGCGACATAGGCAGGGTCGAGCATGCCCTTGACCGGCACGGTGGCCACGTCGCCGACATAGGCGTCGCGGTCGGCATACATCAGGCGGCTGGCCTCGGCATATTTGACCCAGGCGACGGGGTCATTCGGGCCACGTGCGGCGATGTCCGTGCGCTCGACCATTGCCATCAATTGCAGCAGGCCGACGCCGCTGGAGGGCGGGGGCGGGGCGCAGAGGATGTAGATGCGATAGCCGTTGCACAGCGCCGGGCGCATCACCGATCTGTAGCGCGCCAGATCGGTCAGCGTCATCGTGCTGGCGAGGTCGCCTTCGCGGACACGGGCGACGATGCGGCGCGCTGTCTCGCCGGTGTACATCGCGTCCCGCCCCTGTGCGGCGAGGCGGCGGAGGAAGGCAGCATAAGCGGGGTTACGGAGCGTATCGCCCGCCTTGATCTTCTCGCCGCGTTCGTTCTTGAAATAGGCGACGGCGTCGGGCGCATTGGGTTGCGGGCCGCCCGAGTTGACGAAGCGGCCAAGGCGGGCGGTGACGGTGAAACCCTGATCGGCGGTGCGGATGGCGTCGTCGAACAGCGCGTTCCATGGCAGCTTGCCGTTCTTCGCATGGGCCTTGTCCAGCATTTCCACGACGCCGGGGACACCGGTGGCGCGACCGGAGAGGACGGCAGTGCGGAAGGGGAGCGGCTTGCCATCCGGGCCGAGGAACATTTCGGCGGTGGCACCCGCGGGCGCGGTTTCGCGGCCGTCATAGACGGTGACGGCTTTGGTCTGTGCGTCGTAGCGGACAAGGAACGCGCCGCCGCCAAGGCCGGAGCTTTGCGGCTCGACGAGGCTGAGCATCGCCTGAATCGCGACGGCGGCATCGACCGCGCTGCCGCCCTTGCGCAGGACATTGAGGCCCGCTTCGGCGGCAAGTGGATGGGCGGCGGCAACGAAGGCCTGACGCTCCGTGGCGGCCGGTGCCGCCGGCGGCGCGACGGGGCCAGCGGTTCCCGGCGCGTTTCGTGGCGTGCAAGCGGCGAGACCGGTGAGCGCGAGCGTGAGCGCGAGTGGCTTCATCAGCTTCATGGCTCGATCGCCTTGGCACCGGGACGTCGCGGATCGGTGCCGCCGAGGAACAGATTGTCGGTAATCATGATCGACTGCGCACTTCCCATCGTTTCATCAGACGTGATGCGATGGCCCTTTGCCTTCAACGCCGCAACCGTATCCGGGTTGAAATTGGGTTCGACGCGGAGCGTCGCGGTCGTTCCCTGATAGATTCGCGGCTGGTGCGTCGCCTCATCGACGTTCAGGCCATAGTCGATCGCATTGACCACAATCTGAACCACCGTGGTCGGGATCGTGCTGCCGCCCGGGGTGCCGGTGACCAGCCACGGCTTGCCATCCTTGAAGATGATCGTCGGCATCATCGTGGACAGCATGCGCTTGCCCGGGGCCATCGCGTTGAGCGGCGGGGCTTCGCGCTTGCGCTGGGCCTCCCATGCCTGTTCGTGGCTGAAATTGTTCATCTGGTTGTTGAGCAATATGCCGGTGCCCGCGATCATCATGCCCGATCCGAAATCGGAGCCGAGCGTGTAGGTGGTCGAGACGGCGTTGCCCTCTGCATCCGCGACCGAATAATGCGTGGTCGAGGGGCTTTCATATTTCAGGGGGTCGCCCGCTGGCAGGTCGCGGACGGGGGTGGCATTGTTCGGGTCGATCAGCTCGGCGCGTTCGGCGGCATATGCCTTGGACACGAAACCCTTGACCGGCGCGGTGACGAAGGCGGGATCGCCCAGCACACGGTAGCGGTCGATGTACGCTAGCTTCATCGTCTCGGCGAGGATGTGGAGCGAGGCGGCGGACCCTTGCCCCAGCGCCTTCATGTCGAAATGCTCGAGGATGTTGAGCATGTTCAGCAAGGTCGCACCGCCCGCGCTGGCCGGGGGCGCGGTATAAACGGTATAGCCGCGATAGGTGCCGGTCAGCGGCGCGCGTTCGACTGGTTTGTAGGCGGCGAGATCGGCGGCGGTGACGATGCCGCCATTGGCCTTCATGTCCGCGGCGATGCGGCGGGCGACTTCGCCGGTGTAGAAGCCTTTCGCGCCCTCTTTGGCGATCTTGCCGAGCGTCCAGGCGAGGTCGGGTTGCTTGAGGATTTCGTCCTTGGCGTAGAGGGTGCCGTCGGGCTTGTAGAAGGTCGTCTTGCCCGACGTGCTTTTCGACAGGCGTTCGCGACCCCAGCCGAAGACAAAGGCTTCGTCGGCGGTGAGTTTCACGCCGTCGCGGGCGAGGCGGAGCGCCGGTTCGACGACCTTGGCCCAGGGGAGTTTGCCCCATTTTTTGTGGGCGTGCTCAAGCCCCGCAACGGTGCCGGGGACGGAGGGGGCGAGATAGCCATAGGAGGCGATCGCGCGTTCCTTGCCCTTTTCATCGACGAACATTGCGGGGGTGGCCGCACGTGGGGCGATGCCGCGAAAGTCGATGACGCGGACCTGTTTCGACTTGGCGTCGTAAACGGTCATGAAGCCGTCGCCGCCGATGTTGCCCGCGCGCGGCAACGTGACGGCGAGTGCGAAGCCGATGGCGACGGCGGCGTCGATGGCGTTGCCGCCATCGCGCATGATCTGTGCGCCGACCTCGCTGGCGATGGCGTTCTGGCTAACCACCATCCCGCGCGTGCCGACGACGGGAGAGTGGACCGAGGGGTATTCGAGGAGGTGTTTACTCTGCGCCGCGACGGGCAAGGGCAGCGCAAGGGCGAAGGCAGTTAGGGCTAGGACAAGGTTACGCAGGAACACGGGCAAACCCCTCATACATCGTCGGCGGATTTATAGACGGCCACGTCCAGTTCCCCCTCCCACCGCGCGACGGCGGTGGCGATGGCGAGGTCGGAGGTGACGTTGGGGACGGTACGAGTCATGTCGAGAATGCGGTCGAACGGCAGGATGAAGCCGACGACGATGGCGGTCTGTTCCGGCGTGATGCCGATCGCGTGTAGCACGGCGGCGAGCACGAACAGCGATCCGGAGGGGACCGGGGCGACGCCCATCGCGACGATGGTGGTGGTGGCGGCGATCACCAGATAATCGGCCCAGCTGAGATCGATGCCGAATGCCTGGGCCGAGAACAAAGTGAGCATGGCGACATACATCGCCGCGCCGTCCATGCCGATGGTCGCGCCGAGTGGCAGGACCGTGGAGGCGATGGGAGGTGAGACGCCCAGATTGCGCTCGGCAACGCGGATCGCGACAGGCAATGTGGCGGAACTGGACGAGGTCGAGAAGCCGACCATGATCGCGTCGGCGATGCCGCGGAAGAAGGGCAGCGGGGGCAGCCACGCCATCAGCCGCACGACGATCAGCCCGTGAATCAGCAAGGTGACGATGGCCGATCCGATGACGACGCACAGGCCGAGTTTCAGCACTGCGAGAAAGCTCGACGGACCGGTCGTGCCCATGACCACTGCGATCAGTGCGAACACGCCGAACGGCGCGGTTTCCATCACGAAGCCGACGATCTTCAGCATCACCTCCGACCCGGCATTCAGGAACTGGCGCACCGGCTCCGCGCCCTTGCCCGCCGCGATCACGCCCGCGCCGACGAGGATGGCGAAGAAGATGACGGCGAGCGTCTTGCCCTCCGCCATCGCGCCGATGGGATTGTCGGGGATGATCTCCATGAACATCTGTGCGGTGTCGGGTGGGGTCCCCATCGCTTTCGGAATCGCGCCCGCGAAACTGGCACCCAGGCCGGGGGCGATGAGCGTCGCCACAATGAGCCCGGTGGTGACGGCGAGCGCGGTGGTGAAGATGTACATCGCCAACGTCTTCACGCCGATGCTGCCAAGGCGTTTGGGATCCGCCAGCGCGGCGACGCCGGAGGCGATTGTCAGGAACACCAGCGGCACCACCAGCATGCGGATCAGGCGCACGAACAATGTGCCAATCCAGCCGATCGCGGTTGCGCCTTCACCCCATAGCAAGCCGACGGCGGCCCCGAGGACAAGCGCGCCGAGGATGCGTTTCCACAGCGCGACGCCGAACCACCATGCAAAGGCGCGACGGACGGGACCGCGTCGTTCGGACGTTTCCACGGCTTCGGGCGCGGTCGTTTCGGTCATGCGGGGCAGTTCCACTTCGGTTGGCGTGGCTTGGGCAGCGGACGTCCGGCGAGCGTGCCGGTCAGGCGACCCTTGTCCACTGCGAGACGGCCATTGACCAGCACGTATCGCACGCCGACCGAGGGCCGGTCGGGCGAGTCATAGGTCGCCTGTTCGGCATAGGTCCGTGCGTCCAAAATCGCGATGTCGGCGAACTTGCCGGGGGCGAGCGTGCCACGATCCAGCAGGCCGAGGATCTGAGCGGTCTGACCGGACGAGCGCTGGACAAAACGTTCGGGCGTCATCAACTGCTTCTCGCGCACGAACAGCCGCCAGCCGCGCGCGAAGCTGCCCATGCGGCGCGGGTGGCCGTTGGTGGCGTCGGAGGATGTCACCACCCAGGGTTCGCGGGCAAAGGCATCGATGTCGGATGCGATCATGTTGAAGCTGGCGATGCTGGCGCCGGGTTCGGCGATGAGCAGCCGGATCGCGGCGTCGAGCGGGGGGAGGTTCCACGCGCGGGCAATGGCGTCGAGGCGTTTGCCCTTGTGTGCGCCGCTGACGAGAAGGATGGCGTTCGCGCCGCCGCGTATGCGCAGTTGTTCGGTGATCTCGGCGCGCAGTTTGGCATCAGCGGTCTTGAGGTTGGCAACCATCGCGAACGCGCCACCGTCCTGTGCGCGGCGCGGGACGAGCGCGGCAGCGAGCGACGTGCTGGAGGCTTCCCACGGATATTCGTCGGCGGTGATCTTCAGGCCGGATTTCTGCGCAGCGCGGATATGCGCGATGACTTTCGGCGCCATGCCCTGCGCGTCGACGCCAAGTGCCTTGATGTGCGCGATGTGGAGCGGGAGTTTGCCGGTGCGCGCGATCGTCATCGCTTCGTCGATTGCGGGGAGCAGGCCGATCGAGGCGCTGCCTTCGTCGCGCAGATGGGTTTCATAGATCCCGCCATAGCGTCCGGCGACGCGGGCTAGGGCAGCGACTTCCGCCGTTTTGGCGAAGCTTTGCGGGGCGTAATAGAGACCGGCGGACAGGCCGAGCGCGCCGTCGCACATCGCGCGGGCAACGAGCGTTTCCATCCTTGCGGTTTCAGCGGGCGTCGGTGCGCGGTCGCGGTTGCCGATCACCGCAAGGCGGGCTTCGCCGAAGCCGGTGAAGCTGGCGACATTGGGGCCCGTGGGATTGGTGGACAGACGGGCGAAGAGCCCGGCGATATCGGTCGCGCCGCCGCCGTCATTGCCGATGGCGATGCTGGTGACCCCTTGCAGCAAATGGTTGGCGAGCTGGCGCTTGGTCACGTCCTTCGACAATGCATCGGACGTCGAATGGGTATGCGGGTCGATCAGGCCGGGCGTGACGGTCAGGCCGCGCGCGTCGATCGTGCGGAGAGCGGTCGTGCCGCGTGGGCGTTGGCCGACATAGACGATGCGATCGCCGGTGATGCCGATCTCGGCGGCACGCGGCGCGCTGCCCGTGCCGTCGATGACTTGCCCGCCGGTGATGATGAGGTCGAGGGTGCGAAGTGTCTGGTCAAGGCTGGGGCTTGCCGCACTGCCCCACCCCAACCCAGTGGCAGGTCGCTCAGCGCCCCGGGCTGAGCTTGGACTGCCGGGGGCAGTCCAACCTGCCACTCCTGAAGGGGAGGGGCTAAGGATCAGCAGAACCGTAAGCCCGAACAAACGCATCAGAATTTCTTGCTGACCGACGCGTAGATCTGGCGGCCGCGGTTGCCGTACAGATCGCCGATATAGCCGGTGCTCTGGTCGGCGATCGGTGCAAGCTGGTTGAACATGTTGCGCGCGCCGATACGGAAGCGGGTGCCGTCGAGCACGCCGCTGTCCGGCGTGACCTGAAGGTACAGGCTGTGCGTCATGTAATCATCGACGCGGAAACGGGTGCCGTCCGCCAGCGAGGCGGACGTGTCGTTGACCGCCCCGACATAGCTGGTGAAATAACCCGCGCCCCACATGCCCGACTTCCAGGTGATGCTGGCCGAACCGCGCCATTTCGGACGGCCATTCTCCTCGATGATGCTCTGTGCACCGGTAATGTTGATCGTCGGATCGATCGTGCCGTCGGCCTGGGCGTCGATCAGCGCCTGTGACGCCGGCCCCGGCACCTGATAGAATTCAAGAAGCCGCGCGGCATTCAACCGCACGCTGAAATCGCCGAGCGCGGTGTCCTTGACCTGATAATAGACACCCAGATCATAGCCGCGCACGGCACGCGGCGTCAGGTTGGTGTAATTGTCGATCACCTGAATGATCCGGCCGACCGGCGCGATGCCGGTGCCCGCGACCGCATCGATTTCCGCCGGGGTCGGCGCGGCGCGCTGAACGTTGGGGTTGGACGAGCCCGACAGGCGCAGGAAGTAGTCGAGCACCAGCGCGTTGGAATCGCCGAACAGGCCAATTACGTTCTTTTGCCGGATTTCCCAGTAGTCGGCGGTGAAGGTCAGGCGACCCGCGCTGCCCAGATTCAGCTGATAGGTGCCGCCCAGTGACAGGCTGTCCGATTCCTCGGGCGTCAGCGTCTGGCTGCCCGACCGGTTGCTGACCACGCCCTGACTGCGCGTGCAGGCGTCGAAATTGGCGATGCGCCCGGCGCGCAGATCGGCCTCGCACTTGATCCAGTCGGTGCGGGTGTTGGAACGCTGAATGCCGTTCTCGAACAATTGCGGCAGATTCGGCGCGCGGAAGCCCTGTGACCATGACCCGCGCAGCTGGAGGTTGGCGACGGGGTACCAGGACAAAGCGACCTTTGGCTTCGCCACCGATCCGAAGCCCTGATAGCTTTCCACGCGGCCCGCGAGCTGGAGATCGAGCGAACGGACCAGCGGGATATCCATATCTTCGGAGACCACCGGTACCGCCAGTTCGAGGAAGGCGGAGAAGGCGTCGCGCTTGCCCTTGCTGTCCGGCGTCGGGCTGGCGCCGATCGTGTCGCTGCCGTTCGATGATCCGTCGAGCGCGGTGAAGCTGATCGTACCGTCGAGGCGCGGATCGCGGTCGTCGGCGAAGGTTTCGTGCCGGAACTCGATCCCCGCCGCCATGCCGACACGACCGCCCGGCAAGTTGAACAGGTCGTTCTTCGACAACTTGAAGTCCGCCATCGCCAGCTCGGTCGTGCTGACGCGGCCGATATCGACCATGAAGCCGTCGATCACGCTTTGCGGGTTGGGCGTGGAGTCGATGCGGCCGGGATTGGCCGGGTCGCCACCGTTGAACGGGTTATAGGCGGTGGCGTCGAGGCGACCGAGTGCTTCCTGAAACTTGGTCAGGCTGACCGTGCGCATGCTGTCCGCCGTGCGCGCCTTTGAATAGAGCGCGGCGCTGTCGAAGTCGAAGCCCAACAGTTCGCCCCGGAACCCGGCGAGGAAGCGGGTGGTGTCGTTGCGGACATTGACGACCAGCGGGCCGGCATCGACCGGGCGATAGTCGATCAGCTCGATCGGCACGCCGGTGGTGGCGACGCCGGTCAGACCGGGGATGCGGTTTGGGCTGCCAACCGGACCGAACGGGTTGTAGAAACCGTTGGCGGGGATAATCAGCCGCTGGCTGGCGAGCGCGGTGTCCTGTTCGCGCTGCGAGCGATAATCGGCGCGATACCAACCCGCCTCGGCAAAGAATTCGAGGCCGCTGTCGAATTCATGGTTGAAGAAGCCGAACATGTTGATCCGCTGATTGCGGCCGACGATCGTGCGGACGTCGTTAATGTCGTATTTGAGATTGTTGTCGGTGGAGGCGGTCGAGAGCGAGCTGTTGTCGAAACAGGTGCCGGCATAGCCGCTGGCGACGACGCAGCCCTCGTTGGTGCTGGGCTGAATGTGGAAGATGCCGCTGGTCGTCAGCGTGACGCCATTGGCCTGTGCGGCGGTGGTCGATGCGACGAAGCTGTTGGTCAGCCGCTGAAACTCGCCCCAGATGCTGTCGACCGAGGTGTTGTCGAAATCGGTGTCACCTTCAAACGGCGTACCCACCACCAGCGGGCGCAGATCGGCCGAGCGCGAATTGCGGCGCTCGCGTGCGAACAGCGCGTCGCGGTGGTTGAACGACCCGAACAGCGAGATGTTGGTCTTGCCATCGTTAAAGCTGTGTCCGGCCTCGAACCCCAGTTCATATTCGCGCTGGTCCGAATTGTCGGTGAAGCCGACCTCACCGGTGACACGCAGCCCCTTGAAATTGTCCTTCAGCACCGTGTTGATGACGCCGGCAACCGCGTCCGAGCCATAGATGGCGGCGGCACCGTCGAGCAGCACTTCGACCCGGCGGACGCCGAGCACGGGGATGGTGTTGGTGTTGACGCTCTGCACCGGCACGAGATTTTCGGCCTGGGTGCCGGGGTGAAGGACCATGCGGCGGCCATTCAACAGCACCAGCGTGTTGCCGGTACCGAGCGCGCGCAGGTTGATCGACGCGGTGTCGCCGCGCGCATCGTTAATGCCGCCGGCATCGCGGCTTTCGTTGAAGGCGACGTCGCCCGCCTGCGGGATCGAGCGGAACAGATCGTCGCCGCTGGTGGCGGCAGTGGCGGCGATGTCGTCCTCGTTCAGCACGACGACGGGGAGCGATCCGGCGACGTCCGCGCCCTTGATCTGCGATCCGATGACGACGACTTCCTCACCCTCGTCGCCCTGAACATCGGCGGCGGTCTGCGGTGCGTCCTGAACCGGGGCGGGTGCGCCGGTGTCCTGTGCCATGGCGGCGTTGGCGGCGGCGAGAAGCGAAATCCCGCCCATCAGGCTGGCGATGCGGATTGCAGTCTTCATGTTGTTACCCCTTTTACAAAAACCCGGTTGATATGCTTCGGCGTCTTCGCACCGTCAGGCTTTCCCCTCCACCAGTCGGGCGACGCGTTCGGCTGACCCTGCGGCATAGGTCCAGCCGAGCGCGCCATGCCCGGTATTGGCGATAATCCCCGGCGCGATGGTCCGGGTGATTGGCAGCGAATCGGGGGTCATCGGCCGCAGCCCCGCCCAACTCGATTCGATTGATTCATAGTCTGCCGCCTGGGGAAGCGCAGCCCGCGCGCTATCGATCAGGTTGCGCAATCGTTTCGGTTCGACCCGGGTGTCGCGTTTGCCCAGTTCGGCCAAGCCCGCGATCCGCATATGATTGCCGAGACGGGCAAAGACGACGCGATTGGCAACGTCGGTGATGCTGGCCGACGGTGCGGCAGGGCCGGGCAAGGCGGTGATCGAATAGCCCTTCATCGGCTGAATTGGCAACCGCACGCCGAGTTGCCGGGCGAGGCGCGGTGCACCGTTTCCGGTCGACAGGATGATGCGATCGGCGGGGACGCGGTGGCCGTCGGCGGTGACGATGCCGGGCTTGCGACCGTTCGCCTCGATCCGGTCGATGCCGGTGGCGAACATCGAGCTGCCACCCGCGCGGAGCAGCGCGGCATGCGCGCTGGTACAGAAACGATGCGGATCGCCGACCTCTTCGTCGGGCGTGTGAAGCGCGCCGACAATGTCGCCGCGCACTGCCGCGAGCATCGGTTCGAGCGCGACCACGGCATCGGGATCGAGCAAGGTCTGGACGACGCCGTGACCCTCTTTCAGCTCGACCATCCGCTGCGCGGCGGCGAAGGCGCCGGCGGTGCGGTAGAGATGGATCTTACCCGGAATGCTGTGGCCATATTCCAAGCCGTGGCGCGCGGTTAGCGCGTTAAGCGCCGCGCGGGATTCGGTGGCGAGTTCGAGCCCGGCGAGCGTGTTGGCCCGGAAACGATCGGCGCTGCCGTTGCGCAGGAACGCGATGGTCCATGCGATGAAGTCGGGATCGAAGCGCAGGCTGAAGCGCAGACCGGGATCGAGGCCGAGCAGAAGGCGCGGGATTTGCGACAGGGTGGCCGGGCTGGCAAGCGCGTCGGTATAGGAATAGCTGAGTTGTGCGCCGTTGGCGAAGGATGTGCCGAGGCCGGGGCCGCTGGCAGAATCGATGACGGTGACGCGGTGGCCGCGATCGGCCAGCGTCAGCGCGGTCGCCATGCCGACCACGCCCGCGCCGAGCACGATGATCTCCTCGCTGCGCGTCATCGCATATGCCGATCGGGCTTGAACGCCATGGTCAGTCGATATCCCCCGCGCTCCGGGTTACCGTTCCGGCGTGCGAGGTGAAACTATCGTGCGCGAGCGTGATGCAAAGTGTGGTTTTGATTCACTACCCATAACCAGAGGCTATGGATTGCACCGACTTTCCGTCAGAACCGTCTCCAGCGTGCGTAGGAACTGGCGGGCGACGCGCGATGGCTGGCGTTCCTCGAGCGTCGCCCATGAGATGGTGAAGCGGAGCGGCGGATCGGTGGGGAGCCAGCGGAAACCGGGCGACTGCCAGGCGCGGGCGGTGAACTCGTCGATCACCGTGACACCCTCTTCGAGCTGGGCAAGGCGCGCGGCGATGAAGAAGGTCTGGACCGACACGGTCTCACGAAAGGCAATGCCGCGGTCGCGCGCGGCGCGGGTGAGCACGTCGCCGATCGGCCCCGTTGCAGTGACGCCGATCACGTCGCGGTCGGCGAGCAAGTCGAGCGGGAAACGCGGACCCGTGGGCGCGAACATGGTCTCGGGAAATTGCACGACCAGCTCGCCCTCGGCCAGCACATTGCGGGTCAGGCGCGGGTGTGGCGGCGGGGTGTAGGCGATGGCGAGGTCGATTTCGCGTTCGATCAGCGAACGGACAAGATCGTCGTGGTGATGGGTGTGTACCTCGAACGTCACGCGCGGATATTCGCGGCGGAATTGCGCCATCGCTTGCGGCACCACGTCGAGCGCGAGGCTGGGGACGATGCCCAGCCGGATATGCCCGCCACCCGCCTGCGCCAGATTGCGCGCGGTGAGTTGCAGCGTGCCGAGCCGGTCGAACAGGTCGCCCGCTTCGCGCATCAACGCATGCGCCTCGTCGGTCGGGATCAGGCGGCCGCGCGAGAGCTGGAACAGCGTGAAGCCCAGATTATCCTCGGCATGGTGCAGCGTTTTCGACACCGACGGCTGCGAAACGCCCAGCGCGCGCGCCGCCGCGCTGATCGAGCCGTGGGTATAGACGGCGTGGAAGACTTCGAGTTGCCGAAAGCGCATGGCCAAACCCTAAGCACAGCCGCCGCGAAGTCCAGTTCGGCGCAGATGCCAAACCCGCTGTTAACCTCACGCCGCTACCGTTCCGGGTGAGGAACAACCGGGGAGGGCGGGTTGGACGCAGACCTGCGATATAGTTTTCCGCGATGGCGCATCGTCGACTGGCTCACGCGATCGCACCAGCCGGTGAGCGATTCGATTCACGCCGCACAAGTCAGCACGCTCTATAGCTCGCTGTCGATTTTCTATGCCGCCGCATTGGCCACATTGATCTGCGCGGCGGTGATCTGGTGGCGACACCCGACGCCGTTGTTCACACTGTGGCTGCTGCTGGAGGTGACGACGATCGCGGCGCGGATCGTGTTGCTGAACCGCGACCGGCGCGCGGCGCGGGCGGGGCGGGCGACCGGCACCGACCTGTATCTGGCGATGACGCTGATCTGGGCGGCGACCCTGGGTTATGGCGCGGCGATCACGACGCTGAGCGGCGATTTCGCGGCGGCGATCGTGGTCAACATCACCTCGGCCTGTATCGCCGGCGGCATGAGCATCCGTTATTTCGGCGCGCCGCGCTTCGTGCTGCTGGCCTGTACCGCAGCGCTGGGGCCGATGGCGATGGGCGCGGCGTTCGCAGGCGACTGGGTGCTGATCGTGACCACCCTTCAGGCGCCGCTGGCGCTGTTCAGCATGTCACAGGCGGCAAAAAGGCTGAACCGGATGATGATTGCGACGATGGAGGCCGAGCATGAAAATGCCCACCGCGCGGCGCATGACGAACTGACCGGGCTGCTCAATCGCGCGGGCTTCATGCGTGCGGCGGCGGCGCGGGCGGGGATCGGCGGCACGTTGTTCTATATCGATCTGGACGGGTTCAAACCGGTCAACGACCGGCACGGGCATGAGGCGGGCGATGCGGTGCTGCGCGAAGTGGCGGCGCGGCTGGCCGGGATCGCCGGACGGCACAGCCAGGCGGCGCGCATGGGCGGCGACGAATTCGTGCTGCTGACGCCGATGCTGAGCGCAGGGGCAACCGAGCGGTTGGGCGCGCGGATCGTGGAGGTGATTGCCGGGCATGGCTATGCGCTGGGCTCGGCCGAGGCGCGGATCGGGGTGAGCGTGGGTGCTGCCGCGATGACGGCGAACGATGCGATCGACGATGCGCTGCGGCGGGCGGATGCGGCGCTGTACGGTGCGAAGACGCGCGGCGGTGGGACGGTGCGGCTGGCGGCTTAGGGTGTTGCCCACCGGACTGCGCACTGTTCACCGGATGCCCCGCGTGGATTCGAACCACGACCGCCGCAGTCAAAGTGCGGTGTCCTACCATTAGACGACGGGGCAAGAAGCTCCGGGTCTAATGGCGCGGATCAGCGATGTCACTGGGTTCGGTAGCATCTGCACAAATATGTCTAGACATAATGGGGGTCGCGGTCTTCGCGCAGATCCTCGTAATGCACCAAAGCCGGTTCGGGGCCGAGCGGGACGGGTTCGCCGCCCTGGAAGGTAAGTTCGCCGCGCTCGCAATCGTCGGCGCGGACATAGCCATTGATGTACAGGCGGCGTTGATGGGTCGAACTGTTCCGGCCCGATCCATGGACCAGATAGGGATTCCATAATGCGACATCGCCGGGATCGAGGACGAGATCGACGACCGTGGCGGGGTCGATGCCCGCAGCGATCAGCGACCCGTCGGACATTTCGGTGCCGAGCACTTCGGTGGTCGTGTCGAGGTCGAGCGGCCCGGCATGGCTGCGCGGGATGAAACACATCGCGCCGCTTTCCCGCGTGTGAGGATCGATGGCGAGGCCGGTCTGGACATAGCTGGTGCCGAGATTGCGGTAATGTTCTTCGGGCGTCCGGAAACGCGAATCCTGATGCCAGGCGAAATCGCCCATCGACCCCGGCGCCTTCCAGTGGAGCTGGTTGATGATCTGCTTGAGGTCGCCGCCGATCAGCGGTTCGAGGATGGCGATCCAGCGCGGGTCCATGCGGACGGCGTTGAGCACCGCATTATGATAGGACGGCCATTGCACCATGCGGACGAGCGGCGTGCCGTCGGCATCGGGGGCGATGTTGTAGAACAGGTTGCCGTGGCGGAAGCTGCGGCCGTGCGCGACCCCCTCGGCATGCACCGCATCCGCCGCTGCGCCGATCGTTTCGATTTCGCTGGGGGAGAATACGCCCTTGACGATGGCGTAGCCGTTTTCGCGATAGGCGGTGACGTGGTCCACTTCACACTCCCGCTGCGGTAAGCCGGTCGAGCTGCTCGCGCGACAATTCCAGCGTCCAACCCGCAATCAGCTCATCGAGCTGAGCGACGCTCGTGGCGCTGGCGATCGGTGCGGTAATGCCGGGTTGTGCAGCGATCCAGGCGAGTGCGATCTGCGACAGGGTCGCACGGGTTTCGGCGGCGACCTGATCCATCGCGGCGAGCACCGCCGCGCCTTTGCCCTCCAGATGCTTGGCCATGCCACCGCCGCGCACGCTTTTGCCGAGATCTTCGGCGGTGCGATATTTGCCGGTGAGAAAGCCCGATGCGAGGCCATAATAGGGCAGCACGCCGATATTGTGCTCGACGCACAGATTCTGGAGCTCGCCTTCGTAGCGGTGGCGGCTGACGAGATTATATTCGGGCTGGAGTGCGCGATAATGCGGCAGGCCGCCGCGGTGTGCGATGTCGAGCGCGGATTTGAGGCGGGCGGCGGTGAAGTTCGATGCGGCAATGTGGCGGACCTTGCCCGCGTCGATCAGCTTGCCGAATGCGGCGAGGACGTCTTCCTGCGGCACGGCATCGTCGTCCTGATGCGCGTAATAAAGGTCGATGGTCTCGACCCCAAGCCGTTTGAGCGAAGCGTCGCAGGCGGTGGCGATGCGGGCGGGGGCGAGCTTGTCGCCGCCCTCGCCGGGGAGCATACCGACCTTGGTGGCGACGCCGATTCGCTTGCCCGACGTTTTCATCCATTCGCCGATCAGGGTTTCGGATTCGCCGCCCTTATGCCCCGGAACCCACGCGGAATAGACATCGGCGGTATCCACCAGCGTGCCGCCGACATCGGCAAAGCGATCGAGCAGCGCAAAGCTGGTGTCGCGGTCGGCGGTCCAGCCGAAAACATTGCCGCCGAACACCATTGGCGGCGTCGAAATGTCGCTGACGCCGAGCTGGCGCATGGGTTACTCCTCGGGGGCGGGCGTTCCGGGTTCGGTCGCGTTGATGTCGAGCGTGTCGGCGGCGGCGTTGAGCTGCGCGGCTTCCCCGGCGCTGACACCGGTGGTGTCGTCCGCGCGATCACAGGCGGTAGCGAGCAACAGGAGCGGCAAAAGGGCGATGGCGCGCATGACGTCCTGACGTGAAAGGGACTGACGGGGAATGGGGCCGCCGCGAACGGCGGCCCCGGTTCGCTTACTTGTCGAGTTCGTTGCCGGCGGCATCGGCGGCGTTGCCGACGCGATCCGCGCCCTCGCTCACCTCGCGCGCACCCTCGCCGATTGCGGCACCGGCGCGGTCGGCGGCGTTTTCAGCCGTGCCGAGCGCGCTGTCCGTCGCAGCTTCGACGTCCGAAGCGGCTTCGCCCATCGTTGCGTTGGCGTCGGCGGCGATGGCCTCTGCAGCTTCCCCGGTTTCGTTCTGTGCCTTTTCGCTGCATGCGGTCAGGCCTAGTGCCGCGACGGCAGCGAGGGGAAGAAGGACTCGTTTCATAATGTGCCTCTCAGATTATTTCGGTGCGTGCAGGACGCCCAATACGACACTAGGTTCCATGGATGACTGCTGCAAGACGCTTGCCTCTCGTCGCGCACGCGCCTAGATCACGCAAGTTGCGGCCGCCCGGTGAGGGCGGCCCTTATTGTTTCTGGAGACTTTGACGTGGCCCAGCCGCTCATGCCGCACGCGACCGCATCCTGGATGGTCGACAACACCGCGCTCTCGTTCGAGCAGATCGCCGATTTCTGTGGCCTGCACATATTGGAGGTGCAGGCGATCGCCGACGACACCGCCGCGACCAAGCTGACCGGGCGCGATCCGGTTCGCGCGCACGAGGTGACGCAGGAAGAGATCGAGAAGGCGCAGGCCGATCCCGAATATCGCATGAAGATGAGCAAGGGGCCGGAGCAGGTCCGCCGCACCAAGGGGCCGCGTTACACGCCGGTCTCGAAGCGGCAGGACAAGCCCGACGGCATCGCGTGGATCATCCGCAACCACCCCGAGATCACCGACGGCACGATCGGCAAGCTGATCGGCACCACGCGCAACACGATCGCCGCGATCCGCGACCGCAGCCATTGGAACATCGGCAACATCACGCCGAAAGACCCGGTAACGTTGGGCCTGACGACTCAGCGCGAGCTGGACGCGGCGGTGGCCAAGGCGGCCAAGGCGGCCGGCATCGAAGCACCGGTCGACACCCGGCTTGAGGGCGACCGCGAGGCGCTGATCCAGCAGCTGCGCGACGAGCGTGAGGCCGCGCTGCGCGAGCCGAGCGAGATGATCGGCGACACCGGTCTGGTCGATCCGTTCAAGCGCTGACGGGTTCTCCATCGGGAAAGAGGGCGCTGTGCCGGGCGGCCACGCGTGGCCACAGCCCGGCGGCTTCTGGCAGGTCGAGATCCATCGTGTCGCGGAGCGCTGCGACCAGCGCGTTCGCATTGTTCAGTAGGTGCCGCGACCGACCCTGCGCGGTGGTCTCCGTAAAGGCGCGGTCGCGTAAAGCGATATGCCGGTCGCCGATTCGACGCTGAGCAACGAGGTTAAGCGTGAAATTGCTGTGCGGGCTGGACTGTTGCCAGACGCATTGATCGACCAGCAGTGTTTCGTCGGCGGGCTCGTCGCGGAAATCGAAGCTGATGCCGCTAGCGCTTCCCGCCGCATGTTCGGAAAAGCGCCAATAGCCATCGTCGGTACGGGCCAGTGTGAGGGCGTAGCGCGGATGGTCGTGGTTGCCCTTGCTCAGCGGGATCGGCTTGGCCTGACTGCCGCCGAACCCTGCATCGACCAGCCAGAGTTGCCCGTCGAGCGCGACGATCAGGGTGAGGTGGTTGCCGAGCATGGCATCGCCCATTTCGGCGCGGCGGACCCCGGCATGCGTGCGCTGAACATCGAAGCCGATCTGCGCCAGCGCCCAGCCGAGCAGGCCGTTCTGTTCATAGCACCAGCCGCCGCGCCGACGCGTCACGATCTTGTCGAACGCGGCATCGAGCGAAATGCCGAGCGTCCGGCCAAGCTGAACGTCGAGATTTTCAAACGGAACGGATATGCGCGCGCATCACCCCGTCGAGCGTGACGAAGTCCGG
Organism: Sphingomonas sp. LT1P40; assembly: GCF_036663835.1. Taxonomy (NCBI): domain Bacteria; kingdom Pseudomonadati; phylum Pseudomonadota; class Alphaproteobacteria; order Sphingomonadales; family Sphingomonadaceae; genus Alteristakelama; species Alteristakelama amylovorans. The sequence continues at coordinate 333,191 of NZ_JAXOJT010000001.1, forward strand.
CACCGCGACATCGCGGTATCCGATGCGATCGAGATAGGCGGCGAGATTCATGATTCGAAGATCGGGAATGGCGAGCGTGTTCGCAAGAGTCGACAGCGGCAGGAGTCCGCGCCAGAAGGGTTGCACTATGCAACCCGAACCCGATCCGGCCGCGATGTCATTTTCGCCCGACGCCTCGCTGGTCGAGGATGAGGGTGGCGTTGCGACCAGCCATCGCGGGCTGACCTATCCGATGGGCGCGCGAACGCCGGGGGTGGGAGAGGCGATTGCGGTCGGTCCCGGCATCCACTGGGTGCGCATCCCGATGGTCGGGCCGCTGAGCCATATCAATTGCTGGCTGATCGACGATGGCGCGGGGACGACGATTGTCGATAGCGGGCTGAACGTCGGCGTGTCGGTGGATGCGTGGCGGGCATTGTTCGCGGTGACGCCGCTGAACGAAAAGCCGCCGAGCCGGGTGATCTGCACGCATTTCCATCCCGATCACACCGGGCTTGCGGGGTGGTTCGCGCGCAAATTCGCGGCACCGATCTGGATGACGCGCGGCGAGTGGCTGACCATCCGGGTGCTGACCTCCGATGCGCGCGACGATGTGCCGGACGAGCAGATTGCGTTCTGGCGCGCGGCCGGGTGGGACGCAGAGCAGATCGCGGCGGCGTCCGAGAACGGTTTTGGCCGGATGCGGCGGATGATCGCGCCGCTGCCGCTGGGCTATCGCCGGATCGTGGACGGCGAGGTTATCCGCATTGGCGATGCCGAGTGGCAGGTGGTGGTGGGGTCTGGCCATTGCCCCGAACATGCGTGCCTGTGGAATGCGCGCGACGGGTTGCTGATCGCGGGCGACCAGGTGCTGCCGCGGATCAGTTCCAACGTGTCGCTCGGCGTGAGCGAGCCGGAGGCCGACCCGCTGGGCGAATGGCTGGCATCGATCGACCGGCTGCTGGAATTGCCCGACGATTTGCTGGTGCTGCCTTCGCATGGCGAGCCGTTCACCGGGCTGCATGCGCGGCTGACCGCGTTGCGCGACGATCATTTGAAACAGCTCGACATGCTGCACGCCCATTTGATCGAGCCGCGCCGCGCGGTCGATTGTTTCGGGCGGCTGTTCCGGCGCAGGATCGGCCCCGACGTGCTGGGCATGGCGAGCGGCGAGACGCTGGCGCATTTGCGGCGGCTGGAGGTCGATGGCCGTGCCGTGCGCGAGGTTCTTGACGGCGTCTGGTGGTATCGCGCGGCGTGAGTTAGGTTGTGCGGGGCGGGATTATGGAGAGCAAACGATGTGCGATGAACTGACCGCCGCCGACAATGAAAAGCTGAACGGCGGTATTTCGCGCCGCGACTTCGGGATCATGGCCGGGGGCGTCGGCCTTGCTGCATTGCTGCCCGCGCCTGCCAATGCGCAGGCGGTGAAGGGGCGTGACGTGACCTTTGCCGTGCCGGGCGGCACTGCTGACGGCTATTTCGTGGCACCGGCCACGGGCAAGCATCCCGCCGTTTTGGTGTGGCCCGACGTGATGGGGATGCGCCCCGCATTTCGCCAGATGGCCGACCGGCTGGCGCAATCAGGCTATGCCGTGCTGACGGTGAACCCCTTTTATCGATCGGTCGCGGGGCAGTTTCTGAAACCTGGCGAATCCTGGGGCGATCCGGCGATCCGCGCGAAGGTGGGGCCGTGGCGCGCGCTGTTGACCCCGGATGCGGTGGTCAGCGACGCGACCGCTTATGTCGGCTGGCTCGACAAACAAACCGAGGTCAATCGCAAGCGCGGCGTCGGCACCACGGGTTATTGCATGGGCGGGCCGTTCACGATGCGCACCGCCGCCGCGCTGCCCAAGCGGGTGCGGGCGGGAGCTTCGTTCCATGGCGGCGGGATCGGGACCGATAAGCCGGACAGCCCGCATCTGCTGGTGCCGAAGATGAAGGCCGATTTCCTGTTCGCCGTCGCCGAGAATGACGACCAGCGCAATCCGAACGAGAAGGAACTGGTGCGCAAGGCGTTTGCCGATGCGAAGCGTGCGGCGGAGATCGAGGTTTATGCCGGGGCGCAGCACGGCTGGTGCCCGCCGGACAGCCAGGCCTATAATCAGGTTCAGGCTGAAAAGGCGTGGGGCCGGTTGCTGGCGTTGTTCGACAAGGCGCTTTGAAGATGACGATGAAACTCTACACCAACCCGATGTCGCGCGGCCGGATCGGACGCTGGGCGTTGGAGGAAGTCGGCGTCGATTATGAGGTCGAAGTGATCGACTATGGGCCGCGCCCGCCCGCATTTCTGGCGGTGAACCCGATGGGGAAAGTGCCGACGATCGTGCATGACGGCGTAGTCGTGACCGAATGCGCGGCGATCTGTGCCTATCTGGGCGATGCGTTTCCGGCGGCGGGGCTGGCACCCGCATTGGACAAGCGCGCGGACTATTATCGCTGGCTGTTCTTCGCGGCGGGGCCGCTGGAACAGGCGGTGACGAGCAAGGCGATGGGCTGGGATGCGGCGGGCGATCCGCAGAAGGCCGGCATGCTGGGCTTCGGTGATTTCGACCGCACGATCGACACGCTGGAGGCGGCGGTTGCGGCAGTCGGTGACGGTTGGCTGGCAGCGGATCATTTCACGATGGCGGACCTGTATGTCGGCGCGCATCTGAGCTGGGGTACGCAATTCGGGACGATCCCAAAGCGCGATTCGTTCGTGGCGTTCGTCGAGCGGGTGACGGGGCGTGAGGCGGCGGTGCGCGCGGCGGCGAAGGATGATGCGCTGATGGCGGAAGCTCAGCCTGCCTAACCCGCCAGCTTTGACCCCAACTGCGCCGCCAGATATTCCAAATTCGCAATCCGCCGCCACAGCGCGCTGTCGGTGATGCGGTCCATGCGGAAGAAGCGGCGCATCGCGGGGAAGCCCGGGTCGATCACGCGGTTCATGTAATCGGGGGTGAGCAGCCCGCCATGCTCGTCGCTCATCGCGCTCAGGCGGCGATGGACGGCGTAGCTGTGCTGGCGCAGCCACACCGGGCGGATGCGGGTCGACCATTCGCTGAAGCGGTGGCGGCGACCGGGTGCGCCGGTGAAGTCATGGCCATAGGCAGAAGGTTGCGCGGCGAGTTCGGGGTCAATCGCGTTCATCAGCATCGCCTCGAACCGCCCGGCGTGCTTGAGTGACAGCGGGAGCGTCATCGCTTCCGCCACGACATGATGGTCAAGGAAGGGCATGAGGTACGGGCTGTAGCGCGCCTCCAGGCTGATCTCCCGCCCGAACAGCGCGCGGCAGCGGATCCGGGGATAGATCTGCTCGATTCGCGCGCGGGGCAGGTGGCCGCTGGCGGCGGGTGGCTCGATCGCGGCGCGGATCTTTGAGGTGATGCCGGCGAGGAAGGTGCGTGAGTCGAAGCCGTCGGTGGCGTCGCCCGGCGTGAAGCGCGCGAAGAAGGTGCGGGCGACGGCATCGGCGGTGAACGACCGGTCGGGGAGGTAGAAGAAGTTGCGGTAGATTTCTCCGCAGCCGCCGGACACCGCCAGCGCGCCATCGGCGTGGCGCAGCAGCTGCGCCGCGCCATTGCCGCCATTGTCGAAGATGTTTCCGAAGGTGGGCAGGCCGTCATATTGGTGGAAATTGCGGGACACCACTTCCGCGAAACCGTCGGGTGTGACGTGTGCGCCGTCCTTGTCCACCCAGTTGACCGGAAAACCGAGCGTCGCGCCGATCGCTTCGGCGACGATAACATCCTCATCGTCGCGGGGGCCATAGACGTAGATTTCGGGGTTCGATCCTTGCTCACGCAGCGCGCCGAGCAGCAGGCGGGAGTCGAGACCGCCGGACAGCGGACAGCGGATATTGTCGCCGAAATGCGCCGTGTGGGCGCTGATGATTGCCGACAGCCGGGCGCGGTGGCGGGCGATGCGCTCGTCGAGCGACAGGTTTTCGGCGGCGGCGGGGAGGGGCTTGGCGACCGCGTGATGGACGACGCCGTCGGGCGTGAGTTCGAGGACGACGAAGGGGGACAGCGTCTTCAACTCGACGAACACCGTGTCCTCGCCGATCGGCATGACGTTGAAGGCGAGTTCGTACACCCCCTGTGGATCGAAGGTCAGCCGGGGCAGGGCGTTGGCGGCCGCCAGCAGCGAGGTCGAGAACACGCGCGCGTCGTTGCTCTGGAATAGCTGGAAGGCGGAGAAATAGTCGCCGAACAGGAAATTATGGCCACCCCGGCGCACGAACGCGACGAACTGACCAGCGATACGGTCCCAGTCGGGCGCGAGCGGGTCGATCGACAACAGCGCTTCGAGCGCAGGGCGACCGAGCTTGCCGTCGACGACCGGCGTGCCCGCGACCGCGACCAGATCGTCGCCATGGGTGAGCAAACCGTCCGGACCGCCGATGATGTGGGCGAAGTGCAACAGCCTCCAGCCGGGCAGGTCGTGCGCGGCGGGCGCGGGAAAGCCCTGTGCGCCGAACGACGCGCGTGCCGTCGCCAATGCTGCCTCGGCGACATCGGGTTTGTCGTTTCGGACGAGGAACAGGCCAGCCATGCGGGCGCTCTAACCGATCAAACCGCGACTGGCGCGGGGGAATCGCGCCGTTTTCGCATGGGTTGCAGGCTTTCCTCCGCGCGTTTGCGAGCGAGATAGGTGTCGAGACCGATCTGCGCGCCGACCAGCATGTAGCAGAACGGGTTGAGCGCGATGCCGACAAAGGTGGAACCGAGCAGGTAGATCAGGTGCGAATGCTGAAGCGCCGTGGCGAGCGGGGATATCCACGCCTGATCGGGCGGTGCCTTCCAGTAACGGCGGCGCAGCACCTCCATGCGGAAGATGCCACCAAGATGGATCATCAGCCACAGGATCAGCCCCGGCCAGCCCTGTTCGCCCAGCATCTCAAAATAGGCGGAGTGATAGGCGCGCGACTTGTCGATCTCGAGCGTGCGGACGACCGTTGCATTGGCACCTTCGCCGACGACCGAGACTTTCTCATAACGGATCTGATTCTGGCGATACGCCTCGAACCCGCCGCCAAAGGGGTGCTCCTTGACGTATTCGAGTGTCCATTTCCACACTTCGACGCGGGTCGAGGCGGAGGCGTCTGCCTGATAGGATTTCATCGTGCTCATGCGTTCGGTGAAGGCGCTGGGCAGGAAGGGCAGGGCGACGACCCCGAGCGCGGCGGCGGCACCGATATAGACCATGCGCCGCTTCGCATCGCGCAGCAGCAGGATCGCGAGCAACGCCACACACACCAGCCCCGTGCGCGCCTGCGTACCGATCGGCATCAACAGGCAGGCGAAGATCAGGGCGAGGCCGAAGCATTTTACGCGCCAGTCGGGCGGAAAGATCGTGCCGTGTTTCATGAACCACAGGATCAGCGGAATGACGCAGATCGACACGGCGGAGATGATGCTCCCCTCGAACAGTCCGGAATTGTTATTCACCAGCAGCTTCAGCTCGCCATAGCCGCCGCCGCCCAGCACCGTCTTGACCCCGCCGACGATGATGATCGTGGAGACCGACAGCAGCATGAACAGCAACAGCGCCTCAATCCGCAACTTCGTTCGCAACGTGAGGGGGAGAAAGATGGCGAAGGCCAGCGCCTTCCACACCCAATCCCATTTGAACGCCGCGTCGATCGGGAAATCCGCGCGCGTCGTGGTCCAGAAACAATAGGCCAGCAGCGCCAGCATCATCCCCTGACGCGGGGCGAAGCGAACATCCTTTTTGTCGTCCATCGCCAGCCATGACAGCACCGCGAACGCCACCGCCATCGCCGAAATCGGAAAGGCGTTGAGCAGGAAATAGCTCATCCGCTGGGGCGAGACGACGTCGATATAGACATAGGCCAGCACGAAAATGAACGGCCGGCGAAAGCCGAGCGCGAAGATCACGCCGAGGAATGCGATAAAGGCTAGGTCACGCATCGCTGCGGCCCCAGCGACGTTTGCGCGGCTTGTCGGCAGTGGCGGGCGGCGCATTCTCTTCGTCGAGCGCGGGGTTGCGCATCAGCCGCACGGCGGTGAGCAGCAGCAACCCGTGCGTCATCAACAGAACCAGATTGTCGATCATGTGCCGCGCGTCGCCCTTGATAGGTGGCGACACCAGACCCGCTTCCGCACCCTGCTGCCCGTAATGGGTGGGGGAGCGCGCCTGATGCCGCATTCGCTGCCTAACCGGGTTCGGTTGACGGGCCGTTAAGTGCTGTCGTGGCAAGGGGCATGCATCATGCGCATCCTGCACGTCCTCGACCATTCGCTGCCGCTGCACAGCGGCTATACCTTTCGCACCCGCGCGATCCTGAAGGCGCAGATGGCGCGTGGCTGGAGCGTCGCGGGGGTCACCGGCCCGCGCTACCACACCGGCGATGCGCCGTTCGAGACGCTCGACGGGATCGATTTCCACCGCACCGCGCAGATGCGGCGGTTACCCCCGATCGTGGGCGAGGCGGCGGAGATCGCGGCGTTCGCACGGCGGATCGATCAGGTCGTCGAGCGATTCCGGCCCGACATTCTGCACGCGCATTCGCCGGTGATCGACCCGCTGGCGGCGATGCGCGTGGCGAAGAAGCATGGGATTCCATTGCTCTATGAAATCCGCGCCTTTTGGGAGGATGCGGCGGTCGGCAACGGCACGGGGCGCGAGGGATCGTGGAAATACCGCCTGACACGCGGGCTGGAGACGTTCGCGGCCAAGCGCGTCGATGCCGTCGCGGTAATCTGCGAGGGGCTGAAGCGCGACCTGATCGCGCGGGGCATCGATGCGGACAAGATCATGGTGTCGCCGAATGGGGTGGATTTGCACCTGTTCGGTGAGCCGCCCGCGCCCGATGCCGAATTGACCGCGGAACTCGGGTTGGCAGGGGGCGACACGATCGGCTTCATCGGCAGCTTCTACGATTATGAGGGGCTGGACGACCTGATCGCGGCGATGCCTGCCTTGGTCGCGCTGCGCCCTAACGCAAAGCTCGTCATGGTCGGCGGTGGACCGATGGAAGAGAAATTGCGCGCGCAGGCAAAGGCATCGAGCGCGGCGGGGGCGATCCATTTTGTCGGGCGCGTGCCGCACGAACAGGTCGAGCGATACTATTCGGTGATCGACTTGCTGGTCTATCCGCGCAAACGGATGCGGCTGACCGATCTGGTGACGCCACTTAAGCCGCTGGAGGCGATGGCGCAGCGGCGGCTGGTCGCCGCGTCCGACGTGGGCGGGCACCGTGAGCTGATTCGTGACGGCGATACGGGTACGTTGTTTCCGCCCGACGATCCGGCGGCGCTGGCGCGATCGGTGGCGACGGTGTTCGACAATCGGCCAGGATGGGACGCGCAGCGTGAGCGTGGGCGCGTATTTGTTGAGAAAGAACGTAACTGGTCGTCAAACATTTCCAGATACGAACCTGTTTACCAAAGGCTTATCGAGGCCCGCGGGCGGGATGGGAAATGGTTGCGTACACGCTCGTTCAACGTCTGACTCCGAACCTTGCGCTGATCGGCGCGGGTGTGGCTGGCGCGATCGTCGCGCTGGCGACGCTGGCGATTCCGGTGCCTCTGCTGGAGGATGCGGTCATCGCCAGCGGCATTGCCGTGTTCCTGCCGGCCGCCGAACCGCCATTGGGCTTAACCGCGCGCATCTGTGTCGGCGTGGCTGCCGGGGCAGGCATTGCGGCGGTGTTGTGGCTGATACTGTCGGTGCTGATCGGTATCCGCGTTTCGCGCTCCGTCGAGCCGGGTGCGCGGCGTCCTTTCGTGCGCCGTGCCGATGCCCACCCGGATGCGCCGCCGCGCGAGCCGTTACGCGCGAAGGATCTGGAGATGCCGCGAACACGGTCCTCCGTGGCGAACGTGGAAGCGGTCGAGGAATCCGGTTTCGATGACTTGCCCGTACCGGTGCTGACGGAAGTCGAGCCGGACGACGCCATCGTTTTCGGCGCGCCCGACCCCACATTGCCGCCCGAACCCGTGATCGCGATGGGACCGCCGCCGGTCCCGTCATCGCAGCCGATCCTGGAACTGGTGCCGACACCCGCCGTCCAACCCTTGCCCGTCGATCTCGACCAGCCGCTGGCGGCATTCGACCCGGCTGCGATTCCCGATACGCCTGTTGCGCCGTCACCGCCGGTCGCGCCGCTCCGTCGCAAGCCGCGCCCTCAGGTGTATGACGCCAGCGAGCGGTTCGAGACGTTCGAGCTGACTCCACAGGTGCGGGAGGTGCCGAAGCCTGCCGCGTCGGTGTCCGCGCCGCTTTCGGCACCGGAGACCGATGCGAGCGTCCACGCGCTGCTCGACCGGCTGGAACGGGGGATCGTGCGGCGTGGCGAACGCGTGGAGCCGGAAGGTCCGCACGGGCTGGAGAGCGCATTGGACGCGCTCCGTAAACTGGCGGTTCGCGCCTGAACCAAGAAATCCTCCCCGTGCCGGGGGAGGATTTGACACTATCTGTCCTCCACCGTCAGCGCTTCGAGATCGAAGGTGACCGCGTCCGCATCCGCATGGCGCGACGCGACCGCGAGATCGGCGACGAGGTGGCCCCACAGACTGAACTCCGCCTCCGGCAAACCTGCCAGCCAATGATCCAGCGTCGGTGAGGGCGCCGCCGACAAGGTCAGCCGATGGCGCGCGCCGGTGAAGGTCGCGCTGGCCCAGCGCACCCAGTCGGCCGACAGGATGACCGGAGCCACCCCGGCGACGCCGGCCCCGCAAATCAGCGCGCGTTCGAGCTGGGTGCCCGCATCCGGCCCGCGGCTCATCGCCGTGCCTCCGGTTCGCGCGGCGGCGGCGTCATCAGAAATGCCTCCACACGCTTGAGCGTGCCGGTGCGCAGCTCGCGTCCGTTCCGCAAATCGCCCACCAGCCGGGGGTCGTTAACCGCCAGCCGCCCGAATTTGGTCTGCGGCAGGCCATGTTTCCGCAGATACCGTTCCACCCTGTTCAAAATCGCCATCTCCACTTCCTTTGCCGACTCAGAAGTTCTTTAAATGTTCTCATTTCCAACTTGTCTAGGAAAAATCCTACGGCTATGGATCGAATATGGAATCAGGCGATCAGCGTGCAGCACTGGCAGTTGCGGCAGAGGGGCGGGGGGTGTCGCTGGCGGCGCTCTCGCGCTTGCTCGGGCGCAATGCCGCCTATCTTCAGCAATTCGTGGCGCGGGGAAGCCCGCGCTTTCTGGCGGAGGGCGACCGGCGCAAGCTGGCGCGCTATCTGGGCCTGTCCGATGCGGCGCTGGGCGGGCCGATGGCGGAGGGGCTGGTCGCGGTGGCGCGGGTCGATGCCGGGGCGGCGGCGGGGCGTGGCCGCGTGGTGGAGAGCGAGCGGCGCAGCGAGTTGCTGCTCGACCCTGCGTTGTTGCGACGGCTGGGCGTGCGCGCCGACATGGCCTCGACCATCCGGGTCGAGGGCGCGTCGATGGAGCCGTCCTTATGCGATGGCGACGAAATCCTCGTCGACGGCGCACGCCGCGCGATCGGCCCGCGGCCTGCGATCTTCGTGTTTCGGCGCGACGGGCTGGTGTCGGTCAAACGGCTGCGCACGATGGGCACGGAGGTCGAGGTGGTCAGCGACAATCCGGCGTTCGAGCGGGAGGTGGTGGCTGTGGGGACGGTTGATGTGGTGGGGCGAGTTGTGTGGCTCCATCGGGCGCTGATTTAGGCACCTTTCGATGTGGCACCCCGAATCAGTTAGGGTTGCCCGTTTGATTGGTGGTAGTGTTTGCAAGTGCGTCATTGGATGCGCACTCGATTCGGTTTCCAACTCGTTGCTACCGGGTATGACTTGTGTCCCGCAGGTCTCCGGCTTCCGAAGGCTACGGCCGTGGAACCAATTTTGTTACATCATGAATCTGCCAGCAGTCTGGGTATGGCGCTGGTCATTTCGTCCGCCACGCCGTTGCTGCTGCTCGACGCCGATCTGGTGATTAAAGCTGCCAGCGGATCGTTTTGCAGCGCGTTCGATCTCGACTGCGACCGTGTCGTCGGCGTCGAACTGTCTGCGCTGGGCGAGGGTGAATGGGCAGCACCACAGCTGCGCTCGCTGTTGCGCGCGACGATGTCGGGCAAAGCGGCGATCGAGGCGTATGAGCTGGATCTGGTCCGTCTGGGCAAGCGCCCGTGCAGCCTGATCCTGAACGCGCACAAGCTGGAACTGGCCGAGTCGGGCACGGAATATATCGCGCTGGCGGTCACGGACGTGACGGCGTCGCGGCAGGCCGAAAAGATCAAGGACGATGCGGTTCGCGAAAAGCATATCCTGTTGCAGGAGCTTCAGCACCGGGTCGCCAACAGCCTTCAGATCATCGCCAGCGTACTGATGCAGAGCGCACGGAAAGTGCAGTCGGACGAAGTGCGCCTGCACCTGCACGATGCGCATCACCGCGTGATGTCGATCGCCACGCTTCAGCGTCAGCTTGCCGCGACAAAGGCGGGCGATGTGGCGCTACGCCCTTATCTGACCGACCTGTGCGACAGCATCGGTGCGTCGATGATCTACGACCACGATCTGATGACGATGAAGGCGATCGTTGATGACAGCGTCACGACGTCGGAGGTTTCTGTCAGCCTGGGCCTGATCGTGACCGAACTGGTCATCAACTCGCTGAAGCACGCCTTTCCCGATCGCGCGGCATCCGGCACGATTACCGTGGAATATTGGTCACGCCCGACCGGCTGGAAACTGACGGTGGAGGATAACGGCATCGGGATGCCGGGCGATCACGTCGCGCGCAAACCGGGGCTGGGCACGGGTATCGTCGATGCGCTGGCAAAACAGCTGGATGCGACGGTTACCGTCACATCGACCGATCCCGGCACGCGCGTGGCAATCATCCACCTGGCGAAGAAATAGCAACTAGCTCCGGCTGCCGCGCGCCCGGTCGATCAGCGCGACGATCACGACCAGCGCGATGCCAACGCCGAGGCCCGCGAGGAAGCCGATCGATGGCTGGCCCTTCACCACCCCGATCATCGTGCCGACAATCAGGCTGAGGGCGAGCAGGGCGCCGCCGGCAACCGGCGCGGGCTTGGTATTGCGGTCCATGGCGGTGCCCATGCCACGTCGCGCGCCGCGATGCCATCGTCCACGTACAAGATGGTTTTCCGGGAATTTACCCTTGTTGGACACCGAAATCGCAAGGTCACAGTATATTGCCGCGGGATACCGGCCCAGCCGCCACGCAGGAGCGCCAATGTCCGACGCCATCGCCCCCCAGATGTCGCCAATCCCTTATCTCGCCGACCGTGCGCATGTGCATGACGCAGCCGACCTGATCCGCAACTTCGGCGACGATGCCGGGTTCGAGGCGGCGGCGCGGGCGGACCGGTATCGCGATCTGGGCAACCACATCAATTTTTGTCGCTGGCGTCAGATAGAGCGGCTGATCGTGCTGATGTCGGTTAACCGCGCCGTCGGCACCGTCCACTGAGCGCGCGCCGGTTGCGGGTGTCACACGCACTTCCTAGCTAAAGGGCTGTTTGAGCCTGAGCAGGAGTAGTCGATGCGTAGTGCCGAAGCGGTAGCCGGAATGATGTGCCCCGTGTGCAAGGTGGGCCTCCACATGAGCGACCGGCAGGGGATCGAGATCGATTATTGCCCGCAATGCCGCGGCATCTGGCTGGATCGCGGCGAGCTGGACAAGATCATCGAGCGCAGTGTCGCTGAGGACGCGCCCGCCGCGCCGGTTGCCCCGAAGGCTCCGCAAGCGCCGCAGCCACCGATGCCGCCACAAGGTGGGCCATGGCAGCAGGGCGGCGGCTATCAACAGCAACAGGGCTATGGCGACCGGGGTTACGACAATCGCGGCTATGGCGACCGTGGCTATCACGGGAAGCGGAAGAAGAGCTTTCTGGAGAATTTGTTCGATTGATTTATCCTCCCCGGCACGGGGAGGGGGACCAGCGAAGCTGGTGGAGGGGGAGCGAGGCAACGGAATCCGGTGCCTTGATCCCCCTCCGTCATTGCTTCGCAATGCCACCTCCCCGTGCCGGGGAGGATAAGGTTCAGGCCAGCGCCCCCACGATCGATTTTACTTCCATGAACTCGGCCAGCCCGTATTTTCCATATTCACGGCCATTGCCCGACTGTTTGTAGCCGCCGAACGGCAACCCCGCGTCCGGCTGGCCGCCATTGATATAGACCATCCCCGCGCGTAGCCGGGGGGCGACGCGCTTCACTTCCTCGGGCGACCCGAACAGCACGGCGGACAAGCCATATTCGGTGTCGTTGGCGATGCGGATCGCGTCTTCCTCATCCTTGTAAGCGATGATCGTGACCACGGGTCCGAAGATTTCCTCCCGCGCGATCGTCATGTCGTTGCGTACGCCGGAAAAGAGCGTCGGCTTGACGAAATAGCCCGTTTCGACACCGTCCGGACGACCCGGGCCGCCGGTTTCCAGCTTCGCGCCTTCCTCCATCCCCTTGCGGATCAGTCCCTGAATCTTCTCCCACTGGCTCTTGTTGACCACGGGGCCGATGTGACGGCCTTCCTGTGCGGGATCGCCGGTCTGCACCGCCTTCATCGTTGCGGTGGCGATGGCGGCGGCTTCGTCGGCCTGGCTTTCATGAACCAGCATGCGTGCCGGCGCGATGCAGCTTTGCCCTGAGTTCATGATGACGCTGGCGAGACCGGTCGGGACCGCGCTGGCCAAGTCCGCGCCGGGCAGGATGACGTTGGGCGATTTGCCGCCCAGTTCCTGATGCACGCGCTTGACCGTGTCGGCGGCGTTCTTCGCTACCTGAATCCCCGCGCGGGTCGATCCGGTAAAGCTGACCATGTCGACATCCTTGTGGCGGCTGAGCGCGGTGCCGACGCCGGGACCGTCGCCCTGAACCAGGTTGAATACGCCCGCAGGTACGCCCGCCGCATCGAGGATTTCGGCAAAGATCGCGGCGCAGGACGGCGCTTCCTCGCTCGGCTTCAGGATCATCGTATTACCCGCCGCCAGCGCCGGGGCAACCTTGGCGACGATCTGGTTCATCGGCCAGTTCCACGGGGTGATGAGCGCGACGACGCCGATCGGCTCATGGACCACGAGGCTGCGACCGATTTCTTCCGAAAACTCGAACTCGCGCAGCGCCTTGATCGTCGACATGAAGTGGCCGATGCCGCTGCCCGCCTGCGCAGTGCGGGCAAGGCTGATCGGCGCACCCATCTCCGCCGCCATCGCCTCGGCCAGATCGCCCGCGCGGTTCTTGTATTCGGCGAGGATCGCTTCGAGCAGCGCGACGCGCTCATCGACGCTGGTGCGCGAGAAGCTCTCAAACGCAGCCTTCGCCGCAGCGACGGCCTTGTCGACATCCGCGTCGGAGCCCAGCGTGATTTCGGTGACGGCGGATTCGGTGGCGGGATTGATCACTTCGTGGCGGGTGCCGCCCTCGCTTTCGACCCAGGCGCCACCAATATAATGCTTCAAATAGCTGCGCATCCTCGCCTCCGTTTTTCCTATATCGGGTATGGTGACGTAGATGGCGGTGCGTGCGACGGGTTGCAACCTGAAACTGGAGTGAAGTGCATGGTGCGTGTCGCAGTGATCGAACGGACTGGCGGACCCGAAGTGATCCAGTGGGTGGATCGCGATCTGCCGCCGCCGGGTGCGGGCGAAGTGCGCGTGCGGCATCAAGCGGTCGGGCTGAACTTCATTGACACCTATCAGCGCAGCGGACTGTATTCGATACCGCTGCCGAGTGGGCTGGGCAGCGAAGCGGCGGGTGTGGTCGAGGCGGTCGGTGCGGGCGTGGATACGCTGGCGGTGGGCGACCGCGTTGCCACCTTCGGGCCGGCGCTGGGTGCCTATGCGACCGAACGCAATATTGCAGCGGCGTCGCTGTTCAAGCTGCCCGATGAAGTCAGCAGCGAAACGGCGGCGGCGGCGATGCTGAAGGGGTGCACGGTCGAATTTCTGGTCGAACGTTGCGCGCGCGTGCAGCCGGGGATGACGGTGCTGCTGCATTCGGCGGCTGGCGGCGTCGGGCAGATCGCGGTGCAGTGGCTGAAGGCGGTCGGCGCAACGGTGATCGGCACGGTCGGATCGGCGGACAAGGCGGCGCGTGCGCTCGCGCTGGGGGCCGATCATGTGATCGAATATAAGAACGAGGATATTGCCGAGCGAGTCAGGGCGATCACCGGCGATGCAGGTGTCGATGTGGTGCTGGACGGGGTGGGGGCTTCGACCTGGGAAGCGTCGTTGAAATCGACCGTGCGGCGCGGGCTGATCGTCAGTTTCGGCAATGCCAGCGGGCCGGTCGAGGGGGTAAGGCTGACGACGCTGAACCAGCATGGCGCACTGTTCGTGACGCGGCCGTCGCTGTTCAATTACTATGTGACGGCGGAGGAGCGTGCCGCAGGCGTGGCACGGCTGTTCGAGATGCTGGCGTCCGGCGCGGTCGAGGTCGAGATCGGCCAACGTTTCGCGCTGGAAGATGCGGCGGATGCGCACCGCGCGATCGGTGCGGGGGAGACGGTGGGCTCGACGGTGTTGCGACCTTAGCGCTTTTTCCGGCTCAATCGCGTGATAAACGCCGCGTTGCGCAGCGCCTGAAGCGGGATCGATGTGAGATCGAGCGATTCCCCCTCGGCGTGCGCGCCATTGCCCGCCGCGCCGAGCCCGGCGAGCGTATCGACGTCCGCCGCGACGAACGCGGAGTCCGCCGCGCCGCGTCGCGCCGGGTCCATCTCCGCCATTTCGGGCAGTTTCAGGTCGCGGTTCACGGCGTTGAGCTTGGCCAGCAGCGCGCGGTTGCCTTCGGTGGGCGACATTGGCGGATAGCCGTCCTGAAACTCGAGTCTGGCGGTGGTGCCGGGCAGATTCTTTGCGACGATTGCCTGCATCGCGGCGCGCGTCCTAGCATCCTGTTCGGGCGTGAGCGAGCGCAGATCGCCGCGCGCGACGGCGGCTTCGGCGACGATGTTGGTCTTGCCCGATGCGCTGACCTGATAGCCATTGTCGGCGAGCGTCGCGGGGGTGCCCGCCGCCATCGTGCCGATATTGAAGGTCAGGTTCTTCTCCGGCAGCGTGCGTCGGAACTCGTCGAGGACGCGCGCCATCTCATACGCCGCACCATAGCCCAGATACGTCCCGAACACGCCGGACGAATGCCCGGTCTTGCCGGTGGTGCGCAGTGTCCAGTTGGCCGAACTGCGCCGCGCGACGGTGCCGTAATCCGTGCCGTCCTCGCGCATCAGTCCTTCATATTCCAGCGCCACGTCCGCCCATTTGCCCGCGGCGATCAGGTCGCGGCGGGCGACGGCGATGGGCGCGCCGACGCGTTCCTCGTCGCCGGTCAGCACGATCTTGATGTCCGCCCCCTTCAGCGTCCCCGCCGCCTGCATCGCGCGCAGCGCGGCGATGATGACGACGATGCCGCCCTTGTCGTCACCGATGCCCGGGCCGGTGGCGCGATTGCCGTCGCGCACGAATTTCTGGAACGGCGACTCCGCCTCGAACACCGTATCCAGATGCCCGATCAGCAGGATGCGCTTGCCTTTGCCGTTGCCCGTATGCGTCGCGATCAAATGCCCGGCGCGCCCGGTTTCTTTCATGTCGATCCACTCGACCGCGAAGCCCAAGGGTTCCAGCTCGGCGCGAACCATCTCGCCGACTTTCGTCACGCCGGGCAGGTTGAGCGAGCCGCTGTTCTGGTTGACCAGTTTTTCGAGCAGCGCAACGTGTTGTTCGGTCTGCGCTTTCACGGTTTCCGCCATTTTACGTTCGGGCGCGGTCTGGGCGGTTGCGGGGAGGGCGGCGAGAAGCGCCAGCGGCGCGAGGAGTTTCAGCATGGCGGACAGGCTAGGCCGCCCGCCATGCCGACGCAACGTGCAGTGTTTGGGTCAGTCGATCTTCAACGCGGCCTTGATGTCCGCCCATGCGACGAACTTGAAGTTCTGGGCCGCGGGCGGGTTATAGCCGTCTTGCGCGACGAACAGGCCGCCGGGGTAATTGGGACCGAAATCGCCGGGGGCGAAGTCGATCCCGTCGGTTTCTTCCGTGGCGCCGAAAGTGCTGCCCGCGGCGATACGGAAGCGACCGACATAGCTGTCGTCCGACAGGCGATAGACCGCATAGGCGTGGTCGCCCTGGCTGGAGACGATCAGGTAACCGCGATTGCCGCTGCCTTCGGGCGCGAGCGTCACGCCCTCGGTATCCACGACGATGTTCTTGCCGTCGGCGGGGGCGATCAGCGTTCCTGCGACCGGGCCATCGGCGCGGGCGTCGAAGCGCCAGACGCCCGCGCTTTCCTCACCGACATAGAGGCGGTGGGTGCGTTCGTCGGCGACACAGCCTTCGGACTGGGTCGCCAGCTTCATCGTGCGGACGAGCTTGCCGGTAGGAACCGCGCTGGACAGGTCGAGTTCGACCTGCCGGATCGTGCCGTCCTTGATAACGTTGAATGCATGCAGCTTGCCGCCGGCGCGGTAGAGGCAGAAGCCATAGGCCTCACCCGTGCCGACTGCGACCGTGCCCAGCGAGGTCAGCTTCGCGGTGGCGGGGTCGAGCCGGAACAGCGCCAGCTTGGCATTCTTGCGATCGTTGCGGTCGCTGGCGGCAACGATGATGCCGAGTGGCCCCATGTCCTTCAGATCGACATTGTTAACCTGACCCGCGTCGATGAAGAAGCGGTCCTTGCCCGCAAGATCATAGACGTGCAGCCCGGCCTTTTTGTCCGTGCCGACGATCAGGCTGGCGGACGGGTCCGCCGGATTGCGCCAGATTGCGGGATCGTCGGCGGCATCGGCGTTGGCGGTGCCGACCGCCTCTGTTTCCCCGCGCGCCTGAACCGACGCGGCGGGGGTGATGGGAACGACCGGGACCTCGCGGCCGGTGGTGGCGCAGCCTGCCGCCGCGAACGGCAGCAGACTGAACATCAGGATGTTCTTCAGCATCAGAAGGCAAGCCGTGCCATGATCTGGAACACGGGACCAGCAGTCTCACGCTCCAGTTCATATTCGTCGAAGTCGCGGTCGATCTGGTTCTGGATCGTCGTGAATTTGTTGAACGCTTCTTCCTTGGCACCGTTCAGCAAGTTGGAACCGACCGCGCGGATCGTGAAGCTCTTGCCGAAGCGCTTCTCGACGAACACCTCCAGATCGGCACCGTAGGTGGTGGTAACTTCCTCACCGACATTGCGGTCGATCGCCGTGCCCTGCTTGCGATAAGTCGCGCCGAACGCGCCGCCGAAGCTGGGGAAATTCTGGATGAAGCCGAAATTATAGACGATGTCGGACTGTCCGTTGAAACGGCGATCGCTGAGTTCGTCGGTGATGTCGCTTTCCAGCAGCGACAGATTGCCGAACACGCCGGTGTCCGGAAGGCCGAGGAAGCCCAAGCTGGTCGAGACGTCGAACTCGACGCCGTAAACCTGGCCGTCGCCGGTGTTGCGCGGCTGGTAGACCCAGGTGATTTCGTCATCCGTGGGATCGTTCGGATCGCCAAGGTCGGTGGCGACGCCGTTGACGCCCGTGTTGAACACTTCGACCAGGTCCTTGATGTCGCGATAGAAGAAATTCACGCCGATCACGCCGGTGCGGCCGATACGCTGTTCAAAGCCGAGGTCCGCGCCCCAGGCCGATTCCGGCTTGAGCAGCGGATTGCCCTTGAAGTCATTGTCGCCCAATTCCTCTTCGAGCGTGATCGGGCTGATATAGTCGAAGCGGGGGCGGCGCACGGTGCGCGCGACGGAGGCGGTGACGCGGCCGCCATTGCCGACGCTGATCTTCGCCGATGCGCTGGGCAGGAAATGGTCGTAATCCTGATCGATCGCGCCACCGCCAAAAGTGAAGTCGTCAATTCGGACTTTGGTATTCTCGTAACGAACGCCAGCTTCCCACTTCACCGGGCCGGTATCGCCCTCGATCAGCACGAACGCATCCTTGCGCTCTTCGTTGATCTTGCTCAGGCCGCCCGCGATCGGATCGAACCCGACAAAGCCCATGGCGTTGAGATCGGGGCTCAGCTTGAACTGGCTATAGCCAGTGTGGAAGCTGGTAGCGAGGTTGAAGCGCTGGCGATCGGCCTCGCGGATGTCGGTATCGCGGACCTTGTTTTGATAGAAACCGCCGAACACCAGATCGATGCCTGTGCCGAGTGCGGCCTCATGCTCGATCCCGGCCGAGAATTCCTTGTCCACGATATCGGTGTCGAAGCGGTCGCCGGTGAAGCGGGGAGCGGCGCGATCGAACTCGATCTCGTTCTCGGTTTCCCACTGCTTGTCGGTGAATTTGGAGAAGCCGGCCTTCAGCTTGGTCTCGCCCGCCGCCCATTCATGCGAAATCTTGGTGGCGATGCTGAAGCTGTCGAGCTTGATGCCGTTGATATTGCTGTTGTCGACCAGCAGATTTCCGCCCGCGCCGTTGCGGATCGACCCGCCCGAGCTGGTCGCCGTGCTGTACTCGAACGAACGCTCGGTCTCCAGACGATCGGTGTGGACGTAGAAGCCGCTCAGCTCGAAATCGGTGGTGTCGCCGTCGATATTATAGGTGGCGTTGAAGGCATAATCGGTGCCGTCGCGCGTGTCGGACTGATCCTCGCGGTTGTTGAGCGCCGCGCCGGGCTCGTCGTAGCGCAGGCTGAACTTCTTTTTCGGATTATAACGGCCCTGGACGTTGGCACCGAGCAGGATGCGGCCGGGTCCGACCTGGCCACCGAACACCGCTCCAAGGCTGGGCTTCACCTCGCCATCGTCGAAACGCAGCGCGCCGGCGCGGAGGTAACCGCCGTCGAGCTGATAGCCGTCGCGCAGCACGATGTTGAGCGTGCCCGCGACGGCGTCACCGGTGCGGCGCGCGGAGGAAGAGCGGACGATCTCGACCTGCTTGATGAGTTCGGCCGGAATGCGGTCGAGGAAGAAGCTGCGGTCGGCGTTCGATCCGGGGACCTTTTCGCCGTTGATCAGGATCTGCGTATAGCCGGGGTCGAGGCCGCGAAGGCGCGCGCCGTCGCTCTCGATCACGTCGGACAGGAAGGTGACTGAGGGCACACGCTTCAGTGCGTCACCGGCGGTCAGCGGCTCGAAGCGCTGAAAGAAATCCTGATCGTACACCAGCTCCGGCTCGGCGCCTTCGCTGCGGTTGCGATAGGCGATCGTGCCGTTGACCACCACGTCGGCGGCGGTTTCGATTTCGGTTTCGGCCGGGGCGTCGCTTTCGGCCTCTGCGGTCTGCGCAGCGGCGGGCGCGGCAAGCGAAAGGGCGAGTGCCGTGGCGCTGATTCCGGCAAGCGTGGTGAAGGTCGAACGCATCTGAATTAGTCCCCCGAGGTGAGTCGAGGGGCCGGTTAGGCGCGCGGTGTGTCAGTCCGGTGTGATTTGCGTTTCAATGTCGGGTCAGCATGATGACAAAATCGTGACGTTGCCGGAATGGCACGTTGCACCGCACAAACGAAAACGCCCGGGCCTGTCGACCCGGGCGTCTCGCTGTCCGGCGCCGCTTCCCCCCGGAACGGCGCTGCGAACCGGCGATCAGGACGAGTAGTACATCTCGAATTCGACCGGGCTGGGGGTCATTTCCCAGCGCGCCACGTCCTCATATTTCAGGTCGATATAGGCTTCGATCTGATCCTTGGTGAACACGTCGCCCTTGAGCAGGAAGTCCATGTCCGCCGTCAGCGATTCCAGCGCTTCACGCAGCGATGCGCAGACGGTCGGCACCAGCTCCAGTTCGGCCGGGGGCAGGTCATAGAGGTTCTTGTCCATCGGCTCACCCGGATGGATTTTGTTCTGGATGCCGTCGAGACCGGCCATAAGCAAAGCCGCATAGCAGAGATACGGGTTCGCCAACGCGTCGGGGAAGCGGAACTCGACGCGCTTTGCCTTGGTACCCGCACCATAAGGAATGCGGCACGACGCCGAACGGTTGCGCGCCGAATAGGCGAGCAGCACGGGTGCCTCGTAACCCGGCACCAGTCGCTTATAGCTGTTGGTGGTGGGGTTGGTGAAGGCGTTGAGCGCCTTGGCGTGCTTGATGACGCCGCCGATGAAATAGAGGCATGCTTCGCTGAGACCGGCATAGCCATTGCCCGCGAAGGTGTTGTTGCCACCTTCCCAGATCGAGATGTGGGTGTGCATGCCCGAGCCGTTATCTTCCTTGATCGGCTTCGGCATGAAGGTCGCGGTCTTGCCATAGGCGTGCGCGACCTGATGCACGACGTACTTGTAGATCTGCATGCGATCCGCCGTCGTCACCAGCGTGCCGAAGGTCAGGCCCAGCTCATGCTGCGCAGCCGCGACTTCATGGTGATGCTTGTCGCAGGGCAGACCCATTTCGAGCATGGTCGAGACCATCTCGCCACGGATATCGACCGCACTGTCGACCGGGGCGACGGGGAAATAGCCGCCCTTGGCGCGCGGACGGTGGCCCATATTGCCGGTTTCATATTCCTTGCTGGAATTGCCGGGCAGTTCGATGTCGTCGATCGCGTAATAGCTGGTCGCATAGCTGTTTTCGAAGCGGACATCGTCGAACATGAAGAACTCGGCCTCGGGGCCGACATAGACGGTGTCGCCGATCCCCAGCGTCTTGACATAGGCTTCGGCGCGCTTGGCGCACGAGCGCGGATCGCGCGAATACAGCTCGCCGGTCGAAGGCTCGACGATGTCGCATACCAGGATCAGCATGGGCGTGGCGCTGAACGGATCGGTCCACACCGCGTCCAGATCGGGCTTCAGCACCATGTCGGACTCGTTGATCGCCTTCCAGCCCTCGATCGACGAACCGTCGAACATCAGGCCGTCGGTCAACTCGTCTTCGCCCATCACGCTGGCGACCATCGTCAGATGCTGCCACTTGCCCTTGGGGTCGGTGAAACGCAGGTCGATCCACTCGATCTCCTGATCCTTGACCATCTTCAGAATGTCGCTGGCGGTGTTAGCCATTGGAACCTAGCCCCTTTCTCTCGCTCATCGGTCCGGCTGTTGCCGGAGAATCATGTTGCGCCGCAGCGCAGTTTTCAGAAATTTTTGCAGCGCGTCAAATGGCCCAAGCGCATTGCGCGTTAAATTGCATTATCGTCGCGCTCGCCAGTGCGGATGCGCAACGCGGTTTCGACGGCTGTTACGAAGATCTTGCCGTCGCCGATCCGCCCGGTCTGTGCCGACGCCGCGATCGCCTCGACCACGCGTTCGGCCAGCGCGTCCTCGACCACCACTTCCAGCTTCACCTTGGGCAGGAAATCGACGACATATTCGGCACCGCGATACAATTCGGTATGCCCCTTTTGCCGTCCGAACCCCTTGGCCTCGGTCACGGTAATCCCCGATACGCCCACTTCGTGCAGCGCCTCCTTCACCTCATCCAGCTTGAACGGCTTGATGATGGCTTCGATCTTTTTCACGGCCATTCATTCCTTTTGTCGTGCCCAGCACATTACTCGGGGACTTGCCCCGGTTTCGCCTTGTCGTGTCAATGCTGACACGCTTTCCGAATGGATCAAGCGAAACGCCCCCTGTCGCGCAAGTTTGCACGAGCCGTGCCAGAATAGAAGCGGCGGAAATGCGCGGGTAACGCGCCAGCGCCGGTTAACAACTGCCTAACAAATGGGCAGCAATGCGCAACGCTTGCGCGATTGCGGTGCAGCCTTGCCGGGGTTCTGGTGTCGGTGTAGCAGATGGCTAATCCACCTCCTGATCCGGAAGTTCCCCCAATGCGCTATACTCGCCTGATTCTCGCGGCCTCGCTTGTCGGCACTGCCGTTACTGCCGCCACTGCCCAGCAGGCGGCGCCGCCAACCGCGCTGCCCGGTGAAGGTGCCGAGGATGTGAAGCTCAAGACCCTGTTCCACGAAAGCGACGAAGCATCGCTCAAGCGCAATCCGATCAGCGCGATCTTTCGCGGCGACCTGCGTTATGCCGACAGTGTCGGGGAGTTCTACACCGAAGCCGCGCTGATGGCCGAGAAGAAGGCGGCCGAGGCAGATCTGGCCGGCTTGAAACGCATCGAACGTGCGAAACTCACCCGCGTCAATCAAGTCGCCTACGACGTATTCAAATCGGATACCGAACGCGGCTTGCGCGGCTTCGACCCGAAGCTGCTTGCCGTGACGCTGTACCTGCCGATCGATCATTTTCGTGGGCTTCAGGGCTTTTATCCTGACTTCGCGTCGGGGCAGGGAGCCGCACCCTTCAAAACGGTGCTGGACTATGAAAACAACCTGAAGCGTAATGCCGAATATGCTGCGATCTATGACCGGATCATCGGCTGGTTTCGCAAGGGGATGGCGAAGAAGATCACGCAGCCCAAGCTGGTGGTGAACAACATGATCGGCCAGTTCGACAATCTGCTGGCGCAAGGCGTCGAGGGATCGGTGCTCTACGCGCCGGTGACCAAATTCCCCGACGGCATCGGCGCGGCGGATCAGGCGCGGTTGAAGGCCGCCTATGCGACGCAAATACGCAATGTGATCCAGCCGGCGCACAAGAAGATGCGCGATTTCCTGGCCAACGAATATCTGCCGGCAGCGCGCGATACGGTGGGCACGTCGGCGCTCCCGGGCGGTGCGGCGGTCTACGACAATGCGATCCTGTCGAACACCACGCTGCCGCTGACGGCGGATTACGTCCACAATCTGGGGCTGTCGGAGGTCAAGCGCATCCTGGGCGAGATGGAGGCGCAAAAGACAAAGGTCGGGTTTAAGGGAACGCTGCCCGAATTCTTCACCTTCCTGCGCACCGACCCGCAATTCGCGCCAAAGAGCGCCGATGCGTTGCGCGAGGGGTATGAGGCGATCGGCAAGCGCGTCGATGCGCGGGTGCGAGAGCAATTCTCGCTGATCCCCAAGACGCCGCTCGAGATCCGCCCCGTCCCGGAATATCGCGCCAAGACCGATGCGGCGGGCAGCTATAATCCAGGGTCGCCCGACGGGTCACGGCCCGGCATTTTCTATTACAACACCTATGATCTGCCGATCCGCTACACCTGGGGCATGGAAACCTTGTACCTGCACGAAGCTGCGCCGGGGCATCATTTCCAGATCAGCCTGGCGCAGGAGAATGAAGCGCTGCCGGCCTTCATGCGCTTCGGCGGCAACACCGCCTATGCCGAGGGCTGGGCGCTGTATGCCGAGACGCTATATAATGAGTTGGGCGTGGCGGTGGAGCCGTATCAGCGGATGGGCGGCCTGTCGGACGAAATGCTGCGCGCGATGCGGCTGGTGGTCGACAGCGGCCTCCATGCCAAGGGCTGGAGCCGCGAACAGGCGATCGACTATATGATCGCCAACTCGCCAATGCCGAAGACCGATGCGATCGCAGAGGTCGAGCGCTATATCGCGATGCCGGGGCAAGCGCTGGCGTACAAGATCGGGCAGCTGACGATCCTGAAGGCGAAAGCCGATGCCAAGGCGGCGCTTGGCGCGAAGTTCGATCCGCGCGGCTTCCATGCGGCGGTGCTGGACACGGGAGCGCTGCCGATGCCTGTGCTGGAGAAGAAGGTCGCGGACTGGGTGGCGGGGGTGAAGTGAGGCGTCAGATTGCCTGACCGGCCGCCCAGCCACTCGCCCACGCCCATTGGAAATTATAACCGCCGAGCCAGCCGGTCACGTCCACCGCTTCGCCAATCGCGTAGAGGCCGGGGACGTCGCGGGCTTCCATCGTCTGCGATGACAATCCGGCGGTGCTGATGCCGCCGATGGTGACTTCGGCCTTGGCATAGCCTCCGGTGCCGTTGGGATGGAACGCCCAGGCGGACAGGCGTTCGGCGGCGGCGTTCAGCGCGCGGTCGGGAGTGTTGGCGAGTTCGGCGTCGAGCACGACCTTTGCGGCGAGGATGTCGGCGAGACGGGCGGGGAGGGCGTCGGTTAGGAGTTTGCGCAGGGTCGTGCGGGGCTGGCTGCGCTTGGCTTCGATCAGCCAGTCGCGGGGACGATCGGGCAGGAAGTCGATCGCCACCGGCTCGCCGTGCCGCCAATAGGAACTGATTTGCAGGATCGCGGGGCCGGACAGACCGCGATGTGTGAACAGGGCAGCCTCGCGGAACTTCGCTTTGCCAGCGCGTGCCTCGACCGGCGCGGCGATACCGGAGAGGTCGCGGAACAGGACTTCATTGCCACCCAGCGTGAGCGGCACAAGCGCGGGGCGGGGTTCAACGACCTTCAGGCCGAATTTGCGGGCGAGATCGTATGCGAAGCCGGTCGCGCCCATTTTCGGGATTGATGGCCCGCCGGTGGCGATCACCAGCGCCGGGGCGGTTGCTTCGCGGTCGCCGAACGTGACGCGATACTGGCCATCGGCATGGGTCACGTCGCGGATCGCTTCGCCCAGCGCGATCTCGACGCCGCCTGTGGCACATTCCGCGAGCATCATGTCGACGATCTGACGCGCGCTGCCGTTGCAGAAGAGTTGGCCCAGCGTTTTTTCATGCCATGCGATGCCGTAGCGATCGACCAAGGCGAGGAAGTCCTGCGCGGTGTAGCGGCGCAGCGCCGATTTGGCGAAATGCGGGTTGGCGGAAATGTAGCGGTCGGGCGCGGTGTGGATGTTGGTGAAATTGCACCGCCCGCCGCCAGAGATGAGGATCTTCTTTCCGACCCGCTCGGCGTGATCGATCAGCAGGACGCGGCGGCCACGCTGGCCCGCGATGGCGGCGCACATCAGTCCGGCGGCGCCTGCGCCGAGGATGATGGCGTCATACTTGCTGGTTACATTCACAGGTGTGCCGGGCACAGCCTGCGCAGCCGACGCATGTTCTCGTGCGGAAATCGGGTGCGAAATGTCCGCAACTCTTCGCGTGCGTCCAGATCAATCCGCGCTGCCCGTGCCAGCCAATATCGATAAAGGCTCATGTTGCCGCGATTGAGGTATTCGACCGATAAATTGTACATTGCAGTGGGGTCACCGGTTGCAGCGGCAATGCGTTGAAGCCGCAACGACCGTGCGGGGCTCTCAAAATCGCTTAGAACGGCCAATGCGGGCGAATAACGCCGCATCGCGAGCTTGCGCAAAATAGGCAACGCATGACCGTTGCCTTGGCGCTCCAAAATATCGATCGCGCGCCCGTACAAAGGGTCGGGCTTGCTCACCGCAATTTCGCGATCGGCAGGCCGTCTTCCTTTGCACGATCCTTCACCGACTCCTCGCTGCGGGTCAGCGCCTTGGCGATCGCTTTCAGCGCCATGCCCTTCTTGGCTAGCGTGTGCAGTTTCTGGATTTCGTCTTGCCGCCATGGCTGACGGTGCCGCTCGAACTTCTCGGCGGCCATCAGGCGTAGGGCGGGGCATGACGCCCGGTCGGCGATTGCGTGAAAATCTCGCAGCCATCCTCGGTAATGCCGATCGAATGTTCGAACTGTGCCGACAGCGAGCGGTCGCGCGTCACCGCCGTCCAGCCATCGTCGAGCAATTTTACGTCGGGACGACCGATGTTGATCATCGGCTCGATCGTAAAGAACATGCCGGGTTTCAACTCAGGCCCCGTGCCCGGGCGACCGACATGGACGACCTCGGGCGCATCGTGGAACACGCGGCCTAACCCATGGCCGCAGAAATCGCGGACCACGCCGTAGCGATGCGCCTCGGCATGCCGCTGAATCGCGTGGCCGACATCGCCCATATGATTGCCGGGCTTTGCCTGTGCGATACCGAGCATCAGGCATTCATAGGTCACGTCGACCAGCCGCTTTGCTTTCAGCGGCACATTGCCAACGAGGTACATACGGCTGGTGTCGCCATGCCAGCCGTCAAGCAGCGGGGTCACGTCGATGTTGACGATGTCGCCGTCCTTCAGCGTCTTTGGCCCCGGAATGCCATGGCAGACGACGTGGTTGATGCTGATGCAGCATGAATGCGTATAGCCGCGATAGCCGAGCGTCGCGGGTACCGAGCCGCCGTCGAGCATGCGCTGCCGCACGAAATCGTCGAGTTCCGCCGTGGTCACGCCGGGCACGACATGCGGCACCAGCGCGTCGAGGATTTCCGCCGCCAGCCGCCCGGCAGCGCGCATGCCGGCGAAGCCGTCCGGCCCGTAAAGCTTGATCGCCCCGTCGCGGGCGAAGTTCGTGTCGGCGGTTACGATCTGATACTCGGTCATGCGCGCGATATAGTCCAAATGTCAGCGCTTTGCGAGGGGGGTAGGGCGCGCTATGGGCAGTCGCATGAGCGGCCAAGAAACAGACGAACGCATCTGGACCGCGGGGCTGGTGGTAATCGGCGACGAGATCCTGTCGGGTCGGACACAGGACAAGAATATAGCGCAGCTTGCGACGTGGCTGAACGTCCAGGGCATCCAGCTGGCCGAGGTACGCGTGGTGCCGGACGTGCCGGATCGCATCGTCGCGGCGGTCAACGCGCTGCGCACCGAAAACGACTATTGCTTCACCACCGGCGGGATCGGGCCGACGCATGACGACATCACTGTCGATGCGATCGCGGTGGCACTGGGCGTGCCGGTCGTCATCCACCCGGCGGCGCGCGCCACGCTTGAACGCTATTACGAGACGCGCGGCGGGATCACCGAAGCGCGGCTGCGCATGGCGCGCGTGCCGGAAGGGGCGGATCTGATCCCCAACAAAATGTCGGGTGCGCCGGGTATCCGCGTCGGCAATTTGTTCATCATGGCCGGGGTGCCGCACATCACGGCGGGGATGCTCGACGCGCTGACCGGCACGCTGGAGGGCGGCAAGCCGGTGGTCAGCGGGACGATCGGTTGCTGGGTCGCCGAAAGCGAGATCGCCGAGGTTCTGCGTGAAACCGAAAAGGCGCATGCGGGTGTCGCCATCGGCAGCTATCCGTTTTTCCGCGAGGGGCGCACAGGTGCCAACTTCGTGGTGCGCGCAACGGAGCAGGCGGTGGTCGATGCCTGCATCGCCGACCTGACCGCGAAGCTGACGAGTACCGGGCGCGATGTGACGGCGGGCGGAATCTGAAGAACTTCCGCGTTGACCTGCTGTCCTGTGCTGATACGCTAACACACATTCGCAGTTCATAGGGGTTCGGCATGACGATGAAACGATGGGTGGCGGCGCTTGCGCTGGCCGGGGCGGCAATGCCGCTCGGGCTGACGGCGGTACCGGCGGCGGCGCAGGGCGCGGCACAGAAGCTGGCGGTCGAGACGCAATATTTCACGCTGCCCAACGGTCTGCGCGTCGTGCTGGCGAAGGACACGATCTCACCCACCGTCACCGTTGGCGTCTATTACGGCATCGGGTTCCGGATCGAGCCGAAGGAGCGCACCGGTTTCGCGCATCTGTTCGAGCATCTGTTGTTCCAAGGATCGAAAAACGCGCCAAAGGGCGTGATGATCTCGACCGTCGCCAATGTCGGCGGCATCCAGAACGGATCGACCCGCTTCGACTTCACCAATTATTTCGAGGTGGTGCCGTCCAACGCGCTGGAACGGATGTTGTGGCTGGAGGCCGATCGCATGGCCAGCCCGGTCATCAACGATGAAGTGCTGAAGAACCAGCAGGGCGTCGTCGGTAACGAGGTCAAGGTCAACGTCCTCAACCAGCCCTATGGCACCTGGCCGTGGATAGATCTGCCGATGCTGGCCAACACCAACTGGTATAACAGCCACAATTTCTATGGTGAGCTGAAAGAGATCGAAGCCGCGACGGTCGCGGATGCGAAGCAGTTCCACGACACCTTCTACAAGCCATCCAACGCGGTGCTCGTCGTTGCCGGCGACCTCGATTACGCGGCGACCCGCGCGATGGTAGAGAAATATTTCGGCTGGATGCCGAAGGCACCGGCGGTCAAGCTGCCGGACCTGACCGAGCCGCGCCAGACGGCGGAGAAATATCGTGCACGCACCGATGCGCTGGCACCGAAGCCGGGCTGGGCGGCGGGCTATCATGTGCCCGCACGCGGCACGCCCGAATGGTATGCGATGGGCCTGATCGATCAGATGCTGGTCAAGGGGCAGGACAGCCGCCTGTACCGCAAGCTGGTCGCGGAAACCGGGATTGCGGGCGAGGTGAGCGGGGGCATCAACAACCTGCTCGGCAACATGTTCAACTATTCCGGGCCGATGCTGTGGAGCTTCAGCTTTACGCACGACGCCAACCGCAGCCGCGACGAGATCAAGACGGCGGTGGATAGCGTGATCGAGGATCTGCGGACGAAACCCGTCTCCGCAGCGGAACTGACGCGTGCGCGCACGAAGATGCGTTCGTCGCTTTATTCGACGATCGACGGCACCGGTCGGATCGGCCTGATCGATCTGCTCGCGGTCTATGCGCTGTTCGACAACGATCCAGCCAAGGTCAATGGAATCGAGGACGGCTTCGCCAAGGTGACGCCCGCGCTGATCCAGAAAACTGCGCAGGAGTATCTGCGCCCCACCAACCGCTCGATCTATGTGATCGATCCCGGCGCGGCCCCCGCCGCTGCGCCCAAGCCAGCGGGAGCCAAGTAATATGCGCCGCACGATCACCAGCCTGACGGCCGCCGCCCTGCTTGCCGGCCCTGTCGCCGCGCAGGAGCTTCCCACCACGCCGCCGCCGATCCCGGCGCCCAAGCCGTTCACGGTTCCGGCGACGGAGACCTATACGCTGGCCAACGGGATGAAGGTGACGCTGATCCCTTATGGCGTCACGCCGAAAACGGTGGTGTCGCTCATTACATATGCCGGTACGATCAACGAGGGGCAGGATACCTGGCTCGCCGGCCTGACGACCGACATGATGCGGGAGGGTGCGGCGGGCAAAACCGGGGCACAGCTGGCACAGGCGGCCGCCGAAATGGGCGGCGGGCTGGGCGTCAATTCGGGGATCGAGAGCAGCAGCGTATCGCTGAACGTGCTGTCGGACCGCGCCGTGGATGCCGTGACGCTGGTCGCCGACGTGGCACAGCGCCCGACCTTTCCAGAGAGCGAGCTGGCACGGGTCAAGGCCAACTGGAACCGTCGTCTGGCCGTCGCGCTGACGCAGCCGGGAACGCTCGCCAACGCCGCGCTCACCCGTGCCTATTATGGCACCGACCATCCCTATGGCCGGGTGTTGCCGACGCCGGCGCAGTTCAGCGCCTATACGATCGCCCAATTGAAGGCGTTCTACACCGGTAATTACGGGGCGAAACGCTCGCACCTCTACATTGCGGGCAAATATGATGCGGCGGCGGTGAAGGCGGCGGTAGAGAAGGCTTTCGCGGGCTGGGCTGCCGGACCGGATCGGCTGGTGCTGCCACCCAGCCCGAAACCGGGCCCGCAAGTGCTGTTGATCGACCGCCCAGGCGCGCCGCAGACCACGTTCAGCATTTCCTATCCAGCCCCGCGCGCCGGAACGCCCGGGGAAATCCCGATGCGGGTATCGAATGCGCTGCTGGGTGGGGCATTCAGTTCGCGCATCACGCGCAACATCCGGGAGGCCAAGGGCTACACCTATTCCCCCGGCTCAGGCCTGGGCTTCTTTCCGCACAATGCGGTGTGGACGTTCAACGCCGACGTGACGACGGCGGTGACGGGGCCGGCGCTGAAGGAAGTGTTCTACGAAATTCGCACGCTTCAAACGACGCCGCCTGGTGACGAGGAGGCGGCCGGGATGCGGCAATATATGGCGGGACTGTTCGTGATCCAGAACTCCACCGCGGGGTCGCTGATCGGCACGATCGCAAGCCGTGACACGCTGGGTTTGCCGCGCGACGCGCTGAATCGATACGTGACCGACGTGCTGGCCGTAACGCCGACACAGATGAGCGAGTCGGCAAAGCTGTTGCCGCTCGACAAGATGACGCTGGTTGTGGTCGGCGACCTTAAAGTCGTGACGCCCCAGCTTCAGGCACTACCCGAGTTGAAGGGTATGACGTTCAAGACAGTCACAGTCCCGTGACGTGCTGATCGAGTTTTGTGACAGTTGAAACGGGGGCGATGCAAGTTGCCCCCGCTTTCATTCACGTTCGCGCCGAATCATCATTTGAACGGCGCCAGCGAACAACTCGCCGCAATTTTGAGCCTGTGGTGGGACGAATCGCGGGTTCCAGTCATTGAACCCCCGTTATGACCCACACCCCGAACATCGCGCGTATCGCGCATCGCCGGGCCGCCGCGCTGCTTTTGGCCGCGGTCGCCATCCCCGCAACCGCCTATGCACAAGAGACGGTGACCCCGCCGACCGTGCTCGTGCCCAGCCAGCCTGCGCCGGCCCCTGCGCCGGTTACGCCTCCTGCGGCGACGGCTCCCGCCCAGCCCGGACAGTCACGCACCCCGGTCGCACCCGGCGTCGCCGAACAAGCCGCGCAGGAGGCCCGCGAACGGGCCGCCTCAGCGCGCGCCGCACGTGCCGAGCGCGCTGAGGCTCGGCCCCAGCCGCGCGCTGCACGACCCGCGCCCGTGACGGAACGCGCACCCGCACCCGTCGCCGCCCCTGCACCCGTTGCCGTTCCCGAACCGACGGCCCCTGTTGCCGCAACGCCGGTGACGCCGCCTCCTGCTGAAGTCGCGCCGCCGCCCGCCGAGACCGCGCCGGTAACGACTGCCGAAACCGATGTCGCGCCTGAAGCGGCAACCGGCGGCAGCACGATCTGGCTGCTGCTTGCGGGCCTTGGCCTTGCCGCTGCGGCGATCGCCGCCTTCATGCTGCTGCGTCGCCGTCGTGACGACGATGTCTATGAGGAAGCCTATGAAGCCGAGGCGTATGAGCCGGTCGCCGAACCGGTCGCAATAGCCCCGGTGCATGAAGAGCGCGCCGTCGAGGCACCTGTTGCTCCGCGTGCCGATCCTGCCGCCGCAGCGCCGCTGTTTATACAGCGACCGACGGTCGCGGAAACCCGTGAGACCGAAATCGCAGAGATCGACGAACCGGCCGAGGCACAGCCTGCGCTGGAAAATGCCGAGATGGTCACGCCCGACGCGGCGGATATCGATGCGGTGCTTGGCGGCGTAAAACCGAGCGGCAGCCGTCCGCAGCTTGAGCTGGCTATGCGGCCTACGCGTGCAGGAATGAGTCGTCGCGGTGCGATGGTCGAGTTCGAGCTGACCGTCGCCAATTCGGGCGGGATCGCGGCGGAAGATGTCCGCATCGGTGCCTTCATGCTGGGCGGCAATGCCGGACAGGATGCCGCGATCGATCAGCTGCTGATCGATCCGCCCGCCGATTCGGTGATGCCGTCGGAGCGGATCGAGCCCGGCGACGGTCGTCGCCTCGATGCATCGGTCACGATGCCGCGCGACTATGTCGATGCCGCAATGGGTGACAGCGACGATGGCTTCACTCCGATCCTCGTCGCCGATGCCCGCTATCGCATGCCCGATGGCAGTGAAGGCCGCACTGCCGCTGCCTTCACCATTGGCCGCGTCAACGGTGGCGAACATCTGGTGCCGATCGCGGTCCAGGACGACCCGGCAATGTATGCCGACATCGAGGCGCGGCTGCACAGCGTCCCCGCCAAGGTATGAGTACCGCCCGCCCCGTTGCATATGCGGCGGGGCGGGCATCGTTTTCGCCGAACCTGCGCATTTTTTGGTGCGCGGGTTCGTTCGCATCATGCTAACGCGCGGCCCGTGACTTTGCTAAATCTCCGCGCGACCACCGCGCTGTTCCCCTTGCTGCTCCTCGCTGCCATCGCTGCGACCCCGGTCGCTGCCCAGAACAGCCAGCAGCCGGTGATTATCACGCCGCCGATGCAGGATTTCAGTCTGCCCCCGACGGGCCAGACCCCGACACCGCGCCCAACGGCGGCACCCACGCCCGCGCCGACTCCGGTGCCGATCCGTCCCGTGCCGGTCCCGCAGGTATCGCCAACGGCGACCCGCACCCCCGCGCCACGTTCGGTCGCGACCAGCGCCGCTCCTGTGCCCCAGCCGAGCGCCCCGGTCCCTGAAACGTCGCCCGGCCCGGTCGATATGCCTATGACGCCGGTCACACCGGCGACGCCAATCCAGAGCGATTTGACCTCCGACATCGCTGCCAATCCCGAGACTGCGAGCGAGATGCCCGGCTGGCTGTTGCCCGTGCTGGGCGGCGCGCTGTTGCTGGTCGCGGGACTCACCGCTGGCTGGTGGTTTGGCCGCCGTCGTCGTCGCGAGGACGAGGAAGCGGAGGAGGCACCTGTCTTCACGCCGCCCGCGTCGGCTCCGTCACCGGGTCCGCCCCCGCTCGACCGCAGAGCGCCGTCAGCGCAGCCAGCGGCACCGCGCGCCGCGCCGTCTGCGCCGCCGCCCGAGGGGCCGCTGCTCACCGAAATGCGTCCGCTGCGTGCCGCGATCCGCGACGGCATAGTGACGGTCGATTTCGAGCTGTTCATCCAGAATCGCGGGACCGAGGCCGCCGACAATATCCGCGCCACGCTCGCGCTGCTCGGGGCCAATGCCGAGCAGGACCAGCAGATCGCCGCCTTCCACGCCGCCGCGCGCATGGCGGCGGGGGCGGAACCGTTCAGCCTGGCACCGGGCGGCGTCTATATGCTGAGCGGGCAAGTGAGCCTGCCGGGCGACCAGATGGCTGTCGTCAATGTGCAGGGCAAGCCGATGTTCGTGCCGATCCTGCCGGTCGCACTACGCTGGTATGCCGGCCTCAGCATCCGCACGCTGCGCGACGTGTTCATGGTCGGCACTGCGCCGGCGCAGGGCAGCGACAAGCTTGGGCCGCTATGGGTAGAGCGCGCGGGTGAGGGCTTTGGGCGGCTGGCGGCGAAGCGATATGTGCCGAAGGTGGCCGGCTAACCGTCGTAAGCCGCGACCGCTGCGACGAGCATCGCTATAGGAGCGAGCAAGATTGCTGCGGGCATCCAAGCAAGTACCCGCCATATTCGTGTTTCGCCGAGTAAGGGGCTTTCCGGCGTGATCAGTTCCGGATCAATGCCGGTTTGCCTTGCGAGCGCCGTCGCAAAACGATTCCACTCTTCCGGGGTACCCATCTCCACACTGGGTAGCGCCTTGTGCAAAGAGCGGAACACATCGCCTGCTGTCACCCAACCGATCGCATCTTTATCGTCAAGCTTTACGCCAAACGCTGTTTCGACTTCCTCGATCGCCCAAATCTCATCGCCGTCCCCACCCAATCCGACGCTGTGAACCGGTGAATCCGTCATCTGACCAGCCTAACCCGTGCGCGCCCCAACGAAAAGGGGCGGTCCGTCGCCGGACCGCCCCCTTCATTTCGTCTGCCGTGAAGCAGAAGAAGCTTACTTGACCTCGACGGTCGCGCCGGCTTCTTCGAGCTGCTTCTTGATCTTCTCGGCTTCGTCCTTCGACACGCCTTCCTTGACGGCCTTTGGCGCGCCTTCGACGAGTGCCTTGGCTTCGGTCAGGCCGAGCTGCGTGATCGCGCGGACTTCCTTGATGACGTTGATCTTCTTGCCACCGTCGCCGGTGAGGATCACGTCGAATTCGGTCTGCTCTTCAGCAGCCGGGGCAGCGGCGCCGCCGCCAGCAGCAGGAGCCGCAGCAACAGCGGCAGCAGCCGAAACGCCCCACTTCTCTTCGAGCAGCTTCGACAGCTCAGCTGCTTCGAGGACGGTCAGTTCCGACAGGGCGTCGACGAGCTTGTTCAGGTCAGCCATTTGATATTCCTTCAATCAGATTGGTTCGAAAATTATCGCGAAAGAACACCGCCTCAGGCGGCTTCCTTCTCCGCATATGCCGAAAGCACACGAGCAAGCTGTGCCGCAGGTGCCTGGGTGATGGTCGCGATCTTGGTTGCCGGGGCAACGATAAGACCAACGATCTTCGCACGCAGTTCATCCAGCGACGGCAGCGAGGCGAGTGCCTTGATGCCTTCCGCGTCGAGCAGCTGGCTTCCCATCGCGCCGCCAATGACTTCGATCTTGTCATTGGTCTTTGCGAACTCGATCATCACCTTTGCCGCAGCAACGGGGTCGATCGAGGTGGAAAGCGCCGTCGGACCCGTCAACAGGTCCGCCAGCACCGTGTAGTCGGTGCCGTCGAGCGCGATTTTGGCAAGGCGGTTCTTCGCGACCTGGTAGCTCGCACCAGCTGCACGCATCTTGTTGCGGAGGTCCGTCGATTGCTTGACGGTCATCCCGAGATTGCGGGTGACAACCACCACGCCGACCTCGTTAAAGGTGCGATTCAGCTCGGCAACGGCTTCGGTCTTCTGAGCACGATCCATGCCGGTCTCCTCAAAATACCCCAACCAGATGGTTGGAGCCGGTTACGCCGGAGGATGGGCGGATGCCCAACCCCCTACTGTCCGAGGGAGCATGATCGTCAGGGCCGAATCGCTCCGGCGGGCTGACCCGGACACGCCACGAATGGCAAGGCCGGATAAAATCTCTGTCCCCGTCTTGGCAGGAAATTAAGACCGGCAAATTCCGGTCACCTACTGTCTCGGACGGTTCGCGCGCACAGGGTCACCCCCGAACGAACGAAGGCGCGCCAATAACGGACGGGGCGGGGAAGTCAAGGCGGGGATCGCGCGCGCCCGGTTTGCGACTCTGGGGCCGCTCGCGTTGCACTCAACCGGCGAACGCGCATGGGCCGAACCGGAATTCCGACCGCGCGTATCGACGCCATCGATTGTCACAATCGCCACCTATACGGATTCCGTAAACAGTACAGTAACTTATAGACAAGACTTCATCAATTGCTCATCGAAGTAAATATCGATCCCTGATTTCCAAAGACTTGGAATAGTCAACTACCGATGATATAGCCGCTCTGCTTTCAATGTAAAAATTAGCGTTCCAACTCGATATGCCGTTTCCATGACTGGACGGTTGTTTTCGTGCGTGCCTTTTGCTCGAACACGTTGGAGAGGTTGAAATGCACTATAGATTCGCAATCATTGTCGGTGCCGCAGCCATTGCCGGACTTGGCGCGGTCGGTGCCGCTTCCTTTGCCGGACCTACCGCCGGGCAACCCGGCGTTGCACAGATCAAGCCGTCAGCAATCCGTATTCCGGAGCGGGCGATCTATAGCCAGCGCCTGACCAAGGCATCACCGGCGATCCGCACCCAGATCACGCAGTTGCGGTCCGTGGCAGTCCAGAACAACTGGACCTTCAACATCAGCTATACCGAGGCGATGGACCGCCCGCTGTCGCAACTGGCGGGGCTCAAACCGCCCACCGATCTCGCATCGACCGCGCCGCAGGTGAACAGCTTTGCCGTGCAGGCGCTGCAGCTCGACAAGCAGTTCCTGGCCGAACAAAATGTGACGCTCGCCGCGCTGCCCTGTGCCGCCGGATCGGCGACGTGCAGCTATCAGTCGGCGTTCGGGCCGGTGCGCAATCAGGGCGGCTGTGGCAGCTGCTGGGCGTTTGCGACGATGGGCGCGTATGAGGGCAGCTATCGACTGCTGTACGGCAGCGCGATCGACTCGTCGGAACAGCATGTCCTGTCATGCTCCGGCGCCGGCACCTGCGGGGGCGGCTGGTGGGCGTTCCCATGGTTGCTGGGGACGAAGGACCGGACCGAGAGCCAGATGCCCTATACGGCGGCCAACGGCACCTGCACGCCGTCGCCGAACGGGCTCTACCGGGCATCGGCATGGGGCTATGTCGGCAACGGATCGTCGGTGCCCAGCGTCGCACAGCTAAAGGCGGCGCTCGCGCAATATGGCCCGCTCGCGGTCGCGGTGCGCGTCACACCCGCGTTTCAGGCCTATGGCGGCGGCGTGTTCAACCAGACCGATAATGGTCCGCTCAATCATGGCGTGACCCTGATCGGCTGGGACGACAGCAAACAGGCATGGCTGATCCGCAACAGCTGGGGCGCGGTCTGGGGTGACGGCGGGAATATGTGGATCCGCTATGGCAGCAACCGGATCGGCTATGCGGCATCCTGGGTTCGCCCGGTGCGCGCGGGGCTGGTCATCAACCCCAAATTCTTCGATCTGATCCGTCGCTCGCGGCTGCCGTTCCGGGTGCCAGAGCCGGTCGGCTCATAATGAAGCCGGGGCG
The DNA here is from genome assembly GCF_036663835.1 of Sphingomonas sp. LT1P40. Lineage (NCBI taxonomy): Bacteria > Pseudomonadati > Pseudomonadota > Alphaproteobacteria > Sphingomonadales > Sphingomonadaceae > Alteristakelama > Alteristakelama amylovorans. The sequence continues at coordinate 368,924 of NZ_JAXOJT010000001.1, forward strand.
ACCTGGCGGAATCGGCGTGGCCGCGGCGTTGCTCGCTGCGGCCGCGTGCAGCGATGGCAGCGCGGTCGGATCGGCGACGGAGGCTTCCGTGGTCAAGCTGACCGAGGCCGAGGCCGGGCGCGTCATCGACGCCGCGCGGGGTGACGTGGTCGAGGTCCGTCTCGTGGCCCAACTGGGCACCGGCTATAGCTGGCGACGCGCCGATGACGCGCCGCTGCCATCGCTCGAGGCATCCACGGGGCCGGGCGATGGCGGTCAGGACGTCGGTGGGCAGGACATACAGCGGTTCCGGCTGTCGGCGACAACGACGGGCGAGCATGTGCTGCGCTTCGTCTATGAACAGCCCTTTGCCGGTGGCACGAAGAACGCCCGCACGATCCGCTTCACGCTGCGCGTCCGCTGACGATAACCGAAATGCGGCTATTCCGCCGGGGCGGTTTCGTTCGCGCTATCCTGACGCGGCAGGCGTGCGGTCATGCCGACCGAATCGGCGTCGTCCATCACCTGTTCCTCGGTCGCGCGCTCGTCCTCCACGACCGGTGCGGGGGTGGGCGAGGGGGTCGGCGACGGTTCGGGATCGGCGATATTCTCGACTGGCGCTTCGTTAATCACCTCGACCACGTTTTCAGTTTCGTTTTCGGGCGGCGGTGGCCCGTCCGAACCGCCCGAACAGGCGGCGAGCGCGGTCGCGGCGAGGAGCGCGGCGGTGAGGGAAAGGCGGCGGGTCATGGTCATTCTCCGTGTTCCGGGCAGCATTGCGTGTTCAGGCAATTGTTTCAGCATGGGGATCGGGCAAATGCGCGACCCAGTCAAACGTGACTTCATCGGAAATCTTGCGCGCGGGGCAGCCCGCATAGACGCCGGGCTCGGTGATCGATTTGGTCACCAGCGACATCGCGCCGACCAGCACATTGTCACAGATCGTCAGCGGCCCCAGCAACGTCGAATTGGTTGCGATGACGACATTGTCGCCCAACACGAAGGTGCGGCCCGCACGGCTTTTTTCGATGAAGTCGGGATCGTTCGGCCGTCCGCCTCCGAACTTCACGCCCGACATCACTACCACGCGCCCTTGCGAATAGACGCCGACGCCGCCGAACATGACCCCCACCGGATGCGCGATCGACAAATGTTTGATATCAACCGAGAACGACCAGACGTCGATGCCGAAGAAGACCAGGATGCACCGGTCGATGAACATGCCGACGAACCGCCCGACCACCGGCACGCGCCGGTAGAAGAAGCGCGCCAAGGCGATGGCGGCATTGACCTGCCACTGCATCGAGATCAGTTTCGAGAAGGTGGCGCGCATTCGGTTTTGGGGATCAGCGTGCCGCGAGTGCCTGGGCGGCGGAGCGTTTTTCGATCTTGGATGCCAGCGTCTTGTCCCAGCCATAGGGGTCGCCACGAAAGTTCATCGTGCCGTTCCCGCTGGCATAAGCGGTCCAATAGAGCAGATAGACCGCGACCTGCTTCGGCAGCGGTGCGCGCACCGTCTCACCCTTGGCGAGCGCGGCGTCGATCCCCTCATCCGTCCACACCGTGCTGCCGTTCAGCAACAGCCGCGCGAGATCGGCAGGGCGCTCCAGCCGGATGCAGCCATGGCTGGCGAGGCGGTCATAGCTGGAGAATTTGCCCTTGCTGGGCGTGTCGTGGAGATAGACGGCGAAGGGGTTGTTGAAGTCGAACTTGAACTTGCCCAGCGCCGACATCGCCGGAGCCTGTTGCAGGCGGCGGCTGGGGCCGGTGCCGATCACCTTGAACCCGTTGCGTGCCAGATAGGCCGGGCCCTTGGGAAACAGCTCACGCGCGGCGATGCCGGCGGGCACGTTCCATGGCGGGTTGAGCACGACGGAATGGATATTGGATTGCAGCATCGGCGTCTCACCGCCGCCGGGCTTTCCGGTGACACCGCGCATCGACATGACGGGCTTGTCGCCCTCGAAAACCGCGACCTGTGCTGCCGCGATGTTCACCTGAATGCGATCGACCGGCATTTCCTTTGGCATCCAGCGCCAGCGTTCCATGTTCGCCATGATCTGACGGATGCGGCTGGACACGGGAACATTGAGCGCGGCGAGCGTGCCGGTAGAGACGACACCGGTGGGGGCGAGGCCGTAGCGGCGCTGGGCGCGAAGAACGGCTTCCTTCAGCGGCGCGTCGAACTTGTCGCCGATCCTGTCGACGCCATTATCCTCCACCGAAAGGCGGGCGCGGAGCGCGGCGACGCGCGGACCGGTCGATCCAGCCGACAGGTCCGGGCCAGCGGCGATCGCGCTCCAACCGCCGACCGTTTCCAACTGACGATAGCGGGCAAGGCCCTTGCGGAGATTGTCATAGCCTTCGTACTGCGGCGTCAGGCTGGCGAACCAGGCCGGGATGCGGTTGGCCTGAACCGCGCGGGCGAAGTCGGGAACGGGGTCCCAGGCGGCGGGGCGCAGCGCCCAATCCTCCTGAAAATCGCTGGTGTCGAGGCGTCCGATATGCGTGGCGCGGGCATAGTCGATCGCGGCGCGGACCAGCCCCTCGTCATCGGCGGGAAGCACTTCCGCCTCGGCCGTCGAATAGCGCAGCCCTTGCGAAATGCGGCCAAGCACGATCAGGCGGCGGACCTGATCGGCCTGTTCGGGCGACAAGGTAGGGAGCGGGATCTGGATGGGCGCGATCTGCACCGGTGCTGGCTGCGGCGTGTTTTGCGACGGTGCCGGAATCGCACTGGTGGCTGGCGGCGGCGCGGTCACCTCCTGCGCGAGCGCGGAGGCGGAACCGCCGATTGCCAGGAGGGCCGCGATAACGCGTGGCCCGGGTCGTGCGAACATCGAATGTATCATCCCTATCACGGAGTGGCGATGATAGAGGCGGCGGGGATGAATGTCACCCGGCTGTGCGCCGGACAGACGGCTTTTATCCGTGCGCGTCGAGCCACGCGACGATGTCCGCCATCACCCCCGCCTTGCCGGTGTCCGCGAGGAGATCGTGATAATGGCCGTCATACAGCTTCAGCGTCTTGTCGATTGCACCCGCATTGTCGAAGAACATCTGGCTGCCTGCGGGCAATGTGGCGTGGTCCTCGGTCCCGTGGATGATGAGGACGGGGAGGGTGATCTGCGGGAAGGAGCGTTCCAGCACCCGGTCCGCCTTCCACATCTGTCCCACGGTCTTGGCGGGCTGACGCTCGTCATGGATCAGCGGATCGGCGTTCATCATCGCAACCCAGGCGGGGTCACGCGAGAAATCCTCATTCTTGAGCTTCAGTACCTTGAGCCGTGGGAAGGCGCCGCTGAGCCAGGTGACCAGATCGAGCACGAAGCCGGGCGCGGGGACACGAAACGCAAAGCTGTGGCAAATCAGTCCAGCGAGCTCCATTTGATAGCGCAGCGCAAAGCTGGTCGCGATGACGCCGCCCGCGCTGTGGCCCAGAATGAAGACCGGCAGGCCTGGATGGTCTGCCCGCGCCTTGTCGAAGGCGAGGCGGGTGTCGGCGATATATTGATCGAAGCTATCGACGAAGAAGCGCTCGCCATCCGACTTGCCGCGCCCGCGCAGATCGACGCCGTAACAGGCATAGCCAGCCGCATTCAGCTGCTGCCCCGCCCAGTCGAGATGCGCCGTATGGGCGTTGAAGCCATGCTGGAGAACTACGGCCCCCTTTGCGGGACCGGACGTGGGCCATGACCGCAGGTTGATGCCGGTGCCGTCGGGTTGGGTGATCCGTTCTTCTGCCATGTGCGCCCCCGTGCCAGAGTCGGGGCTGGTTTATCACGGGATCGTAACGACGACGAATGCATAGTTGTCATGCATCTTTCGGCGGGCGTCAGTTTCGGGCGAGCCTGACCAATGCATCGTCCAGTGCCGAGAGGAAACGGGAGCGGTCGGCTTTGCTGAAGGGGGCAGGGCCGCCCAGTTGCTCGCCGCCTGCACGCAGATCGGCCATGATCGCGCGCGTGGCGATGGCCGCGCCGATCGAGGCGAGCGTGAACGGCTTGCCGGTCGATGACAACACCGTCGCGCCCGCCTTCAGGCAGCGATCGGCCAGCAATATATCGGCGGTTACCACCACCGTCTTCGCCCCTGCCTGCTCCGCAATCCAGTCATCCGCCGCGTCGAAACCATCCGACACCACCACCCGCGTAATCAGCGTATGATCGGGGATACGGATATAGGCGTTGGCGACGATCACCACCGCTACCGCGCGCCGCCATGCGACCTTGTAAATCTCGTCCTTCACCGGGCAGGCGTCGGCATCGACCAGGATGCGCAGCGTCATCGTGGGTTACCGCTGCGGCGGCTTGCCACGATGCGGTTTCGGCTTGCCCTTGAATCCGGGCTTGCCGCCGGGGGCTGCGAAGCCCGGCTTGCCACCAGGCGCGGCGTTCGCGGGCCGCGCGGTGCGCAACACCTGACGGTCGTGATTGCGCGGCGGGCCGGAGCGGCGCGGTTCGTGGTCACCGCGCGTGCCGGGCGGGGGCGGGCCTTCAGCCATCTCGATCCGCACGCCAGCCTCATCCTCGCCACCTTCGTCGGCGGACTTCAACACGTTCATGGCGAAGGTCTTGGCAATCGCGCTCGGCACCTGAAACCGCGTTTCGCCGGCACCGATGCGGATCGCACCGATTTCGGACTTGGTGACATGGCCACGACGGCAGATCAGCGGCAGGATCCAGCGCGGATCGGCATTCTGGCGGCGACCGATGTTCATCTTGAACCAGACGGTGTCGTCGAAACCGGGACGGTGCACGGCTTCGCGCGTGGGGCCAGCACCGGGGCCGCGGTCGATCAGTTCCTCGGGCGCGGGCATCGACGCGCGATGCGCCTGCACCAGTGCGGCGGCGATTTCGATCGGGGTTTTCTGCTCCAGCAGCGCCTCGGCCAGCGTGCGATCGTCGTCGTCGATCTCGACCGGCGCGATCAGCTTTTCCATCAGCCGCTCGCGGTCCTTGGCGCGGATGTCTTCGATGCTTGGCACCGGCAACCATTCGGCGTTGATCCGCGCCTGTTTGAGCGTCATCTCGACACGGCGACGGCGGGGGTAGGGGACGATGAGGACAGCCGTGCCCTTCTTGCCCGCACGCCCGGTGCGGCCCGAACGATGCTGCAACGCCTCGGCATCGCGTGGCAGTTCGACATGGACCACAAGGCTGAGCGTCGGCAGATCGATACCGCGCGCGGCGACGTCGGTGGCGACGCAGACGCGAGCGCGGCGATCGCGCAGCGCCTGCAACGCCGCGTTCCGCTCGTTCTGGCTGTGCTCGCCCGACAGCGCGACGGCGGTAAAGCCACGCTCGGTCAGGTTCGCGTGCAGATGACGGACATTGTCGCGCGTAGCGCAGAACAGCATTGCCGTCTCTGCCTCGTGAAAGCGCAACAGGTTGATGACGGCGTGTTCGATGTCCGACGGGGCAACTGCGATCGCCTGATAGGCGATGTCGCCATGGCCGCGATCGTCACCGACGGTCGAGATGCGATGTGCGTCGCGCTGATAGCGCTTGGCCAGCGCCACGATCGGCTTTGGCAGGGTGGCGGAGAACAGGAAGGTGCGGCGCTGATCCGGCGTCGCGTCGAGCAAGGCTTCCAGTTCCTCGCGGAAACCCATGTCGAGCATCTCGTCGGCTTCGTCGAGCACTGCGACGCGGACCTTCGACAGGTCGAGCGCGCCGCGCTCAAGATGGTCGCGCAACCGGCCCGGGGTGCCGACGACGATATGGGTGCCGTGCGACAGCGAGCGACGTTCGCGCGAGGCGTCCATGCCGCCGACACAGGTCGAAATGCGCGCACCGGCGCTGGCATAGAGCCACGCCAGTTCCTTCGCCACCTGAAGCGCCAGTTCGCGCGTCGGCGCGATGGCGATCACCAGCGGCGCACCCGGCGGCGGCAACACGCCGTCCGCCAGCAAATCCTCGGCCATCGCCAGACCAAAGGCGACGGTCTTCCCAGAGCCGGTCTGGGCGGAAACGAGCAGGTCACGCCCGTTGGCGTTGTCCTCGACCACGGCGGCCTGAACGGGGGTGAGCGCGGTATAGCCGCGCGCGGTCAGCGCCTCGGCAAGGCTGGGGGGGAGATTGGAAAAGGGCATAAATTCCGATGATATGGCTCGCGCGGAAAAGATCACGGCGCGGGAAGCGGTGGCCCATAGCCGAAAATGTGCCGCTTGGCGAGGGGGGAGCCAATGCTAGTTCGCGGCGCTGCCCTGCGCATCCCATGTTGCGACCACATCGCCCGTCGCAGCATTCTCCACCGACACCTGTTCAAATGCGGTAGCGATCAGGCAAATTGGGCGCTGCTCGGCCCCGGCGGGCTGCTGACAGCGCACGGTGCCGCCGTTCGGAGCGGCCACGACGCGACCGATGATGCGCAGCCGAAAACCCTTTGACGTGTCCAATTCGTCTGCCGGAACACGGACGACGGCCTCATAGGGTTGGCCGTTGCGTCGCCCGCGCCGTGTCCCCTCAAGCGACAGAATCTGGCCGATCGCCAGTGTTTGACCGGGCAGGGTGACGGCTTCGGCACCGGTTGCGGAGGGGCGGTCGGAGGTCGCGGGACAGCTGTCGCTGCCGGTCCATGGACGCATCAGCCAGAACCCCTCGACGCCCTCGATCCCCTCGGGCGCAGTGCTCCACCAGTCCTCCGCGCGCCAGCTGACCGGGGCGGCGTGAATGCGCAGCGCACGGGCCTCGGCGTCGTAACGCCAACGCATCGCCGCCTTGCTGTCCGCCTCGGCCGGGCCATTGCACCCGAACGGCAGCCGGAGCTCGAACCGGCGACCATCGGCATCGCGGGTCGCCTCGCCCGGATCGCCCCCGGCGGCAAAGCGGTCGGTGGCGCTCGCGGCCAGCGCGATCAGATCGGCGCGACCCAGAATCCCGCGCGGCTCCGGCGACGGCGTCGCCTGTGGTCGGGTCGAAGCGATCGGGACCGGTGCGATTACCACCTCGGTGCGTTCGCTTGTAACGCGACCGAACAGAAACCCGCCGCCGGCGATGATGACGGCGGCTGCAATGCCACCGGCCAGGGCTAGGCGGCTGCTGCGTAGGCTTGGCTCTTCCATCCACACTTGATAGCGAACAATCCCGCCAAATCCATGTCCGATCAGGGACATATCGCAATGACTGGACGTTCGATCCCGTAATGAACATCGACCAGATCCTGACATTGGTGGTGCTCGCGGCGGTGGTTGCAGCGCTGATTTGGGACAAGGTGCGCTCCGACGTCGTCGCGTTGAGCGGCGCAGCGGTGCTGCTGATGACCGGCGTCGTTCGCCCGGTCGAGGTGCAGGGTGCGTTCGCCAGCCCCGCGATCATCGCGCTCGCATCGCTGTTCGTGATTGCCTATGCGCTGGAACTGTCGGGGCTGCTCGATCGCGCGATCGCGGCGGGCGTCAGACTGTGCAAACGCGCCGGGTCCGCAGGGGTGTGGATGTTGCTGGGCGGGATCGGGATCATCTCGGCATTCATGAACAGCACGCCGATCGTCGTGCTGGGTGCGCCGGTGATCCGCGACGTAGCGATCGCGCTGAAACAATCGCCCAAACGCTATCTGATGCCGCTGTCCTACATCACCGTGCTCGCCGGGTGCTGCACGCTGATCGGCACCTCGACCAATTTGCTGGTCGACGACATGGCGAGCAACGCCGGGCAGCCGCGTTTCGGGATGTTCGAGATTACCCCCGTCGGCGTGCCGATGGCGATTGCGGGCGGCCTGTACCTTTTCCTGTTCAGCGGCCGCCTGATGAAAAAGGCGCTGGGCCGCGAGGACGAGGCGACCGGCGATTACGACCCCGATCTCAGCATCGGCGGCGCGCAGGTCGGTCATGCCGAGCTCTTTGCCGAGCCGCGCCCGCTGCAACCGGTAAAGGCGGCGATTGCCCTTGCCATCTTCGTCAGCGCCATCGTCATCGCCGCTTTGGGCATCGCCCCGATCGCGGCGTCCGCCTTTGCCGGGGCGGTGCTGCTGATCCTGTTGCGTGTCATCACCGCGGATCAGGCTTATGGCGGGCTGAAACCCGATATTCTGATCCTGATCGCGGGCATGGTCGTGATCGGTATTGCGATGGAGGAAAGCGGGCTGGCCGCCACCGCGACCGAGGCGCTGGTCGGATCGCTGCACGATCTGAAACCCGTGATCGCGCTGATTATTTTGTATCTGGTGACGATGGTGCTGACCGAATTGCTGTCCAACGCCACCGTCGCGGTGCTGGTAACCCCGATCGCGGTAGCGCTGGCCGAAAGCCTGGGGGTCAGCCCGCGCCCGTTTCTGGTCGCGGTGATGATGGCGGGCAGCGCTGCCTTCGCCACGCCGTTCGGTTATCAGACCAACGTCATCGTCTATCAGATGGCCGGCTATCGCTACATGGATTTCGTGCGCATCGGCCTGCCGCTCAACCTGATTACCTTTGCCGTCGCAATTGCCACGATCCCGATTTTCTTCCCGTTTTAAAGTGGCTTACGTTTGCGGAAGGCTTTTTATGCAGCAAAATTGCGGTTGGATCGTTGAATGACCGTAATGGCCCGTGGGTCACCACTGCGAGAATTGAGAATGCAGACTGAGAACAAGGCACCAAGATCCGCCATCGTTTCGACTGGAATTGCCGAACTGGACAATATTCTGGCGGGCGGGCTGACCGGCAATCGCGCCTATTTGGTGGAGGGCGCACCGGGCAGCGGCAAGACGACGATCGCGCTGCAATTCCTGCTCGACGGGGCACGTCGCGGCGAGCGTGGGCTTTATATTACCCTGTCCGAAACAGCGGCCGAACTGCGCGAAGTGGCCGCGAGCCATCGCTGGTCGCTGGACGATATCGAGCTGTTCGAACTGGTGAGCGAGGACGGGCTCGACCCGGACACCGAGCAATCGATCCTGGAACCGTCCGAGGTTGAGCTGGGTGAGACGATCCAGGGCGTGATGGAGTGCGTCGATCGCCTCAAACCCTCACGCGTGGTGTTCGACAGCCTGTCCGAAATGCGGCTGCTGGCGCAGAATTCGCTGCGTTATCGCCGCCAGATTTTGGCGCTGAAACAATATTTTTCGCTGCGCAATTGCACCGTGCTGATGCTCGACGATCGCAGTTCCGATCCCGGCGACCTGCAATTGCATAGCATCGCGCACGGCGTCATCACGCTGGAACAGAATGCGCAGGAATATGGATCGGAACGACGTCGGCTGCGCGTGGTGAAGCTGCGCGGTGTCAAATATCGCGGCGGCTTTCATGATTTCATCATCGAGACCGGCGGCGTGGCAGTGTTCCCGCGCCTGATCGCGGCGGAGCATCACACCGATTTCTGCGAGGAACTGGTGTCCACCGGCGTCGCTCATTTCGATCAGATGCTGGGCGGCGGCCTGTCCGCCGGCACCAACGTCCTGTTCAACGGCCCGTCCGGCGTCGGCAAGACCAGCACTGCGGTGCGCTGCGTCACCACTGCGCTGGAACGCGGCGAACCCGTCTCCTATTTTCTGTTCGACGAGGGGCGGGCGACGATGCTCGCGCGCGCCAAATCGATGGGCATGAATTTGCAGCCGCATATCGATGACGGCACGCTGCACGTCACCCAGATCGATCCGGCGGAACTGTCGCCCGGCCAGTTTTCGCACTGGGTGCGCCATGCCGTCGAGGCGGATGGCGTGAAGATGATCGTGATCGACAGCCTGAATGCGTTTCTGCAAGCAATGCCGGGTGAAAAATACCTGTTGCTGCAAATGCATGAAATGCTCAGCTATCTGAACCAGCAGGGCGTCATCACGCTGCTCATTCTGGGTCAGCATGGCATTATCGGCGATGTCCGCTCCGAAATCGATCTCAGCTATCTGTCCGACACGATCGTGCTGTTCCGCTATTTCGAGGCGAAGGGCGATATGCTGAAGGCGGTGTCGGTCGTCAAAAGCCGGATGACTGCGCATCAAACCAGCATCCGCGAATTCCGCCTGTCGCGTGAGGGGGTCGAGATCGGTGAGCCGCTGCGCGATTTTGAGGGCGTGCTGACTGGCCTGCCTACTTATCGCGGTGTGACGCCGTTGCTGTCTGCTGATCCGGCGGCGGACGACTGATTGTGCCTGAACAACGCATCTTGATTTTCGCGCTGCGCGGTCGCGATGCGCCGGTGATGGGGCAATTGCTCGATCGCATGGGGCATGTACATGTCATCTGTGACAGCATCGATGCGCTCGCCGCAAATATGGCGGACGGCGCGTCGATGGCGATTGTGACCGAGGAATCATTGGGCGGCAGCGACCGCGCGCCGCTTGACGATTGGCTGGGCGCACAGCCGCCCTGGTCGGACTTTCCGTTCATCCTGCTCGCCACCAAACGCGTCGGTCGGCGCCCGCCCGATGCACAGAGAATGCTGGACGGGCTAGGCAATGTGGTCGTGCTGGAACGCCCGATTCATAGCGACACGCTGGTCAGTGCCGTTGCGTCGGCATTCCGTGTGCGCCGCCGCCAATATGAGGCACGCCGACGCCTGCTCGATCTTCAGGCGATCGAGGAACGCCTCACCCAGCTCAACGGCAGCCTCGAAAGCCGCATCGCCGAACGCACGCGCGAACTGTCGGACGCGAATAACCAGTTGATGCAGGAAGTCGCCGAGCGCGAACGCATTCAGTCGGCGCTGGTCCAGTCGCAAAAGATGGAGGCGGTCGGTCAGTTGACCGGCGGGATCGCGCATGATTTCAACAATCTGCTGACGGTCATTTCCGGCAATCTCGAACTGATCGAACATCGTGTCGAGGATCCCCGCGTACTCCGCCTCGCCGGGTTCGCGCGCCACGCCACGTCAAGCGCGGCCAAGCTGACGCATCAGCTACTCGCTTTCTCGCGCACCCAGCAACTCACGCTGACCCCGGTCGATCTCAACGCATTGGTTGAGGGGATGAACGACATCCTCGAACGCACGATTGGCCCGCAGGTCGAAAAGAAATGGATTCTCGACCCGGCATCGCCTTGGGTGATGGCCGATACCAACCAGCTTGAACTGGCGATCCTCAATCTGGCAATCAACGCGCGCGACGCCATGCCGCGCGGCGGCACGCTGTCGATCACCACGGGCATGCCCACTGCCAACGCATCGGGTTTGCGTGAGGGCAGCTATGCCACGGTGACCGTTGCCGACACCGGCAGCGGCATTCCGCCGCACCTGCTCAGCAAGGTGTTCGACCCCTTCTTCACGACCAAGGCGGTGGGCAAAGGCACTGGCCTTGGCCTGAGCCAGGTCTTCGGCATCGCTCGCCAATCCGGAGGCAGCGCGGTGCTGGAGAGCGAGGAGGGTGTCGGCACGTCCGTCAGCATCTGGCTCCCGCGCGCCGAGGCGGTGACCCAAGCCGCGACCGTGGCCCCCGTTGCCGCCGCATCGCGCCGCGAAGGCGGTCGCATCCTCGTGATCGACGATGACGATGGCGTCCGCCGCTTTATGACCGACTGCCTCGAATCGCTTGGCTACAAGGTGTGGGAGGCGGCCGATGGCCCCACCGGGCTCGATATCCTGAAACAACAGCGCCCCGACCTGCTCCTGGTCGATTTCGCTATGGCGGGGATGAACGGCGCGGAAGTGGTGCGTGAGGCGCATCGCGTCCGGCCCGATCTGCCGGTCATCATGGCCACGGGCTATGCTGAATTCGACGCCGCCGATCAGCCTGTCGGCATTCATCAGATCCTGCGCAAACCGTTTCAGATCGGCGATCTCAGCGAAGCGCTGGGCGCAGCACTCGCTCACGCCTGAACGACGCACGAAAAAGGGGCCGGAGTTTCCCCCGGCCCCTTGTTGTTCGCTTGCAGTCGAAAGATCAGACCGCCGAAACCTCGGCGACGTCGATCTTCACGCCTGGCCCCATCGAGCTACTCACCGCGGCCTTGCGCAGATACTTGCCCTTGGCGCCCGATGGCTTGGCCTTGACCACCGCATCGACCAGCGCGTCGAAATTCGCGCGCAGGTCTTCCGCCGGGAACGACGCCTTGCCGATGCCCGAATGGATGATGCCGGCCTTTTCGACGCGATACTCGACCTGACCGCCCTTGGCTGCCTTGACGGCTTCCGCGACGTTCATGGTGACCGTGCCCAGCTTCGGGTTCGGCATCAGGCCTTTCGGACCCAGCACCTTGCCCAGACGCCCGACCAGACCCATCATGTCCGGGGTCGCGATGCAGCGATCGAACTCGATCTTGCCACCCTGAACGATCTCGAGCAGGTCTTCCGCACCGACGACGTCGGCACCGGCGGCCAGCGCCTCTTCAGCCTTCGCACCCTTGGCGAACACGCCGACGCGAACCGTCTTGCCGGTGCCCTTTGGCAGGGTCACGACGCCACGGACCATCTGGTCGGCGTGGCGGGGATCGACGCCCAGGTTCAGTGCGACTTCGATCGTTTCGTCGAACTTCGCGGTCGCATTGGCACGTGCCAGTGCAATCGCTTCGTCCACGCCGTACAGCTTTTCACGGTCGACTGCGTCGGCCATCGTCTTCTGCTTCTTGGTCAGCTTTGCCATGTGATCAGCCCTCCACGACCTGAAGACCCATCGAACGGGCCGAGCCCTCGATGATCTTCGTTGCCGCCTCGATATCGTTTGCGTTCAGATCCTTCATCTTCGATTCGGCGATGGCCGACAGCGCCGAGCGCTTGATCGTTCCGGCCGAAATCTTGCCTGGCTCCTTCGAACCCGACTTCAGGTTCGCTGCCTTCTTGATGAGGTACGTCGCCGGTGGCTGCTTCGTCTCGAACGAGAAGCTGCGGTCGGCATAGACGGTGATGACGGTGGGCAGGGGGGTGCCCTTCTCGACTTCGCCGGTCGACGCGTTGAACGCCTTGCAGAATTCCATGATGTTGACGCCGCGCTGACCCAGAGCAGGGCCGATCGGAGGCGACGGATTGGCGGCACCCGCAGGCACCTGGAGCTTGATATAGCCCGTGATTTTCTTAGCCATGTTTCACTCTTTTGCTGGACAGGCCGCAAGCGACCCGCCCGGTTCAAGTTTAGCGGTTCAGACGCACATCCGAAGATATGCTCCCGCACGATTCCATCGATGAGACGGTGGAAGAGGGCGCGCCTAGCGCCAGCGCACGATAAAAGCAAGGTTCGGTCGATTGTTGGATACATGTTGGATTCGGAGTGGCATAACCAAGTCTTGCCTTCTTTCCCGGCAAACTTTAGGAGCGCTCACCGCACAGGGGCGTAGCTCAGCTGGTTAGAGCGTCGGTCTCCAAAACCGAAGGCCCTCGGTTCGAATCCGAGCGCCCCTGCCATCACATTCCGGGCGCGCCCGGTGCTTTGCAGAGGTCCGCCCCGCATGTTCCGCGCGCTTTACGACTGGACGCTGAAGCTCGCCGGTCACCGTCACTCCGAACGCTATCTAGCGACGATATCCTTCGCCGAATCGAGCTTTTTCCCGATTCCGCCCGACGTCATGCTGGTGCCGATGGTTCTGGCACGGCGCGAGCAGGCGTATCGGATCGCCACGATCTGCACGCTCGCGTCGGTACTGGGCGGTATGTTCGGCTATGCGATCGGCTATTTCCTGACCAGCTTCGCGCATCAGGTGCTGGAATTCTTTCGTCACGGCGCGTTCGAGGATTTCACGGCGGCGTACCAGAAATGGGGCGCGGCGCTGATTCTGGTCAAGGGCCTGACGCCGATCCCGTTCAAGCTGGTGACGATCGCCAGCGGCGTGTCGCACTATCCGCTCGGCATCTTCATCATCCTGTGCACGATCACGCGTGGCGCGCGCTTCTTCCTCGTCGCGTTCCTGCTCAAGAAATATGGCGAGCCGGTGCAGCGCGTGATCGAGGAGCGGATGAACCTGATTGGCTGGATGGTCATCGCGGCCTTGGTAGGGGGCTTCGCGCTCGTTGCGCTGCTCTAAGCAGTATACGCCCCTTGCCCCGGCGGACCCTTCTCGCTAGATACTGCGCCCAATCCTACAATCTGGATGGGTTTCGCCGGGTCTCTCGCTAAGGGGGGCCGGGCGGAGAAACCTGTCCGGATGCCGGGCAAATTTATGTGAGGCAATCAGGTGGCCAAGACCAGTCCGCTCGAATTCATGCGCCAGGTACAGGCAGAGACCAAGAAGGTCGTCTGGCCGACCCGCAAGGAAACCGTGATGACCGCCGTGATGGTGTTCATCATGGCGACGCTGCTCGGGCTGTTCTTCTTCGGCGTCGATCGATTTTTCGATACGATCGTGAAGTTCCTGCTCAGCCTCGCGGCATAACGACCCAATAACAGGAATTACCATGGCGCGCTGGTACATCATTCACGCCTATTCGGGCTTTGAGAACAAGGTTCGGGACCAGATCCTGTCCGAAGCGACGCGGCTGGGCCTCGACGCGCTGGTCGAATCGGTCGAAGTGCCGGTCGAAACCGTCACCGAAGTCCGCCGCGGCAAGAAGGTGCAGTCGGAACGCAAATTCTTCCCCGGCTACGTCCTCGCCAAGCTGGCGATGAACGACGACGTCTATCACCTGGTCAAGAACACGCCCAAGGTGACCGGATTCCTGGGTTCGATGGGCAAGCCCCAAGCGATCAGCGAGGCCGAAGCGGCCCGCATCCTGAACACCAAGGAAGAAGCCGCCGCCGCACCGAAGCAGCAGATCAAGGTCGATTACGAGATCGGCGATTCGGTCAAGGTGCTGGACGGTCCGTTCGCCAGCTTTACCGGCATGGTCGAGGAACTGGATTTCGACAAGTCCAAGGTCAAGGTCAGCGTGTCGATCTTTGGTCGCGCAACGCCGGTCGAACTGGATTTCGATCAGGTCGAACGGTCGAAGTAACGGCGCGAGCCATTTGCAGATTGCGAGAGGCCGGGGCGGAAACGCTCCGGCCTTTTTGGTTAAAGGTCCAAAATTCGGCCGATTGCGGAATTTCCGCCACTCGCCGCCAGATCTAGAAAAGCGGCCATTCGTGAAATAGCTCGAACAACGGGGTGCATGTTGCCATGCACCCCGTGACGATTTCCCAATGCCGAACCGGATGGTTCAGAACTGGAGGCGGATGCCCGCGCGGCCACCGGCCCCGTCGATGCTGCCCGTGCCATTGCTGTCGGTGAACGAGCGGGTGTAGTTGCCTTCGATGAAGCCGCTGATCCCCTGACTCTGCGCGATCGTCAGACCCAGCGTCGCTTCGCCATAATCGCGCAGGCGATTGTTGGTGAAGTCGAGGCTCGTGCCGCCGCTGGTGAAGGTCACGCGGTCGCGGCCCTTGAACTCATGGACGTAATTGCCGCCCACATAGATCGCCGCTTCCGCGCCGCTTCCGATGGCAAAGGCGCCGCCGATGCGGCCACCGGCGCGTCCGCGCAGGCCATCGTCGTCGTCGAAATTGATGGTCGTGCCGTTGAGCGACAGATCGTCGAAGTCGTTCTTGACGTAGGAGATGCTGGCTGCCGGTTCGATGAAGAAGCTGTCGCTGCCGAAGCGGACGCCCGCCTCCGCCCGTGCACCATAGACGCCGCCGTTGCTATCCTCGCGGAAACCGGCACCCGGCATATTCGATTTCGCCCAGAAATAATCGTATTTTCCGATCGCGTTGACGAAGATGTTGCCCGAGGTGAAGCTGCCATAGACACCGCCGTTCACGACATCGAAGCTCAGCCGGTCGGCCGAGCCCGCGAAGTTCATCGACGAGTTGATATAGCCGCCAGTGACGCCAAACGCGAAGCCGCCGCGTTCACCGCTTCCGCCGCTGATGTCGAGGCCGATCTGCCCGCCGAAATAATCCTGCTCATAGCCGGTGTCGGTCAGGCGCGACTGGCCGAAGGTGTTGAAGTTTCGGCTGCCGCCACGGGTTTCGACCGAACCGTGCATCTGCGTCCAGAAACGACCGGCGACATCGCCGCCACCCTGCGTCCACAGCGCATCGCGGCGGGCGCGAAGCTGGCCCGAGACGGTGTCGGCGGATTTCAGCCACAGGCTGCGAACACCCTCGTTGAAATTGAGCGTGCGGAAGGCGCTGTCGCTCGGTGCGCCGGTCAGCGAGTAGGTGCCGGTGGCAGGGTTGAACACGACTTCGAGCCGGACGAATCCCGAAGTGAGCGAGCCGCCGGCCAGATCGAATGCATTGGCATCCGATGCGGTCGAGGCACGGACCAGCACTGTGCCCGAATTCAGGACCGGCTGGCTGCCCGTCAACTGGTTGAGCTGGATGGTCGTGGTGCCACTGGCGACGCCGCCGATGACGAGCTGGTCCGCTACCGGTGTCGCGCCGAGCGTGACGTCGAGTCCGAGCGTGCCGTTGGTGCCAGCATAGGTGCCCGGCAGGGTCAGCGTGTCGCCTGCGCGTCCGTTGCGCAGATCGATGGTGCCGCTGTTGGTCAGGCTCTCAAGGCCGGTGAAGGTCGGCGCAACCGTCGCGGTGGCTCCGGTGCCGACAAGGATCACACCGCTGTTGACGAAGCTGTCGGTACCCGCACCGAAATCGGGGTTGACGCCGACGTTGAAGGTCCCGCTGTTGTTGATGCGGTCCGCGCCGCCGGTCAGGACGATGTCCGACGTCAGGTTGCCGCTGTTGTTGATGGTGATCGGCCCGCCGGTGGCGACGAGTGCGAAGCCGTTCGCATTATTGGCGATCGTTCCGGCGTTGTTGAGCGTGCTGGTACCGACCGAATTCAGAGCGATCGAATTGCCCTGAGTCGTTGCGAACGAGCCGCCGGTGCCGACATTGACGACGCTGTTACCGCCGCTGGTGACGGTCAGCGCGTCGGCGGTGGTGCCGGTGGTACGCAGCGCACCATTGACCGTTGCGGTGGCGTTGCCGGTAACCGCATTGACGACCACTGCGCGCGAGCCGTTGCCGGTGGTCGTCACATTGTTGACCGTGACGGCGACCGGGCCTGCGATGCTCGACGCATCGACGCCGTTCGAGGTGACGCCAGCAGTGCTGATCGTGCCGCCATTGGTGACGGTCACGCCCAACGGGCCGGTGGCGAAAATGCCACGGCTGTTGGTGCCCTGGGTCGTGATGTTGCCGGTGACATTGACCGTCGCGGTGCCGGTGCCGGCAATGGCGCGGACGCCGTCCGACGTGGCACCAACGGTGCTGACGCTGTTGCCGTTGACCGTGGTGGTTGCGGTTGCGCGAGGGCCGAAGAACTGCACACCGGCGGGGACGAGCACGCCATTGGCGTTGGCACCGGTCGTGCTGATCGAGGCGAAGTTGATATTGGCACCGGTCACGCCGCTGGCGACGATGCCGTCGGCATTCGCACCGGTGGTGGTGATCGCGCCGCCGTTGATTGTCGCGGTGCCTGCAGTGGTAACGCTGATGCCATCGGCGTTGAGGCCGGTGGTGGCGATCGTCCCCGAAGTCACCGAGAGCGCGCCGGTGTTGGACACCGCACGGATGCCGAACGCATCGGTTCCGGCGGTGTTGATCGCGGTCGAATTGACCGTGACCGTCCCGATGCCGCCGGTCTGAGCGAGAATGCCGACTGCGCCGCCGTTAAAGCCGCCCCCGCCGACACCGGTGGTGCGGATAGTCGAAGACGTGACGTTGAGATTGCCGAAATCGCTGTTGGCGTCGATGCCGATGGCGTTCTGGCCACTGGTCGTGACGCTGCCCGAACGGATGGTGATCGCGCCGGTGTCGGTGCTGGCGCTGATACCGTCGGCATTGGCACCATTGGTGGTGATGGCATTGGTGCTCGTCGTGATCGAGCCTTCCGATGAGCTGACGATCAGGCCGAAATTATTGGTCCCGTTGGTGACGATGCGGTCGAGCGTCACGGAGATCGGATCGGTATTGTTCGACACGAGGACGCCGAAGCTGTCGCTGGTGATGAGCGTGTTGGTGCCGCCGTTGACCGTGAAGGCATTGTCGCCGACGACGAGCATGCCGAGATTCAGGCTGCCACTCGTGTCGATACGCACGCCGTCCTGCAACACGATGGTGAGATCGGCGGGCGGGACGATATAGGTCACGCCGTTCGGATAAGGGTTACCGGCTGGGGTGCAGGTCACCGTGCCGGGGGTCGCGGGCGCCGGGCCGCATTCTTCCTGAGCCAAAGCTGCGGACGGCAATACCAGAAGCAGGGCGGATGCGGTTCCGGCGAGAGCTGAGGCGAGGGTGAAGCGCGCGCGCGTGCGGCGCGACTGGGAAATGGGGGTCGTGGGCATTGGGGGGGAAGCCTTTGATTACGACGCGTTCGGACTAAACGATCGGCGGAGCAACGCTGCGCGGATCAACACGGACGCACGAATGAACGTAATTTTATTTCTTATGACCGGCATTTTCTATCAATGTTGCCTGATGGCCACAGGCCGGTTGCGCAACAATTCCCGCGCGAGCGTGGCTAAACCCACCAAGAACGGGGCTTGTTACGCCCTCAGTTCGCCTGACAAGGAACTTCGTCACCGGGTTGCGGCAAATATCACAGCAACCGTCTCTCTGGCGGTTTACGCGACGAACGGTAAGCGGCACTGGTACGAATAGCCGGTTTCAGGAAACTAATGCCCGGACAGCAACGACCGACTTTGGGGCGCAAAGCCGACTTCCCCAGCCTGTCGTCAAACCTTCACCCCTTCCAGTCCTTCAACCGCCACCCGCCGAACATCGGCGTGTCGGGATCATGCGGCACCTTGCCCGGGTCGGCCTTGCTCCAGCCCCTGACCTGATCGAGCGCCGGTAACGGCAAAACCTTCGGGCCGAACAGATGCGGGTGGCCGGCGGCGCGGCGGGCGGCTTCGGCGATGTTGAAGTCTTCGCGGCGGCGCTGGAGGTCGGCTTCGTACATCGCGCCCAGGCGATAGCTGTGGGCGTCGCTGCTTTCGCCGCGCCGGCGTTTGATGTGCGGGGGTTCGGCCTGAAGACGCGCTTCCTTTTGGTGGAGGTGGAGGAGCTGCAACGCCTCCGCCGCGGTCATTTGCGGGATCGGCGGGGGTTCGTTGTGGCGCCAGGAATCGTCGCGGTGGCTGGCGGGATCGGCGGCGGCGAGCAGGGCCATTTCGAGGCGTTCGTAACCCAGTTCAAGTGCGAGGCGCATTTCGCGGGCGAAGGCGGCGGAGAGGCGGACATTGGCGGTGGCGCTGAGCGCGGCGAGAAATGCCTGTTCGGCGGCGCGATCGAGGCGGCGGGGCTGGGCGCGGCGGACTTGCAGCCTGCCCGATGCGGTGCGGATGATGCCGGGTTCTTCGGGGGTTTTCGTGGCCTTTGCGTGGAGGCGGGCATGGGCGAGCGCCAGGGCGGCATCCCATTCGACAGCGAAGGCGGGGTCTTTTGCGCGGCGCTTGAGCATGGTCGAGCGGTGGACGTTGAGGCTGCGCGCGGCTTCCCGCGTGTTGCCGGTGCTGCGGAGCGCGGCGAGGAAGGCGTCGTTCTGAAGCGCCTGAGTGTGGTTGAACGGGCGTGTCATCTGGCAGTGTTCGGAAACGGGTTCCAACATTGCAAGGGGGGATTTGGGGGTGTGCCCTTAGCGTTTTGGTATCCTCCTCCTTCGTCAGCCTGCGGCTGCCACCTTCCCTTGGCGGGGAGGATCAAGAGAAAGGTTTACGCCGCGACGCTGGCACCGCCTTCGCCGTCGCGGCAAGCGAGGCCGCGGGCTTCGTGGACGGGGAGGGGGCGGCCGAAATAATAGCCCTGAACCTTGGTGCAACCGAGCGCCTGGACCATGCGGTGTTCGTCCTCGGTCTCGACACCCTCGGCAGTGGTTGCCATGCCGAGGCTGTCGGCGAGGGCGACGACGGCGCGGATGATGGCGATGGCTTCCTTGCTGCCTTTCGACGCGCCCTGAACGAAGCTGCGATCAACCTTGATCGAGGAGAAGCGCGTGCGGCTGAGATAGCCGAGCGAGGAATAGCCGGTGCCGAAATCGTCGAGGCTGAGGCGCACGCCCATGTCGAGGATCGCCTCCAGCGTCTGCACGGCGGCGGTGCCTTCGCGCATGAACACGCTTTCGGTGACTTCGAGTTCGAGGCGGTCGGGGCGTAAATTGCTTTCGCGGAGCGCTCCCGCGACGAACGAGGCGAAGCCGGGATTGTGGAGCTGTTCCGGGCTGACATTGACGGCGATGCGGACGGGATCGTCCCAGCGCGCGGCCTCGATACAGGCGGCGCGCAGCACCCACTCGCCGATCGGGGCAATCAGCCGGGCTTCCTCGGCCAGCGGTACGAACTTGGCGGGGGAGACGTTGCCGAATTCGGGGTGGGTCCAGCGCAGCAGCGCCTCGAACCCGGTCAGCGCACCGGTGCCGGCCTGCACGACAGGCTGGTACATCATGTGGAACTGGTCGTTTTCGAGCGCGGCGCGCAGGGCCATTTCCAGGACGCGGCGTTCCTCCGCCTGCGAATGCAATTCGGGTTCATAGGCGTGGTAGACGCCGCCGCCGGCATCCTTCGAGCGATAGAGCGCAAGATCGGCGGAGCGGACCAGCATCTCCGCCGTGCGCCCGTCGCGGGGCCCGTGGGCGAGACCGACGCTGGCACCGATGAAGAGGGTGTGCTGGTCGACTTCATAGGGCTGTGACAGCACGTCGATGATGGTGTGGGCGAGGCGCTCGACCGCGGCGGTATCGGCGGCATCGCGCACGACGACGGCGAATTCGTCGCCGCCCAGCCGTCCGATCATTTCCTTGGCGCTCATCAATTGCTTGAGGCGTTCGGACACGCGCATCAACAGGCGATCGCCGACCGGGTGGCCAAGCGTGTCGTTGACCGCCTTGAACCGGTCGAGGTCGATCATCATGAAGGCGCAGCGCGAGCCCCATTTCTCGGCCTCCGCCATCGCCAGCGCGAGGGTTTCGTTGATGAGCAGGCGGTTGGGCAGGCCGGTCAGGGAATCGTAGCGCGCCATGCGGCTGATCTTGCTGGCGGATTCGCGGGCTTCGGTAACGTCGGATCCGACGCCGCGAAAGCCGATGAAATTGCCCGCCTCGTTCAGGCGCGGGGAGCCGGTCATCTCCCACCAGCGCTCGACCCCGTCGACATAGACGGGCAGCAGCAGGTCGCGGAACGGTTCGCGCTTCTTCAACTGGTCCGCCATCGCGCGCAGGCCGGGTGCGAAATTGCCCGATTCCCAGGCGGTGCCGGCCAGCACCTGAAGAAACGGCATGCCGTTGATCGCTTTGGGATCGACCCCCAGCGATACGGCAAAACGCGGATTGGCGCGCATCACGCGGCGCTGCGAATCGGTCTCCCACAGCCAGTCGGCGGATTTGTCCTCGAACTCGCGCAGCAACAGGCTGACGGTTTCGTCGCGTTCGGCCAGTGCGATCTCGTTTGCGCGGATCACCACCAGCGCCTTGCCGCGCGCATAGCAGGCGATCATCAGCAGCACGGTGAAGAGCAGCGAGGCGGCACCGAGTGCGGGGGAGATGGTCAGCGCCTGCGACGCGGCGACCGATCCGCCGAGCACGAGGAGAAACGCGAGCGTTGCCAGCGGAAGTGCGGCCATGGCGACCGACGACGCCGCCATCAGGATCGACAAGACCGTCCAGAGGCCGAGCGCGGCCCCTGCATCCGCCTCCGGCCCGAACAGTAGCGGCGCGATCGACCAGACGGCGCCCAGTGCGATGCCGTCGAGCACGGTGTCGCGCACGTCGCGCAACGACGCGGTGCGTTCGGTGCGGTGGCGCACGGCGAGACGGCGAAAGGCGACGGCGACCCCGACCGCCGCGACGGTCGCACCCCAGCTTGCCAGCTGCCACAATGGCACGAGCTGAGCGAAATTGAGGGTAATGAGCGTGGCACCGACGACATTGGCGGCCAGCATGAACAAGGCGAGCTGACTCCCCGCGTTCATCTGGGCGGCGCGAATCGGCCCCCAATCGGTGGTGTCCGCAGGATCATAGAGACCCAGCAGCGCACGCACATCGATGCGCGGCTTCGCAAATTGGGAAGTCGTCTGGCTTTTCACCTGACCCGAATAGCGCGGGTCAGGTTAGCGAGTGGTTAGGCCCGGACCCGGAACGGCAGATTTTTTCGCACCGTTTCGGAGGTAGGTGTTCGCAGCAAATCCCTACGCGGCGATGTCGTAAGGCTTGATCTCGCCATTGAGATACAGGTTGCGAGCCTTGGCACGGCTGAGCTTGCCCGAGCTGGTGCGCGGGAGTGTGCGCGGCGGGATCAGTTCGATCACGCAATTCATACCGGTGACGGTACGTACGCGCTCGCGGATTTCCTCGCGCAGCTTCTGGCGCTCGGCATCGTCGCTGGTGCGGCACTGGACGAGCACGGCGGGGGTTTCCTCGCCGCCGGGGGTAGTGATCGCAAAGGCGGCGATGTCGCCTTGCTTGAAGCCCGGAAGCTGCTCCACCGCCCATTCGATGTCCTGCGGCCAGTGATTCTTGCCATTGATGATGATCATGTCCTTCGCCCGGCCGACGATATAGACATAGCCATCCGACATATAACCCATGTCGCCGGTGTCGAGCCAGCCATCGACCAAGCAGGCATCGGTCGACGCGGAATCGCGGAAATAACCGACCATGACGCTGGGGCCGCGGCACCAGACCTTGCCGATCGCGCGTTCGGGAAGCGGAGCGCCGTCCTCCTCACGGATCTGGATTTCCATGTCCTTGACCGGCTTGCCGCAATTGACGATCGCGCGGAAGCGTTGCGGGCGGTCTGCGCCATGGGCGCTGCCGGACAGCTGGGTTTCCTCGACCAGTTCGACGATGATGCCTTCGCCCGGGGGCATGATCGACACGGCAAGCGTCGCTTCGGCAAGCCCGTAGCTGGGCAGGAAGGCCGAGGCCTGAAAGCCGGCATCGGCAAAGGCATCGACGAACGATTGCATCACGTCCGGGCGGATCATGTCGGCACCGTTGCCCGCAACCCGCCAGCGACTGAGGTCGAAGCGATCCGACGCCTTGGTCTGGCTCGACATGCGGCGCGAGCAGATGTCGTAGCCGAAGGTCGGCGAATAAGAGAGGGTGGTGCCGCTGTTGCGGCTAATGAGATCGAGCCATGCCAGCGGGCGGCGGGCGAAATCCTCGGTCTTCAGATAGTCGGTCGAAACCTGGTTGGCGACGATCGACAGGAAACAGCCGACCAGCCCCATGTCATGATACCAGGGCAGCCACGACACGCAGCGGTCGCCATCCTGCAACTCCATCCCGTGGCTGTGTGCCGAGAGATTGTTGAGCAGGGCGTGGTGGGTGATCGCAACGCCGTGCGGGAAGCGGGTCGAGCCGCTGCTGTATTGCAGATAGGCAATGTCGTCGGTCTTCGCGCTCGGCAGATCCGCTTCGGGTGCGGCGCGCGTGGCGAATTCGGCCCAGTCGATGCCCTCGACATTTTTCAGCCGTGCCGCCTCTCCCGCCATCGCGGCGAGTTCGGTGGGGAAGAACAGCATCGTCGGGTCGCAGCTGTCGAGCTGAACGCTGAGCTGGTCGATATAATGCTGGCTGCCGCCGAAGCTGGTCGGCAACGGCAGCGGCACCGGCCACGCACCGGCATAGATGACGCCGAAGAACAACGACGCGAAATCGGTGCCGGTCTCGGCAATCAGCGCGATCCGGTCGAGCGGCTTCACGCCCGCTGCGATCAGGCGGCGTGCCTGAAGCAATGCGTCGTCGCGCATCTCGCTAAACGGATAGGGGCGGACGAGCGCGCCGCGCGCGTCGTGAAAGTTCATGCCGCGCACGCCCTGCGCCGCGTAATCCAGCGCGTCGCCAAGCGTGTCGAAGCTTGCCAGACGGCGAGGAAGAGTGTCGTCGGTCGGGGTCGGCCGCATCGCTGCGCCGTCCGCTTCAACCACATCATTGACGTTCAAAGCCATATTCAAAAAATCCGTGCCCCTGATCGTTGCAGGCCGCCGCCTTTATGACGAATTGGCCCCACACCAGAAATGCGGGCGGCTCTGCTACGCACTGGCGTTCAAATTCGGTTGCCAGTGTGGCACAAACAAGGCGCATGCGCCGCGATCGCCGCCCCATACCGCCGCTGGACGCGGCTTCGCTTGATCGGCTGGCGCTGCGCTATGTCGAGCGCTTCGCCACGACACGAGGGAAACTGGCGGTCTATCTGGTGCGCAAGATCCGCGAGCGGGGGTGGGAGGGCGACGCCGCCGACCCCGCCGCAATTGCCGAACGCTTTGCCGAACTGGGCTACATCAACGACCGGCTCTATGCCGAATCGAAGGCGTCGGCGATGGCGCGGCGCGGGCTGGGCGCGCGGCGGGTGAACGATACGCTGCGCCATGCCGGCATCCAGAGCGAGGATGCCGAAGCGGTCGCGCCGCAGATTCAGGCGCGGCGCGGCGAAACGGCGGTCGCCTTTGCCCGCAGACGTCGAATCGGGCCGTTCGCCACCGCAAGCGCCGACCGCGCGCTGATGGCCAAGCAGGTCTCGGCAATGGTGCGCGCCGGACATTCGCCCGACCTGGCGTGGAAGATTGCGCGCATGGAACCGGGTGAAAACGTTGAAATGTTGCTTGATGAAGGTGAGTAACAAAGGATTCGCAGCTTCCGGAAATGCTGTGTTAATGTCCCCGGTCAGGGGGAAATGCTTAAATGGGAGTCGACCCGCAGCGAGTGTCGGACGCGTACGTGCCCATGTCGATGGGCTCAGGGCTATCGTCGATCGATTCGAGCCTCGACGATGAGCGGCATGCGGGCGTCGTGAAATGGTTCGACGTGACGCGCGGCTTTGGTTTCATCGTCGCGGACGATGAAGCGATCGGCGACATCCTGATCCATTTTTCGGTCCTGCAACCGCATGGCCGCCGCAGCCTTCCCGAAGGGGCGCGGGTCGAATGTCTGGCGGTGCGGCGCGAACGCGGGTTGCAGGCGCGCGAGATTCTGTCGATCGACCTGACCGATGCGGTCGAGCCACCGCGCGCGCGCGCCGGGGCGGGGGGCGAGCGCGGCGACCGGCTGCACCTGATCGAGGGGGCCGGACCGTTTGAGGGCGTTACGGTCAAATGGTTCAACCGGCTGAAAGGATACGGGTTTCTGGTGCGCGACGGCGATTCGGCCGATATATTCGTGCATATGGAAACGCTTCGGCGGGCGGAGATTTATGATATCGAACCGGAACAACCCCTGCGCGCGCGGATCGTCGACGGGGAAAAGGGGCCGCTCGCGGTCGTGGTCGAGCAGCCCTAAAGCCGCGCTGCTGCTGGCGCTGGCGGCGCTGGCGCTGGTTCCCGGATGCAAAAGCAGCGAGGCGGGCAATGCCGTGGCCGCACAGCAGGCAAGCCAGGCTGTCGTCACCGTCGAATCGGGTGAAATGCGGCATGTCTTCAAGGTCGATGTCGCGCGCACCGTCGCCGAGCAGCAGCGCGGGCTGATGTTCCGCACCGGCATCCCAGTGGACGGCGGCATGCTGTTCGCACCCTATCCGGCCGAAGGCGGCGGGCCACGCGAGGCAAGCTTCTGGATGAAGGACACGCCCAGCCCGCTCGACATCATCTTCATCCGCCCCGACGGGACGATCGCGCATATCGCCGAGAATACGGTGCCATTCTCCGAAGCGCCGGTGCGATCGGGCGAGCCGGTGTCGGCGGTGCTGGAGATCAATGGCGGGCGTGCGGCGGAACTGGGGATATCGGTCGGCGACAAGGTTACGTGGAAATGATGTTTTCAAACCACGTTGCCGCCGCCGCGATGCCCGCGTAAAGCGCGGGGCATGGCGATCTTTGCGAACATCTTCACCTGGTGGAACGGCTCCACATTCGGCACCTGGATGGGCTTGCGCGGCAAGGACCGCGTGGGCGAGGATGCGCTGGGCAATGTCTATTATACCGGCGGACAGGACACGGCGGGCAATCCGCGCCGCTGGGTGATCTACAAGGGATCGACCGATTCGAGCCGCGTGCCGCCCGAATGGTTCAGCTGGCTGCATCACCAGATCGACGATGTGCCCGATCGCGCGCTGCCGCCGGTGCGCGCGTGGGAGACGCCTGCCGTGCCGAACCTGACCGGGACGGCGCAGGCCTATCGTCCGGCCGGTGCGATGGAGTCGGGTGGCAAGCGTATCGGCGCGACCGGCGATTACGAAGCCTGGACGCCCGGCACCTGATGCGCTCGCGCCGCACCGTCGCACTGCTGCTGGCACCGCTCGCGCTGGCCGGTTGCGGCTGGTTCGGCGACAGCGCACAAAACAAGACCGGAGCGGCCGACCGGGTCGAAGTCGCGGCGAAGGCGGGGCCGGGGGAGGAGATCGTGACGGTCGACACCAGCGGGCCGGCGGTTGCGACCGAGGGGGCGACGCCAATGGCGGAGCGGGTGGCGGTGCTGGGGCTGCTCAACAAGCGAAACGGGGTCGCGCGCGACATCACGCTGAAGCCGGGACAGGCGGTGCGTGCGGGCGACGTCATCATCCGCCTGCGCGCGTGCGAGAAAACCGCGCCGTTCGAGAGCGACCAATATACCGGCGCATTCGCGCAGGTGGACGTGCGCGGCAGCGACAATCAGTGGAAGCGGACCTTCTCAGGCTGGCTGTACAAGGAACGGCCCGCGCTGAACGTGGTGCCGCACCCGATCTATGACGTCTGGGTCAAAAGCTGCGCGATGACCTTTCCGGAGACGGGGGGCGAGGTGGTTGACGCGGGGGCCGCGTCCGCGCCCGCTGCGCCGAAACGCTCGAGCGCGCCGAAATCGGCGGCGACGAAGGCGCCCCCGGTCGAAAGCCCCGCCGAACCCTCGCCGAGCGAATCCGACAGCAACGAGAGATAGGTCTCTCGCGGGATCTCGACCGCGCCGAGCGAGGCGAGGTGATCGGTCATGAACTGGCAATCGAGCAGAGTGAAACCGCCCAGTTTGAGCCGCGCGACCAGCGCGGCGATGGCGACCTTTGACGCGTCGCGCGCGCGGCTGACCATCGATTCGCCAAAGAATGCACGGCCGAGCGCGAGGCCGTAAAGGCCGCCGACAAGGCGATCACCGTCCCAGCACTCGACCGAATGCGCGAACCCGCGGCGGTGGAGTTCGGTAAACACGCGCGTGATCGCCGGATTGATCCAGGTATCGGGGCGGTCGGCGGCGCTCTCGGCGCACAGCGCGATAACGTGATCGAACGCGGTGTTGGCGGTGATGCGGAAACGGTCCGACGCGATCGTCTTTCGGAGCGAGCGCGAGAGGTGAAAGCCGTCGAGCGGCAGGATCCCGCGCTGGCGTGGCTCGACCCAATAGACGCTGGCTTCGTCGCGGTGCTCGGCCATCGGGAACACGCCCATCGCATAGGCGCGCAGGACCAGGTCGGGGTCGAGATCGCTGGCGGGTGGGGCGGGGCGAGTCACTTTTTAGGCTTTGCGGGTTTGGCAAGGCGGCGTTCGATGGCCTGCCACAGATCGGCAAACGCCTTGCCGCCTGCGCTGCGCCCGGCGAACGCGCCGACGGGCAAGCGTCGCACCGCCATCGATTCGACCACGCTGGCCATCGGGATCACCGGCCAGTCCGGGTGCCGTTCAAGCGCCTCGGCATGAAGTTTTCGGCGGCGATCGACCATCGAATGGACTGGCATGACCGGCACTTTCACCTTTCCGCCGAGATGGGCGATCACCGCGTCCAGTGCGCGTTCCGACAAGGGCGAGGGGATGACGGGGACGACGATCAGATCGGCGGCGCGCATCACTTGCTCGCTGGTTTCGGTCAGGCCGGGCGGGCAATCGAGCAGCATCCGGTCATAGGCTTTGTCGAGCTGCCCGAGCAGCTTTGCCAGCCGCTTCTTCTTGTCGAGTTCGTGGAACAGCAGATCGAGACCGCGCAGTGAGGCATCGGCATCGATCAGGTCGAGCCGTGGGATCGCGGTGGCATGGGCCAGCTTCGAGGGTTCGACATCGCGGGTGAACACCGCCTGCGCCTGAGCCTTGCCGGAACCGCCGCCGAGCAGAAAGGTGGAAGCGGCCTGCGGGTCGAGATCCCATAGCAACGTGCGGCGGGCCGAAAGCGTCGCGGCACACCAGCCAAGATTGACCGCCAGCGTCGTCTTACCGACGCCGCCCTTCAGGCTGTAGATCGCAATCGTCGCCACCGCCGCGCTCCTTTCTGGCCCAAGGTGCCGGAGGCGTGTGACTGGCGCAAGAAAAAGGGCCGGCGAAGCGATCCGCCGGCCCATTTTATGGGTGAAGGAGAGCGGATTTCAGCCCTTGCAGGTCAGCGTGCCCTTGCCCGGCAGTTCGACGGTGGCCGATGTCGGGGTGCCGGTCAGCTTGTAGCCGCCCTCGGCAACGAATGGCTGGCCCGCTTCGGCTGCCTTCAGGTCGGTTGCAGTCCCGCCCTTTTCGGTGCGGACGCGGACGAGTTTGTCGCCCTCGAAGAATTCGACGAACACCAGTGCGTTGCCCGGCTGGCAGCGCATCGACTTCGACGCCTTGATCGCGGGCGGCAGTTCGACGGGCGCGCGGTTGGCGAGCTGTTCGGCCATCGGGTCATCGACGCGGCTGGTCACAACTTCGGGTTCGGGGCTACAGGCTGCGAGTGGCAAGGCCAGAATCGCAACGGCGATGGGGAGGAGGCGCATGGTCATATCGCGCGCTCCTTTGCGTATGCGGCATTTGACGTCAAGAGACACGTTATGCCGGGCAGCAATCCATTTTGCGCCGCAAAAGAAATGCTTGGGGCATCATTCGTGAAATTCGTCCAGATCCGGGATGCGTCCGAACGCAATTTTCGTACCCACGCGGTCGCTGCGGCTCCCGTCCATCGGTCCGACCGAGACGGCATGACGTCCGAATTTCTCGTTGATCCGGTCCATCGCCTTGCTCAGTGACAGGGTGCGGGTTTCGCGGGCCAGCGGGTCGTTGGGGTCGAGTGCGGCAAACAACGATTCCTGCTCGCCGTGCAGCGGCGCGATTTCCGCCAATGTCACGCCGATCATCCGGATGGCGAAACCGCCGGGGCGGGTGCGACCGGCGGCGGCGAGGCGGGGATAGATCGAATCGAGCGCGGCGAGGACGGTGAAGCTGTCCTGAGTCGAAGGCAGCTTGATCGAAGTGCGCCAGGTCGACTTGTCGTCCTCGAACCGGGCGTGGAGCACGAGCAGGCGGCTGGCATAACCCTTGCGCCGCAAGCGGCTGGCGGATTTGAGCGCAAGGCGGCGGGCGGTGAGGCGGACGGGTTCGAGGCCGCGTTTGCGTGGGGACAGGACGTGGCTGTGGCCGATGGTGCGGCTTTGCGTCGGCTTTTCGGGCAAGTCGAACCCGTGGAGCAGATACCACAGCCGGTCGCCGTTCACCCCACCCCAGGCTGAACCGGCATCGCGCGGTCGGCGGTCGCACAACTGACCGATGTCGTTGATGCCCTGTTGCGCGAGGCGCTTTTCCATCTTCGCGCCGATCCCGGCGATGTCGCGCAGCTTCAACCCGAACAGGCGACCGGGCAGTTCCTCGCCGCGCAGGATGGTCAGGCCGTCGGGCTTCTGCATGTCCGACGCCAGCTTGGCGAGCAGGCGGTTGGGGGCGATGCCGACCGACGAGGTCAGGCATTCGCCGACATTGGCGCGAATCCCCGCCTTGATCCGGTGGGCGAGCGCGGTGGCGGTGGCTTCGTCATTCTCGTTATCGAGCAGGCGGCAGGCGACTTCGTCGATCGAGCAGACGGCGGTGACGGGGATGTGCTTCCAGATTTCGTCGACAATCATCTGGTGGAACTCGACATATTTCTCATGGGCACCGGGAACGACGATGATGTCGCGGCACAGGCGTTTGGCTTCCCAGACGGGGGTGCCGGTGCCGATGCCGTATTTCTTGGCCTCGACCGAGGCGGCGATGGCGACGGTGGTGTCGCTGTCGACCGGCGCGACGATGATCGGTTTACCCCGCAGATCGGGGTTCAACTGCTGCTCGACGCTGGCGAAATAGCTGTTCAGATCGAGGAACAGCCAGCGCAGCGGGCGGGGTGGCAGGATGAGGTCGGCCGCATTGGGCATGGTGGAACAATAGCAGAACATTTGGCCAAAGTCACGTTGTCGCGGCATTGACGAAGTTGACGGCCCGTGGAGGGGAGCGGTTGACACAATCGCGGTGTTTACGCGGGGGTGACAACCGGGCCAATGGCGCGGAAAGTCCCAAAAGTCACACCTGCTTCGTGCGAGCGGGCGAATGGCGTTTGCAATGTCAAAGAGCCGAGAAATCATAGCCGGGGCGATACGTTGTAGGAAAGTTGTTTTGAGGCGGGGCTGCGCTATCAAGTGACATGACCCCGACCGAATTCCTGACCAAATGGCGACAATCCGAATTGACGGAACGGTCGGCAAACATCCTGTTTCGACGTTGTTCGAAGAAACACCGATGAGCCTGTTTGCATCGCTGGCCCGCGCGAAAACCGAAGAGGATGTCAAGGACGCCTATATTGCTGCGCTTGGCCTGAAGGGCGTTTTCAAAGGGCTGGTCGATATTCAGACCGATGAAATCTGGTTTGAGGCAAAGGACGCACCGACCCCGCCCCTTATCATGTTCGCGCAATTGCTCGTCTATGTGCGGGCAGCACGCAAACGCGGCGAACCGATTCCGGCGTTTCTGGCGGTGATCGACCGCACCAAGGCCGCGATCATGCCGACCGAAAAGGCGCTGGCCCTTCTGGATGACAAAACGATCGTCTGGCCCAAATCCGGATCGGCGGCGGGCAGGGAGCTTGCGGCGCAGATCGCCCCCTATGTCGAGACGCATCATGTCGTTTACGACATTGCGCAGCACGAAGCCGAATTCGTAAAGGCGGTGCGCGATGCCGTGCGCGAGGGGCGGATCATCCGCACGCCGATCACCCCCGACAATCTGCGCCCGGTGTTTGACAAGTGGGTGGCAATGGTCGGCGTCGAGCTTGGGACGGTCAACCCGGCCGATTACGCGGTGCTGTTCTTTGCCGACATTATGCACGATGGCGCCAGCGAGGCGATGACCAACCTGCCCGCGCGCCTGTTGTTCAACGGCGCGAAGCCGGTGTTCCTGTTGAACGGCCAGCAGTACGAACTCGCGAGCGACCGCGGCTATCGCAATTTCTGGGCGATCTATCACCGCCCGCCCGAAGCAAAGCACCGGCATTATTTGCTCGAACGACGCGACAGTTTGCTGCCGATCGACGAACAGAAGTTCAAGGGCGCGTTCTACACGCCGCTGCATATTGTCGACAAAGCCTATGAGTTGCTCGTCGCCACGCTGGGGCCAAACTGGCAGGACCGCTATATCGTATGGGATATGTGCGCCGGGGTCGGCAATTTGGAGGTCAAGCACAGCAATTATCGCAACGTATTCATGTCGACGCTCGACCAGGCCGACATCGATATCATGCGCGCGAGCAAGACCTGCGTCGGCGCAACAATTTTCCAATATGATTATCTGAACGACGACGTGACCGATTTCGGCGAGATCGATTATGCGCTGTCGAACAAGGTGCCGATGGAGTTGCGGCAGGCGATTGCCGATGCGCGTGCGGGTAAGAAGGGCGCGAAACCGATCCTGGTGTTGATCAATCCGCCTTATGCGGAGAGTGGGTCGGGCATTGCTAGGGGTGATGAGAACAAGATCGGTGTCGAGAAAACACGTATCAACGGTTGGATGCGCGAGATGAATGTCGGTTACGCGAGCAAAGAGTTATTTACACAGTTTCTGATCCGCATCCGCCACGAGTTGCCAAGCGCGAACCTCGCAATGTTCAGCACGCTCAAGTATGTAAACGCACCAAACTTCGAGCCATTTAGACGGGTGTGGCAGGCGAAGTATCTCGACGGATTTGTTGTCCATAGTCGAGCATTTGACGGGCTCGACGGAGATTTTCCGATTGGGTTTCTCATTTGGGATACGAGCAAAGAGCAACCAGTTGCCGAGGTCCCGGTTAGCGTATTTGATCGGCACGGTGCCTTAATTGACGAAAAGCAATACTTAGCACGCCCGACCGGCACGCTTCTCAACCTGTGGATGGCAAAAACGCGCCCAAACGGGGGGCCAGCTTTGCCGTTATCAAATGCGCTGAAGGTTTCAAAAAACCCACGTCTAAAGCGTCAGTACGCCGGTTCAGTCGGTTACCTCTACGCGAGCAATAACGATCTCCAGCATTCGGCTATCGAGACACTGATCACCTCGTCAATCTACACCGGTGGCAACGGCGGGGGCGTCTATCTCACAGCCGAAAACCTGACCCAAGCCGCTGTGGTGTTCGCCGTCCGTCGCCTCATCAAGCCTACTTGGCTCAACGACCGCGACCAGTTCCTGCAGCCGTCGCAGCCGCTGCCCGACACGTTCAAATCGGACTGCCTCGTTTGGATGCTGTTCAACGGCAGCAACCTGACCGCCGGGGCCGATGGCTTTAAATGGAACGATCGCGACTGGTCGCTGGTCAACCATTTTATTCCTTTCACCGAGCACGAAGTCGGCGCCGGCGGTCGGTTCGAAAGCGACTTCATGGTCCGACATATGGCGGACATAACGTTCTCACCCGAAGCAACGGCGGTGCTGGACGAGGGACGGAAGCTGTGGACCCGCTTCCACACCACGCAATTCCCGCGCAAAATTCGCGACGAGTATAAGTTGGGCCGCGCGGATGCTGGCTGGTATCAAATCCGCCGCGCGCTAGAAGCGTATGGCGAAACCGAACTGACCGACTTTGACCCCTTTAAATCCGCCTATGCGGTACTTGGGGCGAAGCTGCGTCCGATGGTGTATGAACTCGGCTTTCTGCCTGAATAGACCATCGCTGCCGCCGCCGCGCGGCTGAACGAGTTGCGCGAGAACTGGCTGAGCCCCGCCGATCTGTTGGTGCGGGAGCCGGAGGTGGTGGCGGGCTATCCCGACCGGATTCTGTCGAAGGACGAGGATGCGGCGAAGGAACTGAAGAAGCGCACGCTGACCAACCTGTACAATGCGCGTCCGCAGTGGCTGGCTAACCCACATGCCGCGCTGGATGCGGTGGTGGCCGATGCTCATGGCTGGGGTGACGACTGGCGCGCGGGGACGCTGAGCGATGACGAGATGCTGGCGCGGCTGTTCCGGTTGAATCAGGAACGCGCGGGGGTGGCGGGGTAGGGACTGTCGGCACGCGTATTGCGTGATCTGTCATCCCCGGCCCTGTGGCGGGGCCTACGGCGCTGCACCGGCGATGCTTGAGCCTTGATGCCATATCGCTGCCTCCCGGTGGGCCCCGGCACAAGGCCGGGGTGACGGGCGTGGGGGGTGAGGGCATGGATATCGGGAAGGGTTGATTCAGCGTTGCGGGTGGCCGATCCGGTACGGACCTGACCTTGCGGCCAATGGCTTTCCCTTCCAGCTCAGTTGCACCAGCCCTTCACCCAGCAACCCGTCGATCGCGGCGTGGACCTGTGGCATCGCGTCGCGCCAGTCGGGGCCAGCGCTGACCAGCGCACGGGCGACTTCGCTGGGGCAGATCGTCGCGTCGGGTGCGCGCGCGGCGAGCAGGGACAGGGTCAGGTCGCGCGCGCTGTTCACTCCGTTCAGGCGATCGGTGCGGTGACCCCGACGAGCGTCAGGTCTTCCTTGCCCACATCGTAATAGCTGGCGACGCGGTCGGCATAGGCCTGATCGAACAGCGGCGCGTTGTTGGCCCAGCTGGGGCCGCCTTCCAGCACGCGGCGGTCGATCGTTACGACATAGGCGTCCGCCGTGGGGTCGAACTGGAGGAGGCTGAACGGGATGGGGTAATAGGCCTTGCCCAGCCCGAGAAAGCCGCCGATCGTCAGCACGGCATAGACCGCCTGACCGGTCCGCTTGTTGATCATGAAGGCATAGACATAGCCGAGCTTGTCGCCGTCGCGCGTTTTCACGGGCATGACGTCGGCCTTGTTCGACTGGATCAGCAGCTGGGTGGGTTCGTCGGTTGCGGGCATCGGGGGGCTTCCTTTGTGTCGGGAGCGTAACCGCCGAGCCGTTGGCGGGTTCCTGACGTCACGGCAGCGCCGCGTCACAACAACGTCGTGAGCATATAGAACAGTGCGCCGACCGCCGCGGAGGCGGGGATGGTGATGACCCAGGCGGCGATGACATTCTGTGCCACGCCCCAGCGCACGGCGCTGACGCGGCGGGCGGTGCCCGCGCCGATGATACTGCCGGTGATGG
This sequence comes from Sphingomonas sp. LT1P40, assembly GCF_036663835.1. Lineage (NCBI taxonomy): Bacteria > Pseudomonadati > Pseudomonadota > Alphaproteobacteria > Sphingomonadales > Sphingomonadaceae > Alteristakelama > Alteristakelama amylovorans. The sequence goes on from NZ_JAXOJT010000001.1 coordinate 402,836, forward strand.
TGTGGGTGGTGGAGACCGGGATGCCGAGCAGCGAGGCGGTGAAGACCATCACCGATCCGCCGGCGGAGGCGCTGAAGCCCTGATGCTGCGACAGTTTCGTAATGCGGCTGCCCATCGTTTCGATGATCTTCCACCCGCCCGACAGCGTGCCGAGCGCGATGGCGATGTAACAGGCGATGGCGACCCAGTGGGGGACGTGGAACTCGCCGGACAGATAGCCGGTGGAATAGAGCAGGACGGTGATGATCCCCATCGTCTTTTGCGCGTCGTTCAGGCCGTGGCTGACCGAATAGGCGGCGGAGGAGACGAGGTGGAGGCGGCGGAAGCTCTTTTCCGCCGTGCGGTTGCTGGCGTTGCGGAACGCCCAGCTGCTGGCGAGCATGATGAGCATGGCGAGCAACATGCCGAGCAGCGGGGAGAGGACGATGGCGATGAGGGTCTTGTTGAGGCCGCTCCACTGAATGCCGGTGAACCCGGCATGCGCGACGCCCGCGCCGACGAGACCACCGACCAGCGCGTGGCTGGACGAGGATGGAATACCCTTCAGCCACGTCACCACGTTCCAGAACATCGCGCCGATCAGCGCGCCGAACACGACGGCGGGGGTAACGAGGTCCTGGTCGATCAGCCCCTTGCCGATCGTCTCCGCCACCTTGTGCAATTGCGGGAAGGCGAGGGTGAGGAAATAGGCGGCGAAGTTGAAGAAGGCGGCGAAGAGCACGGCCTGAACCGGGCCGAGCAGGCGCGTGGCGACGACGGTGGCGATCGAATTGGCGGCATCGTGCAGGCCGTTGAGGAAGTCGAACGCGAGCGCGATGAGGATGAGGCCGACGAGGAGCGGGAAGGCGAGTTCATGCATTACGCGTGGTCGATCACGATGCCGTCGATCTCGTTTGCGACGTCCTCCAGCGCGTCGACGATGCGTTCGAGGTGTTTGTAGATTTCGCGCGCGACGATGAACTTCATCGTGTCGCCGCCGCCATATTGCTTGAACGCGCGCTTGACCCCGGCGTCGTGGATGTCGTCGGCATGGCCCTCCATGCGGACGAGGCGCTCGGTCAGCTCGTGCAGGCGCGCGCCATTGGTGGCGACGTCGCGGAGCAGCGGCATCGCCTCGGCAGTCAGGCGCGCGGCGTCGACGATGATCGCGGCCATGTCGCGCATTTCGGGCTCGAACTCGGTGACTTCGTAGAGATCGACCGCGCCGGCGGCGGCCTGCATCTCGTCGATCGCATCGTCCATCGCGCCGATCAGCGACGTGATCGCGCTGCGGTCGAACGGGGTGAGAAAGGTCTTGCGGACGGTCTGGAGGACTTCGCGGATGATGTTGTCGGCGTCGTGCTCGCGCTCCATGATCTCACGGATATGGTCAGCGGAGGCACCGCCGCCCTGGAACAGCCGCGACAGCGCGTCGGCGGCGGCGGTGATGGTCACCGCATGCGCCTCGAACAGTTCGAAGAAATTGCCCTTTTTGGGGAGCAGGCGTTGAAACCAACCGAACATGTGACTGACCCTTGATTTTTCGGTAGCGGCGGTGCGCCCGCCGGAGCGTGCGTCGGCAGTGAGCATGCCGGGGCGGCGCGTGGCCGCATTGAATTCGGATGCGCCGAAGCTGCGGATGAGGTCGCGCAGATCATGCTCATCCACCAGATTGGCGGCTTCATGGAGCGGGAACCAGCGGCGCTCGCGCTGATGCTGTTCCTTCCACTTCAGGAGTTCGGTGGTGACGGCGAGCGGGAACACCTGAACATCGGCCATCAGCGACGCGCCGTTGCCGCGTTGCTTGCGATAACGATAGCTGCCGATCGGCGTGGGGCAGGCCGCGCCGATGACGCCGGCTTCCTCCTCGGCTTCGGCGGCGGCGGCGGCATGTGGGGTGCTGCCCGCCGGGACGTTCCCCTTGGGTATCACCCAGCGACCGGTGCCGCGCGACGTGACCAGCAGGATGCGCACCGGCGCGTCGATGGCGGTCCCGTCGGTGCGGTAGGGCAAGGCGGCAATCTGGCGGATGTCAGGCTCTCCGGTTTGTGGCCCGATGCCCGATCCGTTGAATTGTTACAATCTTGTGACGCGAAAAAGCTGGGGATCGGTCACATCGACCCGCCCGGACATTCGCGCGGGGTGGTCAGCGAGGACCGCGCCTGACCCTGTGCGGAAGCCCAGCTGGCGACGACGCGCAGGCGGAACAGCGGCGCGTAGCTGCGGAATTGGGCGGTGTTGTCGTTGCTGTCGGCGCGGTCGGTGTCGAGGCGGGCGAGCGCCATCTGCGTCGCCTTGCGCGCATAGCAGGGCGCATAGGTCGGGCTCCAGCCGAGCATATAATAGGTCAGGCCCATCGCCATCAGGATGCGGTCGGGATGGTTGGGCGGCAGTTGCGCGGTGGCGGCGCTGCGGAACAGTGATTCCGCAGGGCCGATTTCGCCCAGTGCGAGCGATGCCAGCCCCTCGAACAACGGTGCGCGATACAGGCTGCCGTCGAGCGCCTTGGCCTCTCGCGCGCTGTCGCGGGTGATGGCTGGCTTGCCTGCCACGAAGGCGCGTTCGGCGCGGGCGACGAGCGTTTCGGCGAGGCGGGCGTTGGCGGTGCGTTCAAGTTCCTTGCGTTCTTCGTCGATGCTGCGCTGAAACATGTCCATGCCGCTGAACGCGGTGCCGAGGCTTTCGACCTGTTTGCGCTGGAATGCGATGAGGACGGGGTCGGGCTTTTCGGCGGCGGCGGCGCGGGCGAGCGCGATGGCTTCGTCGATCAGTTTCAGCGCGTCGTCATGCGATGCGGCGAGGCGGGCGCGGGTGGTGAGGACGCGAATGTGGAGCGCGGGACCGCCGACCGCGGGGTCGCGCGCGGCTTGCCCGGCGATCAACACGCGCGCCTCGTCGCTGCGATTCAGTTCGACCAGCAGTTCGGCGAGGGGGACCAGCGCGGCGAGGGTAGCGGGGCGGTCTCCAAGGGCTTCGAGCCGGGTATAGGCGGCGCGCAGCAGCGGTTCGGCGGCGGCGTGGCTGCCGCTTTTGAGCATCAGCGCGCCGCGATTGGCGGCGGCGATGGCGGTGCGGCTGTCGTCGGGACCGAAGATGCGCAAGGCGTCGGTGTGGGCGTAAGTCGCGGCTTGCAGCAGATCGGGGCTGGTGCCGAAGCGCGTGCCGAAGATCACGGCCGTGGCGTTGGCGGCGGCGGGGACTTCGGCGCTGTCGGGGCCGCAATGGCGGATGGCGTCGTCGCGCGACGGCGGCACTGCGATCCCACCCATCCGCCAGCGCGCGATGCTGAGCGCGAGCTGGACCCGGATATTGCGGCAGGCGAACTCGCTTTCGCTGCCGGTCTTGTCCTGTGCCAGCGCCAAAGCGTCGAGTCCCGCCGCGCGGTCGCCGGCGGGCGTGCTGCGGAGCGTGAGCAGCGGGAAAGGATCGACGGGGAAGCGCGCGAGCGTGGTATTGACCGCGGCGGCGATCATCGGACGGTCGGATGCCTCATAACCGCGCGCGAGCTTGAGGATGACGGTCGCGCAATAGTCCGGGTTGGCGGGCGGTGTCTGACAGGCGGCGAGTTCCTTTGCCATGACATCGAGGTCGTCGCCCTTCACATAATAGCCCGGCGCGGTGAGCTTTTGCGCGCGAGAAGAGAGCGGTTTGCGGTCCGGTTTTGCGGGCCAGTCCTGCGCGGCCGCGGGAAGCGCGAGTATGGCGGCGGCGAGGAGCAGGGTGGGGCGCATGGCCGGACCCTAACGCAGGTGATCGCGCAGGGCGAGCCACGCGGGAAGCTTGGCGGCGAGGCCGATGGTGTGCAGCGGGCTGGACGAGGGGAGAGCGATCAGTGGGTGGCGTGTCGGGCCAAGCTGACGGATGCCGTGCTTGTGCGCGGTTGCCCCATTGAAGGCGATGGCTCGGAGTTGCGGGAGCGTGGCGGCGAGGGTGACGACGTCGTTGGGGCTGATGTCGGCAATCGCGGCGTCGGTGCTGCCCGGTCGACGGGCGCTGGCGACGACGTCCCACAGGCCGATTTTGGCTTCGAGCAGTGCGGCGAGGCGGGCTTCGTAGGGGAGGGCGGTCAGGTCACGGTCGACGACGGCGGAGACGAGACGCCAAAACTGGTTCTGCGGGTGCGCGTAATATTGACGCTGAGCAAGCGAGCGGTCACCGGGCAGGCTGCCGAGGATCAGGAGGCGGGTGTCCGGCGCCACGACGGGCGGAAAGCTGGATTTGAGGTCGGACATCAGACGGCGGGGGTGATGTCCGTGTGGATGAAGTCGTCGCCCTTGAAGAGCAGCGGCTCGCGGGTGGATTTGGCAAGGGCGTAGGCGAAGCAATCGCCGAAGTTGAGATCCGCCGGATGGCCCGACCCGTGGCCATATCGTCGATAGGCCGCCGCACCGATCCGCGCCTGATCTGCGTTGGCCGGCGCGATTTCGACGGGCGTAACTTCAAGAAGTTGATCGAGCCGGGAATCGAGGTCGGGATTCTTTCGTCTCGTGAGCACGACTGAAAGTTCAATCCATCCGCCTGCGGATATTCGGCGTGAAGGGGCCAGCATCATGGCACGGACGAAACGCTCTTGTTCCGGTTCATCCAGCAATATCGCCATGATCGCCGACGTATCGACAATCATTTTGGCAAGCCATCGTCATCGTAGATTTCGTCCATGATTTCCTTGGAAGTCTTGCCATGCCATTCGAGCGGCATCTCCGCACGAAACTGGGTGCTGATTTCCTTGACCTTGCGGATCGCCTCTTCAATCTCAGCTTCTCGACGTTGCGCCTTTTCTTGAATGGCTTCCTTGATTGTCTCGGTCACGCTCTTGTGAAGTTGCTTTGCGAGCGTGCGAGCGAGTTCGACCGTTTCGGCATCCTTGATATTGAGTTGCGCGCCCATTTTATACCTCCGGTCCTGAAGGTTATACCATTCGTCGCACTTGAGCGCCAGCACGATGCGCGATAGCCTCCCCGCCATGACCCGCGCGATCACCCGCTATGCCGAGTTCTGGCCGCATTATCTGCGCGAGCATGCGAAGCCGGAGACGCGGGCGCTGCATTATGCCGGGACGGCGCTGACGTTCGTGGCGCTGGCGGCGGGAATCTGGGTGAGTTCGTGGTGGTTTCTGGCGATCCCGCTGTTCGGATATGGCTTTGCGTGGGGCGCGCATTTCACGGTCGAGCGAAACCGGCCGGCGACCTTCACCTATCCAACCTGGTCGCTGGTGAGCGATTACCGGATGTTTGCCCTGTGGCTGAGCGGGCGGCTTGGGCCGCATCTGAAGGCGGCGGGGGTGGCGGCATAGTTTCACTTGCTTGCGGGCGCGCGGGTGCCGTGCCTATCTTACGCCCATGCTAGTTTCACAGGATACGCTCGCGCTGATCGGCAACACCCCGCTGGTGCGGTTGAAGGGGCCGAGCGAGGCGGCCGGTTGCGACATTTTCGGCAAGTGCGAGTTCGCCAATCCGGGGGCGAGCGTAAAGGACCGCGCGGCACTGTTCATCGTGCAGGATGCCGAGGAACGCGGGGCCATCGCGCCGGGCGGCACGATCGTCGAGGGGACGGCGGGCAATACCGGCATCGGGCTGGCGCTGGTGGCGAATGCCAAGGGTTACAAGACGATCATCGTGATGCCCGAGACGCAGTCGCGCGAGAAGATGGACACGCTGCGTGCGCTGGGGGCCGAACTGGTGCTGGTGCCGGCCGCGCCCTATTCCAATCCCGGCCATTTCGTCCACACGTCGCGCCGGATCGCGGAGGAGACGCCGAACGCGATCTGGGCCAATCAGTTCGACAATATCGCCAATCGCCGCGCGCATATCGTCGGAACCGCCGAGGAAATCTGGACGCAGATGGATGGGCGGATCGACGGCTTTACTTGTTCGGCGGGGACCGGCGGCACGATTGCCGGTGTCGGGTTGGGGCTGAAGGAAAAGGACGAGAAGGTGTGCATCGCGCTCAGCGATCCGCACGGTGCCGCCCTTTACAGTTACTATGCCGAGGGCGAGTTGAAGGCCGAAGGGACTTCGGTGGCCGAGGGGATCGGGCAGGGGCGGATCACCGCCAATCTGGACGGCGCGCCGATCGACACGCAATACCGCATTTCGGACGAGGAAGGGCTGGAGTGGGTACGCCGCTTGCTGGCCGAGGAAGGGCTGTGCCTGGGGCTGTCGTCGGGGATCAACGTGGCGGGCGCAGTGCGACTGGGGCGCGAACTGGGGCCGGGCAAACGAATTGCGACGATCCTGTGCGACACCGGGTTCCGTTACCTTTCAACGCTGTACGATCGGGACTGGCTGCGGTCGAAGGGGTTGCCGGTTTTTCCGTGGCTGGATCGCGACTGAATCAAGCGAAAAACAGGGGTTCGCAAAAGGCTGTTAAGGCGTTACATTTATACCACAGCTTATGAAATCGCTTCCGTCTGATCCTCAGCACAGCATGCAGCGCGTTCGCGTTGGCCTGACCGGTCTTGCCACCGTGTTGCTGTTGATCGGGGTGGCCAGCGCGATCTTTACATCCGCTGAAAAAGAAGGGCCGGTCGTCGCCGATGGCGCACCGTCCGCCGATGTCGTCGCCAACATGACCGATGGCGTCACCGGCAACACGGCGATGGCGAAGGACGAACCGATCGCCGAACTGGGCATCGCGCCGCGCACTGCCGAAACACCGGTTCCGGCAATCACCCCCTATCCAATCCCCGAAAAGTGACGAGTCGCGCGATCTGATGGCGCGCGACCGGATATTCACGGGAAATTGCCCCACATCGTCCCCGCGACCCGCGCAATGCTGTCCTGCGCAAGCGGAGGACCATGGTTTGCCGCGGAACATAGTGAGATCAATTAAAGACTATAGTTAATACACATCCCATATCTGGCAAGATGTGGGGCAAAAACCCATAGAATCCCGAGTTGAGGCATTGAAAACCAACGGCGCATGCGATACGCCGCTGGTTAACAGGGAAACCTTATCGTCAGCCGGAGATGGTCCGGGGCGCGTCATTTGGCGTGCTTCCGGGGACGGGGAAGGTTTGTCTGCCAGCGAGGGGCAGGCGTGGGACGTAGCGGCTACAGAGGTGTGGGATTGCAGATGGTGGACGACAAGGGTCGTGTCGCCATCCCGTCCACCCTGCGCGCTACGCTGGAGAAGAATAGCGGCCACCCCGTCGAGACCAAGGAAGCGCGCGTCGCCATCGTATCGACGCATGAGAGCGATCCGTGCCTCGTCGCCTATGACGAACCCTGGTTCGATGAACTGCATGCCGAACTGAAGCAGCGTGCAATGGCCTTTGCGGGTGATCGCGGGCGTGCGGACGCCAACATCATGCGGGAGGGCATCGGAACGCCCGAGAATATCGGGTTTGACCCCTCCGGCCGTTTCGTCATGCCCGGACTGCATCTGAAGCGCGGCAAGATCGCCAAATCGGGTTATGCGTTCTTTTATGGCGTGGGCGACGTCATCGAAATCTGGGATCCAAAAACCCTGCTGGATCATCCGACCGCGCCCGAGGGCATGAAGGACGCGTGCCGCTTTTATCTCGACGAAAAGAAGGTGGTGCTGTGACCGGCGCCCCGCACGTCCCCGTCCTGTTGGCCGAAGTGGTCGACGCGCTCGCGATTTCCCCCGGCGAGCGGCATGTCGATGCGACCTTCGGGGCAGGGGGCTACACGACCGCGTTCCTCGAGCGGGGTGCCGAGGTGGCCGCTTTCGATCGTGACCCAAGCGCGATCGAGGGCGGCCAACTTCTGTTGAAGGCGAGCGAGGGGCGGTTGATCCTGATCGCGGCGCAGTTTTCGGCGCTGGACCGCGAACTCGAGGCGCGCGACCTGTCCCCGGTCGATGGCGTGACGATGGATATCGGCGTGTCGTCGATGCAGCTCGACCAGGCGGGGCGCGGGTTCAGCTTTCAGAGCGACGGGCCGCTCGACATGCGCATGGCGGCGGAGGGCATGACCGCCGCCGATTTCGTCAACGAAGCCGACGAAGCCGAGATCGCCGACGTGCTGTTCAACTATGGCGATGAGCCGCGGTCGCGCCGGGTGGCGCGGGCGATCGTCATGGCACGTCCGCTGACCCGCACGGGTGAACTGGCGCGCGTGGTGCGCAAGGCGCTGGGCTATAAGCCGAACGACAAGAAGGACCCGGCGACGCGGACGTTTCAGGCGATCCGCATTCACATCAACCGCGAGCTGGACGAACTGGCCGAGGGGCTGGCGGCGGCGGAGCGCGTGCTGAAGCCCGGCGGGCGGCTGGCGGTGGTGACGTTCCACAGCCTGGAAGACCGCATGGTCAAGAAATTCCTGCGCGAACGCTCGGGGAGCGAACCAGCCGGATCGCGGCATCGCCCGGCGGCGGTCGCGGCGCGTGCGCCGAGTTTCGAGACGCCGGCCAAGGCGGTGCGTGCAGGCGATGCAGAAATTGCGGCGAACCCGCGTGCCCGGTCCGCGACGCTCCGCGTCGCGCGGCGCACGTCGGCTGACGCCTGGACGAGCATAGGAGGCGGCAATGGCAGTTAAGGCGTTAAGCGGGTTCGGGTGGTTCCTGACCGGGGTGGTGGTCGCGCCGGGATGCTATATGGTGTCGTCGCAAGTCGCCGGTGAGCGCACGCGGGTCGAAGCGATGGAGCGCGCCATCGTCAAGGCGCGCAAGGATATTCGGGGCCTTGAAACCGAGTTCGACACGCGCGCCAATCTGGCGCAGCTGGAGCGCTGGAACGGCGACGTGATGCGCTATACCGCGCCGACCCCGGCTCAGTTTCTGAGTGGCGATGCCGAACTGGCGTCGCTGCGCCCGCTGGAGGGTGACGGGCTGGCCGAGCGCTATGCCGCGATGGTGGTGCCGCAGGGCGTGCCCAAGATGATGACCGGCGCGGTGCAGACGGCGTCGGATGCGATTGCGCCGGCGACTGTGGCGACGGTCGCGGCAGCCGTGACCAAGCCTGCCGTCGCACGATCCGACACGCTCGCCAGCGTGGTTGCCAAGCCGGTTCGCGCCGCCGCCGCAAGTGTGAAGGACGAAGCGGTCGCTGCACTCGACAGCAAGCTGTTGAAGGACTCAAGCTTCGGCGACCTGATGCAGGGCGTGCGCGCGGAGGCGAAGCGGGTCCGGTGACAGTCCTCGTCGCCCCTGCGCTGCGCAATCGCACGCGGCCGGGTGCCCGGCACGCGGGACTTGCGGTCGCGCATGTGCGGCTGATGATCTTGGCATTGTTGTTCGCGGCGGGAATCGCGGTGATCGTCGGGCGGCTGGCGTTGCTGGCGCTGTTTGCGGAGCCGGTGGTGACGCCCAGCGTCAATGCGATGCTGGTGCCGTTGCGTGGCGATCTGGTCGACCGCAATGGCGCACCGTTGGCGCGCACGATCGACGCCTGGTCGATCGCGGTGCGGCCGGGCAAGGTGATCGGCGACAAGGATGAACTGGCGCGGCTGCTGGCGGCGACATTGCCGGGCAAGAGCGCCAGCGAGTATGCCGCGATCCTGAAAGACGATGCGCGCTATACCTATTTGAAGCGTCGCGCAGTGCCCGAGCTGGTGGCGGCGGTGCATGCGCTGGGTGAGCCGGGGATCGAGTTCGCGCGTGAACCGCAGCGGCTGTACCCACAGGCGATGCTGGCGGCGCACACGCTGGGCTATGTCGATTTCGACGGCAAGGGCGTGACCGGCATGGAGCTGGCGCTCGACAAGCAGCTGACCGACCCGGCGATGCGCGGTCAGCCGGTGGCGCTGTCGATCGATCTGCGTGCACAGGCGGCGCTGGAAAGCGAGCTGGGGCAGGCGATGACCAGCTTTCAGGCGAAGGGCGCGGCGGGCGTCATCATGGATGTCGCAACCGGTGAACTGATGGCGATGGCGTCGCTGCCGACGTTCAACCCCAACAACATCAAGGGCGCGAACCCCGAGCATTTCCGCAACAACATGACGCAGAGCGTTTACGAGTTGGGATCGACGTTCAAGCCACTGACGATGGCGATGGCGATCGAGAGCGGCGTCGCCGCATCGATGGGCAAACGATACGACGCGACCGCACCGCTGCACGTCGGGGGCTTCCGCATCCGCGACCTGCACGCGCAGAACCGCTGGATGAACATTCCCGAGACGCTGATCCATTCGTCCAACATCGTCACCGCGCGCATCGCAGACGAAATGGGCAAGGCACGGATGGAGACGATGTTCCGGCGGCTGGGCTTCGATCACAAGCCGACGGTCGAGTTGGGCGGTCTGGCCGGGCCGATCTGGCCCAAATACTGGGCGCGCACCACGGTGATGACCACGGGTTATGGCCATGGCATCGCGGTGACGCCGCTGCATCTGGCCAGCGCCTATGCGACATTGGTCAATGGCGGCGTGTGGCGTCCCGCGACGCTGCGCCGGATCGAACCGGGCAAGGCACCGGCCGGTCGCCGCGTGTTTTCCGAGGCGACCAGCGCGCGGATGCGGCAGCTGTTGCGGCTGATTGTGACGCACGGATCGGGCAGCAAGGCCGATGCCGCTGGTTATCGCGTGGGTGGTAAAACGGGCACAGCGGAGGTGCCGGGCGCGGGCGGTTATCAACGCAATAAGAACGTATCGACCTTCGCGGCGGCTTTCCCGATGGACGCGCCGCGCTATGTGGTGCTGGTGATGCTCGATTCCCCCGTGGGCAATGCCCAATCGGCCGGACAGTCCACTGCGGGCTGGACCGCCGCGCCCGTCGTCAACCGCGTGGTCATGCGTACCGGCGCGATGCTGGGCGTGGTGCCGGACGAGGCGCGCGACGTGAATGTCGCGGATCTCGTTCCGTTGCTGTGGCGCGCGGAGCCGAAGAACAAGAAGCCGGCGCAGACCGCGGCTGCCGCGCCGATCGTCGCGCCCGGAGCGGGTGAATGAAGCTGGGGGAGCTGACCGGAGGCTCCGAGGAAACCATCGTCACCGGCTTCGCCATCGATCACCGCAAGGTCGCGCCGGGAACCGTGTTCGGCGCGTTTCGCGGGGTCCGCTTCAACGGTGAGGACTTTATCGACGAGGCGGTCGCGCGCGGCGCGGTCGCCGTGGTCGCGCGGCCGGAGGTTACGGTTGCGGGCGCACGGCATATTGCGACCGACCATCCACGCACCGAGTTTGCGCGCGTCGCTGCGCGCTTCTTCGCGCCGTTTCCGGAGACTTCAGTCGCGGTGACGGGCACCAACGGCAAGACGTCGACGGTCGAGATGGTGCGGCAATTGTGGCGCATGGCCGGAGACAACGCCGCGTCGATCGGGACGCTGGGCGTGACGACGGCGGGGGAGATGGTATCGACCGGGCTGACCACCCCCGACGTCGTGACGTTCCTGTCCAACGTCGCGGGGCTGGCGCGCGAGGGCGTGACGCATCTGGCGTTCGAGGCGTCGAGCCATGGCCTGTCGCAATATCGCACCGAAGGACTGCCGGTCGCGGCGGCGGCGTTCACCAATTTGTCGCGCGATCACCTCGACTATCACAAGGACATGGCGGATTATTTCACCGCCAAGCTGCGGCTGTTCGCCGATGTGCTCGATCCGGGTGGCACGGCGGTGGTGTGGGCCGACGATCCGCATTCGGAGCGGGTGATCGATATCGCGCGGATGCGCGGCAACCGCATCGTCACGGTGGGCGAGCATGGCGACACGCTGCGGCTGGTGTCGCGTGAGCCGACGCTGCTCGACCAGAAATTGACGATCGCGGTGGACGGGGTCGAGCATGTTGCGCGGCTGTCGCTGATCGGGGCGTATCAGGCGGCGAACGCGCTGGTGGCGGCCGGGCTGGTGATTGCGACCGGGGGCGACGTGGCGACGACGCTGGGCAATCTGGCGCGGTTGCAGCCGGTGCGCGGGCGGCTGGAGCGCGCGGCAATCAGCCGCAGCGGTGCGCCGGTCTATGTCGATTACGCACACACGCCCGACGCGATCGAGGCAGCGATTGCGGCGCTGAAGCCGCATGCGGCGGGGCGGCTCATCATCGTGCTGGGCGCTGGCGGCGATCGCGATCCCGGCAAGCGCGAGCCGATGGGGCAGGCGGCCTGCACCGGTGCGGACGTGGTGATCGTCACCGACGACAATCCGCGCAGTGAAGATGCGGCGTCGATCCGGGCGGAGGTGATGAAGGGCTGCTCGACCGCAACCGAGATTGGCGACCGGCGTGCGGCGATCTTTGCCGCGATCGAACAGGCCGGATCGCAGGATATCGTGCTGATCGCGGGCAAGGGGCATGAGCAAGGGCAGATCGTGGGCGACAGGGTGCTGCCGTTCGACGATGTCTCCGTGGCGCGGGAGGCGGCGGCGTGAGTGAACCGTTATGGACCTCTGCCGAAATCGCCGCTGCGACCGGCGGGACGGCATCTGCCGACTTCTCGGTTGAGGCGGTGGCGTTCGACAGCCGCGAAGTCGGGCCGGGGGCACTGTTTCTCGCGCTGACCGGCGACAATACCGATGGGCATCGGTTTCTGGATCAGGCGTTCGTGAGCGGTGCTGCAGGGGCGGTGGTTTCGGTCGAAACGCCGCACCCGCATGTGCTGACCAACGATACCATTGTGGCGCTCGACAATCTCGCTCGGGCCGCGCGCAAGCGGATGGGCGGCGTGGTGATCGGCGTGACCGGATCGGTCGGCAAGACCGGGACGAAAGAGGCGCTGTTCGCATGCCTCGACCGGATGGACCCCGGTGCGGCGCATCGTTCGGTCAAGAGCTATAACAACCACACCGGCGTGCCGCTAAGTCTTGCCCGCATGCCGCGTGAAGCGAAGTTCGGCGTGTTCGAGATGGGGATGAACCATGCCGGCGAACTGGTCGCGCTGACGCATATCGTGCGCCCGCACATCGCGCTGGTGACGACGATCGCGCCTGCGCACACCGAGTTCTTCGCCAGCGAGGAAGCCATCGCCGACGCCAAGGGCGAGATTTTCCAGGGGCTGGAGCCGGGCGGCACAGCGATCGTGCCCTATGACAGCCCGCACCGCGACCGGCTGATCGCCGCCGCCGAACTTCATGCCGATCGGGTGGTGACGTTCGGGCTGGGCGAGGGGGCCGACGTTCGGGCAATCGAGATTCTGCCGGGTCAGCCGGGCGGCACTTATGTGACGGCGCAGATCGGCGCGGATCGGACATTGGGCTTCACCCTGTCGCAGGCGGGCGATCACTGGGTGGCCAATGCGATGGCGGTGCTGGCGGCGGTCGATGCGGCGGGCGGCGATCTGGAACAGGCGGGGCTGGCGCTGGCCGAAATGGACGGGCTGGCCGGACGCGGGGCGCGGTTCAGTGTGCCGGTGGGTTCGGATGAAGCGCTGGTGATCGACGAGAGCTATAATGCCAACCCAGCGTCGATGGACGCGACGCTGGCCGTACTGGCGGAGATCAAGGCCGAACGGCGGGTCGCGGTGCTGGGCGAAATGCGCGAGCTGGGCGATCAGGCGGACGACTTTCACGCTGGGCTGGCCGATCCGATCCTGGCGGCGGGCGTCGAAGCGTTGGTTCTCGTCGGTGAAGGGATGGCGCCGCTCGCGCGCACGCTTGAGGGACGCCTCGAACTCGTCCATGTGCCCGACGCCGCAGCGGCGCGCGATGCGATCGAAACGATGCTTCGTCCCGGCGATGCGGTGCTAATAAAAGGTTCGAACGGGGTCGGGTTGTCGCGTGTGGTCGCGGCGCTGGCGGGAAGGGTTTAGCAAGTGCTGTACGAACTCGCCGAATGGCTGGGCTTTCCGGGGCTGCTCAACCTGATCCGCTATCTGTCGTTCCGCACCGGTGCGGCGGTCGCGACGGCGCTGGTGATCGGTCTCATCATCGGGCCGCGCTTCATCGGCTGGCTGCGCGTGCGACAGGGCAAGGGGCAACCGATCCGCGCCGACGGGCCGCAGACACATCTGGCGAAGCGCGGCACCCCGACGATGGGCGGGCTGATGATCCTCACTAGCCTGTGCCTGTCGGTGTTGCTGTGGATGGATTTGAGCAATCCCTATGTCTGGGCCTGCACCTTCGTGACGCTGGGTTTCGGGATGATCGGGTTTCTCGACGATTACGACAAGGTGCAGAAGTCCAGCACGGCGGGCGTTTCGGGCAAGGTGCGGTTGCTCGGCGAATTTTTGATCGCGGGCGTCGCGGCATGGGTCATCACGCTACAGAACGGGACCGTGCTGTACGTGCCGTTCTTTAGCCAGTTCAGCGTCGATCTGGGCTATTTCTACATCGTATTCGCCGCCTTCACGATCGTGGCGTTCGGCAATGCGGTCAATCTGACCGACGGGCTGGACGGGCTGGCGACGATGCCGGTGATTATCGCCAGCATGGCGTTCATGCTGATCGTCTATGTCGTCGGCAACAAGATCTACTCGACCTATCTGGGCATTCCGCATGTGGCGGGAGCGGGCGATCTGGCGATCTTCTGTGGGGCGATCGTCGGCGCGGGCCTTGCGTTCCTGTGGTTCAACGCGCCGCCCGCCGCCGTGTTTATGGGCGATACCGGGTCGCTGGCTTTGGGCGGCGCCCTGGGCGCGATCGCGGTGACGTCGCACCACGAGCTGGTGCTGGGCATCATCGGCGGGCTGTTCGTGGTCGAGGCGCTGAGCGTCATCATTCAGGTGTTCTGGTACAAGCGCACCGGCAGGCGCGTGTTCAAGATGGCTCCGATCCATCATCATTTCGAGCAATTGGGCTGGAGCGAGCCGACGGTCGTGATCCGGTTCTGGATCATCGCGTTCGTGCTGGCGCTGGCCGGGCTGGCTACGTTGAAGCTGCGGTGATTACGAGCGCAGCCTGGCGCGGCAAACGCTTTGCGGTGCTGGGGTTGGCGCGCTCGGGCGCGGCGAGCGTGCGCGCGCTGGTGGCGAGTGGGGCAGATGTGATTGGGTGGGACGACAACCATGCGGCGCAGCAAAGCGCTTGGGAGCAGGTGAAGGCTGATCGTCGTAATGGCGTCGAGCATCTCGGTTTCCAGACCAAGGACTGGATCAGCTTTCCGATCGATCTGAGCCGCTTCGATGCGGTGATCGTGTCGCCGGGCGTTCCGTTGAACCGCCATATCGTATCCGAGAAGGCGCGGGCGGCGAACGTGCCCATCATCGGCGACATCGAACTCTTCGCACAGGCGCGCGCCGAATTGCCGCCACACGAGGTCGTCGGCATCACCGGCACCAACGGCAAGTCGACCACGACCGCGCTGATCCACCATATCCTTGAAACCGCCGGCATCCCCGCGCGGCTCGGCGGCAACATCGGTCTGCCGATCCTCGACCAAGACCCTTTGCCATCAGGCGGCGTCTACGTGCTCGAACTGTCGAGCTATCAGATCGACCTGACGCACAGCCTGGATTGCGATGTCGCGATCCTGCTCAACATCACGCCCGACCATCTCGACCGCTATGATCTGGGGTTCAAAGGCTACATGGCATCGAAGGCCCGGCTGTTTGAGATGCAGACAAAAGGGCATGCGGCGATCATCGGCATCGGCGATGAAGCGTCGGCCGCTGTTGCCAAAGCAGTGGCGGTCGTTGGCCGTAGCGAAGACCTGACCAAGATCGCGCCGGGTTTCTGCATGGACCAGTCGCGCTGGCCCGCGTTGCAAGGCCCACACAATGCGCAGAATGCGCTCGCCGCCATCGCCGCGTGCGAGGCTTTGGGCGTCGATCAGGCGAGCATCGATGCGGGGCTGGCGAGCTTTCCCGGCCTGCCGCACCGGATGGAGCGGGTGGCAACGCGAAACGGCGTAGTCTTTGTCAACGACAGCAAGGCAACCAACCCCGAATCCACCGCGCCCGCGCTGGCGGCCTATGACCGCATCCACTGGATCGTCGGGGGCAAGGCCAAGACCGAGGATCTGGAGGCGTGCCGTCCCGGCTTCGGGCATGTCGCGCGCGCCTATACGATCGGGGAATCGGCGGCGATGTTCGCGGATTTGCTGAAGGACCAGTTTCCGGTCGAACAGAGCGGGACGCTGGCCGTGGCGGTGCAATCGGCGGCGGCACAGGCCAAGGCGGGGGAAACGGTGCTGCTGTCACCCGCCTGCGCCTCGTTCGACCAGTTTCGGGACTATGAGGATCGCGGCGACCAGTTTCGCGCTGCGGTGGGGGCGTTGGGATGACGGATATCAGGCGTAATCTCCCGGTGGTGCAGCAGAAAAAGGGTCTGCGCGACCGGTTCGAGGACAAGCTGAGCCGCGGCAGCAAGTCGGCGGTCGGCCTGTGGTTCTGGGAGATCGACCGGGTTTTGCTGCTGCTCGCCTTGCTGCTGATCGGCATCGGGCTGGTCGCGGTGGCGGCGGCGTCACCGGCTTCGGCGGTGCGCTATTCCGACGCCGACAAGCAGTTCGCGGCGATGCATTATTTCTGGCGACAGGCGATGTGGATCGGCGTGTCGGTACCGGTGCTGCTGGTGGTGTCGATGCTGCCGGTCAATTTCGCGCGGCGCGCGGCGATCGTCGGGACAATCGTGTGCATCGTGCTGGTGGCGATTGCGGGTTTCTTTGGCGCGGAGGTCAACGGTGCGCGGCGCTGGATCGGCTTCGGCATCGCGTCGTTCCAGCCGTCGGAATTTCTGAAACCGTTTTTCATCATCACCACCGCCTGGCTGCTGTCGATGCGGGCGAAGGATGCCGACCTGCCGGTGATCCCGCTGACCGGCGTGTTGACCGCGCTGGTCGCCGCGTTGCTGATGAAGCAGCCGGATTTCGGACAGACGATGGTGTTCGGGCTGGTGTGGGTCGTGCTGCTGATGCTGGCGGGCATCTCCACGCGCGCGATCGGCGTGCTGGGCGGCGGCGCGATTGCCGGCGTGATCGCGGCCTATGTCTTTTACGACACGGCGCGCACGCGCATCGACAGCTTCCTGTTTCCCGATCCCGAAAAGGCGGCGGCAGAGCATTATCAGACCGACATGGCGCATGCCGTGCTGACCGCGGGCGGCGCGACCGGCACCGGGCCGGGCGGCGGCGAGGTCAAGTTCAAGCTGCCCGAGGCGCATACCGACTATATCTTTTCGGTCGTGGGGGAAGAGTTCGGGCTGATCGCGTGCATCGCCATCGCATTGCTCTATCTGGCGATCATCATTCGCGTGCTCATCAAATTGCTCGACGAGGAGGATAATTTCCGCCTGCTCGCCGCCGCTGGCCTCGCGGCCCAATTCGGGATTCAGGCGCTGATCAACATGGCGGTGAATACCGGGCTCGCGCCCTCCAAGGGGATGACCTTGCCGTTCATTTCCTATGGCGGATCGTCGATGATCGCGCTGTCGATCGGGATGGGACTATTGCTCGCCTTCACGCGGCGGAACCCGTATCTGAAGCGCTCACCCTATACGGTTCGAGGAAGCGGTTGATGGCGGGCAAGCACTATGTCGTGGCGGCGGGCGGCACCGGCGGGCACATGGTTCCGGCGGCAGCCCTGGCGGCCGAGCTGACGCGGCGCGGGCACCGCGTGGCTTTGGTCAGCGACGAGCGCGGCGTGCGCTTCCCCGACCTGTTCGACGGGATCGAGACGCGGGTGGTGCCGGCGTCGCGTTTTTCGGGTGGGCCGTGGGCGTGGATGAAGGCGACCGGGCTGATGTTGCGCGGGCGGCGTGCGGCGCGGGCGCTGTACCGCGAGTTTCAGCCGGCGGCGGTGGTGGCGTTCGGGGGCTATGCGTCGATGCCCGCGCTGATGGCGGCATTTTCGGCGAAGGTGCCGACGATCATCCATGAGCAGAATGCCGTGCTGGGTCGCGTCAACCGGCTGGTCGCGGGCAAGGTCGATGCGATCGCGACGAGCTATGAAAATGTCGAGCGGCTGAAGCCGAAATATGAGAGCAAGACACATCTGGTGGGCAATCCGGTACGCGAGGCGGTGCTGGACCTGCGGCTGAAACCCTATCCGCCGCTGGAGGAAGAAGGGATTTTCCGCGTCCTCGTTACCGGGGGGAGCCAGGGCGCAACCGTGCTGAGCGAGGTCGTCCCCGACGGGTTGGCATTGCTGCCCGTGCATTTCCGCCGCCGGTTACAGGTGACGCATCAGGCGCGGCTGGAGGACATCGACGAGGTTCGCCGCAAATATGCCGAGCATGGCATTCCGGCGGAGATCGCCACCTATCTGCCCGACCTGCCGGAGCGGCTGGCCTGGGCGCATATCGTGATCGCGCGGGCTGGCGCTTCGACGATCGCCGAGCTGACGGCGGCGGGGCGTCCGGCGATTCTGGTGCCGCTGCCATCGGCGACCGACGATCACCAGACCGCAAACGCGCGCGAGATCAGCGAAGCGGGCGGCGCGCGGACGATTTCGCAGCGGGCATTCACGGCGCAGGAACTGGCGAAGCAGATCCAGAAGCTGGGCCTCGATCCGGCGGCGCTGGCCAATGCCGCGGCGTGCGCGCGCAGCGTCGGGCGGCCGGATGCGGTGCGTGACTTGGCCGATCTGGTCGAATCGATCGATGCCGACTGGGCTTCGGCGGGCATGGGTCGGGCGGAACCGGTGACGATTCAGCGCGGGGAAGCTTACGCGTGAAGGGCGTCGCAACCGATATCGGCACCATCCATTTCGTCGGCATCGGCGGGATCGGCATGTCGGGCATCGCCGAGGTGATGCACAATCTGGGCTATAAGGTGCAGGGCAGCGACGTGGCCGAGGGCTATGTCGTCGAGGGACTGCGCAAACGCGGGATCGCGATTACCATTGGCCAGAGCGCCGACAATCTGGGTGACGCGGCGGTGGTGGTGACATCGACCGCGATCAAGCGTGACAACCCGGAAGTTCAGGGTGCCTATGCCCGGCGTATCCCGGTGGTGCGGCGGGCGGAGATGCTGGCCGAACTGATGCGCCTTAAATCGACCGTCGCGGTGGCGGGCACGCATGGCAAGACGACGACGACCAGCATGATCGCGGCGCTGCTGGATGCGGGCGGGATCGACCCGACCGTCATCAATGGCGGCATCATCAACCAGTACGGCTCCAACGCACGGCTGGGCGACAGCGAGTGGATGGTGGTCGAAGCGGATGAGAGCGACGGCAGCTTCCTGCGGCTCGACGGCACGATCGCGGTGGTCACCAATATCGATCCCGAGCATCTGGATCATTACGGATCGTTCGAGCGGGCGAAGGACGCCTATGTCGAGTTCGTCGAGAATGTGCCGTTTTATGGTGCGGCGCTGCTGTGCCTCGATCATCCCGAGGTTCAGGCGATCATCCCGCGTGTGCGCGACCGACGGATCGTGACCTATGGCTTTGCGGCGTCGGCGGACGTGCGCGGCGTCAACGTCCAGCCCTACCCCGGCGGCAACCGGTTCGAGGTCGTCATTCGCAACCGCGACGGCAGCACGCGATCGATCGAGCAGGTCGATCTGCCGATGGCGGGCCGTCACAATGTGCAGAACGCGCTGGCCGCAATCGGGGTGGCGCTGGAACTGGGCATATCCGATGCGACGATCCAGCAGGGTTTCGGCAAGTTCGGCGGGGTGAAGCGGCGTTTCACCAAGGTTGGCGAGATCGCCTTTGACGATGTCAAGCCAGCCATCGTGATCGACGATTACGGGCATCACCCGGTCGAAATTCGCGCGGTGCTGGCGGCGGCGCGTGAGAGTGCTGAGGGGCGGGTGATCGCGGTGGTTCAGCCGCATCGCTACTCGCGCCTTGGCAACCTAATGGATGACTTCGCACAGGCATTTAACGATGCCGACATGGTCTATGTGACCCCGGTCTATGCCGCAGGCGAAGCGCCGGTCGAGGGCGTCGATGCCGAGGCGCTGGTGGCACGGACCGGCGAGCGCGGGCATCGCTCGGCGGCGACAATCGCCGATGCCGATGCTCTGGCGGCGGAAGTCGCGCGGATCGTGCAGCCGGGCGACCAGATCGTGTGTCTGGGCGCGGGCGATATCACCAAATGGGCGGCGGGGCTGGCCGATGCGGTCGCCGCACAGCACGAGGGCGTGGTGGCATGAGCGACTGGTTCACCCTCGCCACCGACATGCAGCGCGAAATCCTGCGCGCACAAAAGGCGCAGATGAATGCCGCGCAGACGATGCTCGACGCGGGCAAGCAAGTCGCCGAATTGCAGGATGCGGGACAGAAGGTGGCCGAGGCCAACCTGACCTTGTGGAAGCAATGGTCGAAGATGTGGGGCGTGTGATGAGCGTTGCGCTTCTCCCCAAGGTTCGCGGGCGACTGACTCCCGACGCGCGGCTTGCGCCACTGGTGTGGTTCAAAAGCGGCGGGACGGCAGAATGGCTGTTCGAGCCGGCCGATGTCGAGGATCTGACGGCGTTTCTCGCCGATCTTGATCCGGCGGTGCCGGTAATGGCGCTGGGGCTTGGTTCCAATCTGATCGTGCGCGACGGCGGCGTAGCGGGTGTCGTGGTGCGGCTGGGCAAGGCGTTCGCCACGGTGACGCAGGATGGCGAAGATCCCGTCACGTTGGATTGCGGCGGTGGGGCTTCGGGTATCCTCGTCTGCTCGACCGCGCGCGATGCGGGTGTCGCGGGCCTTGAGTTCTTGCGCTCGATCCCGGGCACGGTCGGCGGGTTCGTGCGCATGAACGGCGGCGCCTATGGCAGCGAAGTGAAGGACATCCTCGTCGATTGCGATGTGGTGCTGCGATCGGGCGAGCTGGTGACGCTGCCGGTCTATGACCTCGAATATAGCTATCGCCATTCCGAATTGCCCGAGGGTGCGATCGTCGTGGCCGCGCGGTTTCGCGGGCGGCGGGGTGAGAAGCTGGCAATCCAGGCCGAAATGGACCGCATCGGTGCCGCTCGTGAGGAATCGCAGCCGCTGCGCAGCAAGACTGGCGGTTCGACCTTCAAGAACCCGCCGGGTGAAAAGGCATGGGCGCTGGTCGATGCGGCGGGCTGTCGCGGGCTGAAGCGCGGCGGGGCGCAGGTGAGCGAGAAGCACACCAACTTCCTGCTGAACACCGGTGATGCGACGAGCGCGGATATCGAGGGATTGGGTGAGGATGTGCGGGCGCGGGTGAAGGCGCATTCCGGCGTCGAACTGGAATGGGAAATTCAGCGTGTCGGCGTGTTCGCCGACGACGCCAATCAGAAAACTGTGGGTGTGGCGAAGTGACCGAAAAGCTCCACATTGCCGTCCTCATGGGCGGCTGGTCGGCCGAACGTCCCGTGTCGCTGATGTCGGGCGAAGGCGTGGCCGAGGCGCTGGAATCGCTGGGCCATCGCGTGACCCGCATCGACATGGACCGGGACGTTGCGGCGAAGCTCGCCGCCGCCAAGCCCGACGTCGTGTTCAACGCGCTGCACGGAACGCCGGGCGAGGACGGCACCGTGCAGGGCATGCTCGACCTGATGGGCCTGAAATACACGCATTCGGGCATGGTCACGTCGGTGATTGCGATCGACAAAATGCTGACCAAACAGGCTTTGGTGCCGCACGGTATTCCGATGCCGGGCGGGCATATCGTCAAGACGGCGGACCTGTACCAGGCCGATCCGCTGCCGCGCCCCTATGTGTTGAAGCCGGTCAACGAAGGGTCGTCGGTCGGTGTCGCCATTGTCACGACGGAGGGCAACTACGGCAATCCGATCGCGCCCGACGCCAAGGGTCCGTGGCAGGAATTCGACGAATTGCTCGCCGAACCCTTCATTCGCGGGCGCGAACTGACCACGGCGGTGCTGGGCGACAAGGCGCTGGGCGTGACCGAGTTGAAGCCGAAGAGCGGCTTCTACGACTTCGACGCCAAATATACCGATGGGCTGACCGAACATATCTGCCCCGCCGAAATCCCGGACGAGATCGCCGAGGCGTGCAAGCGTATGGCGCTCGACGCGCATCGGTTGCTGGGGTGCAAGGGCGCGTCGCGCTCCGATTTTCGCTGGGACGACGAATTGGGAATCAGCGGGCTGTTCCTGCTGGAGGTGAATACCCAGCCGGGGATGACCGCGCTAAGCCTTGTCCCCGAACAGGCGAAGCATCTGGGCATGAGCTATCCGCAACTGGTTCAGGCCATTGTCGACGAAGCGTTGAGCGAGGCGGGGACATGAGCCGCAAGCCCAGCCCCGCCAAACGTCCGACGGTAAAGCCGAAACGCCGGACACAGCCGAAGAAGAAACAGCCGGGCGTGCTCGACCTCGCCATCGCCGCGATTCCGCTGAGCGATGCGGCGCTGCATCGCGTAGTCGTCTGGGGCATCACCGGCATCGCGGCGGCGTCCGCGCTAGGTGTTGCGACGCTGTTCGGTGTGCCCGGCATGATCGGCACGGCGGTGGCGGAGGGTGTCGGTCGCGCCGGGTTCCGGGTCGAGCAAGTCGAAGTGTCCGGCATCAAGCGTGCCGAAAAGATGACCGTCTATAACTACGCGCTCGACCAGAAATCGCGCGCGATGCCGCTGGTCGATCTGGACGAAGTGCGCGGGCGGCTGATGACGATCGGCTGGGTTGCCGACGCGCGCGTCTCGCGCCGCCTGCCCGATACGCTGCAAATCCACATCGTCGAACGCAAGGCGGCGGCGGTGTGGCAGCATCAGGGTCAGCTGATGCTGATCGACAATGAAGGGGTGCTGCTGGAGCCGGTGTCGGCGGAGGCGATGCCCGATCTGCCGCTGGTGATCGGCGACGGTGCCTATGCGCAGCAGCCGGCCTATCAGCAATTGCTGAACGCCGCACCCGCGCTGAAGCCGCTGGTCAAGGCGGCGACATGGATCGGCAACCGCCGCTGGGATTTGAGCTTCAACACTGGCGAGCGGCTGGCACTGCCAGAGGGTGAGGTGGAGGCGGCCAAGGCGCTGACCAAATTCGCCGAACTGGACGGGGCCGACCGACTGTTGGGGCGCGGATACATGCGCTTCGACATGCGCGATCCGACGCGGCTGGTGGTGCGGATGCCGGGGCAGGTGGTTCGCAAAGAAATCGTAACGGCGAGTGTGGGCGAGTAGGGGATTATCATGGCCAAGACAGCACCTGAGGGACTGATTACCGCACTCGACATCGGATCGTCGAAAGTGTCCGCACTGATCGCGCAAAAGGGCGATGGCGGCGAACTGATGGTGCTCGGCACCGGGCAGCGCGAAAGCCGGGGCGTACAGCGCGGCTATATCGCCGACATGCGCGCGACCGAGGTCGCGGTGCGCGAGGCGGTCGAGCAGGCCGAGCGGATCGCCGGCACGAATATCGAGGATGTGTGGGTCAGCTTCTCCGCCGGTGGGCTGATCTCCGACATCCTTCGGCTTGAAGTCGATCTGGGCGGGCATCGCGTTGAGCAGTCGGACGTGGACGATCTGCTGCGCGCGGGGCGGGATTCGATCAATCCGGGCGGACGCATGGTGCTGCATGCGCATCCCACCCGCTATACGCTGGACGGGCTGGCGGGCGTGAAGCAACCCAAGGGTCTGCACGCCGAGCGGCTGGGCGTCGATATTCACGTCGTCTCGACCGAGGGTGCGCCGGTGCGTAACCTCGATCTGTGCGTCCGTTCGGCGCATCTGGAGGTCAAGTCGATCATTGCCGCGCCGGTTGCGACGGGGCTGGCGTGCCTGTCCGAGGAAGAGCGCGAGCTGGGCGTGGCGCTGGTCGAGATCGGGGCGGGCGTGACCAACGTGTCGGTGTACAAGGATGGCGTGCTCACCGGCCTCGCGTCGATCGCGTGCGGATCGGCCGATATCACCGACGATATCGCCAGCGCATTCGGCACGCGGCGCGGGCAGGCCGAGCGGATGAAATGCTTTTACGGCAGCGCCAACATGACGCCGCGCGACAATCACGAGATGATCGACGTCGCGCCGATCGCGGCGGACGAAGATGCGGAGAGCGGGCGCATTACCCGCGCGCAATTGATCGCGGTCATCCGCCAGCGGCTCGATCGGCTGATGGTCGATATCGGCAAGGAACTGACCAAGTTCAATTTCGAGGACCCGGTCGGGCGACAGATCGTGCTGACCGGCGGCGGGGCGGAGCTGAAGGGCATTGCCGATTATGCGCAACAGGCGTTGGGCCGTTCGGTGCGGATCGGCCGTCCGCGCGGGCTAACGGCGCTGCCGGAAGCGCATAGCGGGCCGGCATTTGCGACGCTGGCGGGGCTGGCGACCTTTGCCGCCGCCGATCCGGTAGACCTGCGCGCGCTGCAATCGTCGCATCAACTGGTTACGCGTGCGAATCCAAAGGCGATGTTTCAGCGCATGGTCGCGGCGTTTCGTGCGAATTATTGAAGAATAATGACGGGGGCGGATGATATCGCTGGAACCGCCCCTGCGCATGGTGCAAAACGCAAGATTAAGCAGGGGTCGCTCGTGGGGTGCGGCGCTTGAGGAGACACGTTAAAGATGAGCATCGACTTCCTTCCGCCCGACCTTGACGAGCTGACCCCCCGGATCACCGTGATCGGTGTCGGCGGTGCGGGCGGCAACGCGATCGCCAACATGATCCGCGCCGAGGTACAGGGCGTGGAATTCCTGGTCGCCAACACCGACGCACAGGCGCTGAAAACCTCGACCGCGGGGCAGCGCATCCAGCTGGGCGCGAAGATCACACAGGGTCTGGGCGCAGGCTCACGGCCCGAAATCGGGCGTGCGGCGGCGGAAGAGACGATCGATCATGTGCAGGAAGCGCTCAACGGCGCGCACATGGTGTTCATCGCGGCCGGCATGGGCGGCGGCACCGGCACCGGTGCGGCCCCGGTCATCGCCAAGGCGGCGCGCGACATGGGCATCCTGACCGTGGGCGTGGTGACCAAGCCGTTCGCGTTCGAAGGCAAGAAGCGCGCACAGGCGGCCGAAGCCGGCATCGAAGAACTTCAGAAGTACGTCGATACGCTGATCGTCATCCCCAACCAGAACCTCTTCCTGGTCGCCAACGCGAACACGACCTTCAAGGAAGCGTTCCAGATGGCGGACGAGGTCCTGCAACAGGGCGTTCGCGGCATCACCGATCTGATGGTCATGCCCGGCCTCATCAACCTCGATTTCGCCGACGTGCGTTCGGTGATGAGCGAGATGGGCAAGGCGATGATGGGCACCGGCGAAGCGTCGGGCGACAGCCGCGCGATCGAGGCGGCGCAACAGGCGATTGCCAACCCGCTGCTCGACGGCGTGTCGCTGAACGGGGCCAAGGGCGTGATCGTGTCGATCACCGGTGGCGAGGACATGCGCCTGCTCGAAGTCGATGAAGCCGCGAACCATATCCGCGAGCTGGTCGATGACGATGCCAACATCATCTGGGGATCGGCGTTCAATCCCGAGCTGGAAGGCAAGATTCGCGTGTCGGTCGTCGCCACCGGCATAGAGGCCGATCCGGCGCGTCAGGCGGCCCCCGCCGTGACCGCTGACACCACCCGCAGCTTCTCGTTCGGCACCGTGCGCCGTCCGCTCGCGCCGATGGGCGGCGAGCCTGCACCGGTAGCCGCGCCCGAGCCGGAGGCGGCAGCTGTGCCCGAGGCGACCGCAGAACCCGGTTTCTCGGCAACGCCAGCTGTTGTGGACGCCAGCGACGACGAACTGACGCTGGAAGCGCCGGTTTCGGATGCGGCACCGGTTGCGGACGCGGGTGACGACGAACTCGTTCTGGGATCGGACGAGATCGTGCCCGAGGCCGCACCCGAGGCACCTGCCGACGACTTGCCCGCCGAGCCGACGATTCGTCGCCGCTGGCTGACCGGTGGCGACGAGGAGCCGACACCGGCCGCCGAAGCGCCCAAGCCCAAGACCGGCGGCACGCTGTTCGAGCGGATGGCGGCGGCACGCGGCGGTGCGAAGGACGAGGACGACAAGGAGTCGCCGGACATCCCGCGCTTCCTCAACCGTCAGAATAACCAGTAATCCGGCGCGCCCCGCATGATTTGCGGGGCGTTCGTCCGTCTGTCGCCTGTGCGCCTCATTTTGCCGACCGGGACCCAAAGCGACAGTGTCCGTTCAGGCAGGAACGGGTGTAGCGACAAGCGAGCATGAATCGGAACCGTCACCCTCGCGCCGCGCTGATCGGACTGGCTTTGGCAATCGCCACGCCCGTCGCCGCGCAGGAAGTCGCGCCACCACCGACCCCCAACGCCGACCGGCTGGCCGACGAGATGCGCGTGCTCGCGCGCGATCCTCGCAATGTGCGATCGCTGCTCGCCGCCGGGGAATATAGCGCGCGTTTGAATGATCCGTCGGCGGCGGCGAGTTTCTTCGCGCGCGCGCAATCGCTCGATCCGGGCAACCCGCGATTGTTCGCCGGACAGGCGATGGTGATGGTGCGGATGGAACGGCCGGGTGAGGCGCTGCGGCTTTTCAACGAGGCCGAGCGGCGGGGGTTGTCGATGGACACCTATGCCTCCGATCGGGGCCTTGCCTATGATTTGATCGGCGCGCAGCCGCATGCGTTGCGCGATCACCGCATTGCGATGCGAGGCCAAAATGGGCTGGGGCCCGATGACGAGACGATCCGCCGCTATGCGCTGTCGCTGGGGATTAGCGGACGGACGCCTGAGGCGATGACCGCGCTCGACCCGCTGTTGCGGCGGACCGACCGCGCGGCTTGGCGCGCGCGCGCCTTCATCCTGGCGATGAACGGCGACGCGGCGGGGGCGGACAAGATCGCGGCGAGCATGATGGGCGGATTTGGGACGGCGCTGTCGCCCTTCTTCCGTCGCCTGCCGACGCTGAACGCGGCGGACAAGGCATTTGCGGTGCATTTCGGCGAGTTGCGCCGGACGACGGCGCGCATCGCCGATGCGCAAACCGCGCCGCCCTTGCCCCGCATTGCGGCGGAGCCCGTGGCAGTCGCGTCGGTGCAGCTACCCGCGACGCCCGATGCGCGCGGAAATCGTCAGACCACGCAGCGCGACGAAGGCGGACGCCGCGCGGCCGCGCGGCGGCGCGAGCGCGAGGATCGTCAGCGCGATCAACTCGCCGCGCGTCAGGCAGAGGCACAACGCGTGGCCGATGCCAGGGCGGCTGAGACGCGCGAAACGCAGCGGCTGGCCGACCTGAAGCTGCAACAGGAACGCGATCGGATGGCAGCGCAGCAGCGCGAAACCGACCGGCTGGCACAGGTGGCGCGCGATACCGAGGCACGGCGGGTCGCCGATTTGCAGGCGCGCGAGCGGGCGGCGACGGAACTTGCCGCGCGCAATGCCGAAGCGCAGCGGGTGGCGGAGGCGCAACGCCTTGCCGACGCCCAGCGCCTTGCCGAAGCGCAACGCGTGGCAGACGCACAGCGTGTCGCCGACGCACAAGTGCCGCCGACCCCACAGCCGCAACCTGTCCCGGTTGCCGAACCGGTGGCCCGTGCCAGCGTCCCGACGCCCGGTTTCGATACGCCCGCCAGTCCGCCGATACAGATTGCGGAAGCGCAGCCGCCCGCGCCACAGCCCGCCACGCCAGCGTCGCCGCGCGTTGGCGGTGAGGACAATGTGATCGCGCGGATCATTGCCGGGATCACGATTCCCGCGTCCGAACTGGGCGTCGAACCGATGCCGGGGCGTGAAACGCCCGCGCCGGAGCCGGTGCAGGTGGCACAGGCCCCCACGCCACCACCGGCGCCGGTCGAAATCGTCAGGGCACCGCCGCCAAAGCCAGTGGTCGAAAAGCCGAAACCCGATCCCGCCGTCGCGGCAAAGGCAAAAGCCGCGCAGTTGAAAGCCGCCGAAGCGAAGGCCGAAAAGGTCAAGGCCGCCGCCGAAGCCAGGGTGGCCGCCGCGAAGCTGAAGGCCGATCCGCCGCGCCACTGGGCACAGGTTGCGGGCGGCGCGAATGTCGGGGCTTTGCCGAAAGAATGGGCACGGCTGGTCAAGGAAGCGCCGGTCGAGTTCCGCGGCAGACAGGCGTGGACGACGCCACTGCGCTTCACCAACCGCCTGCTGGTCGGACCGTTCAAGACGCCGGGCGAGGCGCAGGCGTTCGTCAATTCGATCCGCAAGAAGGGGCTGACGGGGTTTTCGTGGAGCAGCGAAGCCGGACAGAAGATCGAGAAACTTGGGGTGAAATAGCGTCTCTCAAGCCCCTCCCCTTCAGGGGAGGGGTTGGGGGTGGGGCGTCTCAATCTCGCCGAGACCGGAGCCTGTGCGGATAGGCCCCACCCCAACCCCTCCCCTGAAGGGGAGGGGCTATTAGCGCCAAAATATCCTATGCGCTCGCGGATGCCGATTCGCTCCCTCTCTGCCCCCTACGCCAGCGACCCGGCACACAGCCGTGGCCGCCTCCACGACGAGGCCGCCACTACCGCACGCGGCCCGCGCGATGCGTTTCAGCGCGACCGCGACCGCATCGTCCATTCGATCAGTTTCCGTCGGCTGCGCCACAAGACTCAGGTGTTCATGGCCCCCGACGGCGACCATTTCCGCGTCCGCCTGACTCACAGTCTGGAGGTCGCGCAGATCGGTCGCACGGTGGCGCGCACGCTGGGGTTGAACGAGGATCTGACCGAGGCTCTCTGCCTGGCGCACGATATCGGCCATCCGCCGTTCGGGCATGCCGGCGAGGATGCGCTGAAGGCGGCATTGAGCGGCCAGGGCGGGTTCGATCATAACGGCAATACGCTTCGCGCGCTGACGGTGATCGACTGCCCCTATCCCGGCTGGGATGGGCTGAACCTGAGCTGGGAGACGCTGGAGGGACTGGCCAAGCATAATGGCCCCGTCGCCGATCCGGGCTGGGCGCTGGCGGCGGCGGATGCGGCGTTTCCGCTGGAGCTGAAAAGTCATGCATCATTGGAGGCGCAGATCGCGGCGATTGCCGACGACATCGCCTATGACAATCACGACATCGATGACGGGCTGCGCGCGGGGTTGTTGACGCTGGAGCAATTGCTCGAAGTACCGCTGGTCGCGCGCGGATGGGATGTGGTCCGCTCGCGTTGGCCCGGCGCCGAGCCAAAGCGGCTGATGCGCGAACTGGTGCGTGCGCAAATCGGGGTGATGGTCAACGACCTGCTGGGCGAGACGCAACGGCGCGTGGCCGGGGCGGGGGTGGAGCACGTGGACGATGTGCGAGCTGCGGGTCGGGCGCTGGCCGGCTTTTCTGACGCGATGCGCGAGGAGGAGCGGGCGCTCAAACGCTTCATGTACGCCAATCTCTATCACCATCCGCGCCAGATGGAGGCAGCAGATGCGGCGCACGGGATCGTCGCGGGATTGTTCGCGGCCTATTCGACCGATCCGGCGCTGATGCCGGAGGGGTGGGGCGATTGCCTGCCCCCCGACGAGCCATGGCGCAGCCGCCATATCGCCGATTTCATTGCGGGCATGACCGACCGCTACGCGATCTCACGGTATTGCGAAGCGGTCGGCCCGATCGATTTGCCCGACGGTTTTTAGTCGGCGCTGGCGGTTTGGATCGTCGGCACCAGCGGCTTCGAGATGCTGAACGCAACCGGGGTGCCCCCGACATGGCCGGTCACCTTCTTGCCGCGCACGGTGAGGGTGTAGGAAGAGCCGCTGGGCAGCGTCTTGCCGCTGATGACGGTGTTCTCGCCGACCTGCTTGCTGGTATAAACATAGGTCACACCGTCGCGCTTGAAGCTGCGCTCACCAGCATAGGCGGCGACGGGCAGGCTGAGCAGGACGGCGGCGGTGAGGAAGGTCTTGATCATGATCTGTCTCCTTTGGACTAGAACCGATCCCCTCCCTCCTTCTTCTGCCCCGATCCTATGCTGCGACGCAGCACACGCCAAACGCGAAGGATGCATGTGCGATTGCGCGCCGCACACTCGTTAAAGCGTGGCGTTTCGTCGATGAACCGTCCGGCTGGCACAGATTTGCGACAAAGCGGGTCTAGCGTGCGCACAGATGATCCAACGAGGTGGGTATGACGATCGAAGCCAGCATTGCCCTCAACCGCTTCGGACTGGGTGCCAGGCCGGGGCAGGAGCCGGACGGCAATCCGCGACGCGCGCTGCTCGATCAGCTTGGACGGTTCGATGTGCGGCCTGTATCGATCGCAGCGCTGCCGAAAACCCCTGTAATTGCCGCACAGCTTGCCGATTATCTGGCCGAGGTGCGGATGATGCGCCGCGAAAATGGCGGTCCGCGTCGCCAGCGTGCGGCGGCCATGGTTGCGCCGGAGGCGATGCGTGCGCCCGCTGATGCGACTGGCGGCGCGATGATGGCGGAGAGCGAGGCAGAGGATGACCCCGTCCGCCGTGCGCGCCAGTTCGCTCGGCAACAGGGCCGCGATTTCTATGCCGCCGCCGTGGGTGCGCGTGCGCAGGCGGCGGTGCTGACCGACACGCCGTTCGTCGAGCGGCTGGTGCATTTCTGGTCGAACCATTTTGCAGTGTCGGCGGACAAGATCACGATGGTCGGCCTGACCGGCGCGTTCGAGTTCGACGCGATCCGCCCGCATGTGCTGGGCAAGTTCCGCGACATGCTCCACGCGGTCGAGCGGCACCCGGCGATGCTGCTGTATCTGGATCAGGCGCAATCGGTGGGGCCGAACAGCCCGCTGGGTCAGGCGGCGGCACGGCGGCAGGGGCCGCAGCGGGTGGGCCTGAACGAGAATCTCGCGCGCGAGATTCTGGAGCTGCACACGCTGGGCGCGCGCACGGGTTATACGCAGGCAGACGTCACCGAATTCGCCCGCGCGATGACCGGATGGAGCGTCGCCGGGTTGGGGCGTGGCATGGGCGCGCGGATCGCTGGGACCGAGGGGGAACCAGGTGCGTTCGTGTTCGCACCGCGTATCCACGAACCCGGCAGCCGCACAATCATGAGCAAGGGCTATGGCCAGACCGGGCAGGCACAGGCCGCCGCCGTGCTCGACGATCTGGCGGTGCATCCCGCCACCGCAAAACATATCGCCACCAAGCTGGCGCGCCATTTCGCGGGCGACGAACCGCCGCCAGCGCTGGTCGCTCGGCTGGAGGCGGCCTTCCTGAAATCGGGTGGCGACTTGCCCACCATCTATCGTGCGCTGATCGAGGCACCCGAGGCGTGGGTCGCGCAACCGGTGAAGTTCAAGACGCCGTGGGAATGGTCGGTGTCGGCGATGCGCGCGCTCGGCACGCAGGAGATTCCGGCGGCGGCGGTGGTCGGGCTGATGACGCAATTGGGCCAGCCGGTGTGGCGGCCCGGATCGCCCGCCGGTTACGACGATATCGCGGCAAGCTGGGCCGGGCCGGATGCGGTGATGCGACGGGTCGAGGCAGCGGAGCGCTTTGCCGCGCGCACCCGCGAGACGATCGACGCCCGTGCGCGGGCGGCGGTGCTGTTTCCCGGTGCGCTGAGTGCCGGGACCGAACAGGCGATTGCGCGCGCCGAAAGCCCGGCACAGGGTGTCGCGCTGATGCTCGTTTCCCCCGAATTCATGCGGAGATAAGACCATGCTTACACGCCGCAATTTCGTTCTGACTGGGAGCGCTGGCGCGCTCTCGCTCGGTTTCGCCCCGCGTCTCGCCTTTGCGCAGGCCGCGACCGACCGTCGTTTCGTGTTCATCATCCAGCGCGGGGCCGCCGATGGCCTGGGCACCGTCGCCCCGGTCGGCGATCCCGCTTTTGCGGGGCAGCGCGGGGTGCTGGCACAGGATTTCGCCGGTGCGACGAAGCTGGACTCGATGTTCGCGCTGCATCCCAATCTGAAAAATGTCGCGCAACTTTATGCGGCGAAGGAGGCGCTGTTCGTCCACGCCGTCGCCTCACCCTATCGCGACCGCTCGCATTTCGACGCGCAGAACGTGCTCGAAACCGGGGGTAACGCGGCCTATCAGCTCAAGGATGGCTGGGTGAACCGCCTGCTTGGCGTGCTCCCCGACGATGCGCGCAAGGCGATTGCCGTCGCCGCGACGATCCCGATGGCGATGCGCGGGCGAGTCGAGGTGTCGTCCTATGCCCCCTCCGCGCTGCCCGATGCGTCGGACGACCTGCTGTCGCGCGTATCGATGCTCTATGCCGAGGACCCGCATCTGCACGCAATCTGGCAGCAGGCGACGGCGACGCGCACGCTGACCGGCGACCTCGCCTCCGACAATGGCCGCAACGCTGCCGCCACCGGCGCGCTCGCGGCGCGGCTGCTGGCGGCACAGAATGGTGCGCGGATCGCGATGATCGAAACCGGCGGCTGGGACACGCATGCCGCACAGCGCGGGCGGCTGGGCGGGCAGCTCAATGGCCTCGACCAGATGATCGCATCGCTCAAGACCGGGCTTGGGCCGCTATGGAGCAAGACGATGATCCTGGTCGCCACCGAGTTCGGGCGGACGGTCAAGGTCAACGGCACCGGCGGCACCGATCACGGCACCGGATCGGTCGCGATGCTGCTGGGCGGTGCGGTGCAGGGCGGGCGCGTCGTCGCCGACTGGCCGGGCCTGAGCGATGCGGCGCTATATGAGGGCCGAGACCTGAAACCAACGGCGGGGTTGGACACCGTCATCGGCAGCGCAACGGCGGCGCATTTCGGCGTCGATCCGCAGCGGGCGATGGCGGCGCTGTTCCCGGGACAGAAAACGGCGAAGGCGCTGGACGGGCTGGTTCGCGTCTGATCGTTTCACTGGCAACAGTTTCGCTTTGCAACGGGATAGCCGCGATGCTTTGACGCGGTGCAGCATCGTCCCCATCTGTGCGTCATGGCTCGTGCCGATCCCATTCCTGCTCCGCGTCTCGACCGCACCGGCCTGACTCAGGGGCTGGCGGCCTATGTGATGTGGGGCGTGCTGCCGCTGTTCTTCTGGCTGCT
Organism: Sphingomonas sp. LT1P40; assembly: GCF_036663835.1. NCBI lineage: Bacteria > Pseudomonadati > Pseudomonadota > Alphaproteobacteria > Sphingomonadales > Sphingomonadaceae > Alteristakelama > Alteristakelama amylovorans. The sequence goes on from NZ_JAXOJT010000001.1 coordinate 435,333, forward strand.
GACGGCGGTCGATGCAGGCGAAGTGGTGGCGATGCGAGTGCTGTGGTCGCTCGGGCTACTGGCGGTGCTGGTGATCGCGTTCCGGCGGGGTGCGGCATTGCTGGCGGCACTGCGCAACCGGCGCGCGATGCTGTTGCTGGCGGCGAGTTCGGCGCTGATCTCCGCCAACTGGCTGGTGTTCATCTGGGCGATCCAGCACCATCATGTGCTGGAGGCGAGCCTTGGCTATTTCCTTAATCCGCTGGTCAACGTCCTGCTTGGCGTGGTGCTGTTGCGCGAAAAGCTGGGCAAGCCACAGATGGCGGCGGTCGCGTTGGCCGCGATCGGCGTGACCGTGCTGGCGGTGGGGGCGGGGCAGGGCATCTGGATCAGCCTCGCTCTGGCGTTCAGTTTCGGCTTTTACGGTTTCGTCCGCAAGATCGCGCCGGTGGAGGCGCTGGAAGGGCTGACGATCGAGACCGTTATCCTCGCGCCGTTCGCCGCGCTGTACGTGTTCTGGCTGTCCGGTAATGGCGGACTGGCATTCGGCAGCGAGCACTGGATTACGGGGGTGTTGATATCATCGGGTTTCGTCACCGCGATCCCGCTGCTGCTGTTCGCCGGAGCCGCTCGACGGTTGCCCTATTCGACGCTGGGGCTGTTGCAGTATATCGCGCCGACGATGGGCTTCGTCCTTGCCATCACCTTCTTCGGCGAGTCGATGACGACCGCGCACATGATCTGCTTCGGGCTGATCTGGTCGGGCCTCGCAATCTATGTGATTGGCAATATCGTCGAGCATCGTCGTCAGGCGTCGTTTGCCGCGATCAGGTGACGAAGGCGCGTGCGTGCGCTAGAGCGCGCCGCTCTGCCAATCATCGGACCTGCCCATGACGCTCTACATCCGTTTCGCTGCCCATCTCGACGCTGCTCTGGACGCGCTGGTCGCATCCGGCGATTTGCCGTCCGGGCTGGAGCGACGCGCGGTGACGGTGGAGCCGCCGCGCGACACGACGCATGGCGACCTGGCGACCAACGCCGCGATGGTGCTGGCCAAGCCCGCGGGCACTAACCCGCGCGCGCTGGCGGAGAAGATTGCGGCCGAGCTGGAAAAGCTGGACGAAGTTTCGGCGGTGTCGGTTGCCGGCCCCGGCTTCATCAACCTGACGCTGACCGACGCGACATGGCGCGGCGAGCTTGCCGCGATCGAGACGGCGGGCGACCAGTACGGCCGCTCGACCGGTGGCGCGGGCGTCACCGTCAACATCGAGTACGTCTCCGCCAACCCGACAGGCCCCATGCACATGGGCCATTGCCGGGGGGCGGTGGTGGGCGATGCGCTGGCTAGCCTGCTGGAGGCGGTCGGGCACACCGTCATCCGCGAATATTATGTCAACGATGCGGGCGGCCAGGTCGATACGCTCGCCCGCTCCGTCCACTTGCGTTATCGCGAGGCGCTGGGCGAGACGATCGAGATTCCCGAGGGCCTGTATCCCGGCGATTATCTGGTGCCGGTCGGCGAGAAGCTGGCGGCCGAACATGGCGACAAGTTCGTCACCGCACCCGAAGCCGACTGGCTGATCCTGTTCCGCAAGGAAGCGGTGGCCGCGATGCTGGTGATGATCCGCGCCGACCTCGCGCTGCTCGGTATCCATCACGACCTGTTTTCGTCCGAGGCGGAATTGCAGGCCGCGGGCAAGCCCGAAGAGGCCGAGGCGTGGCTGCGCGAACATGATCTGGTCTATGACGGCGTACTCGAGGCGCCGAAGGGCGAGACGCCCGAGGACTGGGAGCCGGTCGAGCTCCCGCTGTTCCGCTCGTCCAAATTCGGCGACGATCAGGATCGCCCGATCAAGAAGTCGAACGGCAGCTGGACCTATTTCGGTGCCGACATGGCGTACCACTTTCAGAAGGCGCAGAATGCCGATCAACTGATCGACATCTGGGGCGCGGATCACGCGGGCACGGTCAAGCGCATCGTCGCGGCAGTCGCAGCGCTGACCGAGAGCAAGACACGCTTCGACGTGAAGCTTGTGCAGATGGTTCGCCTGCTACGCAACGGCGAGCCGGTGAAGATGTCCAAGCGCTCAGGCAATTTCGTCACGCTGGCAGATGTCGTCAGCGAGGTCGGCAAGGATGTCGTTCGCTTCACCATGCTGACGCGCAAGGCCGATGCCCAGATGGACTTCGATTTCGCCAAGGTGGTGGAGGCGTCGAAGGACAATCCCGTTTTCTATGTCCAGTACGCCCACGCCCGAGTCGCATCGCTCCATCGCCGCGCGGCGGAGGCCGGGATTGCGCCAATCGCCGCCGACCTGTCCCTGCTTGATACGGTCGAACTGGGGCTGGTGAAGCTCGCCGCGCAGTTTCCACGCGTCGTTGAGAGCGCCGCGACCAACCGCGAACCGCATCGAATCGCCTTTTATCTCTACGACTTGGCGGCAGAGTTTCACGCGTGGTGGAATATGGGCAATGACGATCCGTCGCGCCGCTTCCTGCTTGCCGACCAGCCTGAGCTGACTGCCGCGCGGCTTTTCCTCGCCGACGCGATCGGGCAGGTTATCCGCAACGGCCTCGCCATCATGGGCGTGGAGGCGGTTCAGGAGCTGAACTGATGAATGCGGGAGAGGGTTACACCGAAGAGCGGCTTCCCTGGCTGGAAACGGTCGAGGACGATTATGAGGAAGGGCCATCGGTCCTGCGCATCGTGCTGCTCGTCATTCTGGGGCTGGCGGTGATCGCGGCGGCGGTCGGCGGCTATTGGTGGTATCAGCGCAATGGCGGCGGCGAAGGCTCCGGCGCGCTCATCAACGCGCAGGAGGGTGATTACAAGGTCAAGCCCGACCGGCCCGACGGTATGAAGGTGGAGGGCGAGGGCGACACCGTTTTTGCCGCCAGCGAGGGCGCGACTACCAATGGCTCCGTCAATGTTGGCGCGATGCCGGAGGCGCCGGTGGCGGGCAAGGCTGCGCCGAAAGCGGCACCCCCACCCACGACGGGTGCAAGCCGCGTGACCGCCCCGATCCCGTCCTCCGGAGGCGTGGCAAAGGCGGCGGCTCCGACGCAGAAATCGCCCGGACCCTCGGCAGGCAGTGCCACGATCCAGCTTGGCTCATTCCCCAGCGAGGCCAGCGCGAATTCGGCCTGGGCGGGGATATCGAAGCGGTTTAATTATCTCGCCCCCTTAGGCAAATCGGTCGAGAAGGCGGAAGTCAACGGCAACACCGTCTATCGTCTGCGCGTCAACGCCGGCAGCAACGGCCAGGCGCGCGAGCTGTGCGGGCGGCTTAAGGCAGCGGGTGAGGGATGTTTCCTGGCGGGGGGCTGATCCCTTACAGCGTGACGAAATCTTCTCGTCACCCCGGGCTTGACCCGGGGTGCCGCTAATGGCGACCGCTCGAAGAAGCGGGACCCCGGGTCAAGCCCGGGGTGACGGGGTTGGGGGATGTCATCAAGTCCAAGTTCTGCGCCTTGGGGAGGATCAATCGGACTATTTCCACTGGAAATGTTGGAATTCGCCTGATCTAGTCTGCGGATGACAACGCCCTCCCGACAACCGCCTTACACACGCGTAAAAACGTCAAGTCTGTCAACCGCTCCGGTTGACACCGCTGTTACTGAAACCCCAGCATGAAGCCCGTCATCTTCGGCCTGTCCGGCCCCGAACTCACGGCGCAAGAACGCGCGTTTTTCCGTGAGGCGGAACCGCTCGGTTACATCCTGTTCGGTCGCAACTGCATGGACCGCGCGCAGATGCTGGCGCTGACCGACAGCCTGCGTGACTTGTCCGGCCGCGACGATGTACCGATCCTGATCGATCAGGAGGGCGGGCGTGTCTCCCGGATGAAGCCGCCAGAATGGCAGCCATTCCCCGCCGGGCCAGCGTTCGACGCGCTTTACGACCTTGCCCCCTCCTCGGCGATTGAGGCGGCGCGGGCGAACGGGCATGCGCTGGCGCTGATGCTGACCGAGGTCGGCGTCAACGTGAACTGCGCGCCTTTGCTTGACGTGCGTCAGGCGGAGACGACCCCGGCGGTGGGCGAACGGACGTTCGGCAGCGAACCGATGCGCGTCGCCGCGCTGGGCCGGGCGATGCTGGACGGGATGGCACGGGGCGGGGTGGTCGGCATCGTCAAGCATATGCCGGGGCATGGGCGCGGCGTGGTCGACAGCCATTATGAGCTGCCCGTCGTTACCGCCACCGACGCTGAGCTTGAGAGCGATATCGAACCCTTCCGCACGCTGCGGAACGCCCCGATGGGCATGACCTGTCACGTCGTGTTCAAGGCATGGGACGCGGACAACCCGGCAACGCTCTCGCCGACGATCATTCGCGACGTGATCCGGGGGCGGATCGGGTTCGACGGGCTGCTGATGACCGACGATATCGATATGAAGGCGCTGTCGGGCACCGCGGGCGACAAGGCGGCGGCGGCGGTCGCGGCGGGAATCGACGTCGCGCTCGATTGCTGGGCGCGGATGGACGAGATGGAGGAGATCGCGGGCAAGCTGGGCGATGCCAGTGCGGAGACGCTGGCACGGCTCGACCGCGCGATGGCGAGCGTGAAGCCGGAGGCGGCGGACATCGACACGCTGGTGGCGAAGCGTGACGCATTGCTGGCGCTGGTGTGACCGATCCCCAACCCCTCACGATCGATATCGACGGCTGGGAAGGGCCACTCGACCTGCTGCTCGCGCTGGCGCGGTCGCAAAAGGTCGATCTGCGGCAATTGTCGATCCTCGAACTGGTCGATCAGTATTTGCGCTACGTCAACGAAGCGCGCGAGCTGAAGCTTGAGGTCGCCGCCGATTATCTGGTGATGGCGGCGTGGCTGGCCTATCTCAAATCCGCGCTGCTGCTTCCGCGCGACCCTGAGGAGACACCCAGCCCCGAAGATCTGGCGCTGCGCCTGCAACTGCGCCTCGAACGGCTGAACGCGATGCGCGAGGCGGGCGCGCGGCTGGTGGCGCGCGACCGGATGGGCCGGGACGTGTTCCCGCGCGCCGCGCCGGAGGGGCTGCGGGTGGTGCGCAAGTCGCGGTGGCAGGCCGAGATTTACGACCTGATTTCCGCTTATGGCCGGATCAGCGCGCGGACCCGCCCGGTGATGCATATCGTCGCGGTGCGCCCGGTGATGACGCTGGAGGATGCGATTTCACGCATTTCGGCGATGGTGGGGGAGCGGATCGACTGGTCGACGATCGAGAGTTTTCTGCCCGCCGATGCGACCGGACTCTATCGCAAATCGACGCTGGCCTCGTCCTTCGTCGCCGCGCTGGAACTGGCGCGGCAAGGGCGCGTGGAGTTGAAGCAGAAATCGGCATTCGCGCCGCTCTATCTGAAGGCGGCACCGGCATGATCGACGAGACCATGCGCGCCGTTGAAGCCGTGCTGTTCGCCGCCGAACAACCGCTGACCGTCACCGACCTGCGCGCCTATGTCGGCGACGAGGCGGATATCGCGGCCGCATTGGCGGCGCTGCTTGAACAATATGCCGGGCGCGGCATCGAACTCGTCGAGCGTGGCGGGCGCTGGCATTTCCAGACCGCCGCCGATCTCGCCAATTTCCTGCGCCGGGACCGGGAAGACAGCCGCAAGCTGAGCCGTGCGGGGATCGAGACGCTGGCGATCATCGCTTACCACGAACCGGTGACGCGCGCGGAAATCGAGGCGATCCGGGGGGTGCAGATCAGCAAGGGAACGCTCGACGTACTGATGGAGGCAGGCTGGATCCGTCCGGCGGGGCGGCGCGAGGTGCCGGGACGCCCGCTGACCTATGCAACGACGGCCGAATTCCTCACCCATTTCGGGCTGGCGGGCCGCCGCGATCTGCCCGGAATCGACGATCTGCGCGCCGCCGGACTGCTCGATCCGGTCGATCTTGCGTTCGATGCCGTACAATCGGGCGACGCGGCGGTGGAAAGTCCCGACGAAGAGGACTAGATAGGCCCGGAATCAACGGAGAATCCCGATGGGTGGTATGAGTCTGATGCACTGGCTGATTGTCGGTGTCCTCGTGATCCTTCTTTTCGGGGGCAGCCGCTTCTCGAACATGATGGGTGATGTCGCCAAGGGCATCAAGCAGTTCAAGAAGGGCATGTCGGAGGAAGACGAGACGCCGGCCAAGCCTGCGGAAATCGAAGCCAAGCGGGTGGGCGATCCCCAGCCGCAGGCGCAGACCGAAGCGCGTCCGGCGCACGAAGAGCGTTAATCGCGACCGTCCGGCCAGCCCGGGCGGCGTCGGAGTAGCTGCACGACATGCTCGATTTCAACGCGCCTGAATTTCTGGTGGTGGCGATCGTCGCCCTGCTGGTGATCGGGCCGAAAGACCTGCCAAAGGCAATGCGCTTTATCGGCCACTGGGTCGGCAAGGCGCGCGGGGTTGCGAGCCAGTTTCGCAGCGGATTCGACAATATGGTGCGCGAAGCCGAACTGTCCGAAATGGAAAAGAAATGGGCGGAGGAGAATGAGCGCATCATGCGCGAACATCCGCCCGAGAAAATGCTGCCTGCGCCGGTCTATGATCCCAATCCGGACGGTGCGACGCCAGCTGTGGTCGATCCCGAGGACGCGCCGCCCGTGATGACGGAGCCGCCCGCGCTGAAGCCCGAACCCGCTGTTGTGGAACCGGGGGCCAAGTCCGCGCGCAAACCGCGCGCACCGCGCAAAAAGGCGGCATCGTGAGCGACGACGAACTACAGGGCACAGAGGCACCGTTGCTCGATCATCTGATCGAACTGCGTCGGCGCCTGCTCTACAGCGTGTTGTCGCTGGTCCTGACCTTTGCCGTGGCGTTTTACTTTGCCCGGCCGATTTTCGGGTTTCTGGTGCATCCGCTGGCCGAGGCAGGGCAGAACCGCCTGATCTTCACGCAGATTTTCGAGGCGTTCCTGGTCCAGATCAAGGTCGCATTCTTTGCCGCTATGATGGTGTCCTTCCCGATCATCGCCAACCAGCTGTGGCTGTTCGTGGCACCGGGACTTTACAAGAAAGAGCGTAAGGCGCTGTTGCCGTTCCTGCTGGCGACCCCGGTGCTGTTCACGATGGGCGCAGCGATGGCCTATTATTTCGCAATCCCCGTCGCACTGAACTTCCTGCTGGGACTGGAAGGCGATCTGGGCGGGGGGGTGAAGCAGGAAGCGATGCCATCGGTTGCGAACTATCTGTCGTTCGTAATGCAGTTCCTGTTCGCGTTCGGCATCTCGTTCCTGTTGCCGGTGCTGCTGATGCTGCTCGAACGAGCGGGCATCGTCACCTATGAGCAGCTCAAGGGCGCGTGGCGCTATGCAGTGGTCGCGGCGTTTGCGATCGCTGCCGTGCTGACGCCCCCAGATATCGGGTCGCAGTTGTTGCTGGCGGGGCCTTTGTGCCTGCTCTACGGCCTGTCGCTGGTGGCGATCTGGTTTACGCGCAGGCGGCGCGAAAAAACGGCGGCAGCCGAAGCCGCCGCCGGAGAATAATCCTTCAGCGAGTTACTTGGCGTCGTCGGCCGTTTTGGCGACGGTATCGCCAGCCGACGAGACGTCCTTGCCCACGCCCTGAATCGTATTGCAGCCCGACAGGGCAACCGCGCCGGCAATCAGCGCCGCAGCAAAAAACTTACGCATCGTCATTCTCCAACCGAAACTCCAAACGCTGAAATGCGCGAACGTGCAAAATCGTTCCGCGAGCGTTGCAGAAGGTAGATTGAGAGCGGTGGGAAAGAATTAGGCCCGGAAGCGTCACCGGGGGGGGGGAGGGTGGACGCTTCCGGGCCTGTATCGTGGATAGCGAGAGCGGGGGGGCAAAAAGTCACTATCCGAAGTGTAAAACGTACTTTGAGAAAATGGGTTCCAACCGAAATTCGATTTTTTCGATTTTTTATTGGGGGCCGGTAACAGCGACCGGAAGTTCAAACGCGCCCACCAGTGGATCGTGGTGGAGCTGCGAGCGAAGCTGACGCGCCAGACCCCCAATGACTCGACCGTAGCGGCGCTCATACAACTCGGCGAAGCCGGGATTGTCCGCCAACGCGGAGGAGCTGATCCGCAGCATCGCCTGATCCGATCCAGCATCCATCGCCTTCATCGAAATGCGGATCTGCGCGGTATCGCTGCAGTTGATCGCCAGCTCGACGATCTCTGTAATCAGAAACGCCACTGCAACGGCATTGTCCTGCGACACCAGCCAAGGCTCGATATCCAGAACGATGCCGATCGCGGTGTCGTCGGGCGCCGTCGCGCGGATGTTCGATGCGAGTTCACCGATGACCGGGCGAATCTCGATACCGCGCGTCTGCTCGAACCCGGCATAATGATGGCGATGGACCACCGCGAGCGCATCGACGCGCCGCTGGATCGAGGCATAGGCGGCCAGCGCCTCCGGAGACTTCGCGCCGCGTGCGTGGAAGTTGATGAGGCTGGCGATCACCTGAAGGTTATTCTTGACGCGGTGATGAACTTCACGCGTCAATTTGGTTTGGCGCGACAGTCCTTCGGCAAGGTCATGTTCGTGCAGTTGCACGGTTCGACTGAGATCGCGGAATGTGTCGCCGAGCGCGCGGATTTCCTGCGCCGGGATATCGCTGCCGGCGATCGGGTCGATTACCTCGCCGGGCTGGTAGGCACCGACCGTGGTGCGCAGGCGGCGCAGCGGACGGATCAGCAGTCGATCGACCACGAACCACGATATGCCCGCGGCGGTCAGCCACATCAGGAACGGCGCGATCGCCGCGATCACCATCGACGACGTGATCGGCGCGCTGGCCACCGCCATTTCAAGTTGAAGACCCTGCACGCCCAGATCGACCTGCTGCTCCTCGCGCCGGTCGAGCGCGCCGGTGGCGGTGAGGCTGCGCAGCACCAGCGACTGTTCCGGGCCTGACAGCGTGATGCCGTAATCGCGCGCCATCGCGCTGGGTTCGGCAGAGGCGGCGAGAAAGGCGGTGGGGAAAAAGGCGCGCGCAATATGCCCGGTCGCCCCTGCGACTTCGATCTGGGCACCGGTATCGGCGATCAGCCGCAGATCGATTGCGCCGCCCGCCACGCGTTCGCCACTGGCAGGGGGGATCGGCACGCCGCACAGCAACCGTCCGTCGGGGTCCATCATCGCATAGCGAATGCCGTTCGCAGCCTGTGGCTCGAACACGCCCGCCAGACGACCGCAATTGGGCACCGCCCCCGCGACCGCCGGCAACGCCCCGCGCAGCTCGCGCAGCTCATAGGCAAGTTCGCTGCGCAACGCGCGCGCAGCCTCGGCGATCGCAACGCGCAGCCGTCCGCGCACTTCCTGATCGGCGATGCGCGTGGTCTGGATCGAAGCGAAAAATGCGATGAGCGCGAGCGGCAGCATGGCCGCGCTGATAATCAGGAAAACCTTTGCCCCGGTCGGCATTCGCGCAACGGCGGCGAGCGGATTGCCTGAAGTGCGGCGCGTCAGGTCGTCCCCGTCAATCTGTACATCGGCCATCGGTGCATGAGCTAATCGAGCTTGCCGAGCAGGTCGAGCAGGTCATCCGGAATCTTTTCGTCGGCAGCATCCTGATAGACGCGGCGCAGCGCATCACCGATGTTCCGGTCCTTGCGCGTGCCTGTTCCGCCGCCAGTCCGCACCAGCGGCTCCTTTTTCTTCTCGTCGGCCGAACGCACTTCGTCCCCCTGATTGCCCCGGGATGGGCGGATGCACAAAAAAACCGACGACCGCAAGATGCCGGGAACACGCAGATAGCCGTGCGTTCGAGCGATGAAACCATTTTACGGCTCGATTGTTCCATAGGCGATGCGAAATCCGGGGAGGGGCTTTTCTTCGGACCCGCAGCACCACTTGCAATGCCACGACTCCGCATCCAGAACGCGGCGTCGCCGAAGGAGAATTACAAGACCATGTCGCTTGGACAGCAGCTCGCGCCCCATCTTCCTTTCCTGCGCCGTTATGGCCGGGCGCTCACCGGAAGCCAGACCGAGGGTGATCGTTATGTTCGTGCGACGCTGGAGGCGATCGTCGCTGCACCCGAAGAATTCCCGCGCGACGTAGATCCCCGACTGGGACTGTACCGCACGTTTCAGGCGATCTGGGGCTCGACTCATCTCGACGACCGGGTCGAGGATATCGATCCGCTAAGCGATAACGAAGCGATCGCCCGTGCCCGCCTCGCCCGCCTCGCGCCGCGCTCGCGCCAAGCGTTACTGCTGACCGCCATGGAGGGGTTTACGAGCGAGGACGCCGCTTATCTGCTCGAGGAATCCGCCGATTCGGTCGACAGCCTCGTCACCGATGCGCTGGGCGAAATCGACAGCCAGACGCGTGCGCGCGTGATGATTATCGAGGACGAGCCGCTGATCGCGATGGATCTGGAGACCATCGTCCGCGATCAAGGTCATGAAGTAACCGGCGTTGCCGTGACGCGCGACGAGGCGGTCGCTCTGGCGATGGAGGATCGCCCCGGCCTGGTACTGGCGGACATTCAGCTGGCCGACGACAGTTCCGGTATCGACGCGGTCAAGGATATCCTGGCGCAGTTCAACGTGCCCGTGATCTTCATCACCGCATTCCCGGAGCGGTTGTTGACCGGGGAGCGGCCCGAGCCGACCTTCCTGATTACCAAGCCGTTTCAGCGTTCGACGGTGAAGGCGGCGATCAGTCAGGCGCTGTTTTTCGATCAATCGACGGTGCCGGTGGACTGAGTTCCATTTCTTACGGAGCCAAAACGGTTTTCGCGTGTTGATGCGGGATGGTTGACTCAAACGAACCCACCCACATCAGCACCGAAGACGCCCGCGCCGGTGCGACACCCCATATGACTCGCTATATCCTTGCGATATCGCTGGTTCTTGTCATCGTCATCTTTGCGATCTTCCTGTTGCTCTGACGACAGGGGCTGGCTCCGAAAAGCCGGTTTATCTATTTGAGGCGGCATCGCGTGTGCGATGCGAGACGAACGGAATCGAATGACCGACAGTGAGCAGGATGCTGAAGATGCAGCACCGATCGAGCATGTTGCGCTCTCCGACCCGGAGTTCAAGCAACAGCTTGCGGTCGTAATTCCGCATCTGCGCGCGTTCGGCAGATCGCTGTCAGGCAACCGCGACACCGCCGACGATCTGGTACAGGAAACGCTGATGAAGGCGTGGGCGGCGCGCCAGCGGTTTCAGGCTGGCACCAACATGCGGGCTTGGACCTTCATCATCCTGCGCAATTTGTATCTGAGCCAGATGCGTCGTGCGCGCTTCAAGGGCGAATGGGATGATTTGGTTGCCGACCGGTTGCTCGCGGCTCCGGCAAGTCAGGATCGTCATGTCGAACTCGCCGATATGCAGCGTGCGCTGATGCACCTGCCGCAACCGCAGCGCGAGGCACTGATCCTCGTCGGTGCCGGCGGCTTTGCCTATGAGGAAGCGGCCGAGATTTGCGGCGTCGCGGTCGGCACGATCAAGAGTCGCGTCGCGCGCGGTCGTGTCGCGCTGGAGGCGTTGATGAACGGCGGCACCCTGCCATCGCGCCATGATTCTGAAAGCGACGGTCGCAGTGCGCTCGATACGATCATGGCCGAAGTCGAGGATTTAAGCCGCGAGCGCTGACCGCTTCGCCGCTTTGTCTCGTCAATTGTCCTGCAAACTGCGCACGTTCAACTGGCGGAGTAGCGACGCCATATCGTCCGGGATCCCCAGATCGCGCTCATAGGCGTCGCGCAACACCACCCCGACCGCGTCGCAAGTACGTGGCGTTGAAACGCGATAGCCGGTATTGGCACTGTCGGCGTTCGACGAGGGTGCATTGCGGATCATGAAGAGCAGAACGTACAACATTCAAATTCGTTGCTTGACAAATTCTGACAAGGTAGGTCGGCCGAAACGAAACCTTGATGGACGTTAATTCCAGCGCCTTACAGGACGCAGTTGAGCGGGCGCGAGATCATGCGCCGTTCCTTGCCCATCTGTTGGAACGCGAACCCGGACTGGTCGCGGAACTGCCGGATGCGATTGCCGATCCGGTTGCTGCGTCGCGGATCGACGACCCAGCGATGCCGGTCGCGCGGCGGCTTCGGCTCGAACGGCGCCGGCTCGCGCTGATTACCGCGATCGGCGATTTGAGCGGACAACTGGACTTCCGCGCGACGACGCGGGCCTTGTCCGAATTTGCCGATTATGCGCTCGACGCCGCGATCCGCGCCGCGCTGATCGAACGCGTGCCCGGATGCACGCCGATGGGTCTGGCCGCGATCGCGCTGGGCAAACAGGGCAGCAGCGAGCTGAACTACTCGTCGGACATCGACCCGATCCTGATCTTCGACCCCGCGACGATGCCGCATCGTGAGCGCGAGGAGGTCGCGGAGGCTGCGGTGCGGGTCGGGCGGCGCGTCGTCGAACTGCTGCAGGCGCGCGATGGCGACGGCTATGTGTTGCGTATCGACTTGCGGCTGCGCCCGTCGCCCGAAGTCACCCCGATCGTGCTGCCGGTCGAGGCGGCGATCTCATACTATGAATCGCAGGCGCTGCCATGGGAGCGGGCGGCGTTTATCCGCGCGCGGGCGGCGGCGGGCGACACCGTGCTGGGGCAGCAGTTTCTCGACACGATCCGGCCGTTCATCTGGCGGCGTGCGCTGGATTACGGGACGATACGCGAGATTCGCGGCATCTCGCGCCGCATTCGGGAGCATCACGCCCAGGGGCAGGCGTTCGGACCGGGCTTCGACCTGAAGCGCGGGCGCGGCGGGATTCGCGAGATCGAGTTTTTTGCGCAGATCCATCAGCTGATCCATGGCGGGCGCGACCCCTCGCTGCGCGCACCCGCGACGCTCGATGCGCTGGCCGCGCTGGCTGCGGCGGGGTGGATCGACGCGGCCGACGCGGCGGCCTTGTCCGAGGCCTATATCCTGCTGCGCACGATCGAGCACCGCGTGCAGATGATCGACGACCGCCAGACGCATGCCTTGCCGCATGGCGAGGCATTGGATCGCGTGGCGCGGCTGCACGGGCTGGCCGATGGTGCGGCGTTGCTGGCGTTGCTGGCACCGCATGTCGAACGGGTGGGGCGGGTCTATGATTCGCTGGAAGCTGAGGATGCGGCCCCGGTCTCGGCGAACGAAACCGGTGTCGAGCGTGCGCTGGATGCGGCGGGGTTCGAGGATGCGGTGGGGGCGGCGCGGTTGATCGAGGGGTGGCGGTCGGCGCGCTATCCGGCGTTGCGCAGTGCGCCCGCCCGCGCCGCGCTGGAGGCGGTGTTGCCGCCATTGATCGCGGCGATGGGCGAAGCGCCCGATCCGGGCCGCGCGCTGGCGCGGCTGGACACGATCCTGTCGCGGCTGCCGAGCGCGCTGAACCTGTTCAATTTGCTGGAGGCGCGACCGGCGCTGGCGCGGCTGGTGAGCACGATCCTGTGCCATGCACCGACGCTGGCGGAGGCGCTGGCGCGGCGGGTCGAGCTGATCGACGGGCTGATCGATGCGACCGCGTTGGAGCCGGTGGGCGATGTCGCCACGCTGGCCGCGTCGATGCGCGCGCGCGAGGCGGGGGACGATTATCAGCGGCTGCTGGATCATGTGCGAAAGGTGGTGGGCGAAAAGCGTTTTGCCTTGGGCGCGCAAATCGTCGCGGGGGCGAGCGATCCGTTGCAGGTATCCGCCGGTTATTCGCGCGTGGCGGAGGCGGCGATCGAAGTCCTGGCACAGGCGGCGATCGACGAATTCCGGATGCGGCACGGCGTCGTGCCGGACAGCGAGCTGGTGATGCTGGCGCTCGGCCGGTTCGGCGGCGGCGCGCTGACGCATGCGTCCGATCTCGACCTGATCTTCCTGTTCACCGGCGATTATCAGGCGGAATCGGATGGCGAGAAGCCGCTGGGAGCGGTGACCTATTACAACCGGCTGGCACAGCGCGTGGTGGCCGCGCTGTCGGTCGCCACGGCGGCGGGGCCGCTGTACGAAGTCGATACGCGATTGCGCCCGTCAGGGGCACAAGGGCCGCTGGTCGTGTCGCTCGACGGTTTCGCCAAATATCAGCGCGAGGATGCCTGGACGTGGGAGCATATGGCGCTGACCCGCGCCCGGCCGGTGTTCGGGTCGGCGGACGGGCGGGTGGCGGTACAGGCAGTCGTTGATGCAGTGTTGGCAGGGGATCGGCCAGCGCGCGATATCGCCGCCGATGCGCGAAGCATGCGCGACGAGATGGCGGCGCATAAGCCACCAAAGGGGCCGCTGGACGCCAAATTGCTGCCCGGCGGGCTCGTCGATCTGGAATTTGCGGTCCATACCACGCAGCTGGTTAACCGCACCGGGTTCGACGCCGATCTGCGGCGCGCGATCGAGGCACTTGCGGGGGCGGGGCTGGTGCCGCTCGCGCTGGCGCAGGCGCATGATTTCCTGACGCGGATGCTGGTGACATTGCGACTGGTCGCGCCCGATGCAGAACCGCCGACGCCCGCGACCCAGCCCGTGGTCGCGCATGCGGTGGGAGAGGCGGATTGGGATGGCGTGGTTGTGTCGCTCGACCGGCACCGGCAGGAGGTGACCAAGGTCTGGACCGCAGTGGCGGGGATGCAAGGAGTGAAAGATGGCGATTGAGGAAGGCGACAAGATTCCCGCAGTGGAGCTGATCGACCAGACCGGCGAGACCTTCACGCTGAACGAGCGCACGGGTGCGCCGTTCGTGCTGTATTTCTACCCCAAGGACGACACCGCCGGCTGCACGCGCGAGGCGCAGGATTTCAGCGCGTTCAAGCCGCAATTCGAGGCGGCGGGCGCGGCGGTGCTGGGGGTTTCGCGTGACGGCACGATCAAGCACCAGAAGTTCGTGAACAAATACGACCTGACCGTGCAGCTGGCGACCGATCCTGACGGCAAGGCGCTGGAGGCATTCGGAACCTGGGTCGAAAAGACGCTGTACGGCAAGAAATATATGGGCATCGACCGCTCGACCTTCCTGTTCGACGCGGACGGGCGGCTGGTGCGGGCATGGCGCAAGGTGCGGGTGCCGGGGCACGTCGTCGAGGTACTGGAGGCGGTCAAGGAACTGCGCGCGGCGTGACGCAATCGGTGGCGGACGCGGTGCGTTCGGTGTTGGAGACGGCGCATCCGGCGGCGAAGGTGGGGATTGCGCGACGGGTCGCGCGCGACTGGCGACTGGGTCGGCTGGACCATCGCTTCGATGTGGCGATGCCCGATCAGCCCGCCGCGCCGGATCTGCCCGAGCTGGTGTCGCCGGGCAAGCTGGCCAAACGCGGGGCCGGGTCGGAACGCGGGCGAATCGCGCTGATCCATGCGCTCGCGCATATCGAATTCGTCGCCATCGATCTGGCGTTCGACATGGCCGGACGGTTCGGCGGACAGTTTCCGCGTGCGTTCACCGACGACTGGCTGAAGGTCGGCGCGGACGAGGCGATGCATTTTGCCTTGCTTGACCGGCGCTTGCGGCAACTGGGCAGTTTTTACGGCGCGATGCCCGCGCATGGCGGACTGTGGGAAGCAGCGGCGGGGACTGCCCATGATGCGGCGGCACGGCTGGCGGTAGTGCCGATGGTGCTGGAGGCGCGCGGGCTGGACGTGACACCGGTGACCATTGAGCGGTTCGAGGCGGCGGGCGATGTGGCCACGGGGCGCATTCTCCGACGCATCCTGAACGATGAAATCATCCATGTCGCAGCGGGAACGCGCTGGTTCGAATCATCCTGCGCCGCAAAGCGAATCAATCCGGAAACCGAGTGGAAGGCGCTGATCGCTCGTCACTTTCACGGGTCGATTAAGCCGCCATTCAACGACTCGGCGCGTGCGACAGCCGGTTTAACGCGCGGTTACTATGAAAGCCTTGCGGCCAGCTGAACCGGCGGTTCTAACGATTCCTGTCAGGAGCGGAGGGGCTGCACCTGATCTGTGAACGTTTAACGAAGGCGCGCGCCGGGGTTCCGGCATGTGTCTGTGGTTGCCGGGGACTCATGGTCAGCACTGCTCTTAACGCGAACATTGCGACGCGGTTCCGCAATTTCTTTACGACGCGCGATTTCATCTTTCATGATGGCCGGGACCTGAAACGTTTCAGCGTCGCCGGACGCACCCAGGCGATCCTCGCCGGCGTCGCCGTCGTCACCGTGACCTTTTCCGCCTATGGCGTGTCGCAGGCCGCATTCGGCGCGATCATGGCCAGCGGCGTCGCCGGGACCGAAGTCACCCCCGAAGCGCGCATGCAGAAAATGCAGGCTGAAGTCGCACAGATGGAAGCCGATATCGCCGCCGTGAAGCAGGCCGCCCTGCATCACGCCGCCCGCGTCGAGCAGCGCCAGAAGATCATCGCCGGCGTGATGACCGGCAAGGGTTCGCCCGCGGATATCGGCGCGCCGGTCCCGGTTCAGGCCAATAGCGACAGCGCGATGGCGCGCGACGTGCTGGCCCCGTTGCAGAAGGTCGAAGCAAATCAGGCAAAATTGGCGGCCAAGGCACAGCGTACCGCACAGCTGCGCATCAGCCTGACGACGAAGCATCTGCGCAGCCTGGGCATCAAGCCCGAGCGTTATGTCGCGGGCGGTATGGGTGGCCCGTTCGAGGCCGCACCCGCCGGTGCGGCGGCGGTGGAGCAGGGTGCCGACGCGCAGTTCCGCTCGCTGTTCCAGACGTGGCAAAAGCTCGACGTGCTCGAACAGACGGTGATTGCGATCCCGTCGATGCAGCCGGTCGATAACATCAAGCTGACCAGCAGCTTCGGGGTGCGCTCCGATCCGTTCCACGGCACCGCGGCAATGCATGCCGGCGTCGATATTCCCGGCCCGATCGGCACGCCAATCTATGCCACCGCCGATGGCGTCGTGGGTCGCTCGGGTCGCTTTGGCGGCTATGGCAACCTCATCACCGTCAATCACGGCAAGGGCATCGAGACTCGTTACGGCCATCTGTCGAAGATTCTGGTCGCCGGAAACACGCGCGTGCGTCGTGGCCAGCTGATCGGCCTGATGGGTTCGACTGGCCGTTCGACCGGCAGCCACCTTCATTACGAGGTCCGCGTCGATGGCGCGGCGGTGAACCCGATGCCGTTCATGCAGAATGCCAGCGTGCTCGACCAGATTCAGGAGCGCGGCGCGCGCATCCAGCTGACTGCCGCTACTGGCAACTGATTTCGAGATACAGGAGAGAAGAAGGGCCGCCCGGCATGTTCGGGTGGCCCTTTCTGTTGCGGCTGACGCTGAGCTTCCCTATCTGCGATGGATGGCCACTGTCCTTTCCCCAGACATCATCCTGACGCCCTCCGCCGCCGCGCGCGTCGGTGCGATCGCGGCGAAGCAGGGCAAGCCTGCGATCCTGCGCCTGTCGGTCGAGGGCGGGGGCTGTTCGGGGTTTCAGTACAAGTTCGAGCTGGGCGATGCGGCTGAAGGCGACGATCTGATGGTCGAGACCGATGGCGTGCGGCTGGTGGTCGATTCGGTCAGCCTCGATCTGGTACGTGGCGCCAGCGTCGATTTCGTCGAGTCGCTGGGTGGCGCGGCGTTTCGCGTGACAAATCCGCAGGCGGCTTCGGGCTGTGGCTGCGGCACCAGTTTCTCGGTCTGACCTGCTTTGAAGATCGTTACTTACAACGTGAACGGCATCAAGGCGCGGTTGCCGCGCCTGCTGGAGTATCTCGCCGAGCAACAGCCCGATATCGTCTGCCTTCAGGAGCTGAAATCGGCGGATGAAGGGTTTCCCGAAAAGGACATCCGCGACGCGGGTTATGGCGCGCTGTGGCACGGGCAAAAGGCGTTCAACGGCGTCGCGATCCTGGCCAAGGGTAGCGATCCGGTTGAGCGCCAACGCGGGCTGGCGGGTGAGCCGGAGGACGAACATAGCCGCTATCTCGAGGCGGACGTAAACGGGCTGGTGGTCGCGTCGATCTATCTTCCCAACGGCAATCCGCAGCCGGGGCCGAAATTCGACTATAAATTGCGCTGGATCGAGCGGCTGAGCGCGCGGGCGCGGGTGTTGCTGGCCGAGGAAGTGCCGGTGGTGCTGGCGGGCGACTACAACGTCATCCCGAACGACGACGATACTTATTCGGTTCGCGCGATGGCGGACGATGCGCTGATGCAGCCGGAATCCCGGCAAGGCTATCGTGCGCTGGTGGCACAGGGCTGGACCGACGCGTTGCGCACGCGCTTCCCGGTCGGCGGCGTATGGACCTTCTGGGATTATCAGGCGGGCGCGTGGCAGCGCGACGCCGGATTCCGTATCGATCACCTGTTGCTAAGCCCGCTGGCGGCCGACCGGTTGACTGGCGCGGGCGTCGACAAGGACTATCGCGGCCGCGAAAAGGCCAGCGATCATGCGCCAACCTGGGTGAGCCTGAAAAGCTGATCCTGCAAATTGGTGAAAAACACCAACACTCGGTAATCTATTTCCCAATCGTAACATTTGAAACGCGCTAACTATCTGATTTTCCTCAGAGTTGGTGTTTGGCATGCATAATGCACTAACACAGATACGGACAGGGACGGCAACCGCCAACCCCGCAGCTCCGGGCACAGAAGAGGAAGATTTTCATGCGTATGTTGCTGAAGGGAATGGCTGCCGTGGCGCTGGTCGCGGGCATTGCGACGACGGCCCAGGCCGAAACCAAGCCTGGAACGCCCGCGCCAAGCGCGACCGCGTCGAGCGAGACGAAGGTGGTGAAGGACAAGCGCTATTGCCTCGAAGGCAAGGTGCTGGGTTCCAACATCAACCGCACCGAGTGCAAGACGCGCGCGCAGTGGATGCGCGAAGGTTTCGATCCCCTCGACGCCAAGTAACCGCTTGGCGAATTGAGGGCGCGGCCCGCGGTACCCCTATGCCGCGGGCCGCATATTTTTTTTGGGGGGAGCGGGCAGGGCCGCGACCCGCTCAAAGACTCCTCAGATAGAGCTGATACACGCGGTTGATCTTCGCATTGATCGTTTCGGAAATCGCAATCATCCCCTGATTGTCATCAAGCACCCAGCCGATCTCGCCGCGCGTCGATCCGAAATCGGTGATT
This sequence comes from Sphingomonas sp. LT1P40, assembly GCF_036663835.1. Classification (NCBI taxonomy): domain Bacteria; kingdom Pseudomonadati; phylum Pseudomonadota; class Alphaproteobacteria; order Sphingomonadales; family Sphingomonadaceae; genus Alteristakelama; species Alteristakelama amylovorans. Next base: position 454,254 of record NZ_JAXOJT010000001.1, read on the forward strand.
GCGATGCGGCGGATATATTCGATCATCATGAAGGCGAGCTGGCTGGCCATGCGCGACCCCTGAAGCCGCTGGACCACGCCCATCAACGGCACGCGCATCGTGCGGTTCTGATGCCGCCGCAGCCACCACAGTAATTTTGCCCAGCCAAACGGGAACAGATTGCCGTTCAGCGGGCCGATCGCTTCGTTGAGGTCGGGCAGGGTAATCATGAACGCCACTGGCTCTCCATCGAGTTCGGCGATGCGGATCAGATCCTCGAACACGATCGGTTTCAGTTTCTTGCCAACGTCGTCGATTTCGGGCGGAGTCAGCGGTACGAAGCCCCAATTTTTCGACCATGCCTCGTTGAGGATGCCGAGTATAATCGCCGCTTCTTCCTCGAAACGCGACTTGTCGACCTTGCGGATGACGATGCGCGGGTTTTTCTCGCCCATCTCGATGATCCGCTGGACCAGCGGGGGGAAGGGGATGCGAATATCGAGGTCGTAAGTCAGGAGCTGCTTGACGGGCTGATACCCGGCAGCCTCGATCCAGTCCTGATATTCGCGCTTGTGATGACCCATCATCACCGTCGGCGGATGATCGTGGCCCTTGATGAGCAGGCCGGGTTCCTCCCAGATCGAGAGCGAGACCGGGCCGATCACGCGGGTCATCCCCTTGTTTTTCAGCCACCCTTCAGCAGTGTTGATGAGCGCGCGGGCGACGGTCGGGTCTTCCGCCTCGAACATACCGAAGAACCCGGTGCCGGGGCCAAAGCCCTGTTCGGGCGGCATTTCCAGCGCCAGCGTGTCGATATGCGCGGAAATGCGGCCGACGATACGGCCATCGCGTTCAGCCAGAAACAATTGCGCCTCGGCATGGCTGAACCAGCCATTTTTCTTTGGATCGATCGTGCCTTTGACCTCACTGCGCAGCGGCGGCACCCAATTGGGATCGCCCCGGTTGAGGCGATAGGCGAGCTCGACGAAGTCGTTTGTATCCGCCTTGGTATTGACCGGACGGATGGCAAGCGGGGCGTTGGCCAAGGGGAGAACCTTCCAGGAATTGCGCCAAAGAATTTTCGGCGATTCAGTCCCGCGTTGCCGCGCCGCTGTCAACACACCCCGTGAAATGCCACCGAATGGCCACTATGTTAGGCCAATGGACAGCCCCATGAACACGCTCGCTCTGAATACCGCCCCGGTCGAAGGGGCCGCTGCGCCGGCAGCAAAGATCAAGTTGTCCGGCATGGCCGACGACCGCGCGATGCTGCGCGCCGCGGCCGAACTGACGCGCGATCTGCAAACACCGAAGCCGTTGATCTACTGGGGTGATTTCCTCGGATCGGCGGCGGTCGGCTATGTCGCACTGGCCGGTGCGATCCTGTTGCCGTCGACCGGCTGGGCGATTGTGTCGGGCGTGCTGGCGGTGCTGACGCTGTACCGCGCCAGCCTGTTCATCCATGAAATCACGCATTTGAAGCATTCGCTGCTGCCCGGTTTCCGCGTGGGCTGGAACCTGTTGCTGGGCATGCCGATGATGCTGCCAAGCTTCATGTATGAGGGGATTCACACCATCCATCATGCGCGCACGCGTTATGGCACGGCGGAGGATCCCGAATATCTGCCGCTCGCGCTGATGAAGCCATGGACGCTGCCGGTGTTCCTGCTGGTATCGGTGCTGATGCCGGTCGGGCTGTTGCTGCGCTTCGGCGTGCTCGGCCCGCTGTCGATGCTGTCGCCAAAGCTGCGCAAGCTGGTCGTGGGTCGCTATTCGGGCCTGCAGATCAATCCGGCGTTCGAGCGCCGCGCGCCCGAGGGCGAGTTCGCCCGCCAGTGGCGCTGGCAGGAGATCGGCGCGAGCATCGTCGCGGTGACGCTGATCGTGACCGTCGCCACCGGCGTGCTGCCGCTGAAGGCGTTCCTGACCTATATGGTCGTGGTGTCGGGCGTCGCGGTGCTCAACCAGGTGCGCACGCTCGTGGCGCATCTGTGGGAGAATGAGGGCGAGCCGCTGACGGTCACCGCGCAATATCTCGACAGCGTCAACGTGCCGCACGGCGTGCTGCCATGGCTGTGGGCACCGGTCGGGCTGCGCTACCATGCGCTGCATCATTTGCTGCCCAGCCTGCCCTATCATTCGCTGGCGGAGGCGCATCGGCGGCTGTCGGCGGCGTTGGGCATCGATTCGAGCTATCACGGCGCGCATTATCCGCATCTGCGCGGGCTGGTCGGACGGCTTGCCGGCAGCACGATGAAGCAGCGTCTGCGTTAATCGGTATCCCCGCGACGAGCGCGCGACCGAGTAGCAATCACGGCGTGCAGCGTCGCCCGGTACAGTGGAGCTTTACATAAAGCTCGCCATGGACCTTCCAGCCCGTTTCGGTTCTGCTCCAGTGTGCCGAATAGAAACCGCCGTAGCGAATTTGCGACGCGCCTTTGCGCTTGGTGCCGACCCAGCGGCCGGTCTCGAATGCACGCACGCCCGATTTGGCGATCTCGATCTGATCGGGGGTGCGCACGAACACCACCGAATCCCATGCCGGATCGCTGAAATCCTCAGCAAATACGGCTCGCATTGCCACACGGCCGTTTGTGCTGCTGCCGTCGCTCCAGATAAACACGGCATTTTCGTCATACATCGCAGTCATGCGATCGAGGTCGCGCGCAGCGATCGCGGCATTGTGATCAGCGCGCAGGGCGTGGATTGCCCCCTGTGGATTCTCGTCAGCCATGAGCGCCGCGAGCGGCAGTGCCAGCAGCGTCGTGAGGGCAAACATGGCCTATTCCTCGGTCTTGAGCAGCACCGCTTCGCCGATCATGGCGAATAGCAGGAACGGTGCCCAGGCGGCGAGGAAGGGCGGGTAGGCACCCAGATTGCCCATCGCCAGCGCGAAATTGTCGGCGACGAAATAGAGAAAGCCCAGCCCCATGCCGATCACGGCGCGGACGAACAGCTTGCCCGACCGCGCCAGGCCGAACGCCGCGACCGCGCCCAGCAGCGGCATCAGCACGGCGGAGAGCGGGCCGGACAGTTTGTGCCACAGCGACCCCTCCAGCGCCTTGGTCGGGCGACCGGCGGCTTTTAGGTCGTCCACCGCCTCCTTGAGCGCGCCGAACGACATGGCTTCGGCATTGATATTGGACAATGTGAACTGGTCCGGGCGCACGCCCACGCCGATGACGGTGCTGCCCAGCGGGACCAGCTTGCCGGTCGCTACGTCGAATCGTTCGGCACTGTCCACGCGCCACCCAGTGCCGTCGCGGCGGCCGGTCTTGGCACGGACCAGCGATTTGAGCACCGCGCCGTCGCGCTCATAGACGGTGACGCCCGCGAGCAATGCGGCGTCGCCGCGCCCCTTGATCTGTTGCGCGTGGATCAAATGGCTGCCGTCGCGCACCCACACATTGCTGCGATCGCCCCGATCGATCGGCAATGGGCCGTATTCGACCTTTTTCCACTGCGCGAGCGTGGCGCTGGCGCGCGAGACGATGCGGTCATTGAACGCGAACGAGATGATGGCAACCCCCAGCCCAGCAAGCATCAGCGGCGCGAGCACCTGATGCGCGGACAGACCTGACCCCTTCAATGCGATGATCTCGCTATTTTGGTTCATCGTGCTGAGCGTGATGATCGTGCCGAGCAGGACCGAGAACGGCAGAAAGGTCGAGATGATCTGGGGCGTGCGCATCCCGACATAGCGCCACACGTCCGATTCGGTATTCCCGGGATAAGCGAGGATGCGACCGGATTCGCTGAGCAGATCGAGCGTCTGGAGGATCAGCACCAGCCCGAACAGAAAGGCGAAGGTGCGGATCAGGAACATCTTGCCCATGTAGAACGAGACGGTGCGCGACGGGAAAAAGCTGGTCACCGGGTTCATGCGTCGATTGCCTTGTGCCGCCGCCCGGGCAGCAGTTTCACGATCGCCTTCCACGCCTTGCCCACGACGCGCTCGAGCGCGCCGATCGGCTGTCCGCCGGGTACATAGGCCATGTTATAGTACATCCAGAAGACGAGCCCCGCGAAGATCAAAAACGGCGTCCACAAGGCGAGGATCGGATCGACGAGCCCGCGCGCGCCGATGCCCTGGGCGTATTCGTTGACCTTGTGATAGGTGACGATCATGACGATCGACAGGAACACGCCGAGCGCGGAGGTCGATCGCTTGGGCGGCACGCCGAGCGAAAGTGCCAGGAACGGCAACAGCAACATCGTCGCCACCTCCACCACGCGGAAATGGAATGCGGAGCGGCTGACGTCGCGCTCAGCCTCCGGCACATTCGGGTCCTTCCCGACCTTCGCGAGCTGCGGCAGGGTCAGTTCGAGCTTGTTCTCGCCACGCTGACGAAACTGCTCGAACCGGGGCAGGTCGATCGGCAGATCATGCGCGTCGAAGGTCAGTACGCGCGGTACCTGAAACTTCGGCGACTGGTGGATCAGCGTGCCGCGGGTCAGGCGAAAGATGATGACGTCGGGATCGTCGGTGCGCAGGAACTGGCCCTTTTCCGCCGTCGCCGACACGATATCGCCGCCGGGTGCGCGCGCGCTGACGAAGATGCCGGAGAGGTCGCGGCCCTCATTCTTGCTCTCTTCGATCCGCAGCGTCATGCGGTCGCCCATATTGGTGAACTCGCCGACCTTGATCGACGCACCCAGCGCACCTGTGCGCAGCTCGAACCGCAGCCCTTCGTAATTGTAGCGCGCGAGCGGCTGGATGAAGCCAACGATCGCCAGATTGAGCGCGGCAAGCGTGATGGCGAACATGAACGGCACGCGCAGCATCCGGCCATAGCTCATACCCACCGCGCGCAGCACGTCGAGTTCCGACGAGGTGGCGAGGCGGCGAAAGGCGAGCAGGATGCCCAGCATCAGCCCGATGGGGATGCCAAGGCCGAGATATTCGGGCAGCAGATTGGCGAGCATGCGCCACACCACGCTGACCGGCCCGCCCTCCGTTGCCACGAAGTCGAACAGCCGCAGCATCCGGTCCAGCACCAGCAGCATCGCGGAGATGAGCAGGGTCGAGATCAGCGGAACCGCGATCAGGCGCGCCATGTAGCGGTCGAGTGCGGTCATGCGGGGGAGATCTGCGCCCTGACTTGCTCTGGGGACCGGCGAACCGGCGACAAGTGACCGCTATATCGAACGGTGCGGGTAAATCTACCCCGCGACATCGGACTGCTTCGTTTGTGCGACTGCCTCGGCGATGGCGTTTTCCAGCGCGACCAGCGTGAACGGCTTGCGCAGGACGGGGTGGCCGCCGAACCGCTGATGGTCCGCTGCGTCGCCGGCATAGCCGGTGACGAACAGCACCGCGACGCCATCGAGCTGCGGTTCCAGCGCGGTGACCATTTCCGGCCCGGTCTGGCCCGGCATGATGACGTCGCTGACGATCAGGTCGAGCGCGTGCAGGCCCGCGATGATGCGCGGTGCCGCCAAAGGATCCTCGCACGCCACCGGGCGATGGCCCAGCTCCTCCAGCGCGGCGAAGGTCGCGGCGAGCACGCGCGGATCGTCCTCGACCAACAGGATGTCGAGGCCCTGATGCGGTTCGGTGCTGGGTCCGATACGATCGCCACCCGGCACCGGCACGGGGTCGGCGGCGCTGTGGCAGGGAAGGAAGAGGGTGACGGTGGTGCCCTGTCCGGGAGTGGACTCGATCCGGATTTCGCCGCCCGACTGGCGCACGAAACCGAAAATCTGGCTGAGGCCGAGGCCGGTGCCCTTGCCCACGGGCTTGGTCGTGAAGAACGGCTCGAACACGCGTTCGATCACCTCCGGCGTCATGCCCTCGCCGGTATCGGATACGGCGATCGTCACATAGTTTCCGGGCGTGCAATCGGTCGACAGCGTGCCGTCGAGCGCGGCGTGGCCCGATGCGATGGTCAGCGTACCGCGCCCGTCCATCGCATCGCGCGCGTTGACCGCCAGGTTGAGCAGGGCATTTTCGAGCTGGTGACGGTCGGCCCAGACGTGCCAGCCCTCCGCATCGGTACGGGTCTGAACCGCGATCCCTTCGCCCAGGGTGCGCTCGAACAAATTGGACATGCCGTCGATCAGTTCGGTCGGGTCGATCGCCTGCGGCGTCAGCGGCTCGGCACGGGCAAAGCCGAGCAGACGGCGAGTCAGCGTCGCGGCGCGATTGGCACCCTCGGTCGCATTGTCGAGATGGCGGATCGCCTGATCGGCGGTATCGGGCAGATGGCGTTTGGCGAGTTCGAGTCCGCCAAGCACCACCGCCAGCATATTGTTGAAATCGTGCGCGATTCCGCCGGTCAGCTGCCCCACCGCCTCCATCTTTTGCGCCTGCCGCAGCTGCGCCTCCGCGACCGCGCGTTCGCGCGCCTCTTCCTGCAATCCGGCGGTGGCGGCGGCGACGGCGGCTTCCAGCTCGACCGTGCGCTCGCGCTGGATCTGCGCTTCGGCGGCGGCGGCGGCGCGCTCACGGATCGCGCGGATGTTGAGCCAACCCAGCACCATCGCGCCGAACACGATCAGCACGCCGAACAGGATCAGGTTGCGGGTTTCGTTATCCGCCTCGACCGCCGTGACGCGCGCCCGGCGTGACCGGTCGGACAGGCGAGTGCGCTCCGAGGCGACGATCGTGCCGAGCAGATTCTGGATGCGCGGCAGGGTCGGCGACCGGCGGGCTTCGTCAAAATAGGCATAGGCGGCCTGGTTGCGGTTGAAGCGGGTGTGGAGCGCGATCCGCGCCAGTTCCTTGCCGCGATCGGCGAAGGCGGTGCGCAGGTCGGCGATCACCTTCTGGTCCGCTTTCTGGCCGGTGCGGCGAGCGAGCAGGGTCAACTGACCCTCGGCACGCTGCCATTCGGCGACATAGTCGCGGCCGACGCTCTCCTCCCCGCTGACGACGTAGCGGGCGAGCGTCGCCTCGGCATTGGCCATCGTGCCGGACAGGCTTTGGGCGAGGATCATCACCTCGTAGCTTTGCGACTGGCGGGCGAGCGCGGCGTCGCGTTCGGCCCCGGCGAAACGCTGGTTGGCGATCAGCGCCGTGAGCACGGCAATGCCGAGCACCGCGATGAGGATCATCAGCAATGCGCGCCAGTCGAGCCGCGCCAATGCGCTCCCCAGCCTGTGGATGCGACCCTCGCTCATGGATTCGAGTCTAGGCCGGTGGACGACTCGTGGAAAGGGTTCAGGAAATCACGCCGACTGCTTTTCCGGCCGCGTGGAACATCGCCAGGATCTTCTCGACCTGTTGCGGCGTATGTTCGGCACACAGCGAGCAGCGCAGCAGGAAGGTGCCGGCGGGGGTCGCGGGCGGGCGCGCCATGTTGACGTAGAGGCCGCCGTCGAGCAGCGCCTGCCACATCACCACGGCCTGTTGCTGGTCGTCCAGGATAATGGCGATGATCGCGCTGTCGCAGGTTTCGGTGCCGAGCTTGAAGCCCATCGCCTTGAGACCGCCATGGACGGCGCGGGCATTGGACCACAGCCGCTCGCGCTTTTCCGTGGCGGTCATCAGCTTGCGGATCGACGCGGCGGCGGTGGCGACCACGCTCGGCGGGAGCGAGGCGGTGAAGATGTATGCGCGGCAGGCGAGGCGGATGGCTTCGAACTTCGGGTGGTTGGACACGCAGAAGCCGCCAACGGTGCCGACCGATTTGGAGAAGGTACCGACGACGAAATCGACGTCGCAACCCTGATCCTCATACACGCCGCGACCGTTGGCGCCGAAAAAGCCCATTGAATGCGCTTCATCGGACAGCACCATCGCGCCATGCTTCTTCGCGACCGCGACCATTTCCTTGAGCGGCGCGATATCGCCGAGCATCGAATAGACGCCCTCCAGCACCACCAGCTTGCCCGCTTCGGCGGGCAGGCGACCGAGGCGCTTGTCGAGATCCTCGACGCTGTTGTGGCGGAAGCGGACGATCTCCGCGACGCCCTGTTTGCAGCCGTCATAGATCGACGCGTGGCTGTCGGCGTCGAGGATGACGTAATCGCCCTTGCCCGCCAGCGTCGAGATCATGCCGAGATTGGCCATATAACCAGTCGAAAACACGATCGCGCCGGTGGTGCCGTAAAAGTCGCGCAGCGCGTCCTCGACCTCGATATGGTCGGCGAAGGTGCCGTTGAGCATGCGGCTACCGTTGGTGCCCGACCCGAACTGGTCGAGCGCGGCGTGACCGGCGGCGATGACGTCCGGATCGAACGTCATGCCCATATAGTTGTACGTGCCGAGCAAAATCGTGTCGCGGCCCGCGATCACCGCCTCGGTCGGTGATTTCACCTGTTGCATCACGATGGCGAACGGATCGGTGACGCCAGTGTCGATCAGCGCCTGACGCTCGGCGATCAGGTTGTCGAATTTCGACATCAGGTCTGGCTTGCCGCCGGTTGGGGCGACAGGAGCGTCAGCAGTCTGGAGGGCTTCGGTCACGTCAGGCCTTCAGCTTCTCGACCGCGTCGACAAGCTGGCCGACGGTCTCGATCTCGGCCTGCATGTTCATCGTGATGATGATGTCGAACTCATCCTCGATCGCCGCGACGAAATCCATGACGGTCAAGCTGTCCCATTCGAGATCGCCGGCAAAGGTCGTGGCGTCGGTGAGTTCGATGCCCTTCTTGTTAAAGGGCTCGATCTGTGCGGAGACAGTGGCGAAGATGTCGGTGCGGTCGCTCATGCGCGGTCCTTAGTTGGGTCGAAGCGGAGTGCCAAGGGATTGCGGCGGAAACAGGGTCGCGGTGGGGCGATCGAGGTACGGATTACAGCACTACCGCCACCGCCGTCATGCTGAACTTGTTTCAGCATCCACGGCACAACAAGCGGCGACGTCGCCCGGGGGGGGATGGATGCTGAAACAAGTTCAGCATGACGGTATGTGAGGGGGAGGGACGCTACAGCAGCCCCTCTGCCCGATACCAGTCCGCCGTCTGCTTCAACCCGTCCGGCGTCGTTATCCCCGGTGCCCATAATTCTACCGGCGGCCGCCGTCCCGGCGTGCAGGTCCAGTCGGAGTGGCTGAGATAGGCGGCGCGATCGGGGGTCAGCTTGGCGTGGCCGTCGCGGAAAAAGGCGTCCGCGCGGCCTGCGAGCCAGAGGAGGGCGCGGGGGACGGGGAGGGGGAGGATGCGCTTGTTCAGCGCCGCGCCGATCATTCGTGCGAACTCGCTGTGGGTGTAGCCGCCATCGACGCCGTCGTCGCATTCGTAGATTTCGCGGCCCCAAGTTTCAGAGGCGGTGTCGGTCTCCGCCATCGCAACCAGTAACCGCGCCAGATCGGCGACGTGGATCAGCGAGATGCGACCGGGTGGGGGGAGGATGACGAGGCCGAGCTTCGCCATTCGGAAGATGTCGCGCATTTCCAGGTCGCCGGGGCCATAGACGCCGGGCGGGCGGACCATCGTCCAGTCGAGGCCGGATTTGCGCACCTCGGCCTCAGCGCGTTCCTTCGACCGGCCATAATTGGAGATTTGCGGCTCGCGCGCGGCGAGCGAGGAGACGTGGACGAAGCGCTTCACCCCCATCGACGCGGCGGCGGCGGCCATGTTGCGGGTGCCGTCGACATTGCCGTGGATGAAATCGAGCTTGCCGCCATTCACCACGCCCGCGATGTGGATGACCGCATCCGCGCCGCTGGCGAGGCGGGCGAGGCTGTCCTCGCTGGCGAGCTTGCCGGTGACCCAGGTGACACCCTCACGCGGCGGCTGATCGCGGCGAGTGAGCGCGCGAACATGATGGCCCCGGGCAAGCGCGCGATCGACGGTGGCTTTGCCGACAAACCCGGTCGCGCCGGTGAGGGCGAGGGTTTTCACAGCAGCGCCATATGGTTGCGATGCACCAACGCCGAACGCGGGGCATAGCCGAGAATCGCCGCCTGATCCTCGCTGCGGGTGCCGGTGATCGCCTGCGCGTCGGCGGCGTCATATTCGGACAGGCCGCGCGCGATCGGGCCGTTGGGGCCTTCGATGGTCACGAGATCGCCACGAAAGAACAGGCCCCGCACGCCGGTTGCGCCGATCGCGAGCAGGCTGCGGCCATCGGTTAGCGCCTTCGCCGCACCGGCATCGACGGTGATCGAACCCTTGGCAGTCAGGCGACCGGCCAGCCATGCTTTCCGCGCCCGCGTGCGTTTTTCGGGCAGGAAGATGGTGTGGCGGGCTGGGGTAGAAAGCGGGTGATCGATCCGTCCGCTGGCGATGGCGAGCGCGACGCCGGCGTTGGTGGCGATCCGCGCGGCCTCGATCTTCGACACCATCCCGCCCGATCCCATGCCGGAGGCGGAGCCGCGATCGGCCATCCCCTCGATCCGCGCATCGATGCGATCAACCTCGGCAATGTGCTGCGCGCCGGGGAAAGCGGGGTTGCGGTCGTACAGCCCGTCGATATCGCTGAGCAGCACGACGCCCTGCGCATCCGCCGCTTGTGCGACGCGCGCGGCGAGGCGGTCGTTATCGCCGAAGCGGATCTCGGCGGTGGCGACGGAGTCGTTTTCGTTGATCACCGGCACCACGCCAAGGCCAAGCAATCGCCCCAGCGTGGCGGCGGCGTTGAGGTAGCGGCGGCGATCCTCCAGATCGTCGAGCGTCACCAGCATCTGCGCGGCGGTCAGGCCTTTTGCAGCAAGCACCTCCGCCCAGACCTGTGACAACGCGATCTGCCCGGTCGCGGCTGCGGCTTGGGCGTCCTCAAGCGATGCGCGGCCCCCCTTGGGCAGGTTCAGCCGTCGCGCGCCGAGCGCGATCGCGCCGGACGAGACGACCGCGACCTGCTGCCCCGCCTCCATGCGTTCGGCAATGTCGGCGGCAATCCCCTCCAGCCAGTCGCGCCGGATCGCGCCATCCCCATCGACAAGCAGCGCCGACCCGATCTTGACGATCAGGCGCGGGCAGGAAGGGGGCGGGAAGAGCTGCATCGTGCGAAGGCGTTAGCGCGGGCAAGCCGCCACGCCAATCAGTCGCGCGCGAAAATCTCGTCATGGGGAATGGTCAGGTCGAGCGAGGGGATGGGGATGCCACGTGTCGCCGAAAAAATATGGTCGAGCCATCCCTCCGGCTGCCGCTCGACCGTGCGGCAAAGCTGGTTGCCGGATCGATGAAGGCGATCGTGCGGACACTCGGAAGCGCGCGATACTCTTCCAGCTTGCTACCCTGATCAAACATCGTGGTGCTTGGCGAAAGCACTTCGATGATGACCGTTGGGCGTTCAAGCGCCTTGTCATCGGTGAAAGGGTCGGACAGCTGGTTACAATAGACGGTCACGTCGGGATAGCGAACATCCGTTTCTGTGATCTTCAACCCCATGGCCGGGCCGTGCGGCCTGCATCCGCTTCCGCGCAACCGTTCCCGCAACCAGGTGATGATATTGACCTGAACCCATGAATGCGCCTGCGTACTGCCGGTCATCATGTAGATGACACCGCCATGCAGCTCGAACTTTTTGTCCGTGCCGAAATCCATGTCGAGGAACTCGGCAGCCGTGATCGGTCGATAGATGGGGTCGTGGCGCATCATGGAACTATATCAGCGCCAACATGACCGCAAAGGATGTTGCTGGACCGTTGGGCTGGCCTTCAGCGATTTCCACCAAAGGTGTAACTTAACGCCAACCCGACAGACGGCTGGCTGCGCGAGCCGAGATTGCGCGTCACCGGCGAATTCGCCGCGTCACCAACGAGCCGGTCATACCGAGCATAACCGGCGAGGCCCCAGCGCGGCGTCAGCTGATACAGGGCACCCGCCGACACTCCGACCGCCTGTACACCGCCGTCCGCGCGATAGGCGGGCAGACCGGATGCCGCGACGCTGCCGGGTGCGACGCCGAAATAGGCATTCTGGTATTTGCTGTCTGCGAGCGTGACACGCGGGCCGAGCGAGAACAGCCATTTGTCGCCGTCACGCGCGACATAGTCGGCACTGACTTCGCCGATCCAGCCGCGATGGCCGCTCAGCCCCTTGCGGGCTTCGGCGCGGACGCGGACGGTAGGGGCGAGATAGGTCTGGACGAATGCGCCCGCCTCGAAGCTGAAGCCGACCTTGGGCAATGCCGCGCCGACATCGGCGGCGGTGCGCTTGCCCTGAAAGCCGAGGGCCGGACCGATCTCGAAGCCATTGGTTTTGAACAGCGAAAAGCCTGCGCTCTCATCCGGGGCTTCGTACGCGAACGGCGTGTCGCCGCGCGCACGCGACACGTCGACAAACGGGCCGAACGACAGATCCGATGCGCCGGGAAAGGCGGGCGCGAGTTTCGGGCCGAGGATGATGCGCGTGCGCATTGGCTCCTTGACCGGTTCATCCTGTGCGAAGGCGGGGGATAGGGAGCCAAGCGCAAAAAGAACGACGCCGATTTTGGGCAGATGCTTCATCGACGTTTACTCCACGGGGTACCTGTCAAACAGGGGACCATTCCAGTTGTTCCGAACCTTCGTCGTCATCGCGCACCCGTGCGTGATCCGGCCCGACTGCTTCCAGCAATTTGTCGAGCGCCCAGTCGACGCCGATTCCGGCCGCACCGGAAATGGCGATGACCTCCGTGCCGCTGGCTTCTTCCAGTTCGGCGGACAGCGCGGCGATGAGTTCGTCGTCGAGCATATCGACCTTGTTGAGCGCGACGATGATGCGCTTGTCGATCAGGCCCGCGCCATAAGCCTCCAGCTCGTCGCGGACGATGCGATAGCTGGTCGCCACGTCTTCGTCATTGGCATCGACCAGATGGAGCAGCACCTGACAACGCTCAATATGGCCCAGGAAACGGTCGCCAACCCCGGCACCTTCCGCCGCGCCCTCGATCAGGCCGGGGATGTCGGCGATCACGAACTCATTGCCCTTGTGCCGCACCACGCCGAGCTGGGGGCGCAGGGTCGTGAAGGCGTATGCGCCGACCTTGGCCTGTGCGTTCGACACGGCGTTGATGAAGGTGGATTTTCCCGCATTGGGCAGGCCGACCAGACCGGCGTCGGCCAGCAGCTTCAGCCGCAGCCAGACATAGGCTTCCTCACCCGGCCAGCCGGTGCCGTGCTGACGCGGGGTGCGGTTGGTGCTGGTTTTGTAACTGGCATTGCCACGTCCGCCGTCGCCGCCCTTCATGAAAACGATGCGCTGGCCTTCCTCGGTCAGGTCGGCAAGCAAGGTGCGCTCCTCGTCGTCCGCCAGAATCTGCGTGCCGATCGGCACCTTGATGACGAGATCGTCGCCGCCCGCGCCGGTGCGATTGGCACCCGCGCCGCCATGGCCGCGCGGGGCGCGGAAATGCTGGGTGTAGCGAAAGTCGATCAGCGTGTTCAGGCCCGGCACGGCTTCGAAAATAATGTCGCCACCCTTGCCGCCGTCGCCGCCATCGGGACCGCCATATTCGATATATTTCTCACGCCGAAAGCCGACGGCGCCGCCGCCGCCCCAGCCGGATTTCACGAAGATTTTTGCCTGGTCGAGGAAATGCATGGGTTTACCTAAATTGGATTGCGGCAGTGGGCCGAGCGCGGCGCTACTTAGCCACAAATTCGCCGCGGCCATAGGGCGGCGTCGTGCGCCCCTTGATCCAGTCGGCGACGAGACGGAAATAACCGTCGGTGACGCGGGTGGTGGTGCGGGCGCCATCGGGCGCCTGCGTGAACTCGACCATGCCGTGATCGGTGCCGGGGAAGCGGACGATGGCGATGTCCTGTCCCTCGCGGCGCAGCGTCTGGAGGCGATCGACGGTGGTCTGTGGCGGGGCCTCGCGGTCCTCGGCGGCGATCACCCATAGCTGCGGCATCTTCGCCTTGCGCAGCCAGCCCATCGCATCATAGCGCCAGTCGATGCCGAGATTGTCGAATTTCGCGCGGCCCTCGCGGCGCAACGTGGCTTCGTCGAGCGCGAGGATGTCGCCGGTGAACTCGCCCTTGATCTTGGCGAACCACGGTTCCTTGCCGTAGCGCGCTTTGACCGCCGCCAGCTTCTCATACCCTTCGGCGAAATGCGCGGCCATCAGCGCGCCGGTAGCGTCGGTGACTTCGCGCGCATTGGCCAGCACATCGGCACCGTGGCCCGCCTCGACCAGTTCGGTGCGGACTTCAGCGGCGTCCTCCTCCAGCGGGTTGATGAGCAGCCCGAAGCCAATTGCGACGAACTCGGCCCCGGCGTCGTTGGCGGCGCGCGGCGCAACCCAGCCGCCCTGGCTGCCGCCGTAAAGGCCGAAGCGCGCATAGCGGCCTGCGGCGAGGCGCTTTGCCTCCTTCGCGGCAGCGGCGGTGTCGGCGGCGAGGGCGTGGAAATCCTGATTATAGCTGCCTTCGGAATCGCCGGTGCCGCGCTTGTCATAGATGAAGGCGGAAATGCCTTGCGCCGCGAGGAGCCAACCATGCTGGGCGTGGCGGACGGCGGGGGTGCGTTCGGAGCCGTGGACCAGCACGACGAGCGGCGGCTTCGCTTTGCCGGTTGCCGAGGGTTCGACCAGCAAGCCGTTGAGCGTGAGGTTCCCGCTCTTGAATTTGGTGCGGGTGAGGCGAAGCGGCACTTTGGCATAAGCGACCGATACGCTGCCATCCTTCACGTCCACCGCGCCCTCGCGGCAGGTGACGGTGCCGTCATTGGTCAGCCCGAAGCGGCCATCGACGGTCCACCAGCGCCAGGCGCCGGTCTGCGCGGTGTCGGGACGCTCCATGATGACGATGTTGCGGCCTTGGCGGTCGGCATAGACGCCTGGTTCACAGGGGACGGCGGCGGCCTGTGCGGCGATTGCCAGAAGCGGGATCAGCATGATTCAACCCCACATTGTCTGAAAACGGGGGGAGGCGATCAGCTGGCGCAGTGCGATTTCGCGCGCGGCCCCCCGTGGCAGATCGAGCGATTTGGCGAGGCGTTCGCCGAGCAGCGCATCGCCCATTGCCATCAGGACGAGACTCAGCGTGTCCTCGCGCAGCGCGACGCCGGTTTCCTCGCCCTCGACGGCTGCGATCTGGTCGACCAACTGGTGGATCGTCTCGAGGATCGGGTCGAGCGCATCCTCGTTGCCCGACAGGATCATCCAGCTGGCGAGCGCACCCGCGCCGCTCTTGTCGAACGCGTCGAAGGCGAGGTCGACGACCTGACGCGGCTTGTCCTCGGTGCGGGCGCTCTCGTCGGCGCGCGCTTCCTGAATCAATCGGACGATCTGGGCGCAGACATTCTCGGCCAGGCTTTTGGCGAGGGCGCGTTGTAGCCCGGCGGCGGAGCCGAAATGGTGGAGCAGGTTGGCATGGGTGCGGCCGATGCGACCGGCGACCGCCTTCAGTGTCACCGCCTGTGGCCCCGCCTCGATCAGCAGCGCGCGCGCGGCCTCAAGCGCGGCGTCCCGGGATTCCTCCGGGCTCAGGCGTCTGCGTTCGGCGGGTGCTGTTATTGACATTTGTGTAAGTAAGGCATAGTTTCAGTCCGGAAATGCCTTGGAGCAAAACCATGTCGAACGCAAAGACTCCCGCCGATCTGACGATCACGCCGCGTGACCGCCGCTTTGGCCGTGAGCAGCGGCAGGACCGCTGGTGGCTGAATGGCGATGTGGTGGCGACGGCATTCTACAACGCGCTGTCGGTGACCTTTCCCAAGGGCGAGGCCTATTTCATCGAAAGCGTGAAGCTGTTCCGCGACGGCGTCGACGAAAAGCTGGCGCGCGAGATCAAGGCGTTCACCATTCAGGAAGTGGTGCACAGCCGCGAGCATGTCGCGTTCAACAAGCGTGTGCTGGATCATGGCTATGACATCAGCCGGCTGGAGGCGCGGATCGATCAGGTGCTGGAGATCGCGCGGTCGCGCCCGCCGGTCGTGCAACTCGCCGCGACGATGGCGCTGGAACATTATACCGCGATCCTTGCCGCCGAACTGCTGGGCAACCCGAAGCATCTTGAGGGTGCCGACCCGGAAAATGGCGATATGTGGCGCTGGCATGCGCTGGAGGAGATCGAACATAAAGGCGTCGCCTATGACACCTATCTGCACGCGACGCGGAATATGAGCCGGTTCAAGCGCTGGAAGATCAAAACGCTGACGATGCTGCTGATTACCGGCACATTCTGGAAGCACCGGATCGAAGGGACGCTGGACCTGATGGCGCAGGACGGGGTTACCGGCTGGCGTGCAAAGGCTGCGCTGGCGAAATATCTGCTGGTATCGCCGGGAATGGTTCGTCGAATGATTCCAGCATGGTTCAGTTTTTTCCTGCCAGGTTTTCATCCGTGGAATCACGACGATCGCGCGCTGATTCAACGGGTTGAGAGCGACTATGCGGCGGCGATCATGCCACCTGTGACGGCCGCCGCGTGAATTACTGAACGGAAAATATCAGAAATTATCCGTTGCGGGGTTGAAACCGCTTTCCGGAAGGCCCAATTGCCGCATCGCAGCAAAGGGGAACACGCATGCGCGCGGCTTTCGGTATCATGGCATCGGGGTCCAGCCCCATAAATGGCGACGGTCGTGATTGCCCGGACGTGTTCGCTGGCAAGGAGCCGTTCGCAGCGCGTAGCGGCGCTACGCGCAAGGACTGCGACGCAGACCAGCGGGCGCGTCCGGGCAACCGCGAAGCGGCGGGCGCCTTTTGGCGCATGGCGGCGTCTCTCGTCGGTCGCGGGGGGCAAGCCCCGCTCCGCTCCTCGATCCTTGCCCTGCGCCAAAATCCGCTCCGTCACGACCGTCGCCATTTATGGGTCTGGACCCTAACGCTCTTGGCGGCATGCGGAGGCGCGGAACCGCCCGCTGCCCCGCCGCCAACCGAAGTCACCGTTGCGACACCGCTTCAGCGCGAAGTCGTCGACTGGGACGATTATACCGGGCGTTTCGTCGCCGCGCAGGACGTTGAAATCCGCGCTCGCGTCAACGGTGTCATCACGCAGATTCATTTCCGCGACGGACAGGACGTTCGACAGGGACAGGCGCTCTTCACGATCGACCCGCGCCCCTATCGTGCGCAGCTGATGCAGGCACAGGCGCAGATCGCGCGCGCGCAGGCCGCGCTGACCAATGCGCGGCAGGTGACGGCGCGCAGCCGCACGCTGGCCGCCGCACAGGCGGTGAGCGCCGAGGAGCTGGAAGCCAACGTCGCCGCCGAACGCAGCGCCTCTGCCGACCTGGCCGCCGGACGCGCGACGGCATCGACCGCGATGCTCAATCTGGGCTTCACCACCGTGCGGGCACCGTTCAGCGGGCGCGTATCGGATCGCAAGGTCAGCATCGGCGATTCGGTTGCCGACGGCCAGACCGTGCTGACCCGTGTCGTTTCGCTCGACCCGATCCGCTTCGAGTTCGAGGGCGCGGAGAGCTTTTACCTCAAGAATTTGCGACAGGACGAGCGCGGCGAGCGCGGTTCGTCACGCAACACGCCGAACCCGGTGCAGATCCAGCTGGCTGACGAGAGCGAATATCGCTGGAACGGCCGGATGGAGTTTCTCGACAATGCGGTCGATCCCAATAGCGGCACGATCCGCGCGCATGCGGTGGTTTCCAATCCGACGCGTTTCCTGACGCCCGGCATGTTCGGGCGTGCGCGGCTGCTCGGTTCCGGCACCTATCGCGCAATGCTGGTGCCGGACGAGGCGATCGTGACCGACCAGACTCGCCGTCTGGTCTATGTCGTCAGCAAGGACAACAAAGCGACCCCGCGCGTGGTGGAAATCGGTGCCAAGGTCGAGGGGCTCCGTATCGTCCGCGACGGCCTCGCGCCGACCGACCGCGTGATCCTGACCGGCCTTGGCCGCTTGCAGCCCGGCGCGCCGGTCAGCCCGAAAAAGGGTTTGATAAAGGCCGATCCGACCAAGCAATCCGCGCCGACGCGACCGATCGAACAGCCCGCTTCAGGTCAAGCCACCGTCCGTTAAGGGACCCGAACGATGAAATTCACGCATTTCTTCATCGAGCGGCCGATCTTCGCGGCGGTGATGTCGATCCTGATCGTCATCGTCGGGCTGGTCTCGTTCCCGTCGCTGCCGATCGCGCAATACCCCAGCATTGCGCCGCCAACGGTGGTGGTCACCGCGACCTATCCCGGTGCGACTGCCGAAACGCTGGCCGAGACGGTCGCTGCGCCGATCGAACAGGCGATCAACGGCGTCGAGAACATGATCTACATGACGTCGTCCTCGACCGGTAACGGTGTCGCGCAGATCACAATCAGTTTCAAACAGGGCACCGATGTCGATCAGGCACAGGTGCTGGTGCAGAACCGCGTCTCCACCGCCGAACCGCGGCTGCCCGAAGATGTGCGGCGCATCGGCATCACGGTGAACAAGAACTCGCCCGACTTCCTGATGGTCGCGTTCTTCACGTCGCCGGACAAGAGCCTCGACCTTCAATATATCGGCAATTACGTCAATCTGCAGGTGCTGGACCGTGTCGCCCGTATTCCGGGCGTGGGTCAGGCGACCGCTTTTGGCGGACGCGATTACAACATGCGCATCTGGATCGATCCGGGTCTGGCCGCCGCGCGCGACATGACCGTGGATGAAGTCGTCAACGCGATCCGCGCGCAGAATGTCCAGGTCGCCGCCGGTTCGGTCGGGCAGCCGCCCTATGGCAATGCCAGCCCTGCGTTTGAGCTGGGTGTGCAGACCAAGGGCCGATTGAGCACGCCGGAAGAGTTCGAGAAGATCGTGGTCAAGCGTGACGCGACCGGTCGCCTGACGCATCTGAACGAAGTGGCGCGCGTTGAACTGGGCGCGCAGGATTACGGGCTCAATGGCTATCTGAGCAAGGAAGCCGCAGTCGGCATCGGCGTGTTCGCAATGCCGGGGGCAAACGCGCTCGAAGCGTCAGCGGCGGTCAAGGCCGAGCTGGATTCGCTGGCCAAGGATTTCCCCCCGGGCATGAGCTATCGCGTCGGTTACGATCCGACGACGTACATTCAGGAGTCGATCGACGCGGTTTATGCGACTCTGATCGAGGCGCTGGTGCTGGTCGTGCTGGTGGTGCTGATCTTCCTGCAAAGCTGGCGCACGGCGGTGATTCCGATCATCGCCATCCCGATCTCGCTGATCGGCGCAATGGCGGTGTTGGCGGCCTTTGGCTATTCGATCAACAACCTCTCGCTGTTCGGGCTGGTGCTTGCCATCGGCATCGTCGTCGACGACGCGATCGTCGTTATCGAGAATGTCGAGCGATTGATGGAAGAGGAGGGGCTGACCCCCCGTGAAGCCGCGCACAAGACGATGACCGAAGTGTCGGGCGCGATCATCGCGATCTCGCTTGTTCTGGTCGGCGTGTTCGTGCCGACGATGTTCATTCCGGGCATTTCCGGTGCATTCTATCAGCAGTTCGCCATCACCATTGCATCGGCAACGGTGATCTCGGCATTCGTATCGCTCACCTTCTCGCCCGCCTTGTGCGCGCTGATTTTGAAAAAGCCCGATCATGACAAGACCCCGGCACCGGGCTGGCGCGGATGGCCGACCAGGGCCGCGAACGGGTTCAACAACGGGTTCGCGCGGCTGTCGAGCGGCTATGGCAGCTTCACTGCAAAGGCCGTGCGCGCGCTGGGGTTGATCCTGATCGTCTATGCGGGTCTGATCCTGGTGGCCGGCTGGCGCTTCACTGCGACGCCCAGCGGGTTCATCCCACAGCAGGATCAGGGCTTCCTGATCGGCGTCGTGCAATTGCCGCCGGGTTCGGCGTTGAACCGCACCGATGCGGTCGTGCGTCAGGCGATGGATGCCGGGCTCAAGCTGCCTGCGGTTGCCGACGTGGTGGGTTTCGCCGGGCTTGACGGCGCAAGCTTTTCGACCGCGCCGAACGCCGGCGTGCTGTTCATCACGCTGAAGCCACATGCGGACCGCGACCAAAGTGCCAGCGAGGTCCAACAGGCGCTGTATCCCGCATTCGCCGGGATCAAGGGCGGCGATATCATGCTCATCGCGCCGCCTGCGGTGCAGGGCATCGGCAATGGCGGCGGGTTCAAGATGATGATCGAGGACCGCAGCGGGGCCGGCTATCAGGCGCTGGCGCAGGCTTCGATGGCGATGATGATGGCGGCGAACCAGCAGGAGGGCGTCGCGGGCGCGTTCACGCAGTTCAACACCGGAACGCCGCGCCTGACCGCCGACGTCGACCGGGAGCGCGCGGAGCGGATGGGCGTACCGGTAGGGAACATTTTCTCTACCCTGGGTGCTTATCTCGGTTCCGCCTATGTCAACGACTTCAACTATCTGGGCCGTACCTTCCGCGTCACGGCACAGGCCGACGCGCCCTATCGCGACGATCCGTCGGACATCCAGTCGCTCAAGACGCGATCGGCGTCGGGCGAGATGGTGCCGATGAGTTCGGTGATGACGCTGAAGAACGATGCGGGTCCGTATCGCGTGGTTCGCCATAACCTCTACCCAACGGCAGAGCTTCAGGGCGACACCACGCCCGGTTACTCCACCGGACAAACGCTCACCGCGATGGAGCAACTGGCCGAGAAGACGTTGCCTGAGGGCATGAGCTTCGAGTGGACCGAGCTGGCGTTCGAGCAGAAGCAGGCGGGCAATACCGGGGCGATCGCGTTCGCGCTGGCGGTGGTGTTCGTGTTCCTGCTGCTGGCCGCGCTGTACGAAAGTCTGGTGCTGCCGCTGGCGGTGATCCTGATCGTGCCGATGTGTCTGCTGGCGGCGATCGTCGGCGTGAACATCATGGGACAGGATAATAATATCCTCACGCAAATCGGTCTGGTCGTGCTGATCGGCCTGTCGGCGAAGAACGCGATCCTGATCGTGGAATTTGCGCGGCAGGGCGAGGATGAAGGGCTGTCCCCGCGCGAAGCGGCGGAACGCGCCGCGCATCAGCGGATGCGTCCGATCATCATGACGTCGATCGCATTCATCCTGGGCGTATTGCCGCTGGTGATCGCAAGCGGTGCGGCGGCGGAGATGCGTCAGGCGCTGGGCGTCGCGGTGTTCTTCGGGATGATCGGGGTTACGATCTTCGGCCTGTTGTTCACCCCGGCCTTTTATGTCCTGTGCCGCAATCTGGGCGACTGGACGAGCGCGCAGATGGCGAAGATGCGCCGCAAACCGCCCGCCACCTCTAACGATCCCGTCGTGGAGCCAGCAGCATGAAGCGCCTGATTGCACCGTTGCTGGCGAGCTCGCTGCTCGCGGGCTGCGCGGTTGGCCCCAATTACGCGCGGCCGGAAACGCCGCCGACTGCCGCTGCCGCGTTCGTCGATCCCGGTACGACGAAGGTGTCTCCAGGCGAGGTCGAGGGCGAGTGGTGGCGGCTGTTCAACGATCCCGTGCTCGACCGGCTGGTGGTCGAGGCGCTGACCTACAACACCGATATCCGGCAAGCATCGGCCAATCTGAAGCGCGCGCGGGCGTTCCTGTCGGAGTCGCGCGGGCAGCGGTTGCCGTCGACCAATCTGGGCGCGGGCTATACCCGTTCGCGCACCGGGGCAGAGAGCGCACAGGGGGCATTGCCCCCGGGTGTGGACGGGGTCGAGAGCGATTTCTTTCAGATCGGGCTGGATGCATCTTATGAAATCGACTTGTTCGGGCGGGTGAGCCGTTCGATCGAGGCGGCGCGCGGGGATGTCGAAGCGGCGCAGGCGGCGCTCGACGGATCGCGCGTGGCGATCGCGGCGGAGACCGCGCGGACTTACGCGGCGGCATGCGGCTTTGCGGCACAGGCCGAGGTGGCGCGCGAGACGGTGCGGTTGCAGACCCGCACGCTCGAACTGACCCAGCGGCTGTTCGATGCGGGTCGCGGGACGATCCGCGATGTCGATCAGGCGCGCGTGCTGGCGGAAAATGCCCGGGCGCAGGTGCCGAGTTTCGAGGCGGAACGACGCGCGGCGCTCTATGCGCTGGCGACGCTGACCGGCAAGCCGCCGGCGGAACTGGATGCGCAAGCGGATCGCTGTGCGGTGACCCCGGGCGTATCCGCGCTGATCCCGGTCGGCGATGGTCAGGCGCTGCTCGCGCGGCGGCCGGATGTGCGTCAGGCCGAGAGGACGCTGGCGGCGGATACCGCGCGGGTCGGGGTCGCCACGGCGGCGCTGTATCCGTCGATCACGCTGGGCGGATCGGTGTCGTTGGGCGCGCAGAATATCGGCGATCTGGGCAAGAGTTCGTCGTTCAACTTCTCGCTCGGGCCATTGCTCAGCTGGAGCTTCCCCAATGTCACCGCTGCGCGGGCGCGCGTGCGGCAGGCGGAGGCCGGGGCGGAGGGTTCGCTCGCCGCGTTCGACGGCACGGTGCTGACGGCGCTGCGCGAAGTCGAGCAGGCGCTGGCACGCTATTCGGGTGAGATCGAGCGCAACGTCGCGCTGCGTCGCGCCGACACGGCGGCGACCAACGCCGCGCGGATCGCGATTCTGCGGTTCGAGGCGGGACGCGACGCGCTGCTGCTGCGGATCGATGCCGAGCGTGAGCGAGCGGCGTCACGATCCGCGCTGGCGCAGTCCAACGCCGCGCTGGCGGAGGCGCAGGTCGCGCTGTTCAAGGCATTGGGCGGCGGCTGGGAAGCGGCACCCGATGCGGTGCGGCGTGAGGCGCCGGCGGGCTAGTTTTTACGAGATCGAGCGAGGCCGAGTAGCGTAACTGGCCTCGCTCGATACCTGTGGGGCAGGGCGACCGGCACAACGGCGTGATGAGCTTAAGCCAGATCACGCCGCCATTCGGTCGCACGGGTCGGTACAATCCGACTCCGCCAGCGCTTGCTCATATTCCACGCATTGCACCTCGCCGCCGCGCCCGGCCGAGTGGCGGGGGACGATCCGGCCGGTGGCGCGGAAACCCAGCTTGCGCAGCACGCGGCCCGATGCCGGGTTGTCAGTGAAATGACCGGCGGACAGCGTCGGCAGGCGCAGTGCGCGCGCGATGTCGATCACCGCACGACCCGCTTCGGTGGCATAGCCGCGTCCCCACGCGTCCGGCGTGATCCAGTATCCCAGATCAACCGCGTCCGGCTCCGTCCGCTCAAGGCCAATACAGCCGACGATCCGGCTGGCACCGCCGTCCAGCGCGCAGACCAGGAAGACCGGCAGATCGGCGGCGTCTCGCGGCGTCTTCAGGAATGCCTGCGCATCGCCCAGCGCATAGGGCCACGGCGCACGCGCCAGGTTGCGGACTACGGCCTCATGCCCGATTGCATGTGCCAGTTCGGGGGCGTCCTCGATCCAGCCGGGCCGCAATGTCAGTCTTTGCGTTCTTGCGAACATGTCACTCTCCTCGCGGATCAGCCGTGCCGCGCGTTCATGACGGCTGCACGACAGATGGGGTGGGGAGGGAGCATGAAAAAAGGGAGACCGGGGCGACCCGTCTCCCTTTACGGTCTCCTGAAAAAGGAGACCCGGGTTGCCCTGGTGGGCTACCCGAATGGTGCCCGTGCTATTCGGCTGCTTCCGCCATCATATCGATCGATACGAATTTGCGGCCGAGCTTGCCGTCATGGAATCGCACCTGGCCGTCGGTAAGCGCGAACAGCGTGTGGTCGCGGCCAATGCCGACATTCACGCCCGGATAGACGCGCGTGCCGCGCTGACGGACCAGAATGTTGCCGGCGATGGCGGCCTGGCCACCAAACTTCTTCACGCCAAGGCGCTTGGACTGCGAGTCGCGACCGTTGCGCGACGAACCGCCTGCTTTCTTATGTGCCATTGGAAGTTACTCCCTTACGCTTCAGCAGCCGGGGCCGCGGCTTCCGCCGGTGCCGCATCGGCCTTCTTGGCCTTGGCGGCCTTCTTTTCTTCCTTCGCACCGATCGCGGTGATCTTCAGGATCGTGTGCTGCTGCCGATGGCCGTTCTTGCGGCGATAATTATGGCGGCGGCGCTTCTTGAAGACGATGACCTTGTCGGCCTTCGCCTGCGCGATGATCTCGGCGGACACGGTCAGACCGTCGGTGGACTTCAGCTCCGAACCTTCGCCGGCGAGCAGGATGTCGCCGAGGGTGATCGACGAACCTGCTTCACCGTCGAGCTTCTCGACGACGATCTTGTCTCCGGCGGCAACGCGATACTGCTTGCCGCCCGTGCGCACGATTGCGAACATTGGGTCTCTTCTCAAATCAAAAGCATGTGCCCGCGCAGGACCGGCCCGGCGGGAGGAAGGGCGCAGCTAGTCGAATCGCGTTTTCAAGTCAACCTTGTGACGGTTATTTTGACGGGCGTTGCCCGTAGCGGCTCCGGCCCGCTCCCCCACCCGGCCACCCATCAAGATACACTGAAGTGGGTGGCCGGGTGGGGGAGCGGGCCGGAGCCGCAGAACGCGTCAGCGTTCTCGAAACCGAATCCCGGGTGGCGGAGCGGGCTGGCACCGCAGAACGCGCCTCAGCGCGTTCTCAAACCTAATGCCGATGCTCGCGCTTCAGGGCGTAGCGGCCGCCGCTATAATCCTCGAACAGGCCGTCGATCGCCGGATGGTCGATCGGCTCGCCGGTGTCGTCGGCGACCAGATTCTGCTGGCTGACATAGGCGACATAGCTCGATTCGGCATTTTCGGCGAGCAGATGGTAGAAGGGCTGGTCCTTGCGCGGGCGCACATCCTCCGGAATCGCCTCATACCATTCGTCGGTATTGGCGAATACGGGGTCGACGTCGAAAATTACGCCGCGGAAATCGAACATCCGGTGCCGCACCACTTCCCCCACGTCGAAACGCGCATGGGCGACGGGCGGCAGCGGCGCGCCCAGGCTGGCGAGATCGATTGGGGAGGACAGCAAGGTCATGCCCCTAATCTAGGGTGTATTCCGCGCTGCACAAGCGATCTGCGCCAGGGTGCTGGCCAGAGCGCTTGTACCACTTCGATCTTTGGTCTAGAGGCCCGCGCTCGACCGGTCGGATCGGCATTTCGGTGCCCTTGCGGACCCCTCGCGGAGAGGTGGCAGAGTGGTCGATCGCGCCGCACTCGAAATGCGGTTTACGGCAACGTAACGTGGGTTCGAATCCCACCCTCTCCGCCACTTTCCTGCTCAGCGGTACTCGAACTTGCGTCCGACGCGCGGATTCGCACGTTGTCGCCTTGATGAAGGCGATAGGGACAATCATGACGACTTATCCACTGAGCGAGCCTGCCACGATCTATCTCGCTGACGAAGCGGATGCCGCCGCGCAGGGCACCCTGGCCGAGTGCGCGGAACTTATCGAAGGCTTCTCGTCGCAGCAGCGGACCTCGGCTCGCGTTGAAATGGATGCGTTGGACCTGCGGTTCGACGCAAAGGAAATCGACGAGCTTTTGCGCTTCCTGCGCGAGGAATGCGGCGGGTTGTCGAACCAGGAAATATCGGCGATCGCAAAGCAAGACGACTGACCTTTGCGGCGCGCCGGGAATGGGACGTCTCAGGGCACCGCCCATGGGGCAATGTCATCCTCTTGCCCGATTAGTGCGAGGCCGTGGGCGATCGAGGTCAACTCGCCGCCGCTGGCGATGCGGTCCTCGCCGACAAGATCCGTGAACAGGCGGCGGATGCGCGGGATCAGGGATGAGCCGCCGGTCATGAACACGCGGTCGATGCCGTCGATACCGATTCCGGCGGCATTCAGCGCGCGATCCACGGCGTCCTCGATCCGCGCGATGTCGGGCGCGATCCAGGTCTCGAAATCGGCGCGCGAGACTTCCGCCTCGATTTGCAGCCCGGCACCATCGAAACTGAAATGCGCATGGTCGGCGGTGGACAATTCGCGTTTCACCCGGCCAACCGCATCGTAAAGCCGATAGCCCTGTTCCTGCTCGACGATCGCGATCATCCATTCGATCGCCGCCGGATCGAGCGCGGCACGGCGCAGCTTGTCGAGTTCGGCGAGCGTCTTGCGGTTGCGCATCAGCGCGAGCCGCGACCAATCGGCGAAATCGGCGAAATGGCCGCCGGGGATTTCCAGTATCTTGTCGAACGATCGATAGCTGCCGCCTTTGCCCAGCAGCGGCAGGACCAGTCTGTCCATGATGCGCGTGTCGAACCGGTCCCCTGCAACACCGACACCGGCATGAGCCAGCGGGGTGCAGCGGTGCGCCGCCCCAGGCTCCGCGATCCGCACCACCGAAAAGTCGCTGGTGCCGCCGCCAAAGTCCGCGACCAGGATCGTGGCCGGTTCGCTCAGCCGCGACGCAAAGCTGAATGCCGCGCCCATCGGCTCATAGACATAATGGACCTCGGCCCCCAGCATTCCGAACACGGCGTCGTAACGTTCACGGGCCAGCGCGTCGTCGGGGCGAAACCCGGCATATTCCACAGGCCGCCCGACGATCAGCCGTGCGGGCGAATCCATCCGCCCGTTTGCCCGTGCACGCATCCGCGCGACGAATTGCTGCCCCAGATCCTCGAACTTCAGACGGCGGCTGAATACCGTGGCATGTTCGAAGCTGCGGCTGGCGGCGACCGATTTGAACGACTGGATGAAGCGGCTGCCCTGTGGGTATTCCAGATATTCGGCGATCGCCCAAGGTCCGGCCTCGACGGCGATGCCGCCGCGCACGTCCTCGTCCTCCCAGAAGCACAAGGCCGAGCGGAACACCGCGTCGGTCCCGCTCGGTGCGTCGAGCGGCACCATGTCCGACACGGCACCGCGCGCAATTGCGGCGACGGAATTGGTCGTCCCGAAATCGAGACCGAGCGAGAAGGGGGCGTCGGGCATGGGCGGGTGCCGCTACACGCCCAGGCGCGTTTCGCAAAGCCGCACGGCATGTTCCCACTCTGTTCGTTTCAGGCTAGGGAGCAAGCGTGACCGACGATCCGCCCGTCCGCAAAATCATCCATATCGACATGGACGCCTTTTTCGCATCGGTGGAGCAGCGCGACGATCCGGCGCTGCGAGGGCGGCCAGTCGCGGTCGGCTATGGCGCGCAGCGCGGCGTGGTGGCGGCGGCGAGTTATGAGGCACGGGCGTTTGGGGTGCGGTCGGCGCTGCCATCGGTCACCGCGATCCGGCGCTGTCCTGAGCTGGTGTTCGTGCCGCCGCGCTTCGATGTCTATCGCGCGGTCTCGGTGCAGATCCATGCGATCTTTGCGGAGTACACCGACCTGATCCAGCCGCTGTCGCTGGACGAGGCATATCTGGACGTGACCGCCGATCGCCAGGGGCTCGACACGGCATGGGCCACGGCGAAGGCGATCAGGGCGCGTATATTCGACGAGATCGGGCTGACCGCATCGGCGGGGATTTCCTACAACAAATTCCTGGCCAAGCTGGCGTCGGACCAGCGCAAGCCCAACGGCCAGTTCGCGGTGACGCCGGACATGGGCGCGGCGTGGGTCGAGACGCTGCCGGTTTCTCGCTTTCACGGCGTCGGGACGGTGACAGCGGCGAAGATGAAGCGGCTGGGGATCGAGACCGGGGCCGATCTGAAGGCGCAGTCGCTGGCTTTCCTGACCACGCATTTCGGCAGCTCGGCGGAATGGTATCACGGCATCGCGCGCGGGATGGATCACCGCCCGGTCAACCCGAACCGCGAACGCAAATCGTCTGGCAGCGAGATGACGTTTGACCGCGACCTGACCGATCCGGCGGAGATCGAGGCGGGGGTGGCGCGCATGGCCGACGATGTCGCGGGGTGGTGCGCAAAACGCGCGATGTTCGGGCGCACGGTGACGGTGAAGGCCAAATATGCCGATTTCCGACAGGTCACGCGCAGCCGCACCTTTGCCGACGCGGTGCGCGACGACGGGCAGTTGCGCGCAGCCAGCCTCACGCTGATCCGGTCGCTGTTTCCGGTCGAGAAGGGCATAAGGCTGGTCGGTGTGACGGTCTCCAATTTCGAGGGCGGCGAGGCAGATGCGTTGCCGCTGTTCGATGCGACGGCTGGATGACAACGCTATCGCTTTCCACGGCTTTCCGCGCCAGAATGGGTAAAACGGACGAGGATTTGGCATCATGAGCGTGACGGTGTTGATGGCGTTGCAGACGGCGACGCTGGGGGCGACCAACTACAAAGTCGATGTGCCGATGACCGTGCCAACCGCGACCCCATCCTTCGCCGACGAGTTCGAGGGGAAGAAGGTCGATCGCACCAAATGGCTGTTCGACACGCACCGCAACAAGGCGGGCTGGCACAATAACGAGCGGCAATATTATGCGGACGAACGCCGCAACAATGCGCGGATCGAACAGGGTGCGCTGGTGATCGAGGCGCGCAAGGAACAGCGCCGCGCGGCACCGGATTGGGGCGGACAGGCCTATACCTCCGCCAAGCTGGTGACGCGCGAGCGGCTGGGTTACGGCTTCTACGAAATCCGCGCGAAATTACCGTGTGGGCGTGGCATCTGGCCTGCCATCTGGATGCTGCCGACCGGTGAGAAATGGCCCGACGCGGGCGAGATCGACATCATGGAGATGGTAGGCTTCGATCCCGGCACCATCCACGCAACGCTGCACACCGGCGCGTTCAACCATGCCAAGGGCACGCAACGCGGCGCGCAGGTGAAGCTGCCAAGCGCATGCACGACCTTCCACAATTACCAGCTCGACTGGCGGCCCGATTCGATCACCATCGGCATCGACGGACGCGGCCATATGCTGGTCAAGAACGATCAGCCCGGCGGTGCACAGGCATGGCCGTTCACCAAACCGTTCGAGCTGATCCTCAACGTCGCGGTCGGCGGCGACTGGGGCGGGCAAAAGGGCATCGACGACGCCAATTTTCCGCAGACGATGCAGGTGGATTATGTGCGGTATTGGAAGGGGATGGAGTGAGGTCGGATTGCGCTAAACCTTCTCCAGAGGGAGAAGGATACCGCAGCTTGGCACTTCAGCGCCTAGCGAAGGTTGGATGAGGGGAACCCGCCGCCTGACAATCGCGCTGATCGCTGCCACATGTTTGCTCGCGGGCGTCGCGATTGGACTGGTGATCCCGCGTGCGGCTCAGATAACCGCAGCCAGCCCCGATCAGACCGGTCGTGTCGATGGCACCACCGCCCGGTCGGCTGGCCGCAATGTCTATTCGCCCGACATCCGGCACGATAGCTATGTTCGCCAGGAACAGCTCAAGCTGGTCGAAATGCTGGAGCGCCAATGCCGCATTGCCCGTGAGAATTGCGACCTCGCCAAGGCCTCGCGGGAGGCGCTCGAAAGGGACTGAAACGCGGGCGAACGCGCTCCAGTTTATCCACGCTGCCGCACCCCCAAAATCAACATCGCACCTGCAACCGTCAGCCCGGCGAGCGTCAGCATCACCGCATCGAAATTGCGCGGGGTCGCCAGCAGCCAGGTGAGCAGCGGCCCGAGCAAGGCGGGCAAGGTGTTGGTCAGGTTGAGGACGCCCAGGTCGCGCCCGCGATGCGCCGCGCTGGGCAATAGCTGCATGGCGAAGCCGGAGTGGAGCGACAGGAAGCTCGCCGAGCCCAGCGCATACAACCCGAACGCCACTGCCGCCGCGTTCCAGCTTTCCGCCAGCGCCAGCCCGATCAGCCCGGCGGCCGCCGTCAGCCCCGAGCCCAGCAGGAACGGCTTGCGCCGCCCGATCCGGTCCGACCAGCGCCCGATCAGCACCGCGACGGGCAGGGGGATCAGATAGGCGATCGTCATCAACTGCCCCAGCC
Organism: Sphingomonas sp. LT1P40; assembly: GCF_036663835.1. NCBI lineage: Bacteria > Pseudomonadati > Pseudomonadota > Alphaproteobacteria > Sphingomonadales > Sphingomonadaceae > Alteristakelama > Alteristakelama amylovorans. The sequence continues at coordinate 483,650 of NZ_JAXOJT010000001.1, forward strand.
GCCCGATCGCCTTGCTGCCGGTCTGTGCCGGGTCGATGCTCTGAAAATAATAGACGAGGTAGAGGAACAGCACATTGCCCGCGACCTGCATTAGCAACCGCGACGTCCAGGCAATGGCGAGATCGCGGCCGAGCAGCGGCTTTTCCTTGCTGCTCACAACCGGTGCCATCCGTGCCGGGATGCGCAACAGCGGCAGGGTGCACAGCGCCACGGCGGCAAACACGATTCCCAGCGCCGCGCTTTCGGCCACGATCCCGGCCAGCGCGATCAGTGCCGCCACGGCGGAGGCGAGCGGCGCGCCCAGCGCGATCAGCCCGCCCGCGACGCCCATTTGCGGCCCCGGCACCTCGTCCGCCATGATCGCGAACAGCGGAGCCAGCACGGCGTTCACCGCGAACTGAAACAGGGCGATGGCGACAATGATCGCCAGCGGCGTCGATGCCCCCGCGACCGCCGCGAACGACAGCGCCAGCGCGACCATCCCGACCACCACCCAGCGCCGCCGCCCGCCGCCGCGCGCCACCGACCGGTCGCTCAGCCAACCGAACAGGATGTTCGATCCGCTCGCCGCAATCGCGCCCGCAATCACCGTCGCGGTGAACAACCCGATCCGCGCATCGCCCGCGATTCCCGCGATCTTGACCGGCAGCAACAGGGTCAGCAGCGGCAAAAAGCCGATAACCCCACCCGCATTGGCCAGCGCCACGGCGAGGATGAAGCCGGTCGAGCGCCGCGCCGCGCCATCTGTCTGAAAAAGCGCCGTAACATCCTCCCGCGCCCGGTCGAGCCGGGTCGGGCGGACGCTAGGGCTTCATCGCCGCAGCGTCGAGCGTTGTCGTGAGCATCATCGAGCGGTCGGTCGCATCCTTCGCAATGGCGACGCGGTAGCTGCCGCCGCGAATGCGCCAGCCGGGCAGGCGGGTATCGTAATCGGCGATGATGCGCGGTTCGGCGGTCAGGGTCACGCGGCGGCTCTCACCCGGCTTCAGCGTCACGCGCTGGAACCCCGCCAGCCGCATCGGCGTGTCGGAGCCTTCGCGTGCGACATAGACCTGCGCCACGTCAGCGCCCGCACGTTTGCCGGTGTTGACCACATCGAACGACACGGTGAGCCGCGAACCGCCGGTCACCACCGGGTTGCGATAGGCGAAGCTGGTGTAGCTCAGGCCGTGGCCGAACGCGAAGAGCGGCTTCTGCGCCTTCTTCTCGTACCAGCGATAGCCGACATCGCTGCCCTCCTGATATTCGACCGGATAGCTTTTAAGTTGATAGTCACCGGAGCGCGCCGGATCGGCTGCAGCCTGCGCCTCCAGCGACGTCATCGTGTCGAGACCTACCGGGCGCGGACGCGGTGCCTGAGCTTCCGCGGCGGGGAAGGTGATCGGCAGATGGCCGGAAGGGTTGACCCGCCCGGTCAGGATATTGGCGATCGCCTCGCCGCCGCGCTGGCCCGGATACCACGCCTGAATCACCGCCGGCACCTTGTCCAGCCACGGCATCGTCACCGGTCCGCCGGTGGTGAGCACGGCGACCGTTTTCGGCTGGGCCGCTGCAACGGCGGCGATCAGCGCATCCTGATGATCGGGCAGGCGCAGCGTGGCGACATCGTCGGCCTCGGTCGTCCACTGCGTACCGAATACGATGGCGATGTCCGCCGCCTTCGCCGCCGCGACCGTCGCGTTGAGGTTGCGGCCATCGAGGAACGTGATTTGCGCCCCGGGCATCGCCTTGCGCAAAGCGGCCAGCGGCGAGGACGCATGATAAGTGATGCGCGCAAACGACGCCGAACCGCCAGTCGACAGCGCGATCTCGATCGGCGCACCGCCGACCGACCTTACTTGGCTAGATCCGCCGCCCGACATCACGCCGACGTCCGCGCCGCCGCCGATCACGACGATCTTCTTCGCAGTGCGCGCCAGCGGCAGCAGATCGCCCTGATTCTTGAGCAGCACGATCCCAGCCTCGGCCGCACGCTGTGCCACCAGTGCGTTGCGGGCATAGTCGATCGGCAACACTTTCGCCGGCATCGCCTTGTCATAGGCGCCGCTCTCGATCAGCCCGGTCAGATACCGCACGACCATGTCGTCGAGCCGCGCGACCGGCACCTCGCCCTTCTCCACCGCCGCCTTTAGCGGCTCGGAGAAATACAATGCTTTGTCGAGTTCCTGCCCCGATTGCTGGTCCAGCCCGGCCTTCGCCGCCTTGGCCGTCGAATGCACGCCGCCCCAGTCGCTCATCACCCAGCCGCGATAATTCCAGTCGCGCTTCAACACCTGGTTGAGCAGGAAATCATTCTCGCACGCCCAGTCGCCATTGACCTTGTTATAGGCGCACATGACCGATCCGGGTTTGCCCTTCTCGATCGCGATCTGGAAGGCGAGCAGGTCGCTCTCCCGCAGCGCCGCTTCGCCGATCCGCGCGTCGAGCACCATGCGGCCCGTCTCCTGCGCGTTCAGCGCGAAATGCTTGATGGTCGAGACGATGGCGTTCGACTGAACCCCCGCAATATGCGCGCCGGCCAGTTCACCCGCGAGCAACGGATCTTCCCCCAGATACTCGAAATTGCGCCCGCCCCACGGATCGCGCGTCAGATTGACGCCACCCGCCAGCAGCACGTTGAAGCGCTTGGCGCGCGCTTCCGATCCGATCATCGCGCCGCCCGCACGCGCGATTTCGGGATCGAAGGTCGCGGCGGTGGCGAGGCTGGAGGGGAGGGCGGTGGCGACGTCGCCCTTGCGCTGTTCCACCTGATTGGCGACGCCGATCGAGGCATCGCTCTCACGTACCAGCGGCACGCCGAGTCGCGGTATGCCGTCGATATGCCCGGCGGAGGGGATCAGTTCGTTCTGCGTCTTGCCCTTGGCGAACGGCGGGAACAGGCCGTGGACCAGCGCGATCTTCTCATCCAGCGTCATCTGCGCGACGATTGCGGTGGCGCGTGCGCGGGCATCCTGAGTCGCCGGGGCGGGGGCCTGTTGCGCGAATCCGGCGGTGGCGGCGACTGCGCCGATCGCGGTTGCGCCCATCAAAGCGGCCAAAATCCTCGACATATTCATCCTCCCTATGCGGTCGCGCGCCGTAATTTTTTGTGGCGCTGGATCCAGCAATTTGTCGTGACAGACAGCATATATTGAGAACGTTCACAAGCCCGCATTTCCGGGCATGTCACCGTTGTCGGAACCCGTTTAGCCATGCTTGACAACGTTGTAAAACGGGTTCAAGTGAACGTTCTCAACGAGCGCGGACCGCCGCGCCTGACGAACAGGGGAGGACGATGATGCGGGGCTTCAAGGCGCGCTCGATTTCACGACTGGTAATAAGTGCTTCGACGCTGGCGATGGCGGCATTGCCCGTCGCTGCGCAGGCACAGGATGCGCCGCCACCGGCCGAAGACGACACCGGCGAAGAGGTTCTCGTCACCGGTATCCGCGCCAGCCTTCAGGCGGCAGTCGATATCAAGCGCAACGCGCAGGGCGTCGTCGATGCGATCTCGGCCGAGGACATCGGCAAGTTTCCCGACACCAACCTCGCCGAATCGCTTCAGCGTATCACCGGCGTGTCGATCGACCGCTCGAACGGCGAAGGTTCGACCGTCACCGTGCGCGGCTTCGGTCCCGAATATAACCTCGTCACACTGAACGGCCGCCAGATGCCGACCGCGTCGCTGGGCGACGGCGCCAGCGCGCCCGCCACGCGCTCGTTCGACTTTGCCAACCTCGCATCCGAAGGCATTTCCGGGGTCGAGGTTTACAAGACCGGCCGCGCCGCCGTGGCATCGGGCGGCATCGGTTCGACGATCAACATCAAGACCCCGCGGCCGCTCGATCGTCCCGGCCTGCGCGGCTCGATCGCGGCAAAGGGCGTGCTCGACACGTCGATGAACGGCGAGGACAAGGTCACGCCGGAAGTGTCGGGCATCGTCAGCGCGACCTTTGGCGGCGACAATCAGTTCGGTATCCTGATTTCGGGCGTTTATCAGAAGCGCAATGCCAGCGTGAACACCGGCTCGGTCGGATTCGGCAACGCGTTCCTGGGCAACGAGAATGACTGGGGCACGCTTGGGCCAGAAGGTCCGAACGTCAAGAACCGCCCCGGCCCGACCGAGGTGTACGAGATTCCGCAGAGCGCGGCCTATAACCTGACCGATATCGAGCGTGAGCGGATCAACGGCCAGCTCGTGCTGCAATATCGTCCCAGCGATTCGATCACGGCGACGCTCGACTTCACCTATTCACGCAACAAGGTCGAGGCGCGCGACAGCAGTGTCGGCATCTGGTTCAACTTTGGCGACACAACCACCGAATGGACCGACGGTCCGGCTGCTGGTCCGGTCTTCTACACCGAGCGGTTCGGCCCGGGTAAGGACCTCTCGTACAGCGGTTCGCTCACCGCGAACCAGACCGTCAACAAGTCGTTCGGCGGTAACCTGAAATGGGATGCGCCGGGCGGCGTCACCATCACGCTCGACGGCCATCATTCGACCGCGGAGTCGAAGCCGACGAACCGCTTCGGCACCAGCACCTCGGTCGGCTCGGCCATCTTTGGCGTCGCGTCGCAGACGGTCGATTTTACCAAGGATCTGCCGGTCCTGTCGTACACGATGCAGCCGGGGATCAACCCGCTGAACGCCGCGCTGGCCAATGCGACCGGCAACTCGTTCCGCAACGCCTATTTCAAGGACGAGATCGATCAGGTTCAGCTGTCGGGCCGCTATGACCATGATGGCGACTTCCTCGACTCGATCGACTTCGGCTTCTCTTACGTCAACAACCGGGTGCGCTCGGCTTACGGTTTCAACCAGAACGATACCTGGGGTGGCCTCGGCACGCCGGCCGATCTGCCGGACGATTTGTATGAGGTGGTCACGCTGCCTGACAAATTCTCGGGCGTGTCGGGATCGGAGGGTATGATCCCGTCCTATCTGCGCTTCAATTTCGAGCGCATGGTCGATCTGCTCGATACCAAGTTCCAGATTTGCGGCGGCGACGGCAACTGCCTGGCGAATTACGACACCGATCGGCGTATTCAGGAAAAGACGATCTCGCCGTTCGTTCAGGTCAATACGAAGTTCAGCGTGGGCGAGCGCGACGCACACATCATCGCAGGCGTTCGTTACGACCAGACCACGGTCGCGTCGTCCGCACTGACCCCGGTCGCGATCGGCGTCGGCTGGAGCGCGGTGGGCGAGTTCAACGTTCTCTATCAGACGAACGCCCAGGGTGCGCCGGTCCTCGATTTCCAGACCACCAAGGGCAGCTATGACAACTGGTTGCCGGCGATCGATTTCGACATCGAGCCAATCGACAACGTCAAGCTGCGCGCATCGTACAGCCACACGATCACGCGCGCCGATTATGCCAGCCTCCAGGGCGGGCTGACCCTCAACCGTCAGTTCGGCATCACCGGCGGCGGCGGGCTTCAGGGCAACCCGAACCTGGTGCCTTTCCTGTCGAAGAATATTGATGTCTCGGCGGAGTGGTATTACGCGCCCGCCAGCTACGTCTCGGCCGGTTATTTCCGCAAACGGGTGAGCAATTTTATTAACCAGGTGGACGTTGAGCGTTCGGCGTTCAATTTGCGCAATCCGGGTGACGGACCGCGCTTCAATGCAGCGCGGGCGGCGTTGGGCGGGACGAATGATGTGGGTGCGATCCGCAACTATATCCTGCGCAATTTCACGAACGGGGTTGAGGTTGCACGCGACGGTCAGGGGAACCCGATACTCGACGTGAATGGCTATTACACCGGTCGTATCCTGGGCCTGCCCGAAGACAATCTGGTTGATTTCACCATCGGCACACCGTTCAATTCGGACCAGACGGCGACGCTTTACGGCTTTGAGTTTGCCGTGCAGCACGCCTTCTGGGACACCGGCTTCGGAGCGCAGCTCAATTACACGATCGTGCGCGGCGATGCGGAGTTCGACAATGCGGCCAATCCGAACATTCCACAGTTCGCGCTGGCGGGGTTGAGCGACTCTGCCAATGCCGTGGTCTATTACGACAAGGGCGGGTTGCAGGCACGCGTCGCATATAACTGGCGCGACAAATTCTACGCCGGTGGCAACCCGAACCCGACCTATGTCGAGGCTTATGGCCAGTTCGATGCGAGCATCAGCTATGAGTTCATCCCCGGACTGACCGTATTTGCGGAAGCGATCAATCTGACCAACGAGAGCCGTCGCGGGCATCGCCGGAACGAGAATATGGTGACCTTCTCGCAACCGGGCTTCGCCCGCTACTCCGGCGGCGTCCGCTTCGGCTTCTAAGGCTCTCCCCCAAGGCCACCCTCCTTGCGAGGGTGGCCCTTTTTTTCGGGAGCGGGCACAAGCTGCTGAACGGCAGACAGGACCATCGGGTGGAACAGGCAATCAGGCGGATCGTCATTGTCGGCGGCGGCACCGCCGGGTGGCTGGCCGCATGCCTGATCGCCGCGCGGGCGGACCGGCAGGCGCTTGAAATCACACTGATCGAATCCCCCGACATCGCCACGATCGGCGTGGGCGAGGGCACCTGGCCGACGATGCGCCGCACGCTGGAGCGGATCGGCATCGCCGAGGTCGATTTCCTGCGCGCCTGTGACGGCGCCTTCAAACAAGGTTCGCGCTTCATCGGCTGGCGCACAGGCGCGCCCGATGACGCCTATGACCATCCTTTTACCCCACCCGCCGACAGCCTGCGCGAGACCGTGGCGGCATGGCAGGATCAGGGCGGCGCGTTCGCATCCGCCGTCTCGCCGCAACCGCATGTCTGCGACCGCGATCTCGCCCCGCGCCAGCGCGCGATGCCCGATTATGCGGGGGCGCTGAACTATGCCTATCACCTCGACGCGGTGAAGCTGGCGGCGTTGCTGTCGGGACATGCGACGGGCAAGCTCGGCGTGCGGCATATCCGCGATACCGTCATCGGCATCGACAGCGCGCCGAACGGCGACATCGCGGAGGTACGCACGCGCGCGTCCGGAGCGATCGAAGGCGATTTGTTCATCGACTGCACCGGTCATGCCTCGATGCTGCTCGGCGCGCATTTCGGCGTGCCGTTTGTGGACCGCAGCAACATGCTGCCCAACGACAGCGCGCTGGCGGTGCAAGTGCCCGTACCGCCCGACAGCGCGATTGCCTCGCGCACCCATTCGACCGCGCATTCGGCGGGCTGGATCTGGGACATCGGCCTGCCCGCGCGGCGCGGCATCGGTTGCGTCTATTCCTCGAAGCATCTCAACGACGATGCCGCCGCCGAAACATTGCGCGCCTATCTCCGCGAAACTGCGCCGTTTGCCGATGCGGAAGCGTTCGCCTTCCGCAAGCTGTCCTTCCGCTCGGGCCACCTCGAGCGCTTCTGGGAGCGCAACTGCCTCGCAATCGGGCTGTCCGCCGGTTTCCTCGAACCGCTCGAAGCTTCGGCAATCGTGCTGATCGAATTGTCGCTCGACGCGCTGCTCGACAATTTCCCGGTGACGCGCGGCGTGATGGATATTCATGCGCGCCGCTTCAACGAATTGTTCCGCTATCGTTGGGACCGTATCGTCGAGTTTCTGAAGCTCCATTATGTGCTGAGCGAGCGCGACGAAGCCTATTGGCGCGATCACCGCGCGACCATGCCCGATCGCCTCGCCGATCTGCTCGCGATCTGGCGGCACCAGCCGCCGTCGCTGGCCGACCTGCCTGCGGTGGACGAGATTTTCCCGGCGGCGAGCTATCAATATGTCCTGTACGGCATGGGCTTCCCGGCACCGCAAACCGGCCCGCTGCAAAGCCCCGTGCGACCCCGCGCTCAGGTCGAACAGCGCGCCCGCACGCTTGCCGCCAGCCTGCCCACCAACCGCAGCTATCTTGACGCACTGCGCGTCGCCGCGCCACCACCGGCGCAGGAGAGATCATGACCAGCCACGCCATCCTGACCGCCGACGATCACCGCGACCTGCGCGTCCGCACCGAACGCGGCCCCGCGCTGGGCGACGCGGTGATGGCGTGTCTGACCCCGCCCGACGAGTTCCGCCGCGTGCAGGCGCATTACCCGATCCTGTTCCGCCGCGATATCGAACGCGACGATTTCACCGCGCTGGCAATGTTCGGGTTCGAGAATGGCGAAAACCTGTTCCTCGACGGTGACCGCTGGGACGCGGATTACGTGCCCCTCGCCATCGCGATCCAGCCCTTTCTGATCGGCACGCCGGGGCCGGGCACCGCCACCAAGCAGGTCCATATCGACATGGCCAACCCGCGCATCGCCGGCGCGGATGAAGGCGTGCGCGTGTTCGACGAGGATGGCCGTCCGACCCCCTATCTCGAATCCATTGCCGAACAACTCGGCGCGCTGGACGAGGGCTATCAGGCCTCCGGCGATTTCTTCGCCGCGCTGCGCCGCCACGAATTGCTCGAACCGCTGACGCTGGAAATCACGCTCGATGACGGATCGACCAACCGGCTGGTCGGCTATCATGTCATCGACGAAGCTCGACTGCGCGGCCTCGACGGTGAAGCGCTGGGCGGGCTGCATGCCGATGGCCATCTGATGCCGATCTTCATGGCGCTCGCCTCGCTCGGCAATTTCAACGCGCTGATCGCACGGCGCAACCGGCGGATGGCCGATGGCTGAGGCCGATCCCGGTCCGCTATCGGGCATTGCAGCGGTGCCGGAGGTGGCTGTGGCCAACGCCGCCGAGCTCGACCGGCGGCTGCGCGATAGCGACCGGCCGTTCGTCGTGCGCGGGCTGGTGGCCGACTGGCCACTGGTGCAAGCGGGCCGGAAATCGGGCCGCGACGCGCGCGACTATCTGGTGCGTCAGCGCCGCGATGCGCCATTCACCGTGTCGATCGGTGAACCGGGCAGCGACGGGCGGCTGTTCTACGACGATGCCATGGGCATGAATTTCCGCATGGCGCGCGGCAAGCTCCCCGATATCTTCGCGCAGATCGACAAGGCGGAGGGCGATCCCACGGCACCGCCGATCTATCTTGCCTCGGTCGATATCCACGGCTTCTTCACCGGGTTGCACTACGCCAACCATGTCGATCTCGGCACCCGCGATTGCCTCGCCAGCATCTGGATGGGCACGCGCACGCGGATCGCGGCGCATAACGACTTTCCCGACAATCTCGCCTGTGTCGCGGTCGGTCGCCGCCGCTTCACGCTGTTTCCGCCGGAGCAGTTCCGCAACCTCTATCTGGGGCCGCTCGACAACACCCCCGCCGGCCGCGCGATCAGCATGGTCGATTTCGGCGCGCCGGATTTCACCCTCCACCCGCGTTTCCGTGAGGCGCTGGCGCACGCACAGGTGGCCGAACTTGACGCCGGCGACGCGCTGTTCATCCCATCAATGTGGTACCACCATGTCGAAGGGCTGGCGGCGTTCAACGTGCTGGTGAATTACTGGTGGCGCGAGACGCCCAAATATCTCGGCCAGCCACAGGATGCGCTCAACCACGCGCTGCTCACGATCCGCGACCTGCCGCCCGAGCAGAAGGCGCACTGGCGCGAGCTGTTCGACCATTATGTCTTCGCCAATGACGACAGCGTCACCGCACATATTCCGGAAGGCGGGCGCGGTATCCTCGATCCGCTGACCCCCGAAGCCGCATCGCGCATCCGCGCCTATCTTTTGAGGCAGCTCAGCCGATGACCAGACTCAAACATATCGTCGTCGCGGGCGGCGGCACCGCTGGCTGGATGGCGGCCGCCGCCATCGCCCGCACAATGGGCCGCGCGGTCGAGGTGACGCTCGTCGAATCCGAAGCGATCGGCACCATCGGCGTCGGCGAATCCACCATCCCGCCGCTGGTCAATTACAACCGCCTGCTCGGCATCAACGAAGCCGATTTCATGCGCGCGACCCAGGCGACGTTCAAGCTGGGCATATTGTTCGACAACTGGAAGGAGCCCGGCCACCGCTATTTCCACAGCTTCGGCTATACCGGTAAGGATCACTGGGCGGCGGGTTTCCAGCATTTCTGGCTGAACGGACGCACACGCGGCCATGAACAGTCCTATGACGATTACTGCCTCGAACTCGTCGCCGCGCTTCAAGGCAAGTTCGCGCACCTCCCCGACGATCGCATGAACTATGCCTATCAGCTCGATTCCGGGCTGTACGCAAAGTTCCTGCGCAAGATGGCGGAGGGCGACGGCGTCACCCGCGTGGAGGGCAAGATCGCCGGCGTCGACCTGAACGGCGAAACCGGCGACATCGCCTCGCTGCGGCTGGACGATGGCCAGACCATCGAAGGCGACCTGTTCCTGGACTGCACCGGCTTTCGCGCGCTGCTGATCGAGGGCGCGCTGCACGCCGGTTACGACGACTGGACCCACTGGCTACCGTGCGACAGCGCCATCGCCATCCAGACCGCCAGTGTCGGTCCGGCGGTGCCCTATACCCGCGCCATCGCGCACGATGCCGGCTGGCAATGGCGCATCCCACTGCAACACCGCGTCGGCAACGGCATCGTCTATTGCAGCCGCTATCTCGACCATGACGCCGCGCTCGAACGCCTGCTGGGCAATATCGAGGGCGAGACGATCGTCCAGCCCAACAAGCTGCGCTTCGTCACCGGCGCGCGGCGCAAGCAATGGCACCGCAACTGCATCGCCATCGGCCTGTCGGGCGGGTTCATGGAGCCGCTGGAATCGACCAGCATCCACCTGATCCAGCGCGCCGTCCTGCGCCTGATCCGCATGCTGCCGCTTGCCCAGGTCAGCGACCGAGATGTCGCCGAATTCAACGATCAGCAGTTTCAGGACATGGAGCAAATCCGCGACTTCCTGATCCTGCACTATAAGGCGACTAATCGCCGCGACAGCGCGTTCTGGCGGCACTGCGCCGACATGCACGTGCCGGACAGCCTGACGCAGAAAATCGAGCTGTTTCGCGAAACCGCCCGCGTGTTCCGCCGCAACGAGGAATTGTTCGCGGAAAACAGCTGGGTTCAGGTGATGATGGGGCAGGGGATCGAGCCGCAAAGCCATCATCCCATCGCCGAAAAGCTCAGCGACGATGAGCTCGACCGGCTACTCGGCATGATCCGTCAGGACGTCGCCCGCACCGTCGCGGGCCTGCCCGAACACGCCGCCTATGTCGCCCGCCATTGTGGCGCGGCTGAACCTGTCGCGGCCTGAACCACCAGCATGGCACGCCGCAAACAGGCCGTCACGATCAAGCATGTCGCCGCCGACGCCGGAGTCTCGCTTCAGACTGTCAGCCGCGTCATCAACAAGGAACCCAACGTCCGCCCGGAAATGGTTGAGCGTGTCCAGGCGTCGATCGACAAGCTCGGCTATGTCCCATCGATCGCGGCTCAGCGCATGGGCGGATCGCGCTCCTACCTCATCATGTCGCTCAACGACCGTGAGCGCACGATTGAGGGCTGGCGCTCGCGCGAAGGCACCGACTGGGTCGATCAGATGCTGCTGGGTGGCATGCTCACCTGCGCCGAACATGGCTATCGCCTGATCGTCGAACTGGTCGATACGCATAGCGACCATATCGACCGTGAGTTGTCGGCGGCGCTGGCCGCGCTCCAGCCCGACGGCGTGATCCTGACCCCGCCGCACTCCGCCAATCCGGCGATCCTCGATTTGCTGGACTCGGCGCATATCAGCCTGGCGCGGATCGGGTCGCTCAAGGGTGGGCCGGGCTTCCGCCTGACGATGGGCGACGACATCGCGGCGGGGTTGGCGACGCAGCATCTGATCGAACTGGGCCACAAACGCATCGGCATGATCGCCGGGCCGGACGAGTATGAACTCAGCGGCTGGCGCGTCGAGGGCTGGCGCGCGGCAATGGCGGAGGCGGGGTTGCCGGTCGATGGCCTGCTGGCGGAAGGCGATTTCAGCCTGGAATCCGGTCGCATCGCTGCGCCGAAACTGCTCGACGCCGGCGCCACCGCAATCATCGCCAGCAACGATCAGATGGCGCTCGCCACGTTGGAGATTGCCCGCGAACGCGGCCTGTCGGTCCCGCTACACCTCTCGCTCATCAGCTTCGACGACACCCCCGTCATCCGCTTCGCCCAACCCCCGCTAACGGCCGTGGTCCAGCCCATTGCCGAGGTGACGGCGCGTGCGGTGGAACTGATTATCGCCGAACGGGCAGGGCGCGAAATGCCGGACGGCCCGGTGGTGGTGCAGCCGGGACTGACGGTGCGGGAGTCTACGGCGGCGGTGCGGGGTTAGCCGCCGACGACCCGCAATGGATTTCCCGCCCACGCAACGCACCGGTCGCGCCCGTAACGCTTGGCGTCATACATCGCCTGGTCCGCGCGGGCGAACCAGTCGTCATAGGCTTCCCCCCGTTGCAGCGTCGAAATCCCGAAGCTGGCCGTCACCCGGGGCAAATTGTCATTCTTGAAGGTCAGCTGGCCAACGGTGCTTCGAATCCGTTCGGCGCAGGCGATTGCCTTTGGCAAACTCGTGTCCGGCAAACAGATCGCGAACTCCTCCCCGCCGACGCGACCGAACAGGTCGGTTGGGCGCAGGATGGCGGCACAGGCATTGGCAACGCCCTTAAGCACCCTGTCACCTGCCGGGTGGCCGAACTGATCGTTCACGCGCTTGAAGTGGTCCAGATCGAAGGCCACGAGACTGAGGTCATGACCATGGCGGTCGAAGCGTTCGATTTCGCGAGCGACGCGATCGACGAACGCGCGTCGCGTCATGGCGCCCGTCACATAATCGCGTTGCGCAATCGTGCGGAGTTCCAGCTCGTTCACGGCAAGGGCAGCGAATTCGCCCAACATGCCGATCTGGACGTCGGAGAATGTTCGACTGCGCGTATCGATCGCGCACAGCGACCCCAGATTATACCCGTCGCGCGAGCTCAACGGCACGCCGGCATAGCTGCGAATGCCCGGATCGCCCACGACCAGCGGATTTGTGGCAAAACGTGGATCGCGCGTGGCATCGGCGATCACCAGCGGTTCGCGCGTCATGATCGTATGCGCGCAAAAGGCGATGTCGCGGGGCGTTTCGGTGGCGGCCAGACCCTGAATCGATTTGAACCACTGGCGGTCGTGATCGATCAGCGAAACGGCGCTGATCGGCACGTCCAAAACCGTGCGCACCAGCGACGTCAGCTGCTCGAACCCCGCTTCTGGCGGCGTATCCAGAACCCGATGCCGGTCGAGAGCGGATTGACGTGCCGGTTCGTCCCGCAGCTTGGCGTGCTTGCGATCTTGCAGCGCAACGCCATCGTCGGCATCTTCGAACGGGGACGAGGCCGCCGCTCGATGGCTTCCGATCTCTTTCGATTTGTGGACCATAGCGTGTGCAAATGCCCCGTTTTCAGTTAAGAAAGGGGTAACAGCCGATACCGTCAAAGCCGTGATACTGGCGTTTCGAGGCAATCGACAGCATGACGCGCAGCGCGTCCGGGCTTGCCGTCAAACAGCCGGAAAAGGCCGGTTAGAACGCGCCGGGAGCGACCAGCTCCTCCATCAGCCGCAGCAATGCGCTTGCTTCCACTTGACCCGCGTCGGCCGCCAAAACGCGCTCCACGGCGGTCGCCACAAAACCCGAGTCACCGTTATACGCCAGCGACCACCCCTCGAACCGTCGTCCGGTTGACGACGGCGGCGATAGCGTGACCAGATCGTCATGGCGCTCATCCGCGCTGATGATGGCACGCAACCGGTTAATCGCGCCACTCGACCCTTCGACGAGCTGTGCAAATCTTGCTCCCGTGAACAGCAACACGCCGGTGATGCCGTTTGCAGCGTTATGCGCTTGAGATTCCGCTAAGATATTCGCCACAGCCGCCGGCGCAGTCTCCACCGTCAAGCAGCTTCGACTGACATACATCCAGGTTGTCAACGTTCCCACCGGGCGGCTGTAGCCGACAGTGTTGCGGCGGACCAGCGGCGTTGGAGCGAAACTGACACCGGGCCGCAATTTCGGTTGCAGTCGTTACTGGGACGGCGCATCGTCGCGCGATGGTACCGACGGCAACGACGGACATCGCCACGCGGAGAGTATATGTTGTCGACGATGACAGCATGATCCGGCGGTCACTGTCGTTCGCTTTGGGCACCGCGGGGTTCGCCGTGCGTCCCTTCGCCTCTGGTAATGATTTCATCGACGAACTGTCGGCACTGCCCCTTGGTTGCGTGCTTCTGGACTTGCGCATGCCGGGGATGGACGGTTTCGCGCTACTCGACCTCCTTCACAACAGCCATTGCGACCTGCCCGTGATCGTGATGACCGGACATGGCGATGTCGTCACCGCCGTGCGGGCGATGAAGGCGGGGGCGAGAGACTTTATCGAAAAGCCGTTCGACGATGCCGCGTTGCGGGACATGCTGGAACAGACGTTCGAACACCTTGCTGACGGCGTTCCCAGCGCAAACATCCGGGCGCAGGCAAGGGCGCGACTGGCGGCTCTCACGCCGCGCGAGTTCGACGTCCTTCGCGCACTGGCCGGCGGGCTGCCCAACAAGGTCATTGCCGATCGCCTCACGCTGAGCGTGCGCACGGTCGAGATGCACCGCGCGAACATGATGGACCGGCTGGGGCTGACCTCGCTTGCTGATCTGCTTCGGCTCGCATTTACGGCCGATGTCGAGCCGATGAAATAGCCCGACTGCGCCCCTAAAGCTTGCGGACCGAACCCAGCTCGTTGGGCGTGAACGGTTCCAGAAACATCACGCCGGCAATCCGGTCCTGCGACCAGCGCACCACGCCCCGGCGCTCTATCCCGGATGGCAGTGTGATCTTGACCTGCAGCCCTTCGCAAAAGCTGCCGTCATGGATCAGTTTCATGCCGCGTTGCGATACATCAGCCACCTCGACGACGCGCGTGCCATTGGCCCCTCGCGAAAGCGCGGAGGTCGCCACCTTGAGCCTGAGGGGACGTGCGGTTGCCGCCCTGGCCTGAAGGGCAAGCTGCCCCAGCAGTGCCGGGCTGTCGATCTGCTCGTCCAGTTGCAACCCGCAATCCGCACCATCCGTCCACACGACGCGACCGTTGATGGTGACATTTTCGGCAAGCTCGATGACCAGTCGATCGCCAAGGCAGACGGGCAGTTGCATGCGCAACCTGACACCGTCGTCCGAAATATTCTGAACCCGCGCAAATCCCTGGTCGTTGCCGTTATCGACCCGGGCGATCTTGAAAACGGTTTGAACGCGCATGCCGGACCGGCGGTCTTCCACTGGCTCCGTCGATGCTGAGATGGATGCCAATGCGTGCGTGGTTTTCGATTCGATGTGCATAAGTTTCCTCCCGAACATCGGAGTGGCACATCGCCACAGGGCAGGAAATCTAGCGATATTACGGGCCGAGAAGTAACGCTTCGGAAACGATTTTCGACCGGCGGTCTTGTCTCGCTCGGTCAGGCCTTACGCTGTTTTGTCGCCAAAGATGGGCAGGGAGAAGGCGAAGGTCGAGCCTTCCGGACCGCTGGCTTCAATCCACAGCTCGCCGCCATGCGCTTCCACGATCATTCGCGAGATCGACAGGCCCACGCCCATGCCGTTTGGCTTGCTCGAATCCATCCACTGAAAGCCGGACCGCGGCATATCGACTGGTATGCCCCGGCCGGTATCGGCAATCCGGATTGTCGCGAGACCAGCGGTGGTGGAGCCCGATATCCTCACCTTGCTGTGCCCCGCTGCCTTGGTCGCTTCACACGCGTTGCGCAGCAAATTGATCACGACCTGCTGGATTTGAACGCGGTCGCCTTCCAGTTCGATGCCTGCAATGACCGAATTGTCGATATGGATTCCCTCGCAACCCGGGATGTTCACGATCGTCAGGCACTCGGCGATGACCTCGCCCAGGTCTAGCATCTCGCGAACCGGTCGCCGCCGCTGGGTGAGGTTGCGCACGCGGCGAATGATGTCACCGGCCCGCTGCGAACTTTCGCCAATCGCATCGAGCGTGTCGATCATCTCCTGCGAAGACGGCGTGCCGCCCTCGGCCTGCCGACGCGCGCCGGCGGCATAGCTTCCGATCGCGGATAGCGGCTGGTTCAGCTCGTGCGCCAGCGTCGTCGCCAGCATTTCCATCGCGCTGACGCGGGATACGTCCATCAATTTGGTTTGCAGGACCAGCACTTCGTCGCGCGCCAGCTTTTGCGCCGTTACGTCATAGCCCTCGCAGAACAGACCCGTGATATGGCCGTCGGCATCGCGCACGGGTTGATAGACGAAGTCGATATAGTGCTGGGCGGGCTCACGCCCTTTCCGGGTCAGCGTGATCGGCATGTTGCGACCGACAAATGGCTCGCCGGTCGCATAGACCTTGTCGAGCAGCGCGATAAATCCTTGCGCTACGATTTCGGGAAGTGTGTCGACGACCTTCTGTCCGACCAGATCTTCGCGGCCTACCAGGCGTTGGTAGGACGCGTTGGCAAAGGTGAACAGATGCTCTGGTCCGTGCGACGTCGCGATGAACCCGGGGGCATATCGATAGATTGCGTTTAGCGCATTTTGGTCTTGTGTCGCCGATACAGTCATTCGGGAGGCCTGATTTACGCAAGAGCGCGGTTCAGCAGTTTCACAGGTTAGCCTAGCTGGGCGCAGGTCTGCGCTATTACTAACCTGCAAGGGCTGACGTGAATGCTTACGATCTAAAAGCGCGGCGACGCGATTGGTTGCAGTGGCATGGCTTAACGCTTCGCAAGCGACCCGATTGGGCGCGCCACTGCCCCGATAACTCTTGGTCGGGGCGACAGGATTCGAACCTGCGACCCCCACACCCCCAGTGTGATGCGCTACCAGGCTGCGCTACGCCCCGACCGAAGGAGCGCGCTCTAGGCCCGCCGCGCGGGCGATGCAAGTGCAACAACGCCAACCCGTTGCCCACAGGCCACCACTCGCCAGCGGTTGCACGCCCGCACCCCCCATGCTAGCGCCCGCGGCTTGAACACGGGGGCTCCGCTCCCCACTATTTCTGGCCAACAGAGGCCCGGGGACGCCATGATTATCACACCAGCATATGCACAGGCCGCAGGCGCGGCGAGTCAGGGCGGCGCCGCCGCATCGTTCCTGTCGATCGCGCCGCTCGTCCTCATCTTCGTCGCCTTCTACTTCCTGATGATTCGCCCGCAGCAAAAGCGGATGAAGCAGCTTCGCGCCACGGTCGATGCGATGAAGAAGAACGACACGGTCATCACCGCCGGCGGTCTGGTCGGCAAGGTCGTGTCGGTCGACGACATCTATGCCAATGTCGAGATCGCGACCGGCGTGAAGGTCAAGGTGGTCAAGGCGACCATCGTCGAGGTTCAGCCGCTCGGCGGCGGCAAGCCCGCGAACGACTGATGCTCGATTTTCCGAAGTGGAAGATTTGGTCGGTCTGGCTGACCATCGCGCTGTGCGCATTGCTGGCGATCCCCAGCTTCGTGCCGGAGCGGGTGCGCGAGACCTGGCCGACCTGGATTCCACAGCCGACGATCAACCTCGGCCTCGATCTGGCGGGTGGCAGCTCGATCCTGCTTGAGGCGGACGTCGCCGATCTGGCGAAGACGCGCCTGGCGGCCAAGCGCGACGAGATCGAGACCGAGTTCCGCCGTCAGGATCCCCGTATCGACATCGGCGAAATCTCGATGCGCGACGGCGTGATCGGCTTCATGGTCCGCGATGTGAGCAAGGTCGATGCGGCGCGCGAACGCCTGCTTCAGATCACCGGCAG
Source organism: Sphingomonas sp. LT1P40 (assembly GCF_036663835.1). NCBI lineage: Bacteria > Pseudomonadati > Pseudomonadota > Alphaproteobacteria > Sphingomonadales > Sphingomonadaceae > Alteristakelama > Alteristakelama amylovorans. The sequence continues at coordinate 501,269 of NZ_JAXOJT010000001.1, forward strand.
CGGCGTCGGCATGTCCGGCCAGCGCGACTGGACGATCGAGGTTCAGGACGGCACCCGTTTCATCGTCACGCAGACCCAGGCCGGCCTGACCGCCGCGATCACGCAAGCGATGGCCGATGCCCGCGAAGTGGTCGATCGCCGCATCAACGCGCTCGGCACGCTGGAGCCGACCATCGTCCTCGAAGGCAAGAACCGCATTCTTGTCGAGGTGCCGGGCCTGAAGGACCCGGAGGCGCTGAAGGCGTTGCTGGGCAGGACCGCACGGCTTGAGTTCAAGCTGGTCGATATCACCGCCAACCCCGCGCAGATCGCGGCGGGGACTGCGCCGATCGGCAGCGAGATCCTGCCTTACCCCGACGCGCCCCCCGGCATCCCCTATGTCGCCTATCCGACGCAGGAGGGTCACAAGCCGCAGATCGCGTTGAAGCGCCAGACGATCGTCAGCGGCGATCAGCTGATCGATTCCAAACAGGAATATGAGCAGCAGACCAACGCCCCGGTGGTCGCCTTCACCTTTGACTCCAATGGTGGCCGCAATTTCGCGCGGGCAACTCAGCAGAATACCGGCAAGCCGTTTGCGATCATCGTCGATGGCAATGTCATCTCCGCGCCGAACATCAACGAACCGATCCTGGGCGGTCGCGGCCAGATCTCCGGCGGCTTCACCGTCGAGAGCGCCAACGAACTCGCCATCGCACTGCGCTCGGGCAAACTGCCCGTCGCGCTGAAGGTGGTCGAGGAGCGCACGGTTTCGGCGGAGCTGGGCGCGGAGTCGATCGAGAAGGGCATATTGGCCGGCATCGTCGGCACGATCGCGCTGATCGGCTTCATGCTGTTCACCTATCTGCGCTTCGGCATTTATACCGCCGCGGCGTTGTTGGTGAACGCGATCATGGTGCTGGGCATTATGGCGTTCTTTGGTGCCACGCTGACGCTGCCCGGTATCGCGGGCTTCGTGCTGACGATCGGTGCGGCGGTGGACGCCAACGTGCTCATCAACGAACGCATTCGTGAGGAACAGCGCATGCGCAATCGTGCCGCGATCCCGTCGGTCGAGTTCGGCTATAAGGAGGCGAGCCGCGCCATTTTCGACGCGAACATCACCAACGTCATCTCGGCGGTCATCATGTTCATCTTCGGCTCCGGCCCGATCCGCGGCTTTGCCGTGGTCCTCGCCATCGGCATCGTCACTTCGGTTTTCACCGGCGTTACCTTCACCCGTCTGCTCGTCGCGGACTGGCTGAAGCGCAATCGTCCGAAATCGATCAACATTTAAGGGCCGCCGGAAAATGCGTCCGCTGAAACTCGTTCCCGACGACACGAATATCGCATTCCTGAAATACCGGAACATTGCGATGGCGTTGTCGATGCTGCTCATCATCGGCTCGCTGGTGCTGTGCGTGGTCAAAGGCTTCAATTTGGGCATCGATTTCATCGGTGGCCAGCAGACCCGCGTCACCTTTACCCAGCCGGTCGATATCGAAGCGCTGGGCAGCCGGGTCGAGGCGCTTGGCGTGGGCGAGGCGACGATCCAGCGCAGCGGCACGTCGAACGAATATTCGATCCGCACGCCGCTGCCCGAAGGTGGCGAGGACGCCGCGAACAAGGCCGCGAGCAACATCCGCGCCGCCGTGCTGAAGGACTATCCCGGCGCGCAGGTCGGTGCAGCGTCCAGCGTGTCGGGCAAGGTTTCGGAGGAGCTGTTCCGCAACGGCGCGCTCAGCCTCGCGCTCGCCGCGATCGGCATTGCGCTCTATATCTGGTTCCGGTTCGAGTGGCAGTTCGGCGTCGGCGCATTGTTCGCGCTGTTCCACGACGTCGCGCTGACATTAGGCTTCTTCGCGCTGACCCAGCTTGAGTTCGACCTCAACATCGTAGCCGCGATCCTCACGATCATCGGCTATTCGTTGAACGACACCATCGTCGTCTACGATCGCATCCGCGAGAATATGCGCAAATACCGCAAGATGGAGATGGAGGAACTGCTCAACCTCTCGATCAACGAAACGCTGTCGCGCACCGTCGTCACCTCGCTGTCGATCGGCATCGTGCTCACGATCCTGCTGGTGTTGGGTCCGGACGTGATCTTCGGCTTCACCGCCGCGATGCTTCTCGGCATCGTCATCGGCACCTTCTCGTCGGTCTATGTCTCCGCCGCGATCCTGTTGTGGCTGCGGCTGAAGCCCGACAGCTTCCTGCCCAAGGAAGTCGCCCCCGGCGCAAAGGGTGCCGAGGGTGCGGAGCGGGTCAGCTTCAAGGACATGCCGTAAATGCGGATGGATCGGTCCCGGGCTGAGGGACCGGTCGTTTCCGGGTTCTCGGGTCGCGGGTTCCGGGTGGACGACAATGTCTATGAAGGCATCCTGCTGACCCCGTCGCGCGCCGACGGCTGGGCACCGCCGTCGCTGGATCAGTTGACCCCGGCCGATTTCGCCCCGCTGCTGGCGCTCGACCCGTTGCCCGAATTCGTCATCCTCGGCACCGGATCGACATTGCGGCGCCCGTCGCCCGCACTCGAAGCCGCGCTGCCCTTTGGCATCGAGATCATGGACAGCCGCGCCGCCGCCCGTGCATGGGGCGTGTTGCGCGCCGAACTCCGCTGGATCGCCGCCGCGCTCTACCCGCTTGATTAAGGGCGTTTTTCAAATAATCTGATCGCAGGGGGACTTGCGATGAAGCTGCCACAGGCATTGCCGCATCTGAACGGCGCGCGCGGCACGATCGCGCGGGTCGTCTATCTGCTCGTCGCCATCCCCACCACGCTCCTCGTCGCGGCCAGCATCTGGTTCACCAGCGTCGACATGGCGCACAATTTGCCATCCGCGATGCAATTCGGCTTTCGTACGTTCACGATCGAGACGGGTGAACACCATATCGGTAGGCCGCTCCCCGACGCGGCGCGCGCCGGTGTGCGCGTCGGTGATCGCATCGTTGGGATCGACGGGGTCCCCGTTCCGCGCGGTGCGAATGAGTTCCAGGTGGGCGAACGGTTGGGTGCGATCACTGCGCCACGGGCGACGTTCGACCTGGTCGACAAAAAGGGGCAATCGCCGCGTTCCATCACGCTTCCGCGTCACCCGCACCCATGGCAGCGGGTCGATGTCGGAGCCGGCGTTCCATTGTGGATTTTTGTCACGGTCGAAGCAGCGGCCCAGTTCATCTTCCCGCTGCTGCTGATCGCCGCCTCCCTCCTGCTGTTCATCCGGCGACCGCGCGATCCAGAGGCCATGCTGTTCGCCGTGGCGATGCTGATGATCTGCATCAGCGGCAGTACGATATGGTGGTGGGAAGCGGCGATGGTAAATTGGCCATTGTTTCAGGGGTGGTGGCTCACCGGCTGGGCTGCGGCGATGATCGCCATATGCGGATTTCCCGATGGGCGCTTCGTCACACGATGGTCGCGATCCGCGGTGATCGTCGTACTGCTGTATCTCGTAGCGAGTTGGACCTTGCTGCTGAGCTTTGATGCCCTTCAATCCGGCTGGGTGATGATGTCGCTCAATCTCGGTTTCGGGGTCATGGCGATCGCCACTGCCATCGCGCTGTATTTTCGGCATCGGCGCACCCCGCCAGGCGCGGAACGGCAGCAGATGAAATGGGTGGTGGGCGGCTTCTTCGTTTCCTGCCTCAGCGCGTTGACCCTGATCAGCTTGAACGCGACGATTGGCGCGTCGGATAACGGAGATCCCGTCCGCTATGTGCTAAGAGCGCTGCTGATGCTGACGGCAATGATCGGCCTCCCGCTCGGCCTGCTGATCTCGCTGCTGCGCTTCCGCCTCTACGACGCCGACGCCGCGATCAGCCGGTCGGCGGTCTATGCCGTGCTGACCGTCACGCTGCTGGCGATCTTCGCCGGGAGCGAGAAGATCATCGAGGCGCTGAGCGAGCAATATTTCGGCGGACAGTTGGGCGCGCTGGCGGGCGGCGCGGGGGCGGCGCTGGCGGCGGTGATGATCGCGCCGTTGCATCGTCGATTGTCCGACTGGTCCGAACGGCGATTTCAACAGGGGCTCATCAAGCTGCGGAAGGGGTTGCCCGCGCTGGTCGGCGATCTGCGCGAGACCGCCTCGCTGTCGCAACTGGCCGCCGCGGTGCTGAAGCGCGTCGAAGCCGGCGTGCGGGCACAGCGCGGTGCGCTGCTGGTGGGGGAGAAGATCGTCGCGCTCGACCGCGTTTCGGAGGGCGAGGTCGCCGCCTGGCGCGCCGGCTGGCTGCCGCCGGACGCCGATGGCCTCGCCACGGACAAGGGCGACGCGCTGTTTCCGGTGCGGCTGCCGCTGGAAGCCGATGGATGCGGCCGCGTGGGCTGGCTGCTGCTCGGCCCACGTCCCGACAGCACGCTGTTCGGCAAGGATGAGCGCGAAGCACTGGCCGAAATCGCCGACCCGGTCGCGCGCGCCCTGTCGATCGTCCAGCAGCGCGAGGCGCGCGAGGCGGACCAGACGGCAGTGGCGACCCGCTTGGGCAGTCGTGTTTCAAAGCTGGAGGCAATGATCGAACATTTGCTAGGCAAACGCGGCGAGGCGACGTCGTGACCGTACCCGATCATCTAAAAATACTGGCGCACCGTTCTTCGCTGCGATAGTCTTACCCCATAATTGGGGAGAGCATGCCATGATCTCGATCGCCGTACTGGCGCTTGCCGCCGCCACACAGACCGCCGCCACCGACTATCGCGAAACCGCAAACTGGCTCTGTCGCCCCGGTCGTGAAGATGCTTGCACCGTCAATCTCGATGCGACGGTGATCGCCCCCAACGGCAGTCGCACAGTCGAGCCGTTCAAGGCGGCCGCAAACCCGAAATTCGATTGCTTCTATGTCTATCCCACCGTCTCGACCGACGATGCGCCCAACAGCGACCTGAAGATCGACGATGCCGAACGCCGCGTCGCAATGATTCAGGCGGCGCGTTTCCGCAGCGTCTGCCGCGTCTACGCGCCGATGTACCGGCAGGTGACGCTGAAAGCGCTGCGCGAAGTGATGATGGGCAAGCCGATGACCGCCGATTTCGCCATCGGATACGCGGACGTGAAGGCCGCGTTCGACGATTATATGAAGCACGATAACAAGGGTCGCGGCGTCGTGCTGATCGGGCATAGCCAGGGATCGCGCGTCGTGACGATGCTGCTGGCCCAGGAATTCGACGGCAAGGAGGCGACGCGCGGGCTGATCTCCGCCATGCCGATCGGCGCGAATGTCGAATTGACGAGCGGGCAGCGCACCGGGATGCTCAAATCGATCCCGACTTGCGCCAGCGCCGACCAGACCGGCTGCGTCGTCAGCTATGTCAGTTTCCGCGCCACCGTCCCGCCGCCGCCCAAAAGCCGTTTCGCGCGCGCGGCGGCGGGGATGAGCGTCGCCTGCACCAACCCGGCGGCGCTGGGCGGGGGCAGGGCGGTGCTCGACGCCTATCTCCCGACCGGATCGTTGTCGTCGGCGCAAGGTGGCTTTGCATGGAGCAAGGGCGGCGCGCCGGTCACCACGCCATTCGTCAAGCTGCCCGGCATGATCGCGGGCGAATGCGTCGAAAAGGGCGGGGCGAGCTATTTCGAGGTGACGCTGAACGCCGACGCGGCGGATGCGCGCACCGACGAAATCCCCGGCGACGTGATGGCCGGCACGCAGCGGCTCGACGATTGGGGGCTGCATTTGATCGACGTGAACCTGGCGATGGGCGATCTGGTCAAACTGGCTGAGCGTCAAGCGGCGGCGTGGGAGACGAAGAAGTAGGTTTGTCCCTTTTGCGCGATCAAACCTTCTTCTGCTGAACCAAACCCGACAAATGATCGAATAGCCCCGCCCTATTCGCCTCCCACGTAAACCCCGCCGCCATCGCCCGCACCGCTTCACGCGGCGGCGGGTTCTCGATCAGTGCATCGATCGCGGCGGCGAACGCCGGAGCGTTGCGTACCACCACGCGCCCCGCATCCGGTCCGGTCACCACCTCCAGCGCACCGCCCGCATCCGGGATCACCAGCGGCGTGCCGCTTGCCAGTGCCTCGACCCAGGCATTGGCCAGCCCTTCCGACGACGACGCCAGCGCCATCACGTCCGCGGCGGCCAGCAACGGCGGCAAGTCGCCATGCGCCACGCTGCCCAGCAATTTCACCCGGTCGCCCACACCCAGCGCCGCGATTTGCGCCGCCAGCTTCGCCCGCTCCGGCCCGTCGCCCGCGATCAGCAGGTTCACGCCGCCCAGCGCCGCCACCGCGTCGATCACGATATCATGCCCCTTGCGCGGGATCAGCGCGCCGACCGATACCACCAGCGGCCCGTCCACGCCCAGCGCCGCCTTTGCCGCCGCCTGATCGCGCGGCGCGAACCGGGCGAGATCGACCCCGGTATGATGCACGCGGATGCGGTCGGCGGGCATGCCCAGTGCGACCATGTCGGCCTTCATCGCCTGTGACACGCACAGCAACCCGTCCGCCGCGCGTCCGGCAGCGGCCACTTGCCCCGCCGTCGCGGGCGCGCGACCCCAATGATGAATATCCGCCCCGCGCGCCTTGATCGATACGGGCACGCCGAAATGCCGCCCCAGCGCCACCGCTGCCGGACCGTCGGGGAAGAAGAAGCTGGCATCGATCACATCGAACGCGAAATCTTGGGCGATACGCGTCAGCAGCGGAATCAACCGCCGCACCAGCATTGCGACATGAAACCGCCCGCCGGTGCCCGGAATGTTGAGAAAGCGCGGCCGCCAGGTCTCAACGCCCTTCCAGTTCTCAAGCGGGGGCAGAGCGGCCAGCGCGGCATAATGCCGCGACCCCCGCAATGGCCAGGGCGGCAAGCCCAGCGGCGCGACGACCCGCAGCTGGACATCCGGGTGCGCCGCCAGCCCGAGCGTCTGCCGCTCCACGAACACGCCGAAATTGGGCCGCGACGTATCGGGGAACAGCGACGAAAGAGTGAGGACGCGGAGCATGGCTCCACGCGCTACACCCTTTCGGTTAACTCTCGATTAGGTCAGCACCGCCCTAGCGGCAGCGGACCTCACCCTTATCGACGGCGGATCCCACTGCGGCACCACCGGCTGCGCCGATGATCGTACCCAGTGCCTTGGATCCGCCCGGTGCGATAATGTTGCCCAATATGCCGCCTGCAATACCGCCGACGATCAGACCGGCCGTGCCGTCGTCGCGGCGGCAATAATAGCGCCCGTCACGCCCGACATAGACATTGTCGCCCCGGCTCAACCGGCGCTCGGAATAATTGCCGTCGCGGTAATAGCGCTGGGCATCCCACTCGCCGCCACGGTCACGACCCGCATAGCCGGGGCGGTCGCCGCCATATTGCGAGCACGCGCCGGTTAGTGTCATCGCAGCGGCACTCGCGGCGATCATGATCTTTCTCATCGGGTATCTCCCTTGATTCGTGGATGTTTTCCGAACGAAACGGGGCGCGGAAGTTTCCCTCCGCGCCCCGCAACGTTCTTGCTCGATTATTTTAGCGGCAGCGCTTCTTGCTCGTGCTGCGCTCGATCTCGCGGCCTGCGACGGCACCGGCGGCTGCACCCAGCAGCGTGCCGACCGTGCGGTCACCGCGCGTATCGACCGTGCGACCGACCAATGCACCGGCAACGCCGCCGACGACCAGACCGGTCGTGCCGTTCGACTTGCGGCAATAACGGCGACCGTCACGGCCGCGCCACTCGCGGTACTTATAGCCCTTCTTCTGCACGCCAGCCTCGGCCTGCGTCGTGGGAAGGACGAATGAGGCGGGGACCGCCAGCGAAAGGGCGCTGAGCGCCATCAACATGTTACGCATCTTATGTACTCCATCTCTACCTGAAACCATGCCACCCCAACGCGCACTTCATCGAACAGGTTTCATGAACGTAACATTTCGTGCAGTTCATCGGGGATGCAGGAAACTCAGTCGATCATCGCAGCCCTTGGCCTGACACCACATCCGGAGGGCGGATGGTATCGGGAGACATGGCGGGCGGTGAGCGAGAGCAGGTCTCCGGGCACCGCGATTCTGTACTTGCTGGAGGAAGGCGGTCGCTCGCATTGGCATCGCGTCGATGCGGACGAGCTATGGCTGTGGCATGCAGGCGCGCCGCTCGACCTGCTGATCGCCGACGAACATGACGCGGATCCCGCGACGATCACGCTTGGCGGCGATGTCCTGCGCGGCTATGCGCCCCAGGCACTGGTCCCGGCGACTCGCTGGCAATCGGCAGAGGCGCGGCACGGGTGGGCGCTTGTCAGCTGTATGGTCGTCCCAGGATTCGACTTTGCCGGGTTCGAGCTTGCCCCGCCCGATTGGACGCCGGGCTGAAACCCTCCCCATTATCCACGTTATCAACAGGTCGTATCAGCACGATCCCGCTTTGCGCGACTCGCATTCAGTGACAGCATCAGACTTGTAAGCGGACGAAGACGCGGCGAGAAATCAAAGCGAAATCAGAAGTTTGCGACGGACCGGCACGCGCAGTTGCCTTCGGGAAACTTGCATGTCGGTACGGGGACCACACCCCGGGAAACGGCCATGTCGAATGCGAAAGCGGACGACGCGGAACGAAACGGATCAGGGGTCCAAACATCCCAACGGTGCTTCGGTGCTGAAAGGGTGGGTTGCAGGGACGGCGAAGGTCTTCGGAACAACGCAAGGTCGAGTGACCAAACGCAACGTCGGCGCTTTCGGGCAAGGACGGGGCGGGTCGCAGGGACGGATCGGCGCTTCGGTGCGGATCAGGTTGGGCGACCGAACATGTCGCGGACGCCTTCGGGCATGTGCGATATGGGTGATCGGGGCAGGCGGGCGTTTCGGCGCAAGTCCAGCCGGATGACCATGCCGCGGGACACATGGCGACATGTGCCGCGCGAGGCCATCGCGGTGGAGCGGTCTTCGGACCATGCTCCGCCACGATGACCGGATCGCAAAACCGGTGCCTCCGGGCAGTGGCGGAGCAAAGGACATCGTGGCGGAAGGGGCTTTCTTCGGAAAGCTCCCCCGCCCGGTGACCGGAAAGCGAACGGTTCGCCGTTCGCGGACCACAACGCGAAGCCCGCTACCCTTGCCGGTATGGGCCGAGCATGCCGCCGACAACAGGCGCGCGCAGCCCCCTGTGGAGGCGCGCTGCCGGAAACGAGGCGACATGGGGGCTGGCGGAAACGCCGGCCCCCTTTTGTGTTGGGCAACGGTCGCTCTCATCTGGATAAGAATGAACGCTTGTGGCGGTGTGTCCACATTAGGGTAAGCGAGCATCATGGCTCTGGCATCGCCCCTTACTCGGCAATTTCTGGACGACTGGTCGCGATTTCACGCGGGACGGTTACCGCTTGGCTGGCTGCTGCGCCAAGACGTGCATCTGCCGTGGGTCCGGTTTCATGCGCTTCCGGAATCCAAGCGATATGCTGAAAATGACGAGGAGCGTTCGATCATTCTTCACCGTGCCAACGCACTCGCTGAGCGGCTGCTCGGCCTGGACTCGGGATGTTGGGTTATTGAAGCCCGATCGGCGGCCAGCAAAGGGGGTGGCGAGCTTGCGATGGAAGCAGCGGAAAGTGACGACCCCGACGGCTTCATATGGTCGTTTTATGTTCGGCTGGAGACGTGGCAGACTGGCAGATACGATCGTGAGCTTATGGCGATCGCCGACGATGACCCGAACCCCGTCATCTGGATGCGGCAAGGGGATGGCGCAATCTTCGCGCCCTATGACGGCGGGTTCGATTTGTTTCCGACCACGCGGAAAGCGGTCAGACTGCTGAAGTCACAGCAACCCGACTGGCTATCTAAACATCCGAAGGGACTCTAACGGCGGCCCTGAAGGTCGCGGGATTCGCCGTCCTTACTTCACCGCCTCGAACACATATTCCAGCTGGGCCTCGCGCACCGTCAGCGTCGGGCCGCTGGCGTTGCGGCCGACGACGAACGCGATACCCTGAACGCCGGGGGCGGTGGAAACGAAGCTGATCGTCCCGTCCGGATTGGCGCGCGTCGCCATCGTCGATGCGAACGATCCGAAATCGAATGTCACCGCGCCGCCCTTCTTCACCACGATCTCGCCCAGATCCTTGTTGCGATAGAGCAGGGCCAGCGCCGCGACCGCCTTTGGATCGGCCGGAATCGTCAGCACCTTGGCGTCGTTCAGATACCAGGTGTCCAGGCTCGCCGCCGCCGCGTCCACCGTCGCCACCGCTTCCGGTTTGCCGTCGTACAGCACCTCCAGCAACCGCCGCTTGAACGGGCCGAGCAGCTGCCGCCCGCTGTCCGAATTGGTCAACAACACCGCGCCGACCTTCGACCCGGGCAGGATGTACATCTGGCTCTTATACCCGGCCATCGAACCGCCGTGCAGCACCACGGTCACGTCGCTGGCGGTGTCGGTTTCCAGCCCCATGCCGTACATCGTGGTGTCGCCCGATTTCACATAGGGTTTGCGTCGCTCCAGCAAATTCGCCGCGCCGAATATGCGCGTGCCGTCCGCCTTCACGCCCTCGGCGATTTCGTTCTGCACGTACAGGATCATGTCATGCGCGTTCGACCAGGCACCGCCTGCGGGCCGCGCGGGCACGACGCTGACGTTGAAGCCGTTCTCGACCACCGCCGCCGCATTTTTCAGATCGCGGTCGTGCGGGGCCGCATGATTGCCCGCTTCCGCTCTGGCAAAGCTGAAGGTCGTGTCGCGCATCCCGATCGGGTCGAACACTTTCTCCTGTATCGCCCGATCAAACCCCGCACCCATCTCCATATCGGGATAGGCGACGTGCGCCGCGACATAGCCCGCCGCCGCCGCCAGCATGTTGCTGTACTGATAGACCTCACCGAACCCGCTGGTCGGCTGTGTCCCCGCGAGCGACGCATAGACCGCGCTTGCCGGAGTCTTGCCGTCCCAGTCGAAAATCCAGGGCAAATCCTTGCGCGGCAGCCCGGTGCACGCACATACCAGGTGCCGGACCTTCACCGACGCCGTCGTTTTGGCATCGCCCAGCTTGAAGCGCGGGTCGAGTTCCACCACCGGCTGATCCCACCCGATCTTGCCCTCGTCCGCCAGTTTGGCGAGCAGCAACGTCGCCATGCTCTTGGTGTTCGACGCGACCATGAACAGCGTCTTCGCATCGACCGGATCGGGCTTGCCCAGTTCCTTGACGCCGATCCCGCCTTCATAGACGATTTTGCCGTTCTCGATCAGCGCCAGCCCGACGCCGGGAATCTGCAGCTTCTTCATCGAGTCCGCGACGAACGTCTTCAGCGCGTCGATCCGCGCAGCGTCGAGCTTGTGCGCAGCCTTCCCCGCAAAGCTTTCCTTCACATAGCCCTTGGGCGCCAGCGTGTCGTAAATCTCGCCCAGTGCGGCCGATCGTTTGCCCAGCGTGGCAATGGCTCCATCCAGTGTCACGATCGTCCACTGTGTACCGGCACGAAAGGCGGTGGCACCTACGGCGCGCTTTTCGTTGGGCGACACGACATAGACATAGTCATAGCCCTCGGCCCAGCCGCCCTTGGCGGGCAGGGGGGTGCGAACCTCCAGCTTGCGGGCGAAGCCGGGCGCAACCCTTGCCCATCCTGCCACCACCGCAGCGTCGGCGTCCTTGGCCGCGACATCGACGATCGTGATCGTCAGGTCGCCCTCGGGTGCGGTCAGGATGACAGCGCCATCCTTCGCCGTCGCCACCCAGTCCTTCGGCACCGTGACCGGAACGCCGCTGACGGTCGCATAGGTTGGCTTGGCAGCGACACTTTGCGGCGTGGCGAGAACGGGCGCAGCAGTCAGCGCGCTCCCGGTCAGCAACAGGGCAGTGAAGGCGCAACGAAGCATGACGAATCCCCCCGGAATCAATGATCCGCGAAGATTACTTCACACCGGCACCAATGAAAAGATCAGCCCCCGACCGCCTTCTTGATCTTGTCGAAGAATCCGGTCGACATCGGGCATTCCTCGCCCGTTTCCAGCCCGCGGAATTCTTCCAGCAACTCGCGTTGCCGTGCGGACAGCTTGGTCGGGATTTCCACCTCGATCCGAACCACCAGATCGCCGCGTCCGCGCCCTTGCAGCACCGGCATGCCGGCCCCGCGCTGGCGTATCTCGCGCCCGCTCTGCGTGCCCGCATTGACGCGAATGACATGCACCTCGCCGTCTGGCCCGGGAATCTCGATCTCGCCGCCCAGCGCCGCGTCGGTAAAGCTCACCGTCGCGCGGGCGAACAGCGTCGTACCCTCACGCTCGAACAGTTCATGCTGCGAGATGTGCAGGAAGATATAGAGGTCACCCGGCGGGGCACCCCGCGCACCGGCCTCGCCCTGTCCGGTCAGGCGGATGCGCGTGCCGTCGTCGACTCCCGGCGGCACGTTTACCGCCAGCGTCACGGTCTTGTCGGTGCGCCCTTCGCCCCGGCATTCGCGGCATGGATCGGAAATCGTCTGGCCAGCACCGTGACAGGTCGGGCATGCGCGCTCGACCATGAAGAAGCCCTGCTGCGCGCGCACCTTGCCATGCCCGCGACACGTGCCGCACGTCTTGACCATCGTGCCCGGCGCGGCACCGGTGCCGCCGCACGGCTCGCATGGTCCGGACACGTCGATGGTGATGTCGGTCTGCTTGCCGTGGAAGGCGTCTTCCAGGCTGATTTCCATATCGTAACGCAGGTCCGCGCCGCGCCGCTGCTGCTGGCGTCCGCCACCGCCGCGCCCGGTAAACTCGCCGAACATCGATTCGAAAATGTCGCTGAACGCGTCGAACCCCGGTGCATGGCCACCGCCACCACCGCCACCACCGCCGCCAGCGCCGTTGCGATAGACGTCATGCCCATAGCGGTCATAGGCCGCGCGCTTCTGTGGATCCTTCAGGCATTCATAGGCTTCGCTGACCGCCTTGAATTTCGCCTCGTGATCCTTGCACCCGCCATTTTTGTCGGGGTGATACTTCATCGCCAGCTTGCGATACGCCGACTTGATCGTCGCATCGTCGGCGGTGCGCTCGATTTCGAGCAGCTCGTAGAAACTAACGTTGGTGGTCATAAACGCGGCCCCCATGACGACAGCCCGTCACCCCCGCATGCGCAGGGGTGACGGGTGTTGGTCATGCCTTGTTGTCGTCCACCTCGGAAAATTCGGCATCGACGACTTCTTCGTCGGCCTTGTTCTCCGTCGCGCCAGCATCAGCCTGCGGAGCGGCTTCGCTCTGCTGCTGCTTCTCATAGATCGCCTGGCCCAGCTTCATCGCTACCTGTGCGAGAGCCTGCGACTTCTCGTTCATCGCATCGGGCTCACCGCCCTCGATCGCCGACTTGGTCTCGTCGATCGCGGCCTGGATTTCGGCCTTCAGCGACTCGTCGACCTTGTCGCCATTCTCGGCGAGCTGGCGCTCGGTCGTGTGAACCAGCGATTCGGCGTTGTTCTTCGCTTCCGCACCGGCACGACGCTTCTTGTCCTCTTCGGCGAATTGCTCGGCGTCGCGGACCATCTGGTCGATATCGGCGTCGGACAAACCGCCCGAAGCCTGAATGCGGATCTGCTGCTCCTTGCCGGTGCCCTTGTCCTTGGCCGACACGTTGACCAGCCCGTTGGCGTCAATGTCGAAGATCACTTCGATCTGCGGCACGCCGCGCGGGGCGGGGGGGATGCCGACCAGGTCGAACTGACCCAGCATCTTGTTATCCGCCGCCATTTCGCGCTCGCCCTGGAACACGCGGATCGTCACCGCCTGCTGATTGTCGTCAGCGGTGGAATAGACCTGCGACTTCTTGGTGGGGATCGTGGTGTTGCGGTCGATCATGCGGGTGAACACGCCACCCAGCGTCTCGATGCCCAGCGACAAGGGCGTCACGTCGAGCAGCAGCACGTCCTTGACGTCGCCCTGCAACACGCCCGCCTGAATCGCGGCGCCGATCGCCACGACTTCGTCCGGGTTCACGCCGGTGTGCGGCTCCTTGCCAAAGAATTCCTTCACGATCTGGCGCACCTTGGGCATGCGCGTCATGCCGCCGACCAGAACGACCTCGTCGATCTGGGCCGCCTTCACGCCCGCATCCGCCATCGCCTTGCGGCATGGCTCCAGTGTGCGGGTGATGAGGCCATCGACCAGCCGCTCCAGCTCGGCGCGGGAGAGCGACTTCACCAGATGCTTCGGCCCATTGGCGTCGGCGGTGATGAAGGGCAGGTTCACTTCCGTGGTCTGCGCGCTCGACAGCTCGATCTTCGCCTTCTCGGCCGCTTCCTTCAGACGCTGGAGTGCCAGCTTGTCCTTGGTCAGGTCGATGCCTTCGGCCTTTTTGAACTCGTCGGCGAAATACTGGACCAGCAGCGTGTCGAAATCCTCGCCACCCAGGAAGGTGTCGCCATTGGTGGCCTTCACCTCGAACACGCCGTCACCGATCTCCAGGATCGAGATGTCGAACGTGCCGCCGCCAAGGTCATAGACCGCGATCGTCTTGCCGTCGGTCTTTTCCAGACCATAGGCCAGCGCCGCCGCCGTCGGCTCGTTGATGATGCGCAGCACTTCCAGACCGGCAATCTTGCCCGCGTCCTTGGTCGCCTGACGCTGGGCGTCGTTGAAATAGGCCGGCACGGTGATGACGGCCTGCGTCACGGTCTCGCCCAGATAGCTCTCGGCGGTTTCCTTCATCTTTTGCAGGATGAAGGCGGAAATCTGCGACGGCGAATAATCCTCGCCACCGGCCTTGACCCACGCATCGCCGTTCGGACCCTTGGCAATGGTATAAGGAACCAGCTCGGTGTCTTTCTTGGTGATGGGGTCGTCAAAGCGGCGGCCGATCAGGCGCTTCACCGCGAAAATCGTGTTGTCGCCGTTGGTAACGGCCTGACGCTTGGCGGGCTGGCCGACCAGCCGTTCGCCATCCTTGCCGAATGCGACGATCGACGGCGTGGTGCGCGCACCTTCCGCGTTTTCGATAACCTTGGGTTTGCCGGCTTCCATCACTGCGACGCAGCTGTTGGTGGTGCCGAGATCGATTCCGATAACTTTTGCCATGAGTCCTCTGGTGGCCCCCGTGTTCTGATCAAAGTTTCAATACGTTACCGCGCCCCTGAAGCGGCAACGCGGCGGTTACTGGTGGCGATATAGGTCGGCGTCGCCTTGCCGCAAGCACCCGTCGCGCATAGGGAATTCAGGAAAGTTCCCGATTCTGGATGGGAGTCACTGAATGCATAAGGTTTTTGCGGCGATCGTGGTGCTGGCCGCGCTGGCGGGCTGCCAACAGGCTGAGCTGTCGGCGGACGAGGCATGGGTGCGCCTGCCCGCCGTTCAGGGCCGCCCCGGCGCGGCATATTTCAACGTCAAGGGCGGGGGCAGCGCGACCAGCCTCCTCGCCGTCTCCACCGCCGCCGCCATTCGCACCGAATTGCACGAGATGAAGCATGAAGGCGGCATGATGACGATGAAGCCGCTCAAGGACGTCGCCATCCCGGCCGGACAGACGGTGAAATTTGCCCCCGGCGGCAAACACGTCATGCTGTTCGACATTGCCCCCACCGTCCGTGCAGGCACCACCGTCCCGCTGCGCCTCGCCTTCGCCGATGGCCGCACGGTCGAGGTGACGGCGGCGGTCAAGGCTGCGGGCGACGCGAACTAGCGGCTGACAACCACTCGACAATATGTCGATTGAGCGCGGTCGGCTGTTCGGCGGGCAACATATGGCCCGAATCGGCCACGACCGCGAGCCGGGCATGGGGTATCGCGGAGGCGATGGCCGCGTGTTGATCGGGCGGGCTCCAGACATCAAGCGCGCCGACCGCCACAAGCGTCGGGCAATCGATCTGGGGCAGCAAGTCGTCGAGCGGAGGACGTGAAAGGAGCGCTTCGACCTGCGCGGCGAACGTATCGACCCCCGCTTCGATGCACATTTGCCGCAACTGTGCGATCAGTTCGCCACGATCCCGCCGTCCCGGCGCGACCATCGGCGGAAGCCAGCGATCGACCAGCGCTTCCATCCCGCCAGCCCTACCCAATGCCAACAATGCGTGGCGCTTTTCGGCCTCGCCCGGTTGCACCGGGTGCGTGCCAGTGCTGACCAGCGCAAGCCGTTCGACCCGATGCGGCGCCTGCCGAAAGACTTCCAGCGCGACGCGCGCGCCCATCGAATGTCCAAGTAGCGACATGCGTTCCGGTCCGTCGTCCAGAAGCTGTTGCGCCATGTCGGTCAGCGAACTGCTATCGCGATAGCCATTCCATGCGATTGCGCCGGGGAACACAGCGGTCTGGGCCGCGAAGATATTGGCGTTGCAAATCAGTCCCGGGAGTAAGACCAGCGGGGCGGACATTTCCATCACAACCCGACCTCCCGCCACGCTCCCGGCTCAACCCCCTCCAGCGTCCACTCCCCGACCCGCCACCGCACCAGCCGCAACGTCGGATGCCCCACCGCCGCCGTCATCCGCCGCACCTGCCGGTTGCGACCCTCGCGGATTGTCAGCGAGATCCAGCAATCCGCCACCGTCTTGCGAAACCGCACCGGCGGGTCGCGCGGCCACAACTCCGGTGGATCGATCCGCTCGACTTCCGCCGGCAACGTCATCCCGTCCTTCAACCGCACCCCGCGCCTCAGCGATTCAAGCGCCGCCTCGTCCGGCTCGCCCTCGACCTGCGCCAGATAGGTTTTCGCCGTCTTGAACTTCGGGTCGGCAATCCGCGCCTGCAATCGCCCGTCGTCGGTCAGCAGCAGCAACCCCTCGCTATCCTGATCCAGCCGCCCCGCCGGATACACGCCCGGCACATCGATATAGGCCGCCAACGTCGGACGCGGCGTGCCCTCATCGGTGAACTGGCACAGCACGCCATAGGGTTTGTTGAACAGGATCAGGCGGGACATGGGCGGCGCTGTATCACGTCCCGACATCCAGCGCGCGGGTCACGCCGATCGCATCCAGAAACGCCGTGTCGTGGCTGACCACCAGCAACGCGCCGTCGAACGCCGCGAGTGCCGTCTCCAGCACCTCCAGCGAATCCAGATCGAGGTGATTGGTCGGTTCGTCGAGCATCAGCAACCACGGCACCGCGACGCCGCCCAGCACGCACGCCAGCCCCGCGCGCAGCCGCTCGCCACCGGACAACGCACCCGCCAGCTTCAGCGCATCGCGGTTGCGGAACGCGAAGCGCGCGCACGCCGCATGTGCCTCGCGCTCATCCAATGCGGGGTTCAGCCGCCGGAAATTGTCGAGCACGCTGGACTCGTCTTCCAGCAGCGCGACATGCTGATCGAGCATTGCGATTCGCCCCTCCGCGCGCACGATGCTGCCCGAAGCAGGAGCAATTTCGCCCGCCGCCACGCGCAACAGGCTCGTCTTGCCCGATCCGTTCGATCCCGTCACCGCCACCCGCTCCGGCCCGATAATCTCCAGCGACCACGGCCCGAGCAGGCGAGTTCCCGCCGCGACCGTCACCGCATCCAGCGCGAGCAAGCGCCGGTTCGCCGGCAACCCGCTTGGCGGCAGTTCGATCGTCAGCGGCGTCACCACCTCCACCGCCTCCCGCGCCGCCGTCAGCCGGGCCTCGGCCTCCGACCCCGCCCGCTCGGCCAGCTTCTCACCGCGTCCCGCGCTGTTCTCCGCCCGCTGCTTCTGCATTCCCATCAGGATTTTCGACGCCGATCCGCTCGCGGCATAATCGCGCCCCGCGCGGTCGCGCCGCGCCTGTTGCTCACGTTGCTCTTGCGCCGCTCGCCCTGCGATCCGTACCGCACCGTCCGCACGGTCCAGTTCGGCCTCGACCCGCGCCCGCCGTTCCGCCCGCGCCGCCGCAAACTCGCGCCACCCGCCGCCGAAAATCTCGGTGCCGATCGGCGACAGCTCGACGATGAGGTCCATGCCCTCCAGCAGCGCGCGGTCATGGCTCGCCACCATCACGCCGCCACGCCACCCGGCGATCAGCGCCGCCACCGCCGCGCGGCCCGCTGCATCCAGATTGTTGGTCGGCTCGTCCAGCAACAGCAAATCGGGTGCCTCCAACGCCAGCTTCGCAAGGCCCATCCGCATTCGCTCGCCACCCGAAAGCGTGGCCATCGACCGCCCGGTATCGACATCGCTCAGGCCCGTTTCTGCCAGCGCCGCCTCGATCCGCGCGGGCAGGGTCCAGTCCGCCTCGGCAAAATCCCCCTCGTCGCCATTCCCCGCCTCGATCCGCGCCAGCCGTGCCAGATCGTCCGCCACGCCCAGTGCCTCGGCCACTGACAGCGCAGGATCGAACGCCTGCGCCAGCACACCGACCCGTCCGCCCAGCATCACGCTGCCTCGCACCGGCGCAATCTCCCCTGCCACGATCCGCAGCAATGTCGATTTGCCCGATCCATTGCGCCCGACAATGCCAACCCGCTCGCTGCCAACCGACAGCGTCAGGCCATCGAACAACGTGCGCCCCTCGGGCGTGGCGGCGGTCAGGGAGTCGATCGTGAGCAGGGCGGACATGGGTCACCGGAAGCAGAAATGAAAACGCAAAGGCAATCGCGTTCGCGCGTGACCTCCGGCGCGACGGACCCTATCTGATACACCGATCATGACCGCGCAACCACGACCCCTCACACCCGGCGAAATCGCGCTGGCCCGCACCGTATTCGGTGACGCGATCGACTATGATCGCGCGCGCATCGCCAATCGCAAATGGATATTCTTTCAACCGAAGCGTGTGACGATGGCCCCGCTGGGCTGCATCTGCTTTCACCCGAAGGGCGGCCTTTACCGCGACGATTTCGCCGACGCCGGACGCGATTTACAGGGGCTGCTGATCCACGAGCTGGTACATGTGTGGCAGCATCAACAGGGCATTTTCCTGCCCCTGCGCCGCCATCCTTTCTGTCGCTACGACTACAGCCTGAAACCTGGCTGGCGGCTCGCGCGCTACGGGCTGGAGCAACAGGCGGAGATCGTCCGCCACATCTTCCTGTTGCGAAACGGCGCGCACCTTCCGGGCGCGCCGCCGATGGAGCAATATCGCGGCATCCTGCCCTTCGCGGGGACGCCGGTTTAGCGTCCCGTAAGCGATTAGTCGCGCTGACGCCGTTCGCGGCGCTCGCCACCACCGCCACCACCGGGCCGGGCCTGCGCGCCCGCCGCCGGTTGCGGACGCGGGGCGGGTGCCGCCTGACGCTGCTGCTGACGCTGTGATGCAGCTTGCTGACGGGCGGCCTGTTGCTGCTGGCGTTGCGCGGCTTGTTGCTGGCGCGCCGCCGACTGTTGCTGCTGACGTTGCGCAGCCTCTGCCTGACCCGCCGCCTGTCTTTGCTGGCGCTGAGCAGCCATTTGCTGCTGACGCGCCGCCGCCTGTTGTTGTCGCGCGGCACCCTGTGTCGCACGGCGTTGCTCGACTTGCTGGCGACGGCCTGCGTCCGCCTGCGCCCGCCGCTGCACCGCCGCTTGCGACTGGCGCTGCTGCATCTGCTGCTGGCGCGCAGCTTGCGCCTGCGCGCGTTGCTGCTGGCGCGCCTGTGTCGCGGCGGCGCGATCGGGTCGCTGCGCTTGCTGACGCTGGGCCTGTTGCTGTGCGTGCTGTTGCTGGCGAGCCGCCTGAGCTTGCGCACGCTGCTGTTGCCGCGCGGCATTGCCCCTCTGCTGGTCAGCGGTCTGGCGTTGCACCTGACGCGCGGCGCGTTCGGCCTGACGAGTTGCCTGTTGCTGCTGTCGCGCCTGTGCCTGTTGCTGACCGCCGCGTGCGCCGATCCGCGCGTCGCGCTGTGCCGCGCGTTCGGCCTGTCGCTGCTCGCGGATCACCGTGCGGGGCGGTTCGCCATTCTGCGCCTGCTGCTGCCGCGCCGTCTGCCGAGCCTCGCGCAGCTGTTGCTGCACGCTCCGGTCCTGCCGCTCGGCACGCGCGGTCTGCTGCTGTGCCCGCTCGGTCTGCCGCTGCTGGCGTGCATACAGGTTCGGCGCATCGCCGCGCAGCCCCTGCTGCTGCCACCCGGCAAAGCGCTGCGAAGCCTGACGCCGCGCCTGACGTTCGCCGCGAAGCTGCTGGCGCTGTGCCTGCACCGTGTCGCGCTGACGCCATTCGCGCCATCCCGGCTGGTTCTCGCGCGCCACTTCCCAGCGTTGCTGCGCCCGCACGATCGCCGGACGCCGCGCCGCCCAGACGGGGGCCGAAACCCCGCGCCGGTCGCGCCGTGCTGCGCGCCGCAAATTCTGCGCGCGGGCATAGTAACGCGAGCCATAATCCGCCCGCTGCGCCATCAACGCCAGCGGCAGCAGCGCACCACCGGAGTCATAAATCGCGGCGATACGCCCGTCGGAATAGCCATAGCTGTAATAGGGATCGCGCACGAGATACGGATCCTCCGCACCCGGTTCGTAATAATAATATCGATAGCTGTCGTCGCCGATCGGCTCGGCATAGGTGGTATAACCACCGGCCGCTTCCCAGCCCCATGGTTCGACATCGTCATAGCCGAACCCGTAATCGGGCGGCGCATCGCCGATCGTGTCGAACACGGTGTCGGCGCGGTCGATCCAGGCATAGCCCTGATCGCCCGGATCGGCATAGGACAGGCGGCGCGCGGCGGGCAGCTGCTCGGCGGGGGGTGCCATGGCCAGATCGACGGCCTGGTCGGTCATCGGCAGGGCTTCGGGCAGCGGCGGCAGCGCTTCGTTACCGAACGCCGAATATTGCGCCTGCTCGGTCGGCTGCTCGCTGCATGCGGACAGCGCGATCAGCGCGGCCAGCGCGCTGCCGATGGCAAGGCGCGATCTGGCGCGGAAACGGGCGGGTCTGAACATCATCAATCTCCACTACGCCCCCGCCAATAAACCCCGAATGCGAACGGGTTGCCACGGCGCGCCTGAACTCGCCGTGGCCATGCCGTTCATGGGAGGTATTGGGAGCGCGGCCGGTGCCGTGCCCTATTGCGGTTCGGTCGTATCGCGCGGCGGCTCCAGGCGCGGCGGCGGTGGTGGCGGTGGCGGTGGCGGTGGCGGAGCGGGAGGTGCCACGCGAACCACCGGCGGCGCGGGCGGTACATAGGCGGGTCGCGGCGGCGGCGTGTAGCTCGGCGCGGGCGGCTCGGCGCGGCGCTCGTATCGCGGCGCGGTCGGCACGGGTGGCGGGCTGCTTACGGGCGGCGCGGTAAAGGCCGGTGGGGCCGGTGGGAGGCGCGGCTGGAACTGCGGACGCGGTGCCGGTTCGGGGCGCGGGGCTTCCGTCACGACCGGTCGCTCCCGGCGAGGTCTGTCGCCGCCTGTAATCCGCTCGATCGGGCGCGCATCCGGCACGGCGGGCGGCGTCGGGGGCGGGGCTGGCGGGGCGGGGGGCGGCACCACCGCAACCGGGGGTGGCGTATAGACTGGTACAGGCGGCGCGGGCGGCGGCGTCTGGCGTGGCGGACGTACGACCGCGCCGGGTCCCGGCATTTGCGGACCGGGCGTCACCACCGCCGGACGTCCCGGATTGCGGCCACCGGTTTCACGGTCGTCGCCGTCGCGCCGGGGACGGCCCTGACCGGTTCCCGGTGCGCCGGTGACCGGTGGACGCGGCGGCCGCCCGGCTCCAGGCTGTCCGGAAGGCGTTCCCTGCGGCGGACGCGGTGGGCGGCCGGCACCCGGCTGTCCCGGCCCCGCACCGGGGCGCGGCGGACGCACCCCGCGTCCTGGCCGCTGCCCGCCGTCTCCAAAGCGCGGCGGCGGTCCCTGAAATCCTTCGCGCTGCCACCGCCGGAACCGGTCGCCCGCGCCCCAGCGCCAGTCGCGCTCGCCCGACAGATTGCCGCGCCCGCGCACCGAACCCGGCCGCCCACGCCAGCGCTTCCAGCCATCGTAACGATCCCGCCCGCTCGACCAGCGCAGCCGGATTTCGATCAGCACCGGGATTTGCTGTGCCCAGTAACTCGCGTCGATCGCGTCCCAATTGTCCTCGACTTGCGCCGCGCTGCGCAGCGCCCGTCCCCGCGAATAGAGCCGCGTCGCCAGCGCGATCTGAAGATTGCCCTCGCCGCGTGGCAGCACGCGCCCGTCGCTGTCATAGACGACGGCCAGCCGCCCGTCGCGATAGCCGAAGGTATAGCGCGCATCCTGCACCACGAACGGTACCGCGCTGTCCGGCTCGAAATAGTAAAAGCGCAAGGCTCCGTCGCCCAGTGGCTCGGCATAAACCTCATGCCCCGTGCCGGTGCGCCATCCCCATGGTTCGCCGCCGTCATAGGCAAAGGTAAAGTCCGGCGGCGCGTCGCCGATCGCGTCGGCCAGCGCATCGGCATTGTCGATCCAGTAATAATCGGCCTCGTCCGTGCTCACCACCGGTTGCGGCACCGGCGCCGTCGGCGCTGTCATCGGCGGCGTTGGATAAGCGGAGGGGGACGGCGGCGGCGGGGTATAGGGCCGGGGCGGCGGGGTGTAGGCCTGCGGGGGCGGAGTATAGGCTCGTGGCGGTGCGGGATCGGCCGGCACCGTCGCACATCCTGCCAGCCCCAGCGCGATCGCACCTGCGCTCGTCATCATTCCCGGTCGCGCCATTTGCCTAGCCCTCTTCATCCATGCGATCGACAATGTCGTTTCGTGGCTGAACCGATGCTGCACGTCCGACTGCGAATTGCGCGCGTCCGAAACCGTCAGACTCAGACAAACGCCTCGGGCCGCAATTCGTCCGGCGGGTTGAGCAGGCGGATCACATAATCCTCGCCCGCCTGATACCCCGCCACGCCATTGGCATCGACCACCAGGAAACTGTTGCCCGCCAGCCCGCCCGCATTGGCCGTCAGCATCAGCGCCTGTCCCACGCCCAACTGCCCGCCGCCCAGCAATGCCGCCAGGTCGGTGTCGAAACTCGCCAGCGACAGGCTGCCGCCGGTCACCGTCGCGGCGATCCCGGTCAGTGCAAAGGGCAGGTCGATCCGGTCGGTCAGCGGATCGAAGCCGACGATCGTATCGAACGTCGCACCGGTCGACTGGCTGACCGCATCGTAGAAGAAGGTGTCGCTTCCCCCTGCGCCCGCCAACAGGTCGCCGCCTTCGCCGCCGAACATCCAGTCATTGCCCGCGCCGCCGATGATGCTGTCGCCGCCGCGGCTGCCAAAGATGCGGTAATGTCCGTCGGTTTCGGCGCGCACGTCGATGCTCATCCCGTTGGTCACCAACAGGCCCCAGATGATCCGCGTCTCGCCCGCGCCGACGAAATTGTCGAGCGCGGTCAGCGTATAGCTGTTGCCCGCCCGCGCCTGCAGCGTCACCGCCTCGATCCCCTGGATCACGGTCCCGTCCAGCGTCAGGTCATACACACCGTCCAGCGCCAGCTGATCGCTGCCGCCGCCACCGTCGATGCGATCGGTCGCCGGGTTGAACCGACCCGGACCGAACCAGAACCCGTCATTGCCCCCACCACCAGTCAACAAATCGGTGCCCGCACCGCCATAGATGCGGAACGCCCCGTCGGTCTCCGCCGCGCCGTTAAAGGTGAAGTCGTTGGTCGCGCCCAGATTGGTGCCGAAAAACGTCAACACCCCGCCCGCGGGCACATTGCCGTCCACGGTCGTGATGTCATAGCGGTTGAACCCGCCGCCCAGCAGCGTCACCACCTCAACCCCGGTCAGCGTCGCCGCCTCCAGCACCAGTGCCGCGCCGCCGACATACATGCCCTGCAATGCGACCTGATCGTTGGTGCCCGCGCCGCCATTGACCCGGTCGGCCCCGGTGAATGCCGCGCCAAAAAAGAATGCGTCGTTGCCATCGCCGCCAGACACGCTGTCGTCGCCGCCCTGGCTCAGATCATAGACATCGGCATTGCCGGTGCCGCCGACCGTGTCATCGCTTGCGGTGCCGCCCAGCCGGTCGCCGGGATTGTCGGTGCCGTTGACCGTGACGGTGACCGTCGCCGTCGCATTGCTGCCCGCCAGCACATAGCTGAAGCTGTCGGTCGCCTGGCCGTTCGCGGCCCCCACCGCCGCCGCAGTCGCGGGCGCGACCAGATGGTTGAACGCACTGCCGGTATTGTAACGCAGCGTCCCGTCCGAATTCAGCGTGACGGTCGCGCCCGATGCCAGCGTCACCGACTGGCCGACCGCGATGCTCGCGCCATTTACAGTGCCCACTGCCGGGGTCGGGCCGTCGGAATCGCTGTCGTTGGCCAGCACCGCGATATTCACCGCCGCGCCCTCGGTCACCCTCGCCGTATCCGCTACCGCAATCGGCTCGCCCGCCGCGCCGATCACGACCGTGGCGGACAAGGTCACCGGCGGCTTGCCCTGCTGGATGAACTCGAAACTGATCGTGCGGCTGCCGCTGGGGGAGGGGCCGGTATTGGCATAGCCGATCGATCGCAGCACCGCCTGGATCGCGTCGCCCGGCACGATATTGGTAAAGGTCAGGATGCCATAACCCGCGCTGACCAGCTGGATCGATCCGATCATGTTGCCGCGCCAGATCACCAGATCGCCGTCCAGGTTCACGGCGTCCGGCCCGGTGCCCAGGAACATGCCCAGCGTGTCGCCCGCCTGCGGATTGGTGATCCGCACGGAGAAGCGCGCGCCCTGAAACTGCGAATCGTCGTCGCTGAATACCGCGAACGGCGCAACGGGCGACAATTCGGTGCCCGGCGCATAGCCACCGGTCGCGCCCGTCCCGGCGGCGGTGCCGTCGAGGTCGAAGATGAAGGGGTCGTCGACCAGCTCGATGCGCACCGTCGCGATCGCCCCGAAACTCTTTACCCCGTCCGCCTCGATCAACTCGAACGCGTAATTGACGAAGATGTTGGGGGTGTTGGCGGGGTTGAAATAGGTCACCGCGCGCGTCATCGCCTGCACCGCTTCGGGCGTCGCCGCAGCGTTCAGCGATACCGTCAGCGGCGTGCCGGCAGGCCCGGTCCCGATCGTGCCGATCAGCGTGCCGCCATAGCGCACCTCGCTGCCCGATACGCCAATCTGCCCCGCGCCATTGCCCTGATGCTGGATCGCGACGACGCTGTCGGTGCTGATCGCCCCGCCGCTTTGCACGACGCGGAAGGTGCCGCCCGCGAAATTCGCGCTGTCCATGTCGGTGACGACGGCGTCGGGCGCGATCAACAACGGTGCGCCCTGCTCGATATATTGCGCATGGGTATCGATGTTGCCGGCAGCACCGTTCAGGTCGATCACCGGCGCATCGTTGACATGCACGACGTTGACGCTGCGCTCGATCGTGTTGCTCGCACTGGTCGCATCGTTGATCGTGATGCTGATCGTGCGCGTGCCGGTGGCGGGGTTGGGCAGGGTGTTGCTATAGCCTACCTGCCGCAGCACGCTGTTCCACGCATGGACGTCCGCCCCCGGCCCGGTCGCGGTCAGCGTCAGCACGCCGGTCGCCGCATCCCAGCTGGCCGAGATATTGCCGTTGCTCTCGATCACGCTCAGCGTGTCGCCGGCCGAAAATCCGCCGGTAAAGCGCACCGTCGCCGATGTCAGCGTCGCGCTGTCGGGGTCGGTCACGGTGATGAACGACCCGATCGGCTGCGGGATATGCCCGTCATCATAAGTGATCGGTGCCTGATCGCTGCCGTCCAGCACCGGCGGCGTATCCGTGCTTTGATAGGAGATATAGCTATAGGCGTAATAGCTTTCCGCCCCGTCGCCATCGGTCAGCGCGATCAGCATTTGCGGGCGCGGCCCGTTGGGCAGCGACGTGCCGACATGCTGATAGCCGATCTGCCGGATCAACGCCTGCACTGCCTCTGCCGTAGCATTGGCATTCAGCGACACGCGCAGCCCGCTCGTGATGCTGGTCGTGCCGATCACGACCCCGCCATAGCTGACATTGCTGCCGTCGACGCCGATCTGCCCGGCACCATTGCCCTGATTGAGAATGACGAGGCGCTCATCGGAATAGAGCGAGAAAGCGACGGTCAGCATGCCGCCGTCGAAATTGTCGGAATCGACGTCGCTGACCGTGGCAGCGGGGGCCAGCCGCGTGGTGGCACCCTCGATATGCAGGACGTTGGTGTCGATCCACTCGCCCGGACCATTCAGATCGACCACCGGCTGGTCGTTGCTCGGTGTGACGTTCACCGTCACCGCGATCCCGCGCTCGCCCGGTGCGCCGCCCGGCACGGGGCCGAAATCCGCACCCTCGCTATCGGTGAAGTTGATGAGCAACCGACGCGATGCCGTCGGCGTGTTGTCCAGGTTCGAATAATACATCGTGCGGATCAGGTAATTGATCTCGAACGCGGTCGCGCTGGCGCTGAACGTCACGATCAGGTCGGTCCCAAACCCGCCAGTGACCGACGCGATCGCCGACGCGAACGCACCGGAGGCCAACTGTACGCGATCCTCGGCCAGCAACCCGCTGACCCGCAGCACCGCGCCCGCGAAATTGCCATCTGGATCGACAAAGGTCGCGTTGCCGACAAACTCGATCGCGCTGTTGTTGACGACCTGTTCGCTCGTCTCGACCACGGTGTTGGCGCCGGTCAGCGATGGTGCGGTATTGGCCACGAACGATATCCCCCCGGGAACGGAACAGGCCGCCTGTGCCGCCCGAAACTCCCCTTCCCGGATCAGACTAGCAGCGCAGAGGGCGTTGAGTCACCGGGGTTTTTACATCGTCGCAGCCGCGTTCGTTCGCCTCACACAAATGGGTCCGGGGGCAGGTCGGTCACGCCGCCGAGCAAGCTGATGACATAATCCTGACCGGCCTGATATCCGGCGACGCCATTGGCATCGACGACCAGAAAACTCTGCCCGGCATAGATGCCTGAATCGGGCCGGAACAGCACCGCTTCGCCCACGCCCATCTGTCCCGCGCCGATCGCCGCCGCCAGATCGATATCGAAATCGCCGCCCAGCTGCCCGCCGACAACCGTCGTTGCAATGCCGGCGACGGTGAAGTAGAAATCGATCTTGTCGCCTGCGGTCAAATGGATGCCGTCAGCGTTGATGCCCGTGGACTGGCTGACCGCGTCATAGACATAGGTGTCGTTGCCCGCGCCGCCGTAAAGGAAATCGCTGCCAGCCCCGCCGAACAGCCGGTCGTCGCCCGCGCTGCCGTAAATGGTGTCGTGGCTCTGCCCGCCGAACACGCGCACGCTGCCGTCCAGTTCGGCGCTGGCGTCGATGCGGATACTGGTTGTGACCGGCAGCCCCCAGATCGTCTGCTGCACGCCCGCCGCGACCAGCGAGTTGGCGACGGTGATGTCGAACACGTTGCGGTCGCCCGCCGGTCCCGCCATCAGCGTGATCTGCTCGATCCCCTGGATCGCGGTGCCGTCCAGCGTGATCGTATAGTCGCCGTCGAGCGCCAACTGGTCGATGCCGCCGCCGCCATTGACCCGGTCCACCGCCGGATCGAACCGACCCGGTCCGAACCAGATGCCATCGCTCCCGGCGCCGCCAGTCAGGTTGTCGGTGCCCGCGCCGCCATAGATGCGGAACTGTCCGTCGGTCTCCGCCGCGCCGTTGAAGGTGAAGTTGTTGCCCAATGCGAGGTTGGTGCCGAATATCGTCAGCACGCGTGCCGCCGCGACGTTCGCATCCACCGTGGTGATCGAATAGCCATTGCCGGCACCCGCCAACAGGCCGATCAGCTCGATCCCGCTGATCGTGGTTGCACCCAGCGTCAGACCACCCGAATAATTGCCCTGAAGCCCGATCTGGTCGTTGGTGCCATCGCCGCCGGTCACCCGGTCCGCTGCGGTGAGCGCGCCGCCAAAGAAAAAGCTGTCGTTCCCGGTCCCGCCGTCCGCGGTGTCGTCGCCACCCTGGCTCAGGTCGAGCGTGTCGTTGCCTTCGCCGGTCGAATAAGTGTCGGCTCCCGCCGTGCCCGTCACCGTATCGTCGGCCGTGCCGATTACCGGTGCCCAGCCGCTGAAGTCGGCGGCGACGAACGCGGTCGCGGCCAAACCGGTGAAGCGCAGCACCGTGCCCCAATTGTTGCCGCCGCCGTCCTTGTCGAATTGCAACAGCGTATCGTTGCCGTCCTGCAGCAACCGCGCAAAGCCGCCCGTGAACGGGTTGCTCACACCATTCCAGCCCGTGAAATACTGGCTGAAATCGTTCTTCTGCGGGAGGATGACCTTGTCCACGCCCAGCTCGAAATCGGACACCGTTGCCGCCAGCCCTGCCGTCGCGCCGATATGGCGATAAAATTGCAGGGTAATTTCGTCGACTCCGCTTCCCGTCGTCAAGGCGATCTGGTGGTCGGTATAGAGGGCCATCTTGTCGTTATCCGCGCCAAGATCGACGATTGCCCCGCGCGGCGCCAGGTCGTTGAACCCGACCGTGTCGTTGCCAGCCCCGCCGATGATTTCAAAGCTGGTGCCGGGAGGCGATCCCTGGCCATTATTGGGGCCGAAATAGGTGTCCGGAAAGACCGAGAATTCGTCGTTCCCATCGCCGCCATCCAGCACCAGATGGCCGGGGAAATACAGCGAGCCACGCAGGGTGTCGTTGCCGCCCTCGCCATAGACGATCGAGTTACCGCCCTCCGACTGAACGAAGTCATCGCCGGCGCCCGCATGCACGGTGTCATTGCCGCCGCCGGTATAGATGATATCGTCGCCACCGCCGGTGTCGATCACATCGTCCCCGGCGCGGCTGGAAACATAGTCGCGGCCGCTGGTGCCGGTGATGATATCGCCGCCGACCGTGCCCTCGTACAGCGGCACGCCGCCGCTATTGCCGGTCGATGCAAGGACGGCGGTCGCCGGCTGGCTGCCGTCCGGTGCAAACCCGCCCAGATCGTTCGCGCCCAGCGCGCTGACATTGGTATTCTTGAAGCGGATGAATTCGACGGTGCCGTACACCGAGCCCGCACCCGCATCGAAATCACGCCGCAGCACCGCGTCCGCCCCGTCCTGCACCAATGTCAGATGCCCGGTTGCAAAGGGATTGGTCCGGCCATCCCAGTTGATCAGCCAGCCGCCCTTCCACGCGCCGCTGATGCGATCGACGCCCGGCGTATAATCGGTCAGCGTCAGGCGAGCATGATAATAGGGAAACGAGAGCGTTGAGGGGGAATCGATACCCAGCAAAATCTCATCCGCGCCATCGCCCAGCGTTACGGTGGAGGAGCCGCCGATCAGGATGAACTGGTCGGATCCGGTGCCCAGATCGACGACGTTGCCGGTCCCGTGATAGACCGCGACCAGATCATTGCCTTCGCCGCCGATGATCGTCGCCATGCCTTGCGTGAACTGGGTTCCGAATATGCCGATAATCGCCTGATCGTTCCCGGTGCCCAGGTCGATAACGGAATTTCCGGCGGTCACATGGGTATCGACGATGTCGTCGCCGCCCTCGCCATAAATGGTGTCGCCGCCGGCCTCGCCGATGCGGTCATTGCCTTCACCCGCGTAATAGGTGTCGGCGCCCTGCTGGCCGTACAGGGTATCGTTGCCGTCGCCGCCGTTGATCGTGTCGTCGCCGGTGCCGCCCAGCACCGTATCATCGCCACCCCCGGCATTGATCGTGTCGGCGTCGGGCGTGCCGTTCAGCGTTTCGCCGTTATTGGTGCCGTCGATAATAGCCATGTCGTCATCCCCCAAACCTGCACACCCGCCGACCCCGGTCCGGCACAGCGATTTCGGGCGAAAGACTAGAGCCGCACTGCGACCGCCGCATCCCCCTAAAGGGGGAGAAGATTTCCGACTTATCCAGTCATTTCAACAATTCGCTCAACAGCCTTATCGCATCCGTCTCGCGCCGCACGCCCAGCTTGGCGAACAGCGCGCGCAGGTGGCTGCGCATCGTTTCCTTCGATACGCCGCGCGCCACGCGGATGGTTTCGCGGTTCTGTCCGCCCGCCAGCATCAGTGCGATCGCGGTCTCCGTGCCGGTCAGCCCGAATGCGGCGCGAATGCCGCTGCCATCCTCCTCGCGCACCGTGCCCGGCCGCGTCGCCACCGCGACCGCGAACGGCGCAAAGCCCATCGCCCATTCGCGCCGTGGCAGCCGGTGAAATTGCAATGACACCACGGGTCGCTCCGGCCGCGCATCGGGCATCGCCGCGATCAGCACCCGGCGCGCGCGCGCCTCGTCCACCGCCATCGCGTGCAATGCAGCGGCGATGTCGCGTGCCGCGCGTGGCTCGCTTGCCGACAGCCGCCCCTCGGCCAGCGTCAGCGCACCCTCGCGCAACAGCGCCTCGCCATCGGGTGACATCGCACGCACCTTCAGCGTGCGGTCCATCACGAAGCATGCCGCCTGCATCGCCTCGAACGTCCCGGCGATCAGGCGATAGCCTTCCTTCTCCAGCGCGATTTGCAGCGCCACCGCCGCTGCCGCGTCGCGCCGGGCATCGTCGAACATCGCGCGCGTATCGGCGTCTGTTGGCCCGGTCGCTTCGGATCGCAACAATGCCAAGCCGATCAGCCCGTCGGCGCCATCCCGCAAATTGGTCTGGCACCCGTGCAGAATGCCCCATTCGCGGCACAGATCGACATAGGCGTCCGACTCCAGCGTCGGGATCGTCTGCGCATAATGCCGCTCGTCGATGATCGCCGCGTCGGGAAAGGCCATGTTGGCACGCACCCGGAAATTCAGGTTCGGCGGGACCGGCGCGAACGCGTCGATGATCGACAGATCGCCGTTCGCCCAGTTGAAATCGACACCGTAATCCGCGCCAAAGCCGATCAGCTGCGCCCGATCCGACCCGGTCGCCACCGCCAGTTCCTCAAGCGCCGGGATCCACTGCGCCGGCTCCAGCGCGGCGGCTACAAAGCGATCGTCCCTGTCCGTCCACCCCCGCGCCATGCCCACCGTCAAAAGCTGTTGTCATCCAACATCTTGCCGGGGGTTACGCAGAAAGCAAGCGACGGCTTTGCGTCGAATTCAGACAAATGGCGCTATACGAAAGGATCGGGGGGCAGGTCGGTCGGGTTGCCCGCGAGCTGGATGACGTAATCCTCGCCCGCCTGATATCCCGCCACGCCATTGGCATCGACGATCAGAAAGCTGGTGCCGGCATGCGTGCCCGCATCGGGCCGGAACAGCACGGCTTGTCCCGTGCCCATCTGCCCACCCCCGATCGCGGCTTCGATATCGGCGTCGAAACTGGCGAGCGACAGCGTGCCGCTGGCAACCGTCGCGGCGACCCCGCCGACGGCGAAGTTGAAGTCGATCTTGTCGCCCCCCGTCAAATGGATCCCGTCGGCGTTGACGCCGGTCGACTGGCTGACCGCGTCATAGACGTAAATGTCGTTGCCCCCGCCGCCATACAGGAAATCGGCACCCGCGCCGCCGAACAGCCGGTCGTCACCCGCGCTGCCATAGATGCTGTCGCTGCCCTGCCCGCCGAACACGCGCACGCTGCCGTCCAGTTCGGTGCTGGCGTCGATGCGGATCGCGTTGACGGCAAGCAGCCCGAAGATCGTGACCTGCTGCCCCGCGCCCACGAAGCTGTCGGCGACCGTGATGTCGAAACTGTTGCGGTCGCTTGCCGGTCCGGCCTGCAAGGTGATCGTCTCGATCCCCTGGATCGCCGTCCCGTCCAACGTCATCGTGTAGTCGCCGTCCAGCGCCAGCTGATCGTTATTCCCGCCGCCGCCGTTCACCCGGTCCACGCTCGGGTCGAAGCGGCCGGGTCCGAACCAGAACCCGTCATTCTGCGCGCCACCGGTAAAATTGTCGGTCCCCGCACCGCCATAGATGCGGAACGACCCGTCGGTCTCCGCCGCGCCGTTAAAGGTGAAGTTGTTGCCCGCCGCCAGATTGGTGCCGAATATCGTCAGCACCTGTCCCGCGGCCACATTGGCATCGACCGTGGTGATCGCGTAACCGTTGCCCGCGCCGCCCAGCAACCCGATCAGCTCGATCCCGCTAATCGTGTTCGCGCCCAGCGTCAGTGCGTTCGCGCCGGTATAATCGCCTTGCAAGCCGAGCTGATCGTTCGTGCCCGCACCACCGTCCACACTGTCGGCGGCAGTCAACGCCGCACCAAAGAAGAACGCGTCATTGCCCCCGCCGCCGGACACGGAGTCGTCACCGCCCTGCGACATGTCGAAACTGTCGTTCATCCCGCCACCGGCAAAGCTGTCCGCCCCGGCGGTGCCAGTGAACGCGCGCTCGCCCAGCACGAAATCGCTTAGCGCGAATGCGTAGTCCGATGTGATCCGCATCGTCCCCTGGTCGGTTTCGATCGTCGCGGTGGCCAACGCGCCGGAATTGACGAGCGTGACGACGCCCACGCGAAAGGCGGTCAGGTCGATGCGATCGACACCGCTCTGGAAATCTGTCAGTCGATCGCTCGCGGCGGTGGTTGAATCGGTTACCAGTCGATAGACAAAGCTATCGACGCCGCTGCCGCCACTCATCTGGTCGGCACCTGCGCCCCCGACGATCAGATCGTCGCCGCCGCCGGCATAGACGATATCGTCACCGTCGCCGCCCTCCAGGATGTCATTACCGTCACCGCCGGACAGCGTATCGTTGCCGCCAAACCCGTACAATTCGTTATTCTCGGCCCCGCCGTTGAACGAATCCGCAGCGCCGCTGCCCAGAATGATCTCGAACCCGGCGTAGGAAAAGGGGGCCGATATCGCCAGGCGCAGGTCGAGTGTGTCGACGCCTTCGCCACCGTTCACGAAGTTCTGGCTGTTACTGCCATAAACGACGGTGTCGTTGCCGGCTCCGGCCTGAAACAGGATGCGCCCGCCGCCATTTTCACCCGTACCCAGGATCAGCGTGTCATCGCCGTCGCCACCATTCAAATAGATGATGGTGGTGACGTTGTTGCCGACGGTAAAGGTATCGGCGAAGTTGCTCCCGGTGATCGTCGAGATCTGGTCGAAGTTGCGATAGCTGCCACCGGCCACGGTCCACAGCGTCGAATTGAACGCCGCCATGTTGATATCGACTCCGCTCGCCGCGCCGGTCAGCGTCAATCGCAGGATGTCGGTCGTGGTGTTCGTTCCCGTCGCGTCGTCGCCCGCGCCGACCGAGAATGTCCCGGACCCGACCAATACGTCCTTTTCAGCGCCGATATCGTCTTCGCCGCTGTTGTCGGAAAGCCGTCCAGCCGAAAACAGAAAGCCCGACCCGTAAAGGGTATCGGCGCCGCTGCCGCCGTACAGATAGTTGCCGGCGTTGTCGGCAGACGGCGCGAAATAGTCGCTTGTGCTCGAATTGCCGTAGATGACATCGTCGCCCGCACCACCGTCCAGCAGGTCACTGCCCAGCCCGCCGCGCAGCGTGTCGTTACCTTCGCCGCCATAGATGCGATCGCTGCCCGCGCCGCCATTGACACTGTCGGCCCCCGCACCAGCATCGATGATATCGTTCTGCGACGATCCGGTCACCGTATCGCCGCCGCCGCCCAGCATCAGGCTGAGCGCAACCGTCCCCGCACTCGCATCGATCGTATCGCCCACGCCGCCCGCCGCCGTCGTGTCCAGCACGATCGTCTCGATCAATCCAGTGCTGGTTGCCAGCCCGATCGCGGCATTGGTCGCGCCGGTGCCGTTGAAAACATAGGTCTGCGGCGTCGCAGTCCCCGCAAACTCGCCGCTGCCGCCAACGCCGATGAGCAGCCGGTCGGTGCCGTCGCCGCCATCGGCATAATCGGTGCCGGCCGTCGCCCGGATCGTGTCGTTACCGTTCACGCCGCGCACGAGGTCGTCACCGCTGGTGCCGATCAGGTCGTCATCGCCATTGCCGCCATCGACCACATTCTGCGGCGTCGCGATCCGCAGCACGGCGGAACCGGCCGCCGTCTCGGTCAGCGCGTAAGCACCGCTGCCCAGCGTGATCGTCTGATCCGCCGTCCCGTCGCCATTGGCGTCAATACGAACGATGGTCTGGCCGTTGGCGGTCTCATAGCGGATCTGCCCGGCAACCCCGCTGAATGCCGCCGTGCCGATGAACACGCCGCCACCGCTCAGGTCGATCCGGTCATTGCCGTCGAAATCGCCGATCGTCTTGGTACCGATCCGGGCGAGGGCGCCACTAAAGTCGAAAACATCCGCTCCGCCATTGCCGCGATAGCTGTCGGTTCCGCCGCCCTGACCCGCACCCGGTCCGTTGCGAAACCGGTCGTCGCCGCGCGATCCGCTGACGGATTCGCCACTGGATGAATCAAGGAAGACATAACCGTCGAAATCCGATGCGGAGGCGTTGGTCTGCGTTCCCGGGACGATGATCGTCTCGATCCCGGTCAGTGTTGCAGTATAGCCAAACCGCCCGTCCTGCGTACGTACGTATACGCCGCCACCCAGGGCGTCCGTCAAAGTATAGGTAAAGTTCGGTTCGGCGATCAGGCTGACCGTATCGTTGCCCGCACCGCCTTCGACCGTGCCTTGACTGCGGTTCAGGTTGAACAGGTCATCCGCACTGCCGCCAATCAGCGTGTCCGAGAAACTGCCGAGCGTGGTGAACGTGATCGGGATCGTCGATGCACTTCCATCGATGTAAACCACCCCGAACCCACGCGTCCCGCCGCCCGATACCACGGCGGTGCTGAACACGATCCGCTCCACACCTGCGAACGTCGTGTTGATCGTCCCCGATTCATCGCGAAGATTGGCCGCCGTCACCGTGAAACTGTAACCGGCGGGCAGGGTAGGGATCAGCCCCTGATCGCGCATATAGACGATCAGCGTGTCGGTCCCCGCGCCGCCATCTGCGGTGTCGTTGCCCGGGGTCACGACGATGGTGTCGTCGCCGTCGCCTGCCGTGATTAGGTTGTCGAGATTGTTGCCGGTAGCCGTAAATCCGCTCGATCCGGTGAAAATGAGATTCTCGACGTGGCTACCCAGCGAATAGCTGGCAAGCTGCGTCTCGACCGTGTCGATCCCTTCGCCGCGTTCCTCGACGACCACATCGCCGCTGCCGACCAAATAGGTGTCGTTGCCATCGCGGCCGATAAATGTGTCCGCGCCTGCGGTGCCGGCGAAAGTTTCATTGCGTGCGCTAAGATCTATCAGCTGCAGTCGACCACCATTGTTGTTCGCAACGGTGATATAGGTGCCATCGGCCGAAATATGGATCTGGTCGCCCGATCCGATAAAATTGTGCCAAGTGGATTGCGCGACCGGGAATCGCTCCACTTCGGTCCAGTCCTCGGTACTATATTTTACAAGTGCGCCGGTCTCGATCAGGTAGGCATAGAAGAAGTTTCCCTGCTGATCGAAGGCGAGCCCGTCAACGGTGCCGCCAACGTTGATGGTACGCACGAATTTGACTGACAAATCATAGATGTTGATATTGCCGTAATAGATAAATTGCGCAATCAGGCCAGCGGCCTCGCTGATCGCCTGATGTCCGTTGTTGAACCCGGACACTGCGCCCTGCTGATAGTTGTCACCGGTCGCAACGATACCACCCACGCGATCGTCATAAACCGCTAGCGGGCCATTTGAACTATTCGCCGATCCAATCAGCGACAGGTGCTGGTCTTCGGTAATCGCCGCCCATCCATTTGATCCCTGCAACGGCGTAAATTCGCCGCTGACCAGATCGAACTTCATATGGGATGACCCCGTCAGGATTGCGGTCTGTGCATCGACGATCTCGACATCGGTGAAATGCGCGGTCGTGATGGATTGCGTTGATCCGTCAATGGTCGAAACACGATGGAGTCTGCCCGAATTCGGGCCGGTCTGTTCGATGGCAAGCAGGAAGGATCCGTCTTCCGAAAGACTCATTGCGGTCAACGATGTGCCGACAGTCCAGCTTGTGATAAGACTGTGACTCGCTGCATCGAAAACGTCGATCACACCGTCGCCTCGCGCGACGTAGATCAGCGTGCCGCTTTTGTTGAAGAGCGTGCTCCGCGCGTTCGCGGATAGCAGTTCGTAAACGCTACGTGCGGTTGATCCGTAATAGGTCGGCACACCAATCTCCACTTCTGCATTTTATCGCAGACGTTGCATGTTGCGATCTGACGGGCAACCGAATTTACATTGTCTGGCCAAGGGCTTGCTGTCCGTTGAAGTCTCGAACGTGAATTGGGACAAGTCGAGTCCCACCTGCCTCGCCATCCATGCCGAGGGGCACGGCAACAGGCGCAATTCGGTGGCCGCGCTTTTGCCCCGCCTGTTTCACACGAACGGGTCCGGGGGCAGGTCGGTGGGGTTGCCGATCAGGCCGATGACATAATCCTGACCCGCCTGATACCCGGCCACGCCATTGGCATCGACGATCAGAAAGCTCTGTCCGGCATAGATGCCTGCATCCGGGCGGAACAGCACCGCCTGGCCCGCGCCCATCTGGCCCGCGCCGATCGCCGCCGCCAGATCGATATCGAAATCCCCGCCCAGCATGCCGCCGTTTACCGTGGCCGCGGTCCCGCCGACGGTGAAGTTGAAGTCGATCTTGTCGCCTGCGGTCAAATGGATGCCGTCGGCATTGATCCCCGTCGACTGGCTGACCGCGTCA
Source organism: Sphingomonas sp. LT1P40 (assembly GCF_036663835.1). Taxonomy (NCBI): domain Bacteria; kingdom Pseudomonadati; phylum Pseudomonadota; class Alphaproteobacteria; order Sphingomonadales; family Sphingomonadaceae; genus Alteristakelama; species Alteristakelama amylovorans. The sequence continues at coordinate 537,484 of NZ_JAXOJT010000001.1, forward strand.
TAGACATAAATGTCGTTGCCGCCGCCGCCGTACAGGAAATCGCTGCCATTGCCGCCGAAGATGCGGTCGTCGCCCGCGCTGCCGAAGATCATGTCGTGGCCCTGTCCGCCGAACACGCGCACGCTGCCGTCATGCTCGGCGCTGGCGTCGATGCGGATCGCGTTGACGGCAAGCAGCCCGAAGATCGTGACCTGCTGCCCCGCGCCCACGAAGCTGTCGGCGACCGTGATGTCGAAACTGTTGCGGTCGCTCGCCGGACCCGCCTGCAAGGTGACCGTCTCGATCCCCTGAATCGCGGCGCCGTCGAGCGTGATCGTATAGTCGCCGTCCAGCGCGAGCTGATCGTTATTCCCGCCGCCGCCGTTCACGCGGTCCACGCTCGGGTCGAACCGGCCGGGGCCGAACCAGAACCCGTCATTCTGCGCGCCGCCAGTCAGATTATCGGTCCCTGCTCCGCCATAGATACGGAATGACCCATCGGTCTCCGCGGCGCCGTTGAAGGTGAGGACGTTCCCCGCCGCCAGATTGGTGCCGAACACTGTAAGGACCTGACCGCCTGCGACATTGGCATCGACCGTGGTGATCGCATAACCGTTGCCCGCGCCGCCCAGCAGCCCGATCAGCTCGATCCCGCTGATCGTGCTCGCGCCCAGCGTCAGCGCGTTCGCGCCGGTATAATCGCCTTGCAAGCCGAGCTGATCGTCAGTGCCCGCGCCGCCATCGACCGTATCGGCAGCGGTCAGCGCCGCGCCAAAGAAGAACGCATCGTCCCCGCCGCCGCCGCTGACATTATCGTTGCCGCCCTGGCTCATGTCGAAACGATCGTCGCCGGCCGCACCGCCCAGACCATTGTCTCCCGCATTGCCGGACCAGGCAATCGCGCCCGCTCCCGTATAGACGAGCTTCTCGACATGCGCAGGCAGCACATACGCCGCGAGCGCCGTATGCACCGCGTCATAGCCTTCGCCGGCCAGCTCGGTCACGACGTCGTCGAAATCGTCCACATAATAGATATCGTCACCGGCACCGCCGCGCATCGTGTCTTTGCCCACGCCACCGTCAAAGATGTCGCTGCCAGCGCCGCCGATGAGCGTGTCGTTGCCGGCATCGCCATATATCGCCCCTGTCTGGGTGCCCCCGCTGCCATCGAAAACGTCGTTGCCGCCTCCCAAAGCGACAATGCCGTCGATCAGTCCGGTGTTGGTCACGGTATCACTGATCGTATTAGAATCGAGAATGACGATATCGCCGAATATACGGCCACTATTTGTGAGAGAAACGGCTCCGAAAGACAAATCATCTCCGGGATCTGAAACAATCAGCCCATAGATGTCGCCGCTATTGTTGATATCGACTTGTCCGAAAGTCGATTTGCTAAAATATAATGCGATATCAGCAGCGATAACGCCGGTGTTGACGACTGACGCGAAAGACCAAAAGTAAGCGCCTATCGAATAATTCTCACTCGATTCCGGCGAAAATGCGATGATCGTGCCGTCATTGGCCAGATCGCCGCCATTGGCCGACATATCCACCGCGACCGCACCATTGCCGCCCCATGTCTCGATCAGGCCCTGATTGTGCAGCGCGCCGGCATTGCCATAGCGGACTCCGCTGGCATAGCCGCTCTCGGACCGGGCATAGATATCGCCGCCCACTTCGTTGACGATGGAATAGGCTGATGGCCACTCGGCGCTCCCGAACAGGATGATCGCGTCCGCATCGCCCGTCCCTGCGATCGCATGCACCTTGCCGCTGTTGGACAGCGTGCCACGGCCCCCGCTGAAAAAAGCCCTGGCATGATTTTCCGCGATCGCCTCGATCGTCCCCGTATTGGTGAAGTGGCCCATGACTGAAATGCTGTCGCGGTCAGGGCCGAATGCTGTTGCCGAACCGTTCCCCGTAATGCTGTTGCCCCGGCTCGATATGACGCCGTGATTGACGACGTCGGGGAGCGTGTCCAGCTGACGGGTGGACGTGCCATATTCGGTCCTGAGGACGGATCGTCCGTCCGGCGATATCCACGTCTCGTCCGGCCCGATGACCAGGTCTTCGAAAACGAGGTGATCGGCCAGAACCAACACATTTTGCAGCACGGCACCCGTCATGCTGCCCGGAATGGGTGGTGCCCCGCCCGCAGCGACCGGATCGAGTCCGGCGGCACCATCTGCGGCTCCGTTCAGGACGATGCCGGCGCTCATATCCACCAGCACGGCGGATGTTCCCGACGTGTAGCGAATATAGGTAATGCCGCCGATCGCTTCTTCCGCGCCCTTGGTCCAGGCGCCAACCAGCCTGACCGTATCGCTCGATTCCGCGTCGATGGTCAGCAGGTCGCTTCCGCTGATCCCGGCGACATCTGCGGCGGCGACGATCAGGGTCTTGTTGCCACTCAGCTCTATTCGTTCGATGCCGGTCACCCGGCCGCTGTTGGTAACGGCCGAAAGGCTCAAAATGCGGGGGCCAGCGGGCAGGATCCAGCTATCGTTCCCACTCTCGCCGTCGAGGCGCGCGAAACGATAGTCGATTGTTTCGAAGCGGTCATGGCCCAGTCCGCCATTTGCGACATCCCCGCTCTCCAGCACGAACCGGTCGTCGCCCGCTTCGCCATACATGCCGTCATTGCCGCCGCCGCCGATCAGCACGTCGTCGCCAAATCCGCCAATCAACAGGTCGTTTCCGCCACCCCCTTCGACCGTGTCGTTGCCAACCTGGCCCATCACGGTATCAACGCCATTGCCGCCGATAAAATGGTCGTTGCCGAACCCCAGATCGCTCAGGCCGTTGATCGTCCCGCCGGTGCTGTCGATCCGGTCGTCGCCGTCGCCCATGTCGATCGTTCCGGTGATCGTTCCCTGGTTGATCAGCACGTCTGCGCCCAGATGCAGTTCGATCCTCCCCTCGATCACCCCGCCGGTCAGGTTGCGGACGGTCTGGACATTGATCTGCCAGCTGGTCGTGAATGTCCCGAGGGAGGATGACGGCGCGTAGATCGCAATATCCGCACGGATCGTGCCGCCATTCTCGATCTCCATCAACTCCAGCCCGTTGCTGGCAGCGTATATGCCGCGCGAGCTGATGCCGGGGTCGGTCGATACGGCCTCGATCAATCCGTAATTGATCACCTGCGGCGTTGGAGGCGACTGGAAATTCAATCCGCGACCGATGAAAACGCCATTGGCGTTGGGGCCTTCCGCCAGGATCTGCCCGCCCGCCTCGTTGATGAGCGTGGCCCCGTTCGTCAGGCGGACGCCCCAGGCACCGCCGCTGGTCGATGGAGAGGGGCTATAGCTGGATTGGGCGGCGATCAGGCCCGAATTGACGAAGGTCCGATATACCGCTTCCGAATAGACGCCGAATGCGTTGCCACCCGTCGCAAGCGCAAAGATGCTGCCGCTGTTATTCATCGCAACCGAATACATCGGCCCGCCGCCCAGAACGAACGCGCCGAACGTGCTTCCGAAATGCGTATAGCCCTCGCCGATCCACGGAATCGCGACTTCGGCAACGATCAGCCCGCTATTGACCAGCCTGTCCACCCAGACCGCCGTACTCGTATATTGCGTTGATGTGTTCCAGATCGTGCCCGCATTTTCGAGCGTCCAGTCATAGTCATAATAATGGACCAGATGGACGAGCGGGCTGCCATAGCTGGGGTTGAAGTAAATACCCGGATGTTGGCCCACCGCATCAAACCCACCGCCAAAGATGATCTGGTCGGCCGCGACGGTCGCGGTCGGTGTCCCCGTCAATGCCTGCGTGTAGGTGGCGGTAACCGTCGTTGGACGGGGGGGACGTGCGGGAATGATTGACGGCATCCGGGCGTGCTCCAGGCAAGGGCAGCCCCTTCGCGCATTGACGCGATGCCCCCTTCCACGCTCGTCATAAAATCAAATCCGCCAAAGAGTCTCCAAGTTTTTCAGCGGCAAACGCGATGCGCGCTGCTTCAAACTTGCCTCATGCCGCCCCCATATAATCCATCTTCCCCGCCGGCACGCCCTTCATCCGCAACAGCGCATAGGCGGTCGTCACATGGAAATAAAAGTTCGGCAGCGCAAACGCGCTGACATAGCTCGCGCCGGTGAAGTTCAGTTCGCGGTTGGGCAGTTTCAGCACCACCGCCGCATCCTCCCGGTTCTCGAAATTCCCCGGCGGCACGGCTTTCAGGAACGCGATCGTCTTCTCGATCCGCGCCTGCAATTCGGCGATCGTCACTTCCTCATCGGGAAAGGGGACGTTCTCCGCTTCGCCCACACGCACCGCCACGAACTTCGCGGAATCGGTCGCGCGCTGGATCTGCGCGGTCAGCGGACCCATGTCGGGGTACAGCCGCGCCTCGGTCAGCGCCGCCTCGTCCAGCCCCTGTTCCTCGGCCCATACGCGGCCTTTCTCCAGAAATTTCGACATCGCGGTCAGCGAACGGATGAGCGGCGGAACGGCGACGTCGTAAAGCGATGGCATAAGCGGCCTCCCCAGGATGATACGCACCGCAAATGGGGTGGGGCAGGGCGCGTTCAATGACCGAAGGGCACTCGCAACCAGTGCACATCGCCCCAATTTCTCGCTCGGGAAGCGGGGTCAGCGACCGACCTTCTGCCCCGCCTGTCTCAAACGAACGGATCGGGGGGCAGGTCGGTAGGGTTGCCGATCAGCCCGATGACATAGTCCTGACCCGCCTGATACCCGGCCACGCCATTGGCATCGACGATCAGAAAGCTGGTGCCGGCATAAATGCCCGCATCGGGCCGGAACAACACGGCTTCGCCCACACCCATCTGACCTGCACCGATCGCGGCGGCCAAATCGGCGTCGAAATCGCCACCCAGCGTGCCGCCCACCACGGTCGTTGCGACACCCGCCACGGTGAAGTTGAAGTCGATCTTGTCGCCATCGAGCAGCTGGATGCCATCGCCGTACAGCCCGGTCGACTGGCTCACCGCGTCATAGACATAGACGTCGTTGCCCGCCCCGCCGATCAGCGAGTCACTCCCGGCACCACCGAACAGCCGGTCGTCGCCCGCGCTGCCGATAATCGTGTCGTGGCTCTGCCCGCCAAACACGCGCACGCTGCCGTCGAGCTCGGCGCTGGCGTCGATGCGGATCGCGTTGACGGCAAGCAGCCCGAAGATCGTGACCTGCTGCCCCGCGCCGACAAAGCTGTCGGCAACGGTGATGTCGAAACTGTTGCGGTCGCTTGCCGGTCCGGCCTGCAACGTAATCGTCTCGATCCCCTGAATAGCCGCGCCGTCGAGCGTGATCGTGTAATCGCCGTCCAGCGCCAGCTGGTCGTTATTCCCGCCGCCGCCGTTCACCCGATCGACGCTCGGGTCGAAACGGCCGGGGCCAAACCAGAAGCCATCATTCTGCGCGCCGCCGGTGAAATTGTCGGTCCCCGCACCGCCATAGATGCGGAACGACCCGTCGGTCTCCGCCGACCCGTTGAAGGTGAAGGCGTTGCCCGCCGCCAAATTGGTGCCGAACACTGTGAGGACCTGTCCGCCTGCGACATTGGCATCGACCGTGGTGATCGCGTAACCATTACCCGCACCGCCCAGCAGCCCGATCAGCTCGATCCCGCCGATCGTGTTCGCGCCAAGGGTCAGCGCGTTCGCGCCGGTGTAATTTCCCTGCAAGCCGAGCTGATCGTTCGTGCCCGCGCCGCCATCGACCGTGTCTGCCGCGGTCAGCGCTGCACCGAAGAAGAAGGCGTCGTTGCCGTCCCCGCCACTGACGGAGTCGTCACCGCCCTGCGACATGTCGAAACTGTCGTTCATCCCGCCGCCGGCAAGGCTGTCCGCCCCGGCGCTGCCAGTGAACGCACGCTCGCCCAGCACGAAATCGCTCAGCGCGAATGCCGTGTCGGAGGTGAGCTGCATCGTGCCCTGATCGGTTTCGATCGTCGCGGTGGCGAACGCCCCGGAATTGACGAGCGTGATGACGCCGACGCGAAACGCGGTCAGGTCGATCCGGTCGATGCCATTCTGGAAATCGAGGAGGCGGTCGCTCGCGGCGACCGTCGAATCCGTGACCAGCCGATAGACGAACGTATCGACCCCCGCACCGCCACGCAGTTGATCCGCCCCGGCACCGCCATCCAGCATGTCCTCGCCGTCGCCGCCGTCGAGCATGTCGTCGCCCAGACCCCCCAGCAACTCGTCGAACCCGCCTTCGCCATAGAGTGAATCGTTACCGCCAAAGCCGCGAATGACATTGCCGCCGCTCCCGCCCCGGATCACGTTGACCCCGTCGGTCGCGTCGATCCGCTGGACGAACGAATTGCCGGTGAAATCGATCGCATTGTCGTTCGACGTCTGCGACGCGGGACGCAGGCTCAGATTGACAAACTCGATCGATATGCCGGCACCCAGCACATAGGATACGCCGAGGACGAGTTCGTCGCTGCCATCCCCGTCCGCTTCGACGATCTGCGCCCGCGCATCGCTTACCCAATAACGGTCGTTGCCCGCACCGCCGCGCAGCATGTCCGCGCCGATGCCGGCGATCAACAGGTCGTTGCCCTCGCCGCCCAGCAGCGTATCGTTGCCAGCCCCGCCGTCGAGCGCGTCGTCGCCGGTGCCGCCGCTGAGGCGGTCGCTGCCAGCGGTTCCGACAACGAAGTCATTGCCGCCCGCAGCATCGATTTGACTACCACCCGCAGCACCGTTAAAGCCGAGCACCAACCAATCATCGGCATCGCTTAGGAGCAGCTGGGGAATAGCCTCTATTCCGCTGATGCTGCCCCCGGCGATCGTGACAGATCCCGCGGTGAAGTCGGCGGATATTGCCTGTGTCAGCCGCGCAGAGAGATGCAGCGTGTCCAGCCCGGTGCCGCCATCGATCGTGTCACCCGCGCTCGCCCAGATCGTGTCTGCTCCGGCGCCAGCGAAGATCCGATCGGTTTCGTTGTCATCGACCTGATTGTTGCCGGCGAAGATGGTATCGTCGCCGTCACCACCGCTCAAATCGTCCTTGCCGCGATTGCCGACCAGCGTGTCGTTGCCGTCACCACCTTCGATGCGGTCATCGCCATCCCCGCCCGAGATTCCGTCGTTGCCACCGCCGCCAAACAGCTGATCCTGGCCACTGTCCCCGCTGATCTCATCAGCCCCGGCTCCGCCATAAACCGTATCGTCGCCAGAGCCGCCCGACACCAGGGCGCCATCGTCGCGTACGTAAATGGTATCGTTGCCACTCTCTCCCATCAGACGATCCGTCGATGGGTAAACCGCAGCATTGTATCCCGTGCCGCCGATAATGACGTCGTCACCGTCCCCGCCGTAGATCGTATCGGTGCCGGCGCTTTCCGTCAGGTGATCGTTGCCGCCCCAACCACTGATTGATATCCCCACCACCCCGGGTGCGATCGGACCGGCGACGATAACGTCGTCAAAGGCGGTCAGGCTGATTCCTGCGACGAGTTCCACATTCGTTATGGTCCCGCCGCCGATCTGAATCGAGCCGTTATTCGCGAGTTGACGCAAATCGGCCGAAACGCCCGCGGAACCACTGTAGAAATCTAGGTAGATCGTGTCGCTGCCGACGCCGCCATCCGCGCTGTCGCCATATCCGACGGTCAGCCAGTCATTGCCCGCGCCTCCGGAAAGCGCATCGATGCTGCTGTCGACACCATAGCCCTCCTCCCCATATCCACTCAGCCGATCATCGCCATCGCCGCCGTCGAGTATGTCACTACCGTGGCCGCCCCTAAGCGTGTCGTTGCCTCCGTCTCCATATAGCGTGTCGTCGGCCCCGTGGCCCGATATTCGATCGTCGCCCTCGCCCCCGCTCAGATGATCGGCCCCATCATCCACCGAACTGACGAACCCATCGCCGTTGATTTCGTCCGCTCCGGCTCCCCCGGAAATGACGTCGTTGCCTTGTCGCCCGTGCAGCTTGTCTATGCCATCGCCGCCGGCGATGATGTCATTGCCTTCGAGGCCGGAAATCTCGTCATCACCGTCGCCACCATCGAGGTCGTCGTCGCCGACGCCGCCGACTATGTAGTCGTTTCCACCGTCACCCTTCACCTTGTCCGCGCCGCCATTGGCGAAGATGACGTCATCGCCCTCGCCGCCGCTGATCGTATCGTCGCCTTCGGTGCCCTGGATGTAATCGTTGCCCGACGTACCCGTGATAACAGCCATTTCCGCCCCTTATCGAAAACCCCATCTCTATCCCCCCCTGTCTCAAACGCCAGCTTCAAATGCATGACAAACCTGCACTTTTCGACAGGTGGTGCGCGCCGGAGGCGAAATGCGGTCCGGGTTGCGCCGAGCCGTCCCGCTTCCCATTTCGCCTTTTCGCTGCGTCGGCCTCGGCTCCGCTTGCGGATCAGGAACAAATCTGGAACAATTTACCGCATGCTGACTCACATCTCCGTCCGCGGCGCACGCGAGCATAATCTCAAGGGCGTGGATATCGATATCCCGCGCGATACCCTCACGGTCATCACCGGCCTGTCAGGCAGCGGCAAGTCGAGCCTCGCCTTCGACACCATCTATGCCGAGGGGCAGCGGCGCTATGTCGAGAGCCTCAGCGCCTATGCGCGCCAGTTCCTGGAGATGATGCAGAAGCCCGATGTCGATCATATCGAGGGCCTTAGCCCCGCAATCAGCATCGAGCAGAAGACGACGAGCCGCAACCCGCGCTCGACCGTCGCCACCGTCACCGAAATCTACGATTACATGCGCCTGTTATGGGCGCGCGTCGGCATTCCCTACAGCCCCGCGACCGGCCTCCCGATCAGCGCGCAGACGGTCAGCCAGATGGTCGACCGCGTCCTGACGCTGCCCGAAGGCACGCGCCTGCTCCTCCTCGCCCCCGTCGTGCGCGGTCGCAAGGGCGAGTATAAGAAGGAACTCGCCGAATGGCAGCGCGCCGGCTTCCAGCGCGTCCGCGTCAATGGCGAGATGTACCTGATCGAGGAAGCGCCGGCGCTCGACAAGAAGTACAAGCACGACATCGAAGTGGTGGTCGACCGCCTCGTCGTCGGTGGCGAAATCGCTACCCGCCTGGCCGAAAGCTTCGAGACGGCGCTGAAACTCGCCGAAGGGCTGGCCTATGTCGACCTCGTGGACACGACGGTCGAGGCATTGACGTCGAGCCGCGTCAACGAAGCCCCCCAAAGCTTCCGCACCGAAACCGCCGAACCTGTTGCCCCCGTAAAGGGCATGAAGAACGCCGGCCTCCCCGACAACCGCATCGTCTTCTCCGAGAAATTCGCCTGCCCGGTCAGCGGCTTTACCATCGCCGAGATCGAACCGCGCCTCTTTTCCTTCAACGCCCCGCAGGGCGCATGCCCCGCGTGCGACGGCCTCGGCGAGAAGATGGTGTTCGACGAAGACCTCGTCGTTCCCAACCACGACCTCTCCCTCAAAAAGGGCGCGGTCGTCCCCTGGGCCAAATCCAACCCGCCATCGCCCTATTACATGCAAGTCCTCGGCAGCCTCGCCCGCGAATTCGGCTTCGCGCTCGACACGCCGTGGAAAGACCTGCCCGGCGAAGTCCAGTTCATCATCCTCCACGGCACCGGCGGCAAGCCGGTCACGCTGACCTTCGTCGATGGCCGCAAATCCTATGACGTGAAGAAGCCGTTCGAGGGTGTCATCGGCAACCTCAACCGCCGCCTGCTCCAGACCGAGAGCGCGTGGATGCGCGAGGAGCTGTCCAAATATCAGGCCAGCCAACCCTGCGCCACCTGCGAAGGCGCGCGCCTCAAGCCCGAAGCCCTCGCGGTCAAGGTCGCCATGCGCGACATCTCCTCCGTCACCAAACTCTCCGTCACCGACGCGCTCGCCTGGTTCGCCGCGCTCCCCGATCAGCTCACCGGCCAGCAACAGGAAATCGCCCGCGCCATCCTCAAGGAGATCGACGAACGCATCGGCTTCCTCAACAATGTCGGCCTCGATTACCTCAACCTCAACCGCACCAGCGGCACGCTGTCCGGCGGCGAGTCTCAGCGCATCCGCCTCGCGTCACAGATCGGCTCCGGCCTCTCCGGCGTGCTCTACGTCCTCGATGAACCCAGCATCGGCCTGCATCAGCGCGACAACGACATGCTCCTCGCCACGCTCCGCCGCCTGCGCGATCTCGGCAACACCGTGCTGGTGGTCGAGCATGACGAGGACGCGATCCGTACCGCCGATTACGTCATCGACATGGGGCCGGGCGCGGGCGTCCACGGCGGCGAGATCGTCGCGCACGGCAGCTTCGAACAAGTCCTCGCCAACGAAAACAGCATCACCGCCGACTATCTCTCCGGCCGCCGCGAAGTCCCGCTGCCCGCAAAGCGCCGCAAGGGCACCGGCAAGAAGCTCACCGTTCACAATGCCACCGCCAACAACCTGAACGGGGTCACCGCCAGCATCCCGCTCGGCACCTTCACCTGCATCACCGGCGTCTCCGGCTCGGGCAAGTCCAGCTTCACCATCGACACGCTCTACGCCGCCGCCGCGCGCCACCTCAACGGCGCGCGCATGCTCGCGGGCAAGCATGACAAGATCACCGGCCTCGAACATCTCGACAAGGTGATCGACATCGATCAGTCGCCGATCGGCCGCACCCCGCGCTCCAACCCCGCCACCTATACCGGCGCCTTCACCAACATCCGCGACTGGTTTGCCGGCCTCCCCGAAAGCCAGGCGCGCGGCTACAAACCCGGCCGCTTCAGCTTCAACGTAAAGGGCGGCCGCTGCGAAGCGTGCACCGGCGACGGCCTGCTCAAGATCGAAATGCACTTCCTCCCCGACGTCTATGTCACCTGCGACGTCTGCCACGGCCAGCGCTACAACCGCGAAACCCTCGAAGTGAAGTTCAAGGGCAAGTCGATCGCCGACGTCCTCGACATGACGGTCGAGGATGCGGTCGAATTCTTCAAGGCCGTCCCCCCGATCCGCGAACGCATGGCGATGCTGGCAGAAGTCGGCCTCGGCTATGTCAAGGTCGGACAGCAAGCCACGACCCTGTCGGGCGGCGAAGCCCAGCGCGTCAAACTGTCCAAGGAACTGGCGCGGAGAGCCACCGGCCAGACGCTCTACATCCTCGACGAACCCACCACCGGCCTGCATTTCGAGGACGTCCGCAAACTCCTCGAAGTCCTCCACGCGCTGGTCGAACAGGGGAATACGGTCGTGGTGATCGAACACAATCTCGACGTCATCAAGACCGCCGACTGGATCCTGGATTTAGGGCCGGAAGGCGGCGTCAAAGGAGGCGAAATCGTCGCCCAGGGCACGCCCGAGCAGGTCGCGAAGGAACCGCGCAGCTACACGGGGAAGTATCTTGCGCCGCTGTTAAATAAGGTGAAAGCTACGGAAGAAATTGCCGCGGAATAGGAACATCCACTATGTATCGAGCTAAAACAGACTGGGAAAGTACGTTAACAGCTTGGTCCCAGCCGCTCGGCAAGGTTGAGGATGAGAAAGCCGCCAGAGCTATAACCGCAATTCAGCGAGCGGTGGCTAATAGCAACGCTTTGGGTCGTCATACTGTACGGACTTTTGTTCAAGGCTCGTACCGTAATAACACGGGTGTACGGCAAGAGAGCGATGTGGACGTAGGTGTCCTATGTCCTGACACTTTCCATTACAATGATTTGCCATCACCACACACCCGGCTAAGTCTCGGAATATCCGATGCTTCATATTCATACGGCGATTTTAGGGATGATGTTGAAGATGCATTGGTCACTCAATTCGGCCGCGTAGCCGTCAAAAGCGGCAACAAAGCGTTAAATGTGAAGGAAAACACATATCGCGTCGATGCGGATGTCGTTCCCTGTTTCGAGTACCGTCGATACCGAGATAGTGGTTATGGGCTGACCTACGATGCCGGAATTTGCCTCACTGCGAGAGACGGCACATTCATTACAAACTATCCTGAGCAGCAATATCAAAACGGTATCAAAAAGGACGAAGCGGCCTATTACCGGTTCAAACCAATGGTTCGTGCAGTTAAGAAGCTGTCTTGCGAAATGGAGGAGGAGGGCGTCGACGCGGCTAAGCCTATGAAATCCTTTTTGATCGAGTGCTTGGTCTGGAACCTGCCAGTGCCTATCTTCCTGTCTTCCAATATGTGGGAAAGAGTCGCGGAAGTTTTGAAAACTATTGAGGACATGGCGACGTACAGCTCGGCGTCGATGCTCGAAGAGAACGCAATCAAACCTCTTTTTGGCGGAACAAGCGCATGGACGTCGCATCAAGTTCAGCGCTTCGCTTATGAAGCGCGTCGCTACATTGGAGCCAACTGACCTGTGGAACCCATTCACAGCAAAATCATCGTGTGGGTTGCAGTCGCGGCGTTCGTCGGCGCCCTGTACGCTGCCGGCGAAAGCGTATCTTGGACGTGGATCAAGGCTTTAACAGCTCCGACGATCGCTGTTGGCGTTGCCTTTTGGCTATTTGATAACTGGTTGTGGAAGTTTCGTTGGCTGCACGGATGGCTAGTGCGACGCCCAAATATAAGTGGGGTTTGGGAAGTGGAGATAGAATCTACTTGGGTTGACCCGGATACCGGCATTGCCGCTCGTCGGAATGGTTTAATTGAAGTACGTCAGACCTACACTCAAATTACCTTTTCAGTGGAAACGGAAGAGTCCAGCGGCTCCCTCATTGGAAGCGAGTTGATACGGCTCCCGCAGAGTAAATTTAGGTTTTGCGGATCTTACATTAACGAGCCTAAACCCGCACACAGGGAAAAAAGTGTCATACATTATGGCACATTTTTGCTCGCGATAGATGGTCCTTCCCATGAGCCTACCAATCTGGTTGGATCATACTGGACGGATAGAAAAACAACAGGCTCAATGAAAGCTGTACGGCCAGCCTAAGATTATGCCCGTAAAATTGGAGGGCGATTACTACACCTTCTCTCTGTGCACGTCTTTGCATCGCCTACTCCGACCTTCGCGTAACCCGCACCGCCCCAATCTTTTTCGTAAACGCCGCCCGCACCCGCTCGAACAACCAATCCGGTATCGCACCGTGATAGGGCGTATCACCGCCAACCAATCGCACATCTGGTCCCGGCCAACGAAACTGGTTGATCTCGGTCACGACAACCCAGCTTGGCTCACGGTCTAGGCCCAGATCGCGCTTAACGATCGCTGGCATCTCCACGCCATCGCTCGCCTCATCTGGCCGACTATGCGTGACCGGCACAACGTTGACGAACACCTCGCGGTCCTGCGTGATCGTGGATAAAATAACGACGGAGGGCCGGTCTTTCAGCCCCTCTTCCTGCCCCGCATCCGCCTCGCGCGCCCATAAATAGGCGTAGCTGACGACATCACCCGGCGTCGGGGTCGGCCAGTCGCCGCCCGGCTTCGCGGGACCGCTCGCCCGGTTCGGCGCTGAGGATGGCTTCGATGGTTTCTTCATCCAGATCTTCCGTGCGGATCACCTGACGATCCCGGCGCTTGAGCCGCTCATACTCCCGCAGCGAGAGCATCACGACGCGCGTGACACCGTGCCGCTGGACCCCCACAGGACGCTGCATCGCCTCGTCCGTGTAGAAGCCAAACTTGCTCGACACCTCTTTCGCAGAAACCGTCAAAAGCGATTCTGACACGATAATCAAACTCCGTCCATGCGCCAATCTGGCCATAGTAGGGATTATAGGTGAATTGTCTACTTTCAGTTGATTTATAGAACAAAAAGAAAACACTTTCCTACAGCCCCCATTCCCGCATACCTAACCGGTCGTTTCCATCACACAGGGGTCACGACCACATGAACGCCATCCGCGACGCATCCGAATACGGCTTCAACCACGCCCGCTTCCACGAACTCGAACCCGGCGTCCCCGATGCCGCCCGCTATGACGGCTGGACCCCGGACTCGCAGAAACGCTTCCTCATCGCCATCTCGCGCGGCCTCAACATCACCAAGGCGTGCATGATCGTCGGCCTCAGCCGTCAGTCCGCCTATGCCTTTCGCGCCAGCGCGCGCGGCGCGGCCTTCGCGCTCGCCTGGGACGCGGCGCATATCCGCGCGCGCGACGTGCTCGCCGACGAACTGATGGACCGCGCCTTCAACGGCGTGACCGACAGCGTCAAGCACGACAACGGCACCAACATCACCCGCCACCGTCACGACAACAATCTCGCCTTCAAGATGCTGGCCCGCCTCGACAAGCGCGCCGACGCCGCCTGCACCGATACCGGCGCCACCGCCGCGCGCATGTGCGCCGCCGATTTCGAACAGATGCTCGACGTCATCGCGCGCGACGGCGGCCCCGCGCGCGCCGGCCTGTTCCTTGCCGCCCGCGTCGGCGAAGCCGCGAAACAGGCGACCGAGGCCGATCTCGCCCCGATCCGCGCGCTTGCTCGCGCCGATCGCTGGCTGCTCACCAACACTGACCTGGGGCAGGGGATCGACACGTCCGATCTCGACCCCGCCGCCCGCGCCAGCTGGACCGGCGAGCAATGGGCGCGGGCCGAGGCCGCTGGGCTGGTCCAGCTCGCCCCACCGCCGCCCGAGCTGTCAACCGAGCCTGAAACCGCGTCAAATCGTCAAGACTGTCAACCGCCGGCCTTTGTCGATCCCGACAATCCCGACGATCAGCCCGTCTGGTGGGACAGCCGCGACGAACAATGGCGCACCCGCTTCCCCCCGTCCGACGATTTCTGCGGCCAGGAGGATGGCGACTATGGCGACCCCGGCTATTCGCGCACGCTCGACGACGATGAGGCGGAGGTGATGGACGTGCTGGAGGAGGAAGCCGTCGCCGCGACGCTCCCCGCCGCCACCGCCGACCGCGACGGCTGGTTCGCCGCGCGTCGGGCCGAGCTCGCCGCGATGCGCGCCGCACCGGATTTAATCCCTGTCGACCCCGCAGCCGCGAACCTCGACGCCGCTCATGCGTTACCCGCCTCAACCGCGCGTCTCGCGCCGGTCCAGGAGGATTCCGCATGAGCATTTTCAGCAAGATCAAGGACGCCATTTTCGGCAAGGCCGACGCCGCGCCCGCACCAGCACCACAGGCCCCGCCCGCCGCGCCAAAGCCTGCCGCACCGCCAACACAGGCTCAGGCGCCGACCCAACAGCCCGCGCCCGCCGCACCCGCGCCGGTCGATGTTGAAGCCGTGCTGACGCAGAAGCTGACCGCAAAGGGCAATCCCGACCTCAACTGGCGCAGCTCGATCGTCGATCTGATGAAACTGCTCGATCTCGATTCCAGCCTCGACAACCGCAAGGAGCTTGCGACTGAGCTGGGCTATACCGGTGCCAAGGATGGCAGTGCGGAGATGAACATCTGGCTGCACAAGCGCGTCATGACCGAACTCGCCAAAAACGGCGGCAAGGTTCCGGCTGGCATGGCCGACTAGCTCTTCTTCTTGTCTTAAAGCCCCTCCCCTTCAGGGGAGGGGTTGGGGGTGGGGCCTGTCCGCTGGGCGACACGCGGGGAGGAGTCCCCCGGAACCCACACCCCGTCCCGCCGTTCTGATCCCACATCACCAATTCGAGGGCATCATGACCAAATCCACCACCACCCCCGGCACCAAAACCCCGGCCAAGCCCCGCACCGCGCGCAAAACCCCTGCGCGTGCCAAGCCCGCGACCGCCAAGCGCGCGACCGCGAAGAAATCCACCAAGCCCGCCGCGACCCCCGGCGTCATTCGCCGCAACGCGGTCCCGCTTGCCGGTGCGGTTATCGCCGGTGCCGCCGCAGCTGCCGCATTGTTCTTCACCCGCGTTTCCAGCGACCTTCCCGAAGGCCATGCCGCACCCGATCTGGAGACCGGCGAACATCCCGGCGCGCAAGACCGCGCCGACCCGCATTTCCGCCCTGACATGGACGCGCCGTTGACGGCGGAGGACCGCGCCGCGCTCGCACCGGCGCTCGCCCCTCAGACGTAAGGCTCGGAGATGCCGCTGGCGATCAGCAGCACGATCAGGGTCGCCAGCATCGCCACATTCTTGCGCCGTCCATCGACCTTCAACAACGCGATCAACAGGCCCAGCACAGAGAAGCCGGAGATGAAATAGATCCACGTCGCCAGCGCGCTGCTCACAAACCCCGGCACTTCCGGCGTAGGGGTGATGCTTTCGATGATGCCCAGCCCGATCCAGCTGGCGATATTCGCGGTCAGCAGCCCGCCGATGACCATGCGGTTCTGCTTGTCGTACCAGTCGTTGAAATCGGGCCATTCCTCCGGCTCGTCGGGAAAGATCAGGCTGGCGGCCATGTAATAGATGCCGACCATCGCCAGCACGCAGATCAGCGTCAGATAATTCGCACTGATCTGCGCCCGCGCTTCATAGGCGAGCAGCCAGAAGGAGGTGAGGTCCAGCATCGCGACGATGCCCAACAGCGGCGTCAGCCACCCGATCCGTATTGGCCTGGTCCCGCGCTTCAGCTTCAGCGCCCGCGCGAACCCGCCCAGCACCTCGGCAATGGCAAGGCCCAGCAGCAGGCCATAGACCGCAAACACCAGCTCGAACGGACTCATCGCGCTTCCCCCTTTGCTCGGCGGGATTAGCTTAAGCCGTTGCCGCCAAAAGAAAACCGCCGCCCCGGTGGTCCGGGACGGCGGTGTTTCAGTCTCCCAAGGGAGGAGTCATCAAGATCAGAAGTTGTAGCTCACGCCCACCTTCAGGCGCCAGACCGACGACGATACGTTGATCTGGTTGTCCGCTGCGAAGGTGCTGGCACCGGCGGCGCTGGTGATGATGTAGCGACCCTGCGCATCGACACCCGAGGTCGAGGCGATGTCCTGAACGCCATAGAAGTTACGGCGACGCTGCACGTTCCAGTTCTCGTCGAGGAAGTTCAGGAAGTTGTCGAACATGGCATAGACCTTGATCTTGTCGTCACGCCCGAACAAGCGGCCCGGTCCGGGCAGCTCCTGCGAGAAGGTCAGGTCGAGGTCGTAATACCAGTCGTTGGTGCAGCTGTTGCGCGTCACCGTCTTGCCCGAGAACTTCTTGGCGCAATCCAGACCGTTGGCAAAGGCGACAAGGGCGTCGACCGCTGCCACCGTGGAGGTTGGCGAAACGTTCGGATCGCTCATCCCGGTCGGGATATAGACCAACGCGTTGTCGGTGCCGGAGTTGGTGTTGCTGAACACGCCACCCCCGGTCCAGGTCAGGCTGTACGGACGGCCTGCACGGGCAACGAAGGTGAAGCCGAGCGAGGTCGCCAGCCCGTCGCCCAGGAACTCGTTCTTGAAGTTCGTGGCGAGGGTGATGTTGTGCTTGCTCTGATAGAAGCCCGGCGACGCCGCCGGGTTCTGACGGTCGAACGCCGCAGTCTGATCGTAGTTGGAGCCTGCGGTCGAGTTGTACATGTTCCGGCGGTCATGCGAATTGGTGTACGCATAGCCGAACGAAACCCAGCTCGACCCGCCATCCGTAATCAGACCGCCATCGAAATTCTTCGACAACAGGAATGATGCAACGTGGCTGCGATACCCTTCCTGGTTGGTCAGCATCAGCTCGTCGAAGCGGTTGGCGGTGTTGGTGAAGCACGCCGCGTTGACGTTGGCATAGACTGGGGGCGAACCCGGATCGGTCAAGCGTGCGGTGCAGCCTGCCTGCAACGTATCGATGGCCGAATAGATCGGACGACCGTCGATCGTATAGCCGTTCAGACCCTTCCGAATGTCCACCGTCTGCGCCAGATCGACCAGCGTGAACGGGTTGCGATACTCGGAGTAGATATAGTCGAGGTTGGCATTCCAGCCGCTGAAGAACCCGCTGGGCGCAAAGTTCAGCTGGGTGCGGAAGCCGAGGTTGGCGCGCACCACCGTCGATACTTTCAGATCGGGATCGATCGACTGGGTGTTACCGCGACCGGCAGCCGCGCTGGCAATCGCATTGGCACTGATGCACGCCGGAACGCCGGTGAAGGTGTTGCCGTTCAGGACCGAAATCTGGCCCTGTGCATTCTTGACGGCGGCGCAACCGGCAGCCGAGCTGTTGCCGGTGGCGAAACCGCGGCCGTCATTCTGGAATGCGTTGCCGAACCACACCAGCGGATCGCCGCCGGAGAAGATGCCGACGCCGCCGACCAGCTGCGAACGGGCGAACAGGCCGTCATTGTCGAGGTCATAGGTGAAGCCGACACGCGGCAGCACCACTGGCTCAAGCTTGCTGAAGCCATTGCCGTTGTTGAAGCCATAGCGGCTTGCAAAGACCGGGTTGTAGGCGGGCGAACCGCCGTCATACCAGTCTGCGCGAACGCCTGCGGTGATCTTCAGCTGATCGTTTACCTTCCACTCGTCCTGCGCATAGATCGAATAGATGCTGCGATCGAACTTCGCGGCGGCGCTGGTGACGTCGCCAGTCGACGAATAGTTGCCGAACGCGCCATAGGTGCAGCCTGCGATGACGTTGACCGGGGTCGTGGTCGTCGTCGGCGAGCAGGTGCCGGTCGGGGTCGTCCCGGCCAGGCCGGGCGAAACCAGACCAGCGCGCAGATCGGCGATGCTGCGGAAAACCAGCGTGCCGGTCGCGTTCTGGACGAACAGGTTGAACAGGTCGGCCGTGTTCAGCTCGGCACCGAATTTGAAGCTGTGATCGCCCGCCGTCAGTTTCATGACCGCGCGATACTGCTGAACCGTGGTCTGCAGGTCGTTGGCCGAGCGCGAATTGCCCGGACCGGCCAGGACGGCGCCGTCGATGCCGGTCGGGTTGTCGATCGCAACGATGATGCGCGGGATCGGGCTGGCCGACTGCGCTTCGCCGCCGCCGATCGGATCCTGACGATCCACGATCTCCGAACGCGAATAACGCAATTCGGTCGAGAGCGCGTCGGTCCACTGCGAATAAAGGCGACCCGAATAATAGTTCGAGACGGTGCCGCTCAGGTAGAATGTGTTGCGGCCGATCGCCTGCGGCGAGCTGCCGGTGAACAGATCGTCCGGTCGCACCGTCGATTCTTCGAGGCGCTGATACGTGCCTTCCAGACGGTGATTGTCGGTGATCTGAAGATCGGCGCGAACGAAATAGCGATCGTTGGTATAATCGCGGTTGGTGACCAGATCGCCGGTGTCGATGCCATAGGTGCTTTGCAGAACCTGACGGATTTCATTGAACTGGGCGAGCGAGATGCCGGTCTGCTGGTTGGCGTAACCGGCACCGGTGGGGCCGTCGTCCTGCGACTGACCGGCTTCCTGATGCTCATAGGCACCATAGATGAACAGGCGGTCCTTGATGATCGGGCCGCCAAGCGTCACGCCCCAGCGCTTTTCGGGCTGGATCGACGCGACCGGGCGACCGGCAACGCTGGTGCCGCGAAGGTCGGCGTTCGAATATTCGAAGAAGCCACCGGCGGTATATTCGTTCGTGCCCGACTTGGTGATGACGTTGATCGCGCAGCCCGTGAACTGGCCGTAATCGACGTCGAACGGTGCAAACTGGACCTGCGTCTCGCGGATCGCGTCATAGGGCAGCGGGGTCGAGCTGCGCGACGAGAAGCCGGTGTCGTTCAGGCCATAGATGTCGCTCTGTGCGGTACCGTCGACGGTGAAGGTGTTGCCACGATCGTTGCCGCCCAGGCACGAGATGCGGTCCTGGCCCGAACCGCCATCGTCGCGGTCGAGGCTGACGCGCGGATCGATGCGGATGATGTCGCGCACGTCGCGGTTGAAGCTGGGGGCTGCGGCGAGCACTTCGGCACCGAACGAGGTGCCAGGGCCGACTGCGAGCTGGGTCTGGCGAACGCGGCTGCCGGTGACGACGATTTCGCCGCCGCCCGAGGCGAGCGCGAAGGTCAGGCTGGTATTGCCCTGAAGCGTGGTGACGATGTCCTGAACGCTCTGGCCTTCAAAGCCGCTGGCGTTGGCCGTCACGCTGTAAGGACCGCCGGTGACAAGGCCGGTTGCGGTGAAGGAACCATTGGCACCGGTGGTCAGCGTGCGCTCGGCACCCGTGCGGGTGTCGGTGATGACGACTTCGGCGCCGGCGACGGGCGCGCCATTCTCGTCGGTCACGGTGCCGACGATACCGGACGTGATCTGCTGCGCGCTGGCGGCAGCCGGAATCGAAAGCGCAGCGACTGCTGCGCCGAATAGCAGATGGTTTCGCATTATAGTCCCCTTAGGATGGCTGCTCAAAAGCCTGCGCATGCGGTGCTCGTTCACCGTCCTGCGCTGCCCCATGGGGAGAGTTCTTTGCTTTTATGTGACAGTCAGATCAAGCCAATTGTGCGTTGCAAAAAAGCATCACCTGAAACTAGTGCGCGGATGCCACGATTTCCGTCCATTCCGCCTCGTCGATCACCCGGATTTCGAGTTCTGCTGCTTTTTTTAGTTTCGATCCGGCACCCGGTCCGGCGACGATCAGGTCGGTTTTTGCCGACACCGACCCCGCGACTCGGGCGCCCAGCGATTCGGCCTGTGCCTTTGCCTCGTCGCGGCTCAGCGTTTCGAGGCTGCCAGTGAACACGATGGTCTTGCCGGAGACCTCTGACGCCTTCGCCTCGACCACGAAGGGCGGGGGACTGACCTCAGCCAGCAGATCGTCCCACACGGTGCGGTTGTGTGGTTCATGGAAAAAGTCGGCGAGCGCATGGCCAACCGCGGCCCCGACATTCTCGACCCCGATATGCTCGGCGATTGCCTTGCTCTGGCGGTTGCGAAACTTTTGATCGTCCTCGCCCAAGGCAGGCGACATGTCTGCCCGCAGCGCGATGAGTTCATCGGCGAGCGTTTGCAGCGCGGGCAGGGTGGTAAAGCGCTTCAGCAGATCGCGCGCGGTCACGATCCCGACATGCCGGATGCCCAGCCCGAACAGCAATCGCGCCGCATCGGGCTCCCGCTTCGCCTCGATCGCGGCGAGCAGATTGTCGACCGACTTTTCCTTCCAGCCTTCGCGGGTCAGCAATTCCTCACGATGCGCGGCGAGGCGGAAGATGTCCGCCGGTTCGGCGATCCAGCCCAGATCGAGGAATTCGACAATCGTCTTTTCGCCCAGCCCCTCGATATCCAGCGCACCTCGGCTGACGAAGTGGCGCAGCCGCTCCAGCCGCTGCGCCGGGCAGATCAGCCCGCCGGTACAGCGATAATCGACTTCGCCCTCCTCACGCGTCGCTTCCGACTGACAGATCGGGCATTTCTGCTCGAACACATAAGGCGCACCCGGCCTGTCGCGCGTGAGATTCTCGACGATCTGCGGGATCACATCGCCTGCTCGCTGGAGCAGGACGCGGTCGCCCGGACGCACACCCAGCCGTGCGATCTCATCGGCATTGTGCAGCGTGGCGTTGGTGACGACGACGCCGCCGACCGTCACCGGCTCCAGCCGCGCAACCGGCGTTAGCTTGCCGGTGCGCCCGACCTGAATGTCGATGGCGTTCAGAATCGTCTCGGCGCGCTCCGCCGGGAATTTGTGCGCAATCGCCCAGCGCGGCGCGCGCCCCACGCTGCCCAGCCGTGCCTGCCAGTCGAGCCGGTCGACCTTGTACACCACGCCGTCGATGTCGAAGGGGAGGTCGGCGCGCTGCGTCTCGATCCGGCGATAGGCCGCGAGTGCATCCTCGACGGTCGCGGCGACGGAGAACAGGTCCGACACCGGAAAGCCCCAGCCGCGGATCGCATCGACCACCTCGCCTTGCGTCTTGCCGGGCAGGGCGCTGGTCTCGCCCCAGCCATGCATGAGGAAGCGCAACGGGCGCGATGCCGTGACGCCCGCGTCCTTTTGCCGCAGCGATCCTGCGGCCGCGTTGCGGGGGTTGGCGAACTGACGCGCCGCTGTCGGGTCGTCCGCTTCGGCCAGCAACCGGGCGTTGAGCGCAAGGAAATCGTCCTTCGCCATATACACTTCGCCGCGCACCTCGAACACGTCCGGCGCGCCCTCGGGAAGCTCGCGGGGAATGTCGGCAATGGTCAGCGCATTGGCGGTGACATTCTCGCCCACCTGACCGTTGCCGCGCGTCGCGGCGAGCACCAGCTTTCGATTCTCGTAGCGCAGCGACGCCGACAGGCCGTCGATCTTCGGCTCGGCGGTCAGCGCGACCGCATCGCCATCGCCCAGCTTCAGGAAGCGTCGCACCCGCGCCACGAACTCCGCCACCTCTTCGTCGGAAAATGCGTTATCGAGGCTCATCATCGCCTGCGCGTGCGGCACCTTGGCCAGATGCCCGGCCGGTGCCGCGCCCACTTGCCGCGACGGCGAATCCGCCCTCATCAGCGCTGGAAACGCCGCCTCGATAGCGGCATTGCGTCGCATCAACGCATCATATTCCGCGTCGCTGATCTCGGGCGCGTCGTCGGTGTGATAGAGGGCGTTGTGGCGCGCGATCTCAGCCGCCAGCGTCTCCAGCTCGGCGGCGGCTTCGGTGTCGGTAGCGGGCAGCTTGGTCATGCTCCCCGCTACCGCGACCTTACTTCACCTTCAACTGGTCCAGCGCGAACGCCAGATATTCCGCCTGTTCGCGGAACCGCTCGAACCGCCCCGACTTGCCGCCATGCCCCGCTTCCATATTCACGCGGAACAGCAGCGGATTGGCATCGGTCTTCAGCGTCCGCAGACGGGCCACATATTTGGCCGGCTCATAATATTGGACCTGACTGTCCCACAGCCCGGTGCCGACGAAGATCGCCGGGTACGCGCCCTTCTTCAACTGGTCGTATGGCGAGTAGCTGAGCATATAGTCATAGCTCGCCTTGTTCTCCGGATTGCCCCACTCGTCATATTCGCCGGTGGTCAGCGGAATGGTGGGATCGAGCATCGTCGTCACCACGTCCACGAACGGCACGAGCGAAACGATCGCGCCGTAATCCTGTGGCGCGATATTCGTTACCGCGCCCATCAGCAGCCCGCCCGCGCTGCCGCCCATTGCCGCGACGCGACCTTTCTTCGCATAGCCCTGCGCCACCAGATAACGCGTCACATCGACGAAGTCGGTGAAGCTGTTCTTCTTGTTGAACATCCGCCCGTCATCATACCATTTGCGGCCCATTTCCTGCCCGCCACGGATATGCGCGATGGCATAGACCATGCCGCGGTCGAGCAGGCTGGGCAGCATCGGCGAGAAGCCCGGATCGGTCGAATAGCCATAGCTGCCATAGGCATATTGGAACAGCGGGGCGGTGCCGTCCTTCTTGAACCCCTTGGCATAGACCAGGCTGACCGGCACCTTTGTCCCGTCGCGCGCCGTCGCCCACACGCGCTCCGTCACATATTTGGATGCGTCGTAACCGGGCACCGGCGTGACCTTCAGCACCTTGCGCTCACCGGTTTTCATGTTCGCCTCGATCACCGTCGACGGCGTGGTCAGCGAGTTATAGCTATAGCGGACCGAATCGGTGTCCGTCTCGGCATTGGTGTTCAGCGCCATCGTATAGGCCGGTTCCTCCGCCTCGACGAAGCTCGACTTGCCGTCATTGCCCAACAGCCGCATCCGCTTGTTGCCGCCCGAACGCTCCTCGATCGCCAGATAATTGTCGAACGGCTGCACGCCCTCGATGAACACGCTGTCGCTGGTGGCAACGACGTCCTTCCACGCGGTCTTGCCCGCCCCGGTCTGGCTGTCGGGCACGGTCATCACGCGGTAGTTCGGCGCGTTCAGATTGGTGCGGATGACCCAGCGGTCGCCGACATGGTCCGCGCCGTACAGGAAATCGCGCTCGCGCGGGGCGAGCACGGTGAAGCTCGCGGGGTTGTCGCGCGGCGCGCAACGCTGCTCATCGCTGACCGTCTTGCCGACATAGATGCAGATGAACTTGTTGGAACTGGTGGTCCCGATCCCCATCGAGAAGGTGTCGTCCTTCTCCTCATAGACCAGCCGGTCGGCGCTGGCGGGGGTGCCCAGCACATGCGCCTTCACCCGCTTGCCCAGCAGGGTCACGGGGTCCTTCTCGATATAGAAGATCGTCTTGTTGTCGCCGCCCCAGGCAAAGCCAGGTTCGGCATTGGTGATCGTGTCGGTCAGTGTTTCGCCGGTGGTCAGGTCTTTGACCTTCAGCACATATTGCCGCCGCCCGACCTTGTCCTCGGCATAGGCCAGCAAGCGGTTATCCGGGCTGACCTGCCGTCCGCCGACCGAGAAGAAATTCGCGCCCTTCGCCATTTCGGGCTGGTTGAGGATGATCTCCTCGGGCGCATCCATGCTGCCCTTGCGCCGCGCGACGATCGGGTAGTTCCCGCCGGTCTCGAACCGCGTGTAATACCAGTATCCGTTGTCGCGGTACGGGACGGTGCTGTCGTCCTGTTTGATGCGTCCGACAATCTCCTTGTACAGCGCCTCCTGCACCGGCTTGGTCGGGGCCATCACCGCATCGGCATAGGCATTCTCGGCCTTCAGATAGGCCAGCATGTCCTCATTCTTGCGGGTATCGTCGCGCAGCCAGTAATATTCGTCCTCGCGGGTCGCCCCGAACGGTGCCTTCACCTGATGCGGCTTCTTGGCGGCCACCGGCGGCTTGGCGGCCTCCTGCGCGACGGTGGGCGATGCGGCGATCATGCCAAGGGCGAGCGAGCGGCCAAGCCAGCGATTCATGCGATTCTCCTGCGATAGGTTGCGGTAAGTGTGGGATAAAGTGGCCAGGGCCGCAAGCTGTCCCGCCGCCCGCTGACTCCGTTGATTTCTGTGGCTTGAGTGACGTCGCTACAGAGTGGTATGCAGCGCGCGACCGGGGAGGGGTTTTCGGTGAACGAACATGTTTTGCGCGCATCGCCGCGCAGCTATGAAACGACGCTGGACCGGGCCGGGCTGGCGCTCGCGGCGGGCGGGCTGCTGGGCGGTATCGTTGTGCTGCTGCTGGTAGTCGCGGCGGGACAGCGGGAGGTGCTGTCGCTCGGCACGGCGTGGGTCTTGGGCACGGTGTTCACAACGCTGGGAATCACCGCCGTCGGCGCGCCGTTATGGCTGGTGCTGCACATCGCCGGATGTCGGCGCGCCTGGCATGCCGGGGTGTTGGGCGCGGTGCTGGCGATGGTGATCTTCCTTGCCGGACAGACCTATGGCTTCGGCCTGTTCGACGCGCCGCCCAGCGACGATCGCACGATGCTGTTCCGCTGGTTCAGCGCGCTGGCGACCAGCGGTCTGATCGCACTGGTCGCGGCGGGGATCGCAGTTGCGATGTGGCGGGTGGCTTACCGGCCGACGGTTTAAGATTACACCGTCTTCTTGCCCACCGCATCGGCCGCCTTCTTCTCCGCCGCCGTGCAATCGCCGATCCGCTTGCCGGTCGTCTTGGCCTTGATGTTCATCGCCGGGCCGTTCGGCCCGCCCGCATTCATTTCATTGTCGATGGCAAAGCTCTCGTCGCCGAACGTGCCGGAGATCCGCATCTTCATCTCGCCACCCATGCCCTGAGCCGCGCACACCAAAGTTCCGTCGATCGCGCCGTCGCCCATCTGGAATTTCTCGTATTTGCAGCGCCCCTGCGACTGCGCGATGACCTCGGCCGGCGGGCTCTTTGCCTGCTCTTCGGTGATGCAGCTGGTGCTGGTCTGCACCTTTTTCAGCATCAACTCGGTCATCTGCTTCTTCATCTCGCCTTCCAGACCGGGGATGTCGACCGACACGGTCTGGACCACCGTCTCCCATTTGCCCGGCTTGAACCGCGTGCCTCCCGCCTCGTCGACCTTCTTCGCCACTTCCTCGGGCGAGGCATTGGTCAATGACACTTCGCTGCCGCCGCAGCTTGCCAGCGCGAACGCGGCACAGGTGATGAGCAAAATGTGGCGCACGGTCCGTCTCCTAGACATTTTCCGCATTTGTGTACCGGTGGGCGGCAACGGGCAACCGACAAGTTTGGACGGCGTTAAGTTCTTTATCTGTTCTCAACAATCTGCTAGGGGCGAAACGGAAGATTTACGTTGAGCCACGCGTTAGCGAAGGTGTGCGGCCCCTTCGTTGACAGCACGCTGAAACTGTCAACGAGTTGTCAACCGCGACTGAATTGCACCTCCGTTTGAAAGCCCCATATTCGCCTTATGGTCATTCAGATTCGCACCACCCTCGCCGAACCAGATACCGGCCAGAGCTTTATCCCGCACCGGCCCAATCGGCCGGAGAAGAGTGAGGGCGGCCGCAAATTCAAGCTTGTCACCGATTACACCGCCGCCGGCGACCAGCCGACTGCGATTGCCGAGATGGTCGCGGCGGTGAATGCGGGGGAGCGCGACCAGGTGCTGCTCGGCGTCACCGGCTCGGGCAAGACCTTCACCGTCGCCAAGGTGATCGAGGCAACGCAACGCCCGGCGCTCGTCCTCGCCCCGAACAAGATCCTCGCCGCGCAGCTATACGGCGAGTTCAAGTCGTTCTTCCCCGAAAACGCCGTCGAGTTCTTCGTCAGCTATTACGATTACTACCAGCCGGAAGCCTATGTCGCGCGGTCGGACACATACATCGAGAAGGAAAGCTCGGTAAACGAAGCGATCGACCGGATGCGGCACTCCGCGACCCGCTCGCTGCTCGAACGCGACGACGTCATCATCGTCGCGTCGGTATCCTGCCTCTACGGCATCGGATCGGTCGAGACCTACAGCGCCATGATCTTCGACCTGAAAAAGGGCCAGGTGGTCGATCAGCGAGAAATCATCCGCAAGCTGGTCGCGCTCCAATACAAGCGCAACGACGCGGCATTCCAGCGCGGCAATTTTCGCGTGCGCGGCGACAGCCTCGAAATCTTCCCGTCGCATTATGAGGACACCGCCTGGCGCATCTCGTTCTTCGGCGACGATGTCGAGGAGATCACCGAATTCGACCCACTGACCGGCAAGAAAGTCGCCACGCTCAATTCGGTCCGCGTGTTCGCCAACAGCCATTACGTCACGCCCGGACCCACGCTCAAACAGGCGATGGGCGCGATCAAGCATGAGCTGACCGAACGGCTGAAGGAGCTGGAGGCGGAGGGCAAGCTGCTGGAACATCAGCGGCTGGAACAGCGCACCAATTTCGACCTCGAAATGATCGCGGCAACAGGCTCATGCGCAGGCATCGAGAATTACAGCCGCTTCCTCACCGGTCGCATGCCCGGCGAGCCGCCACCTACGCTGTTCGAATATCTCCCCGAAAATGCATTGCTGTTCGTGGACGAAAGCCACCAGACGATCGGCCAGATCAACGGAATGTCGCGCGGCGATCACAAGCGAAAGATCACGCTCGCCGAATATGGTTTTCGCCTGCCGTCGGCGATCGACAACCGCCCCTTACGCTTCAACGAGTGGGATGCGATGCGCCCGCAGACCACTTACGTCTCGGCAACCCCGGGCGGGTGGGAGCTGGAACAGACCGGCGGCGTGTTCAGCGAACAAGTCATCCGTCCGACCGGCCTGATCGACCCGCCGGTTGAGATCAGGCCAGTCGAGGAGCAGGTGCAGGACCTGATTCAGGAATGCCGCAAGACTGCGGAGGCGGGCTATCGCAGCCTAGTCACCACGCTGACCAAGCGCATGGCCGAGGACCTGACCGAATATATGCACGAGGCTGGGCTGAAGGTCCGCTACATGCATTCGGACACCGAGACGCTGGAGCGGATCGAGCTGATCCGCGACCTGCGGCTGGGCGTCTATGACGTGCTGGTCGGGATTAACCTGCTGCGCGAAGGTCTCGATATCCCCGAATGCGGTCTGGTCGCCATTCTCGATGCCGACAAGGAAGGCTTTCTGCGCTCCGAAACCTCGCTGATTCAGACCATCGGTCGCGCCGCGCGCAACGTCGATGGCCGCGTGATCCTCTATGCCGATCGCATGACCGGCAGCATGGAGCGCGCGCTCAACGAAACGAACCGCCGCCGCGAAAAGCAGGAAGCGTACAACCTCGAACACGGCATCACGCCCACCACGATCAAGCGCAACATCGGCGACATCATCGCGCATGTCGCATCGAAGGACGGCGTAACCGTGCCGATCGACGAAGATCGTCCGCACATGGTCGGCCACAATCTGCGCAGCTATATCGAGGACCTCGAAAAGAAGATGCGCAACGCCGCCGCCAATCTGGAATTCGAGGAAGCCGGCAAGCTGCGCGACGAAATCCGTTCGCTGGAGGCGGAAGAGCTCGGGCTCCCGCCAAGCGAGCACAAGGCACCGATCATGGGCCGCAGCAACGAAGGTAAACCGGGGACGCGAAAGACGCGCTATGGCAAGACCCAGCGTAAATGGGGCGGCGGTCGATAACAGGCAAAATGTGTCAAGTCTGACAATCAGAAGGGGGAATGATGCGCATATTGCTGACAGGGCTGGTGAGTGCCGGACTTGCGACAGGTGGGGCAACCGCGCAGACCGCGAAATTCGACTATACCCCCGCGCTTGCCGCGAAACCGCGAACGGGCATCGCGCTGCCGATCGGCAAATGCGTCAACATGGCCAATCATCTGGAGGCACCGACCGAGACATCTTGGGGTCGCGCAATCGAGGATGCGGATTTCACGGCGATCAAGGCGGCAGGCTTCGACACGATCCGCCTGCCGGTGCGCTGGTCCGCCCATGCGGACAAGACGGCGCCCTATGCGATTCACCCGGCTTTCCTCAAACGGGTGAAGCATCTGGTTGCGACGGCTAGCGGCGCTGGTCTCAACGTCATCCTAAACCTGCATCATTATGAGGAACTCTATCCCGACCCGCCTGCGCATGCCGTCCGCTTCGCGGCGTTATGGGACCAGATCGGGACCGCGTTCAAGGATGCACCAAAGGGCGTGTGGTTCGAGTTGTTGAACGAACCGACCGCAAAGCTCGATCATTCCAATTTGCTGACGATCCTCAATCCAGCGCTCGCCAATGTCCGCAAGACCAACCCGACCCGGCCGGTGATTATCGGCGGCGAAAAATGGAGCGGCGTCGATTCGCTGGCGACCATTCCGCTGCCCGACGATCCTTACGTCGTCGTGACCTTTCACGACTACAACCCGTTCCCATTTACGCATCAGGGTGCCAGCTGGATCGACCCGAAACCGCCTCTCGGCCGCGCTTTCGGCCCAGCCGACAAACCGGAAATCGACGCCAATCTGGCAAAGGTTCGCGCCTTCATGAAGCGGACCGGGCGCGTGCCGTTCATGGGCGAGTATGGCGCGATCGATTTGCCCGCCGTTCCCGTCGAACAACGCATCGCCTATTATGGCGCGGCGTCGGCGGCCTATGCCTCGATCGGCGTTTCCAGCTGTGCCTGGGGCTACACCAACACCTACCGTCTGCGCGACGGCGACAAATGGATTCCGGGCATGATCGAGGCGATCCGGGCACCCTTGCCTTGAGCCACCGCGATGCTTCCCCCATAAGGCCCGCCATGCGTACCCTGACCCTTATCGCTTCGCTCGCCCTGCTTGCCGGTTGTGCAACGGTGGTGCCGCCGGCCCCCGGACCCGCCGCACCGGCACCGATGCCGGTCTATACGCCGCCGCCGCCCGCGCCACCGCCTGCTACCAGCAGCGATTGGCGCGACTGGGCGGTGACGCCGGGGACCTGGGCTTATCGTCAGGATGCGCGCGGATCGATCGGCCTGTTCGGTGCGCGCGACGCCGATGCCCAGTTCACCATTCGCTGCGACCGGTCGGCGCGGCAGCTTTATCTGTCGCGCAAAGGTGCTGCGCCCGGCGCGATGACGATCCGCACGTCCACGACCGCGCGCAGCCTGACCGCTCAGCCGAGCGGCGGAACCCCCGCCTATATGGCGGTAGCGTTGCCGGTGTCGGACCAGTTGATCGATGCAATGGGATACAGCCGCGGCCGCTTCATCGTCGAAACCGCGCCGCTGCCGCCACTGGTGATTCCGGCATGGGCCGAGGTGCTTCGCGTTGCCGAGGATTGTCGGCGCTGAGGGGACACGAGCCGCGATGCGCCAGAACTCTAAGAGTCGCCGAAACATAAACAAAAAACAAGACTTGTTCTGCGATTCACAATGATTCAATGTGGCGTCGTGCCCAGGCCGGGCACGACGTTTTAACTAGCGAAAGGAGGTGATCCGATGTCTCATGGTTCAGCAATGGGGTCGGTTCAGTTCGTTCGGGAGACGCGTCGCTAGTTCCGATGCATCCGGTGGATCACCTCCACCGGGATGGTGCACGGGGGGACTTCTCCCCCAATCAACGGCACCTGCAGCGGACAAGCGGCCCGCATGGTCTCCCGGGCTGGAGCTTCCGGCCGCTGACCATGTCGGAGGTCACCGGGTGCCAGATGGCATCCGGTGGCCTCTTTCATTTTCATAGCTTGCAATGTTGGAATTCATTTGCTGGAATCGGGCCGCGATCTTCGGACGTCGCTCTTTGACAGCTTGAATGCAGCGCGCAGCTACAGCAGGTAGACCACCAGATAGCGCGCCACGAGCGCCGCCATCACCGCGACGTTGGCGCGGTGGCTCTGGACAACGATCGCCACGATCATCAGTCCCGCGAGGATGATCGTCAGCCCCAGCGCCAACGGGTTTCGGAGCGCCAGCGTCAGTTGCGGCACGTTGAGGTAGAAGGCGAGCTGACACACCAGCAGCGCCAGCATCGCCCCCAGCACGATCCGTTTCACCCGGAAATAATGACCGTCGAGTTCGGCATGCTCCGCCGGTTCGCGCGGAAATACGAGATGCGCGGCAAGGTAATAGGCGCTGGCAAACACCGTTACCGCCATAAGGCTATGGCTTGAAACACCGATGACGTCGCGGGTCGTCCACGCCGCCTGCCAGAAGGACAGCAGGTCGAGCAGCACGAACACGCCCAGCAACGGCGTCAGCCATCCGATCCGCATCGTCGCGCCCGGACGAAGCCGCGCCTCGATCGCCCGGGCAAGCCCGCCCAGCACCTCGACGATCGACAGGCCGAGCAGCAGCCCGAACAGCGCGAAGATGAACTCGAATTGCGACATGGCTTATCCCCCTTTTCGCTCTATCCATGGCTGACCCGCCAAGTCGAGACAGGAAGCCCCATGCCGCACAAGATTCTCGTTCTCTATGGCTCCTATCGCAGCGACCGGATGGGCATCCGCTTGGCACGCTGGCTGGTGACGCAGCTGGACGCGCGCGGCTGCGATGCCGAATTGATCGACGCTCAGGCGGTGGGACTGCCCATGCTCGACCGCATGTTCAAGGAATATCCGGCGGGTGAGGCCCCGGCGGCAATGCAGGAACTGCGGGACAAGATCGTCACCGCCGATGGCTTCCTGTTCGTGACCGGCGAATATAATTGGGGCATGCAGCCGGGCCTCAAGAACTTGACCGACCATTTTCTGGAGGAATGGTTCTGTAGGCCCGCCGCCATCGCCAGCTATTCCGCCGGACGATTGGGCGGCGCACGCAGCAATTCGATGTGGCATCCGACGCTCAGCGAAATGGGGATGGTCGTGGTCTCATCGACGCTGACGGTGGGACAAATCGGACGGTCGCTGACCGAGCAGGACGAACCGCTGGGCGAGGGCGGGGAAGCACTGATACGCAGCTTTCCACGCTTTGCCGATGACCTGCTATGGTGGGTCGAAGCAGCGAAAGCGCAGCGAGCGCGGGCTGCGCCGCCTTATTGAACGAGGGCGACGATTCCCCACAGGATCAGGGCCAAAACGCTCAGGATCACGACCGGAATCGCAATGATGATTGCCGTCGCTTTTCGTGCCGCAGGCTTGCCCCAACCGTCCCGCACACAGCGAACGACGACCTGGGCTAGCCCGATAAGTCCGGTTTCACGCATCACTCGTCCAGCATTCCCTTGAGGCGATATAGTGCATCGAGTGCTTCACGTGGGGTCAGTGCGTCGATATCCAATAGCGTCAGTTCGGAACGCAGCGCGTCGACGGGCTCTTCTTCCCGCGCCGCCAACGCAGCGAACAGCGGCAAATCGTCCAGCCCCGCCGCAATGCCGCCGGTCTTTTCGCGTCCCGCTTCAAGCTTCGCCAGCACCGATTTGGCGCGTGCGATCGTGATCGGGGGCAGCCCGGCCAGCCGCGCTACCGCGAGGCCGTAGCTGCGATCGGCCGGACCCTCGCTGACTTCGTGGAGCAGGACCAGCTCACCTTTCCACTCCCGCGCTCGAACATGGTAGAGCGACAATGCCTCACACCGCTCCGCCAGCCGGGTCAACTCGTGATAATGGGTGGCGAACAGACAGCGGCAGCGATTATCCTCATGGATTGCCTCGACCACTGCCCAGGCGATGGCGAGACCGTCATAGGTACTCGTCCCACGCCCAACCTCGTCGAGGATGACGAAGCTGCGCGGCGTCGCTTGCGCCAGGATCGCGGCGGTCTCGACCATTTCGACCATGAAGGTCGAACGCCCGCGCGCCAGATTGTCCGATGCCCCGACCCGGCTGAACAGCCGATCGACCAGCCCTAGTTTGGCGCGGGTCGCGGGGACATAGGCACCCGCCTGCGCCAGCACCGCGATCAGCGCGTTCTGGCGCAGAAACGTCGATTTACCGCCCATATTGGGGCCGGTGACCAGCCATAGCCGGTTGCTCTCCGACAGCACGCAATCATTGGCGACGAAACGCTCGCCGCTTTTCGCCAGCGCCGCCTCGACCACGGGATGACGCCCGCCCTCGACCTCGAAACAGGCATGATCCACCAGCATCGGCCGCGTCCAGCCACCATCCGCCGCGCGTTCCGCCAGACCCGTTGCGACATCCAGCCGCGCCAGCGCATCGGCCGTAGCGGCGATCGCCTCGCGCCGGTCCAGTGCGGCCTCGGTCAGATCCTCCAGATGTGCGGCTTCGGCGGCAAGGGCATGTGCACCAGCCTGCGTCACCTTGAGCGCGACATCGTGCAGTTCCGGCGCGTTGAAACGGACGACACCAGCGAGCGTCTGGCGGTGCGTAAACCCACTTTCCGGGCGCATTAGATCGTCGGCATGCTTCGCCGCAACCTCGATATGATAGCCGAGCACGCCATTATGCTTGATTCGGAGCGCCGACACGCCTGTGCGCCCGCGATAATCCGCCTCCAGTGCGGCGATGGCGCGTCGCCCGCCGGCCCCGGCGTCGCGCAAATCGTCCAGCGCAGCGTCATAACCTTCCGCGACATACCCGCCTTTGTCCGCGTCGATCGGCGGGGTAGGGACCAGCGCGCGCTGGAGCAGATCGATCAGCGCACCATGCCCGCGAAGTTGCGGCGCGAGTTCGTCGAGCAGCGCCGGACGTGCGGGCAGTTTCCCCAGCTTCTCGCCCAGTCGCCATGCCCCGTCGAGCCCGTCGCGCAGCTGGCCTAGGTCGCGCGGGCTGCCGCGTCCGGCGGCGATCCGGCCCAGCGCGCGACCGATGTCGGGCAGCGCGCGAAGGGCGGTGCGGATGTCGTCGCGCAGCCCAGGTTCGTCATGGAAGCGCTGAACAAGGTCGAGCCGCGCCTCAATTGCCGCCCGGTCCATCAGCGGCGCGGCAAGATCGGCACCCAGCAATCGCGCGCCCGCCCCCGTCACGGTGCGATCCACCGCGTCGAGCAAACTGCCCTTGCGCGTTCCCGCCGTCGACAATGTCAGTTCCAAACTCTCGCGCGTCCCCGCGTCGATCGCCATCGCCGCATCGCTGCGGGTGACGCGCGGCGGGCGGAGGAAGGGGAGGGGGCCTTTGGCGGTGTGGTCCAGATAGGCAACGAGGCCGCCCGCCGCCGACAACGCCGCGCGACTGAACTGCCCAAAACCGTCGAGCGTGGCGACCGCGAACAGCGCCTTGAGCCGCGCTTTGCCGCCAGTGCTGTCGAACTCGCTGCGAGGGCGGTGCGTGGTCGCGAGTTCGGCATGCCCTCCACCGTCGACGGCGACCGTTTCGGCCGGGTTGAGCCGAGCCAGTGCGGCACCTAGGCTGTCGGCTGCGCACTCCAGAATCTCGAACCGCCCGGTCGATATATCCGCCGCCGCGATCGCTACCTCGCCGCCCGCCTCGCCGATCGCCGCGCACCAGTTGGCGGTGCGGCTGTCGAGCAGCGATTCCTCGGTCAGCGTGCCCGCCGTGACCACGCGGATAACGGCGCGACCGACCAGCGCCTTTGATCCGCCGCGCTTCTTTGCTTGCTCCGGCGTTTCGATCTGGTCGGCGATGGCAACGCGATGCCCGGCCTTGATGAGCCGTGCGAGATAGCCGTCCATCGAGTGCGCGGGCACGCCACACATCGGGATTTTCTCACCAGCATGTTCGCCCCGTGCCGTCAGCGCGATGTCGAGTGTGGCGCTCGCCGCCTTGGCATCGTCGAAGAACAGCTCGAAGAAATCGCCCATGCGATAGAAGAGCAGGCAATCCTGCGCTTCGGCCTTCAGCGCGAGATATTGCGCCATCATCGGGGTGGGAGCGGCGTCGGCCATTCGGGGCGGGTTAGCTGAGCCGCTCGCCGGGGACAATGCCACCGCGATGCAGTCCGGCGATTCGGCTGTGGATGCCGTTTGTGCGGATTGCCGCACAGATATCGACCGCCCGGCGGCAGTCATACGGTGCCACCAATCAATACCCAGCGAACGTGTCGCGTTGCAATTGGGACGTTGGGGCCCCTAAAGGAACCTGACCGGGAGAGAAGAATGTCAGACGAACCCAATTTCCAGTTTTCCGAGCGTGAGGCGCTGCTGTTCCACTCGGAGGGTCGTCCCGGCAAGATCGAGATCATCGCGTCGAAGCCGCTGACGACGCAGCGCGATCTGGCGCTGGCCTATTCCCCGGGCGTCGCGGTGCCGGTGCAGGCGATCGCCGACGATCCCGCCACCGCCTATGATTACACCGCCAAGGGTAATCTAGTGGCAGTCATTTCCAACGGCACGGCCATTCTGGGCATGGGCAACCTTGGCGCACTGGCGTCGAAGCCGGTGATGGAGGGCAAGGCGGTGCTGTTCAAGCGCTTCGCCGATGTCGATTCGATCGATATCGAGCTGAAGACCGAGGACGTGAATCGCTTCATCGACGCGGTCGAACTGATGGAGCCGACCTTCGGCGGCATCAACCTTGAGGACATCAAGGCCCCCGAATGCTTCATCATCGAGCAGACGCTGCGCGAGCGGATGAACATCCCCGTCTTTCACGACGACCAGCATGGCACGGCGATCATCACCGCGGCCGGGCTGATCAATGCGTGCCTGCTGACCGGGCGGCGGTTGGACGAGGTCAAGGTGGTGGTGAACGGTGCCGGTGCGGCCGCCATCGCCTGTACCGAACTCATCAAGGCAATGGGCGTGCGACAGGACAATGTCCTGATGTGCGACCGCAAGGGTGTCATCACCCCCGACCGCGATGGCATCAACCAGTGGCAGTCGGCACATGCCGTCGCCACCGAGCGCAGCACGCTGACCGAGGCGCTGGTGGGTGCCGACGTGTTTCTGGGCCTGTCGGCGGCGGGCGCGCTGAAACCGGAGATGGTCAAAGACATGGCCCCTGCGCCAATCATCTTCGCAATGGCCAATCCGGAGCCGGAAATCCGCCCGGAATTGGCGAAGAGCGTGCGTCCCGACGCGATCGTCGCCACCGGGCGCTCAGATTATCCCAATCAGGTCAACAACGTGCTCGGCTTCCCGTTCATCTTTCGCGGGGCGCTCGACGTGCGCGCGACGGGGATTAACGAAGAGATGAAGATCGCCGCCGCGCAGGCCATCGCCGAGCTGGCGCGCGAGCAGGTGCCAGAGGAAGTCGCACTGGCTTATGGCCGCGCGCACAGCTTCGGTCCCGATTACATCATCCCGGCACCGTTCGACCCACGCCTGATGGAAGTCGTGTCAATGGCGGTGGCCAAGGCCGCAATGGATTCCGGCGTCGCGACCAAGCCGATCCTCGACATGGCGGGCTATCGCCACAAATTGCGCGGTCGCCTGAACCCGACCACGTCGGTACTGACGCTCGCTTATGAAGGCGCGCGCGCGCATCCCAAGCGCGTGATCTTTGCCGAGGGCGAGGAAGAAGTCGTGCTGCGCGCCGCAATCGCATTCCGCGACGGCGGGTACGGCACGCCGGTGCTGGTCGGGCGCGACGATGTGCCCGAACGGCTGCGCGCGTTGGGTGTGAGCGATCCGGAGGCGTTTGAGCTGCACAACAGCCGCAATTCGCCGTTGGTCCCGGCGATGGTCGATTTCCTTTACGGCCGCCTTCAGCGCCGTGGTTACCTACGCCGCGATTGCGAGCGGATGGTCAATCAGGATCGCAACATCTTCGGTTCGCTGCTGCTCCAGCTGGGAGAGGGCGATGCGATGATTACCGGCATCACTCGCACCTATGCCCAGAATATGCGCGAGATTCGGCGCGTCATTGATCCAGCTGCGGGCGGTACGCCGTTCGGCATCCACATCATGGTGGGGCAGAGCCACACGGTGTTCATCGCCGATACCACGGTGAACGAACGCCCGACCGCCGAGGAGCTGGCCGATTTCGCCGAGAAAACGTCACAGGTCGCGCGCCGCATGGGCCATGAACCGCGCGTCGCGTTTCTCAGCTACTCCACCTTCGGCAACCCGAAGGGCGAGTGGCTCGACAATATCCGCGGTGCCGTAAAGGTGCTGGATCAGCGCCAGGTCGGCTTTGAGTATGAAGGCGAGATGCCGCCGGACGTCGCGCTCAACCCGCGCCAGATGGCGAACTATCCGTTCGCACGCCTGTCCGGCCCGGCCAATGTGCTCATCATGCCGGGACTGCAATCGGCGCATATCTCCGCCAAGCTGCTCCGCGAACTGGGCGGTGACAGCGTGATCGGTCCGATGCTGATCGGGATGGAAAAACCGGTGCAGGTCGCGCCGATGACAAGCACGGCGAGTGAACTGGTTACGCTGGCGGTTCTGGCGGCGGGGGGGATTGCGCGGTAGGCGGGGGCGTTCACCTGGACAGGAACGCCACGCCCGGCACCGACGGCCCACGCTTTGCCGATCCAAGACGTCCGTCGGTACCCAACCGCAATATCGCAACATTCCCTGACCGTTCGTTGGCGACCAGCATCTCACCGCGATCCTCCAGCAACAGGAACAGGCGGGGCCAGTGCCCGCCGCAAGCGACATGCTGGATGAGCTGAAGCGCGCCGGTTCTACCGATCGCAAAGACCGCGATGCTGTCGTGCCCGCGATTGGAGACATAGAGCCGCGTGCCCGCGCGATTGATGGCGATGTGGGCAACATAGGACGATCCGTCGAAACCGGCGGGCAGGGTGGATAGCGATCCTTGCGCAGTGAATGTGCCGTCGCGATGTGCCGTCAGGATCGTCACCGTGTTGGTCAGTTCGGCAACGAGATAAGCGACGGGCAGGCGCGGGTGGTCCGCCAGATGGCGTGGGCCGGAACCCGCCTGCGCGCGATAGGCGATCGAGGTTGCGCCGACAGACCCGGTGCGCGGATCGATCGCATGCGCGAAGATCGCGTCAGCGCCCAGATCGACTGCGTATAGCACCCGTCCGTTTGCCGCGAAGCCCACCCAATGGGCGTGCGGGGCAGCCTGTCGCTTGGCATTTGGGCCGCTACCCCTATGCTCGATGCGTTGCGCTTCGCCCGTTGGAAGGCCGGTCTTTGGATCGAGCCGCCACAGCGCGACGCTGCCGCTGGAGTAGTTGGCGACTGCCAGCGTTCTGGCATCTGGGCTTAGCGCGGCGTGGCATGGGTCCGCGCCCAGCGTCGAGAATACCCCCAACTGTCGCATGTCGCGGCCATAAATGCCGAGCGCGCCCTTTTGCTGCTCGTCGAGCAGATAGCGGACGCCAGAAGCGCTCGCCTGAACGCCGAAGGACACGTTTTTGATCGCGGCGAGAGGGGCGCTCGCAGTCCAGTCCTTCGGTCCCGACACCAGCGGCACAAGCCCGGGACCTCTTCGTCCAGCATAGGTGCCGGCAATCAGCTTGTTCGTCTTCCGCGCAAGAGCAGCACCGGGAGCAGCGGTCAGGCAGATTGCGGTACCGATGACGGTGCGGCGGGCGATGTTGGGGCTGGCTGGCATGGTTCCTTCAAGCTTCGGTCGGCATTTGCGTCAATTCAATTCGATCACGCGTCGATGCTCGTGCCCAACGACGCGTTGACCAGCCCGCCGTCGACCACCAGCGTGTCGCCGACGACATAATCCGACGCGCGGCTGGCGAGGAAGATTGCAGCACCGGCCATATCTTCGTCATTGCCGATGCGGCGCATCGGGATGCGTTTTGCGACCTCATCGCCATGGTCGCGGGCGGCCTTGTTCATTTCGCTGGCAAAGGCACCGGGGGCGAGGCTGTTGACGATGATGCCGTCGGTGATGAGGCGCGCGGCCATGCGCTTGGTCAGGTAGATCAGTGCCGCCTTTGACGCGTGGTAGCTGTAGGTTTCCCACGGGTTGAGACGCAGGCCATCGATCGAGGTGATGTTGATGACTTTGGACGGTCGGTCGTGGCTGGCGTTGGTCTTGAGCAGGCCGTGCAGTGCCTGGGTCAGGAAAAAGGGCGATTTGACGTTGAGGTCCATGACCTTGTCCCAGCCGCTTTCCGGAAACTCCTCGAACGCCACGCCCCAGGCGGCACCGGCATTGTTGACGAGGATGTCGAGATGGTCCTCGCGGGCGGCGAGTTCGGCGGCGAGTGCTTTGCACCCGGCGACCGTGGCGACGTCCATCGGCAGCGGAATGCAGTTCGGGCCGAGTTCGGCGGCGGTTTCCTCGCACGCCGGGGCTTTCCGCGACGAAATATACACCTTTGCGCCCTGAGCGATGTAGCCGGCGGCAATCATCTTGCCGATGCCGCGGCTGCCACCGGTGATGAGTGCGACCTTGCCGCTCAGGCTGAAGAAGTTGCTGGTGTCCATGTCTCTCTCCCTTAGCCGCCGCGCTTCAGCGTTTCTCTGGCGATGATCAGCTGCTGAATCTGGCTGGTGCCTTCGTAGATGCGGAACAGGCGAACGTCGCGATACAGGCGTTCGATGCCGTAATCCTCGATATAGCCGGCGCCGCCAAAGATCTGGACGGCACGGTCGGCGACGCGGCCGACCATTTCGCTGGCGAACAGTTTGGCGGCGGCGGATTCGAGGACGACGTCTTTCCCAGCGTCTTTGGCCGTGGCGGTTTCGAGGACGAGCGCGCGGGCGGCGAGTGCCTCGGTTTTGCTGTCGGCGATCATGGCCTGGATCAGCTGGTGCTCGGCGATGGGTTTGCCGAACTGGTTGCGCTCGGTGGCATAGGCGACGCAATCGGCGATCAGGCGTTCGGCGACACCGACACACACCGCGCTGATGTGCAGGCGACCGCGATCCAGCACGCGCATCGCGATCTTGAACCCTTCGCCCTCCGCGCCCAGCCGGTTGGCGGCGGGAACGGGGACGTCGTCGAAGATCACATCGGCGACCTTCGCGCCGCGCTGCCCCATTTTCTTTTCCGGCTCGCCGATGGAAATACCGGGCAGGTCGCGGGGAACGAGGAAGGCGGAGACGCCGCGTGCGCCGGGGTCGTCGCCGGTGCGCGCCATGACGGTGAACAGCTGTGCCTTGTCGGCATTGGTGATATAGCGTTTGGTGCCGGAGAGGCGGTAGGTATCGCCATCCCTTACCGCCCGCGTCTTTACCGCCCCGCTGTCGCTGCCGACATCCGGTTCGGTGAGCGCGAAGCTGGTGACGATTTCACCGCTGGCGATGCGGGGCAACCATTCGGCCTTTTGCTCGGGCGTGCCGGCCATCACGAGGCCTTGGCTGCCGATGCCGACATTGGTGCCGAAGCTGGAGCGGAAGGCGGGGGTGGTGCGGCCCATTTCGATGGCAACACGGCATTCCTCCGACATGGTCAGACCAAGGCCGCCATGCTCCTCGGCGATCGACAGGCCGTAAAGGCCCATCGCCTTCATCTCGGCAGTCAGATCGTCGGGGATGGCATCGGTCGCCTCGACTTCGCTCTCCAGCGGACGCAGGCGTTCGGCGACGAAGCGGCGTACCGTGTCGATCAAGGCGTCGAAGGTTTCGGCGTCTAGGCTCATATGCGGCGATCCTGCTCCATACCCTTTATTCGAATCGTGGATAGCAGTGGGATAGCACGGACGCAAACGTCCGCCGGGGTTGCCCCCGGCGGATGTGGTTCCTCCCCAGGAAGTCGCTCGTCAGCCCAGACGGCCGAGGCGGTGATAGAGATTGGCGAACTGGACCGAGCGGGGATCGTCGGCGATTTTGCGGGTGTAGTCGGCGACGGCTTCCTTCAGCAGGGCGAAGTCGGCGGTCGAGAAAACCGGGCGGGCACGGGCGGGTTCTGGCGTCGTCATGGTCACTCACTCCTGTAAATTTCGATGAGTCTGTATGACTTCTGATTGTCGCTCTTGACACAATGAACGTGTTTCGAGCGAGGTCGCGCTGTGGTTGACAACTTCGCCGCCGCGGATATTTTGTAAATTATTAACACGCCGCCCGATCCTTTGTGCGGCGAGCATAACAAGAGCGGGGCTTGTAGGAAAATGGCGGAGCGCAAGCTGTTTGCAGGCCATGCGATACGGCGGTTGCGGCGCGGGCTGGGGCTGACGCAGGCGGCGATGGCGGAGATGCTGGCGATCTCCGCGAGCTATCTCAATCTGGTCGAGCGCAACCAGCGGCCTTTGTCCGCAACCCTATTGCTGGGATTGGCCGAGACGTTCGATTTCGACGCGCGGACATTGTCTGCGGGGGAGCCGGGTGGGGGCGAGGAGGCGATGCGGCGGCGGCTGGCCGACCCGCTGTTCGCCGATATCGAGATCGACCGCACCGAATTGCAGGAATGGATGGCGGGCGCGCCGGGCGGAGCGGAGGCGTTTGCGCGAATCTATGACCGGGGCGGACAAGGCGGCGCGGTGAGTGCTGGGGAGGGAGAGGACCCCGGCATGGCGGTACGGCGCGAAGTGGAGCGCTGGCGCAACCATTTCGCCGATCTGGATGCGGCGGCCGAGGCGCTGGCCGACGAACTGCGGATCGCTTTCAGCGACCTGTTCGGCGCGATGGCGGATCGGTTGCGGGTAAAGCACCAGCTGTC
Organism: Sphingomonas sp. LT1P40; assembly: GCF_036663835.1. NCBI lineage: Bacteria > Pseudomonadati > Pseudomonadota > Alphaproteobacteria > Sphingomonadales > Sphingomonadaceae > Alteristakelama > Alteristakelama amylovorans. Next base: position 578,228 of record NZ_JAXOJT010000001.1, read on the forward strand.
GATCCGCATCCTGCCAATCGAAGTGCTGGCGGGGCTGCGCATCCGGCTGGACCTGCATGCGCGGCAGTTGCAGTTGAGCGAGGCGCTCGATCCGCCGAGCCGGGTGTTCGCGCTGGCGCGACAATTGGGGGCGGAGGCGCGGACCGAGATCGATGCGCTGGTGCGCGGGGCGGGCTTTGCCGATCGCGTGGCGGAGCGGCTGTATCGACGGCATCTCGCGGGCTATTTCGCGGCGGCGGTGATGATGCCCTATGCGCGGTTCCTGCGGGCGTGCGAGGCGACCGGCTATGATCTGGAGTTGCTGCGCCGCCGGTTTGGAGCGAGCGCGGAGCAGGTGGCGCACCGCCTGACGACGTTACAGCGGGTGGGTGCGCGGGGCCTGCCATTCTTCATGCTGCGCGTTGACCGGGCCGGGCAGGTGTCGAAGCGGTTTGCCGGGGCGAGCGGGTCGCCCTTGGTGGAATCGGCGGTGCCGTGTCCGTTGCTGGATGCCTATGCGGCGTTCGCGCGGCCGGACGAGCGGATCGTGCAATTGGTGGAACTAGAGGACGGGTCGCGCTGGTTCACCTCATCCCGCTGTGTCGCACCGCCCGGGGGCTGGGCCGGCGCAGTGCGGGCGCGGTTCGTGGTGACATTGGGGCTGGCGGCGCAGGCGGCGACCGGGCTGGCGGCGGCGCGGGGCCTCGATTTCGGTGGCGAGGCGGTGCCGGTGGGGCTGGGATGCCGCGCCTGCACGCGCGAATGCCCGCAACGCAGCGCCGCGCCGATCGGGCGGGCGATGCTGGTCAACGAGCGCGAGGCGGGAGTGTCGCCGTTCGGATTTGCAGCGGATTGAGCCGCAATGGCGATCGTATCTGTTCATCCGCCATCGAGCGGCGTAGCCTGAATTATCGCCGTGACTTCACCAGCATCCGGCGGCTGAGAGACGATCGCGCTCCCGCTTTGCCGAGGAGCCAGTCGATCTCCCATGAACCCTTATCCACAGCCGAGCGGCAGGACACCGCCGAACGGCTGAACGAGGTTGAAACCTATGGCAAGCCACGGCGGGTCAGGGTCGATGACGGACATGTCTTTCTCGAAAGCTATAACGGCACCGTGGTGAGCATGACACCGGAAGTGGCGATCGAGCTGGGGCGACTAATCAGCGATGCGGGCGCGGAATCGCTGGTGAACAAGATCACCGACCCAGGCGGTGCGGTGGAGGTGGATGAGATGGCGGTTCGCTGATCCCGCCCTTCACAATGAACGAACCGGGTCGTGGAACTGGCATCGTAATGGGATGTTGTCGCTGCGATGCACAATCAGCTGACACACTTTTGCGACAAATAGGTGAGACAAGCTTGCCTTCCTCCCCCGGTGAACATAGCCCCCTGACCTTATGCGATTGATTCTGACCCTGTTTGCGTGTGCGGCGATCCTGTCGGCCTGTGGTGGCGGCGATGCTGCGCAGAAGAAGGGGCGCGAGGCGCCGCTGGTGACGTTGGCAGCGGTGCAATCCGCGCGTTTTGTCGAGCGGATCGACGCTGTCGGCACCGCGCGGGCGAACGAGCAGGTAACGATCACCGCACCGGTGACGGAACGCATTTTGCGGCTCAATTTCGACGACGGTGCCTATGTCACGCGTGGTCAGGTGATCGCAGTGCTCGCACAAGGGCAGGAAACGGCGCAGCTGGCTCAGGCCGCCGCGCGCGAGCGTGAAGCGCGGCAGCAATTGGGCCGGCTGGAAGCGTTGAAATCGCGCGGCTTTGCAACGCGCAGCGCAGTCGATGCGCAACAGGCGCTGGCCGGGACGGCGAGCGGACAGGCAGCCGAAGCGCGGGCGTCGATCGGCGACCGGGTGGTGCGCGCGCCGTTTGGCGGCTGGGTCTCGCTGCGCAACATTTCGGCGGGTGCCGTGGTAAGTGCGGGCACCGAGATCGCCACGGTCAGCGACATCAGCCGGATCAAACTCGACTTTGCCGTGCCGGAAACCTTGCTGGCGCAGTTGAAGCCGGGACAACCGATTGTCGCGGTGGCAGCGGCCTATCCCGATCAGCCGTTTCGCGGGACGATCGCCACGATCGATCCGGTACTGAACCCGCAGACGCGGGCAGCAACGGTACGGGCGGTGCTGGCCAATGGCGACCGCAAGCTGAAACCCGGCATGCTGCTGACGGTGGCGATCGAGGCACAGGCGCGCACTTCACCCGCCGTTCCCGAACTGGCGATCGTCGGTGAGGGTGAGAATATGTACGTATTCACCGTCGAAAACGGCAAGGCGAAGCGGCTGAAAGTCCGCACCGGATTCCGGCAGGACGGGATGGTTGAGATTCTCGATGGACTGCGGCCCGGGCAGCGGGTGGTGACCGAGGGCGTGGTCAAGATCGCCGAGGGCCAGCAGGTGCGGACTGGCGGCACCGGCAATGCGCGAGCCAAGGGTGCCGCGACCCCGAAGGCGAGCTGATGCAGCTTTCGGACATCTCGGTTAAGCGGCCGGTTTTTGCGGCGGTGATGGCGATCCTGCTGACGATCGTCGGTGTTGTCGGCTATCTGGGCCTGTCGGTGCGTGAATATCCCGATACCGATCCGCCGGTGGTGTCGGTCGGCACGACCTATACCGGTGCAGCCGCCAGCGTCGTCGAGGCTCGGATCACCCAGCCGATCGAAGAAGCGCTGTCAGGGATTGAGGGGATCGAGACGATCAGCTCGCGGTCGCGCGACGGATCATCGGATGTGTCGATCGAGTTTCGCCCGGGCCGCGACATCGATTCCGCCGCCAACGACGTGCGCGACCGGGTCGGCAGCGTGATCGAGGATTTGCCCGAAGAGGCGCTGGCCCCCGAAGTGCGCAAGGTCGATGCGGATTCGCAGCCGATCCTGTTTCTGGTGGTGTCGCGCCCCGGCTGGACCCGGTTGCAGCTGTCCGATTATGTCGATCGCAACCTCCTCGATCGTTTCAGCACCATCGATGGCGTGGCACGCGTGTTCGTCGGTGGCGAAGCGCGTCCGTCGATGCGGGTTTGGCTGGACGCGACCAAGTTGGCGGCGTTCAGCCTGACGCCGGCTGACGTCGAGACCGCGCTGCGCACCCAGAATGTCGAGCTGCCCGCCGGCCGCATCGAATCGCAGCAGCAGAATGTCACGCTCCGCGTCAATCGCCCGTTTGGAACGGCGGACAGTTTCACACGGTTGATCGTCGGCCGCGGTGCGGACGGCTATCTGGTCCGGCTGGGCGATGTTGCGCGGGTCGAGGAGGAAGCGGAGAATCCCTATTCGACCTTCAAGATGAATGGCGACTCCTCGGTTGGCCTCGGGATCGTGCGGCAGTCGGGCGCCAACACGCTGGAAGTCGCGGATTCGGCGAAGGCGGTCGCGGCGCAGCTCAGCGGGGACTTGCCCGAGGGGATGACGATTACGGTGGGATCGGACGATTCGCTGTTCATCGGGCGCGCGATCGAGGGCGTGTGGCATACGCTGGCGGAAGCGGCGATCCTCGTCGTCATCGTCATCTTTCTGTTTCTGGGATCGTGGCGTGCGACACTGATCCCCGCGATCACCGTGCCGATCTGCTTGCTCGGCGCGTTCGCGGTGCTGTGGGCGTTTGGATTCTCGATTAACCTGTTGACCCTGCTGGCGCTGGTGCTGGCGATCGGGCTGGTGGTCGATGATGCGATCGTGGTGCTGGAAAATGTCTATCACCGGATCGAGGAGGGCGAGCCGCCGCTCGTCGCCGCATTCAACGGCACGCGGCAGGTGGGCTTTGCAGTGATCTCCACCACGCTGGTGGTGTGCGCGGTGTTCGTGCCGATCTGTTTCCTGTCCGGCCAGACCGGGCTGTTGTTCCGCGAACTGGCCGTTGCGATGATCGGTGCGGTGGCGTTCTCAGGCTTCCTCGCGCTCAGCCTGACGCCGATGCTGTGCTCGAAGATGCTGAAGAAGGAGAAGCGCGGGCGCTTTACCAGCTGGACTGAGGACAAGTTTCAGCGGCTGGAGGGGTTTTACGGTCGTAATCTGGATCGTGCGATCAACAAGCCGTTGATCCCGATGATCGCGGTGATGCTGTTCCTGTTCGCGGCGAGCGCCGGGTTCATGACGCTACAATCGGAGCTGGTCCCGGCGGAGGATCAGGGCGTTGCGCAGGTGTCGATCTCCGCGCCCGAGGGTACCGGCTTTGCGCAGATGGACAAATATATGTCCCAGACGCAGGAAAAGATGCTGCCGCTGATCGATCAGGGTGCGGTACGCACGATCATCACCCGCGTGCCCGGCGGGTTCGGGACGAGCGACGATTTCAACAGCGGCCTGTTCATCGTGTTCCTGAAGCCGTGGGAAGAGCGCGAACAGACCACGCAGGACGTGGCGCAGCAGATCAACCGCATCCTTTCCAACGAACCCGCCATTCGCGGCAATGCGCAGGTGCGTTCGGCGCTGTCGCGCGGGCGCGGGCAGCCAATCGGGTTCGTGCTGGCAGGATCGACTTATGAGGGGCTGGTCGCGGCGCGGAACCGGATCCTGGCGGCGGCGGCGCAGAATCCGGGGATCATCAACCTCGATTCGGATTACAAGGAAACGAAGCCGCAACTGAGCATCGAGGTCGATACGACGCGTGCCGGCGACCTGGGCGTATCGGTCAACGACGTTAGTCAGGCGTTGCAGACGCTGCTGGGATCGCGGCGCGTGTCGACCTATGTCGACCGCGGCGAGGAATATCGCGTGATCGTGCAAGCGGAAGCGGCGGGACGGTCGACCATATCCAATCTGGCCAGCATCTATGTGCGGTCGCGCGATGGGGGTCAGGTGCCGCTGTCCAATCTGGTGACGACGCGCGAGGTTTCCGGGCCGCGCGATCTGGGCCGGTTCAACAAATTGCGTGCGATCACCCTGCAAGGCGGGCTGGCCCCCGGCTATTCACTGGGCGAGGCGCTTACGTTCCTGCAGGAACAAGCTGCGGAGTCGCCGGAAGTGGTTGCGGTGGGCTATCGCGGTGAGAGTCAGGCGTTCGTCGAGACCGGCGGGTCGATCATGCTGGTGTTCGGGCTGACCATATTGATCGTCTATCTGGTGCTGGCTGCGCAGTTCGAGAGCTTCGTCCATCCCGGCGTCATCATCATGACCGTGCCGCTGGCGGTAGCGGGCGGGATGCTGGGGCTGTTCTTCTTTGGCAAGACGCTGAACCTGTACAGTCAAGTCGGCATCGTCATGCTGGTCGGGCTGGCGGCGAAGAACGGAATCCTGATCGTCGAGTTCGCCAATCAGCTGCGCGACGAGGGCAAATCAATTGCGGAGGCGATCCGGATGGCATCCGCTCGTCGTCTGCGCGCGATCCTGATGACGTCGATCGCCACCGCCGCCGGTGCGGTGCCGCTGATGATCGCCAGCGGCGCGGGCGCGGCGGCGCGGCAGGCGATCGGCGTGGTGATCGTGTTCGGCGTGCTGCTGGCGACGCTCATCACGCTGTTCCTGATCCCGATTTTGTACAGCAGGCTTGCGAAATGGACGGGTTCGCCGCAAGCAGTGGCCCGCGAGCTTGACGCGGCGATGGGGGCGCCGCAGCCCGCCGAGTAATCCCCCCGCGAATAAGGGTATTCGATGGAAATCGCGTCCAAGGGTCAGTTGCGGCTTGCGTTCCTGCGCTGGGCAGTGGTGACGGTGCCGTTCATCCTGCTGCTGGGCTTTACCTCCGCGCGGATCGCGCCGACCGGCAACGAGAATCTGTGGTATCAGATGCTGGCCAAACCCGCCGAGACCCCGCCCGACTGGGCGTTTCCGGTGGCATGGACGACCATCTATATTCTGTTGGGCCTCGCGCTGGCGATGATCATTAACGCGCGCGGATCGACGTTGCGGGGGCCGGCGCTGGTGTTGTTCACGGTGCAGATGGCGGCCAATCTGGTATGGTCGCCGCTGTTCTTTGGCGCGCATCAGGTGTTCTGGTCGCTGGTGTTGATCGGGGTGATGTTCGTGCTTGCCTTTGCCACCACGCTGGTATTCGGGCGCATCCGCAAAGGTGCGGCGTGGCTGATGGTGCCGTATCTGGCGTGGCTGTGCTTTGCCGGGGTGCTCAATTACAAGATCGACCAATTGAACCCCAATGCCGAAACCCTTGTGCCCGCGCAGCAGGCACCCCAGATGACTATCTGAAAAACCCGAGGGTAATATGCAGAGCGACAACCGCATTTTCGACGATTTCGTGAAGTTCTTCAACGGTGCGGCCGGAACCGTCACGGGCATGGCGCGTGAAGGCGAGGCGGCGGCGCGCGAGCGGTTCAAGGGCTTTGTCGGAGGCATGGACTTTGTCGCGCGCGACGAGTTCGAGGCGGTGAAGGCGATGGCGGCGGCGGCGCGCGACGAGAATGATGCGTTGCGCGCGCGCGTCGAGGCGCTGGAAGCGAAGCTGGGCGGTGCGCCGGTGGCGGCATCGGCGACGACTATCAAAAAGCCGAAGGCCAAGAAGGGCGACGCCGATCCAGCGCTCTAACCCACGCTTTTCCACATCTATTTCTGATTTGTTCACCATGATCGCTTGTGCGGGCGAGCATGGCGCGGCACCTGTATCCGCAGGCAAGGGCCGGGCAGAGGGACGACCGGATGCTCGATGAGAGCGAATATGAGCGCGACGATGCCGCGCCGATCGACATGCTGGAAAGCTATTACGCCGCGCATGGCTGGAGCCACGAGCGCGAGGACGACGAGATCGTCGCCAAGGTCAAAGGCAGCTGGACCGAATATGAGCTGCGCGCGATCTGGCGCGAGGATGACGGCGTGCTGCAGTTCCTGGCATTTCCCGACGTGCGCGTGGCCGACGAGCGGCGCGGCGACATTTACGAGGCGATCGGGCTGGTCAACGAACAGCTGTGGATCGGCCATTTCGAGCTATGGTCGTCGAGCGGCATCCTGTTGTTCCGCCATGCCGCAATGGTCGCGGGCGATGAGGGCGGCGCGATGACACTGACCCAGGCCGAACTGCTGGTGGAAAGTGCGATCGACGAGTGCGAGCGATTTTACCCGGTGTTCCAGTTCGTGCTGTGGGGCGGGAAATCGCCGAAGGAAGCGCTGGCGGCGGCGTTGATCGAGACGCAGGGGGAGGCGTAGGGCTTGCGCGCCCGCTTGTGGTGGATAGCGAACATAAAGCGTCGGACTATCTAAAGAAGTCAATGACCTCGCCGCCTACCCATAGCTGCTTGGAAGGCCCATCTGAGGTGAAGCGAACGGTTACGGGTCCGCCTGCACTTTGATCAGTCGGTACAAGCAATAAGCGACCTCGGTGCACATAGGCCTTCACGAAATCTAACCTATATTGTCCGGTGTAACGACCGCCCTCCATGAAGATCAAGCGGTGACCGCCGTGGGTTGCGCAACGCGAGCAAGCTGGCTTTAGCCGGTATCGATTCGAGTATATCCGGAAAGATCGGCCGGATGCTTGCACCTGACCGACATATTTGACGGACAGCCGATCGCGCTGGCAATCAATTGAGCCGGAAAAGCCGCCTACTCGTAAGGCGGCGGCAAGGCCATTCAGGCATTTTGCGGGGGCAGTTGAGTGTGCGGCACCCGCGAGAGCCAGTGTTCCAAATAGCGCCAAAACGGATGACCAGATTTTCATAACGGGAATCTACATCTACTTGCAGAACGTCAGCAAGTAGGTCGTTAGCGGGCGCTTGAACCTTCTCGTCGCCCCGGCCTTGTGCCGGGGCCCACCGCGACGCGAGGGATGGGGCAGGTTGCTAGACGGCATCGCTTGACGCTCGGTGGGCCCCGGCACAAGGCCGGGGTGACGATGGTGGGGACTGGCGATGACCGAACTGAAGACTCTCTGGCTGATCGGGTGCGGTAATATGGCAGGCGCCATGTTGCGACGGTGGGTATCGGCGGGTGCGCTCAATGCCAGCGACGTATTTGTGCTCAATCGCCGGGAGCAGGACCTGCCGGAGGGCGTGCGGCAGGGTCGGGTGTTGCCGGAGGGTGCGTTGCCCGATGCGGTGATGTTGGGGGTGAAACCGCAGCAGATCGATGACGTGGCGGGGCAAGTGGCCGCGCGGATCGCTGGCGTGCCGGTGCTGGTCTCGATCCTTGCCGGAGTCGAGGAGGCGGCGCTGGCGGCGCGGTTCAATGTGGGGTCGGTCGTGAGGGCGATGCCGAACCTGCCGGTCGAGATCGGCAAGGGTGTGGTGGTGCTTACCTCGGACAATGCGGGTGCGGAGGCGCGGGCGGGGGCCGAGGCGCTGATGGCGCCGCTGGGGCTGATCGAGTGGGTCGATGCGGTGCGTTACAATGCGGTTGGGACATTGAGCGGATGCGGTCCGGCCTATGCCTATCGCTTTATCGATGCGCTGGCGGCGGCGGGGGTGGCGCTGGGCGTTCCGGCGGATCAGGCGCTGCGGCTGGCGCTGGCGACGCTCGAGGGCGGGGCGCTGCTGGCGGCGGGGTCCACCGATACACCGGGTGCGCTGGCCGACAAGGTGGCAAGTCCGGGCGGATCGACGCGGGCGGGGCTGAATTTGCTGGATGCTGACGGGGCGCTCAACCGGCTGGTGGCCGCGACACTCGCCGCGTCGGTGCGGCGGGATGCGGAAATGGCCGCCGCCGCGCGGGGCTAAATTACTTGCCGAGGTCGGACACGCGCTTGCGTTCGGCCTCGGGGATCAGTCCCTCCAGCACTGCCCAGAAACCGCCGACCGCACCCTGGCCTGCGCTGGAATAGGCGGCGGCGAGTTTATCGCGCAGGGCCTCGAACAATTCGGTTTCGAGGACGGTTCCGGTGTCCGTGAGCCGGAGCAGGCGCTGGCGGCGATCTTCCTTGCCGGGGCGGGTTTCGATCAATTTGCGATCGGCCAGATCGGCCAGTACGCGCCCAAGCGACTGTTTGGTGATGGCGAGCAATGCGATCAGGTCGCCGACGGTGATGTCGGGCTGGCGCGCGATGAAATACAGCGCGCGGTGGTGGGCGCGGCCCAGCCCTTGTGCCGATAGTCCCTCATCGATCGAGCGCGTGAGGTGGCTGTAGCCGAAATAGAGCAATTCGACCCCGCGCCGGATTTCGGCTTCGCGCAGGAATAAGGGGGACGCAGTTGGGACAGCCATGTTGACCTGTTTTGCCATCCGCTTTAGGCGTGCGCAACCGGCATCTTTTTGATGCCTGACGGCATGCGGCACCGGCCCGCTCCCCCACCCGGCCACCCATAGGGTCGCTTTGCTGGGGTGGCCGGGTGGGGGCGCGGGCCGGTGCCGCAGACAGGAGATCCACGTGACCAGTGCGACGTTCGAGTTCGAGGCGAATACCAGCCCGGTCGAGGCGAACGAGCGCATTCGCCAGCTGGATAATCCCGGTTTCGGCAAGTTTCACACCGATCATATGGCGATGATCCGCTGGTCGGACGACAAGGGCTGGCACGACGCGAAGGTGATGCCGCGCGGGCCCTTGATGCTCGATCCGGCGACGTCGGTGCTGCATTATGCGCAGGAGATTTTCGAGGGCCTGAAGGCGTATCGCGTGGCGGATGGCGGCACCGCACTGTTCCGTCCGCTCGAAAATGCTCGGCGCTTTCGTGAATCGGCACAGCGGATGGCGATGCCGGAATTGCCGGACGAACTGTTCCTCAGCTCGATCGAGGCGCTGGTGAAGGCCGATGCCGACTGGATCCCGACCGTCGAGGGCGGGTCGCTCTACCTGCGCCCGTTCATGTTCGCCAGCGAAGTGTTTTTGGGCGTAAAGCCGGCTTCGGAATATCTGTATCTGGTGATCGCATCGCCGGCCGGGGCCTATTTCAAGGGCGGCGCGCCCGCCGTGACGATCTGGGTCTCCGACCAATATACGCGGGCAGCACCGGGCGGCACGGGTGCGGCGAAGTGCGGCGGCAATTATGCGTCGAGCCTGGTCGCGCAGGCAGAGGCGATCAAGCAGGGGTGCGATCAGGTCGTATTTCTGGACGCGGTCGAGCGTCGCTGGGTCGAGGAACTGGGGGGCATGAACCTGTTCTTCGTGTTCGACGACGGCAGCATTGCGACGCCCCCACTGGGGGGCACGATCCTGCCCGGCATCACCCGCGATTCGATCATGATGCTGGCGCGCGAGCAGGGAATCGCGGTGCGCGAGGCGCCCTATGCGATTGACCAGTGGGAAGCCGATGCGAACAGCGGAAAGCTGGTCGAGACGTTTGCGTGCGGCACGGCGGCGGTGGTGACGTCGGTTGGCACGGTGAAGAGCCGTGACGGCGAATTCACGATCGGCGGCGGCGGGCCGGGGCAGGTGACCGGCGCGTTGCGGGCGAAGCTGACCGCGATCCAGCGCGGCGAAGCGCCTGATCCGCACGGCTGGGTGCATCGCTTCGGCTAAGGGTCTTTTCTTACGTGGTTCAGCGCTCTAAGGGCGTCGGACCGACCGTACTGGGGCGTAGCCAAGCGGTAAGGCAACGGCTTTTGATGCCGTGTACCGAAGGTTCGAATCCTTCCGCCCCAGCCAGTCGTGAAAATCGCTGTAGATGGTAACGCGATTTGCTATTTAATGCTTTTGGAGGCCGTTTTTGATCGGCGACCTCGACACCTCTATTCAGTTCGTCTTTGTGAATTGATCATGCGTTACGAACTCGGGGGGCAGGATGAAAGCAATATGGGGAGCGGCGGGGACAGTAGCCGTGGCGGTAATTGCTGCAGTAGTTTCTCCGATCGTCGTTAAACAGTACGATGAATGGCAACGCTCAACCGCAAGCACTCTTTCAATTCATAGGGATTATCCGCTTCCTGTTACATCTGATGTTCGCCGCACGATTAACGAATCCAAGTCAATATCGCTAATTCACAACATTATAATCCGAAATTCTGGCAGTGGCGACTTGGATGATTTAGAACTGGAAATTGTGGGTGCGGAAGGCGTTCCGATTTTGGATGCTGGAGATATTGTTTCTTTAGATGAATCTGCACCTCCAACTATGAAAATTGTTGGCGGACGGCTTAATCTCAAGTTTGATATGCTACGAAAGAGCCATACAGCCGCCTTGTGGGTGAAATCCACGTCCACGAAGCATCCGGCTGTTTTGCCCGCTAAGTCAGGCATCGATACTCGTTACACCGATGTGGCCGAGAGTGAATTTCACGATGACCTGTTACTTATGATGATTGGTATGGTTATTGCGGGCATTATATTAGGAATTTTTATTGGCGATGCCATAAACTCACATGTGTTGAAGCGGATTGGATTTGACCCGAAAGAAATCATGGCCCTTTACCTCGACAGTAAGCAACGATCGAAGAAGTAAGTGAGGCGGAATCGCCTGCTGTCACGGGTGGCACACGATCTTGACGGTTTTAAGCGGTAAGGCTCAGGACATTGTCCGCGCGGTGCGCTCTGAAGACTCCATCCCGGCACGCAGCGGATCCAAAAAAAAAGATGTAGCCTAGCACCGACTCGAGGCATAGACGGTAACCGGGCCTTCCAGGAAGGCTGCGATCTGGCGATCGACTTCGTCCTCGTCCGCCGATTCCTGATTATAATTGTCGAGGTCGAGGCTGAGCACCGGCACGCCAGCGCGGCGCAGCGCGCGCAGGACGAAGGGGTCGGCGTCGGACAGGGCGACCGCGCCATCGACTGCGTGGCTTGCCGCTTCCTTGACGTGCCACGCCCCGGCCCAGGTCGGCATGCGCAGCTCGTCGCCCATGGTGACGAACCGCGCAGCGAGCGCGCGCAGCGGGTCCTGACCAGGAGCGGTGCGGCGGATATAGCCGTCGGCGGCGAGGCTGAGGTACATCGACCACACGAACACGGCCCCGTGGCTCGCCTCCCAGCGCTGGGTGAAGCCCATGTCGCTCCACATGCCGCGACCGACCCACATCAGACGCAGTTTTTCGTTGGGGCAGGCAGCTTCGCCCGCTTCGTGCCGCGCCTTTACCTCTTCGTAGAAATCGCGCGCGGCGTCGCGCGCCCAGACGGTGCCGCGATGCCATTGCGGCACCATCGTCGCGGGCATGGTGTCGGTGATCGATACGGGGACCGGGTGCGCGCTGGCGATCAGGTCGCGGGTCTTGCGGTAATAATCCTCCTGCTCGTTCACGAGTTCGAGGATCTCCGCGAATTTCTCCGCGTCGAAGCGGCGGTCGGTGGTGGCTTCGATCTGCGCGACCATTGCTTGCAGCTCGGCGACCATCAGGTCGAGGCGTTCGGGCTGGATCGTTTCGTCCCAGCGGGTCTGCATCGAATCCCACCAGTCGATCGGAAAGTCGAGACGGGTCTCCGCGCTGCGCTCGAACAGGAACAGGTCGGCATTGGTCTCACGCGCCCAATGGTCGAAGATGCGCGGGGTGGCGTCGGTGCCGAGGGGAGCCTGCACGAAGGCGGGATTCGGGAGGCCGCCCCAAGGGGCGTTTCCGGCGTCGGCATCAAACGCGGCGGCGACGCCCTGAGAACTATAGGCCTCGGCATCGCTGGGGTAGCCGTGGTCGCGGAGCAGTTGGAAATAGCGCGGGGATTGTTGCTTGGCGGCGACGATCGATGCCCACCATTGGTTGACGACGAACGGCACGTCCATCGCGCGCAGGATTTCTTGGGGGCTGTTGGCGTTGACGAGGGCGAGGGGCGCGCCGTTATTGACTTGCTCCCGCAGCCCCTTGAACCAGTCGCGCTGATAGGCGCCGAAGCTGGCGATGGAGGCCAGCGACTTGCGGCTGCGCGCGGCGGGAGGGCGGCGGGAGACGGTGGTTTCGGTTTTGGGTGGCGGGGTGGTAGCGATGCGCTCGACGGTGAAGCCGCGAGTGGTGAACTCGCGGTCTAGATAGCCGGCGTCCCAGGCTGTGGCTTCGTCGCCGAGCGATTCGACGATGACGGTGTGACGGGTGCCGAGGGCGGTCATGCGGGCGCCGATGTGGGTCAGGCGTTCGGCGATGGGGACCAGCATGCGCGGCGTTAGCCGGGAGGGGTCGGCCATCGCGTCTAGCGTCGCAGGGCTGTCCGCCCAGGCATCGACCAGCGGATCGCCCCAGTCCTGATCGTCGCCGAGCGTGGTGAATCCCCGTGCGATCAGTTCGCGCTGGCGGGCGGTGGAGAATTGGGCTGAGCCGAGGACGAAGGCGGGCGTGCCGGTCGTGTCGCTGACGGCGGCATCGACGGCTTCGCGCCATTCGATGGGGGGGAGCGCGTGCGCGGCGGCGATGGCGGCGATGCGGAGTGGGCCGGTAAGATGCGCAATGGCGGCGGGGCGGGTGCGTTCTTCGCTGGCAGCGGCGAGGAGACCGGCTTCATCGGAGCCGAGCCAGTCGATCAGGGCGGTAATCCGATGCCCGTTATACGTCCGACTGGATTTCCGGCGCAGGTGCAACAGGTCGAGCATGTGGATCGGGCGCGGGGAGATATCGCCGGTGCGAAGCAGTTCGCGCACGGTGGCGAAGAGTTGCGGGAGTTCGCTGTCGGCGTGTGTGAACAAGATCGGGTCGCCGCTGGCGTCCGCGACGATCTGTTGCAGCAGCGATCGACCGCGATGCGACAGGGTGCCGTCCCCCGCCAGCGCGTCGGCATCGGGCGTCGGGCCGGGGCGGGGGACCATGCGGACGGGAGTACGCCCGGCGGCGCGGAGCAGGGCGTAGGGCGCGTCCTGACCGAGGACGCGGATGACGCGCGCACCTTCGCTGCGCAGCCGGTCGGCGACCGCGCCGGGATCGTCGCACGCCGCGATCAGGCGTGCTGCGGCATCGGTCATCAGATCACGCCCCGGTCGCGCAACTGGGCAATGCGTTCGGGTGTGTAGCCGAGCGTGCCGGTGAGGACGCGGTCATTATGTTCACCGATCGCAATCGGCATGACATCGTCGAAGCCGGTGTCCGCGTCGGAAAAAACGATCGGGATACCTGCCGTGCGCAGGTCCACGGCGGAAGTGTAGTTGGGGTGGGTGACCGGCACGGCTTCGTGGCGGCTGATGACGCGGTTGTCGAGCAGAGCGTCTTCAGGGTGGCGGACGGGAGCGACGGGGACGCCTTCGGCCTCTAGCGCGGCGACGACGGTAGCGACGGACAGGGTGCGCGACCACGCGTTGATCGTTTCCTCCAATACCGCCGCATTGGCGACGCGGCTGTCGCGATTGGCGAAGCGGGGGTCGGCGATCAGGTCGGGTTGACCCATGGCACGGAACAGGCTCTGAGCGAGTTTCTCATGCACCGCGACCAGCGCGATATAACCGTCGGCGCATTCGAACACGCCGAACGGGGAGAGGCGCTGGACGGTCAGGCCGGTGCGCGCCTGCATGCCCGCCGCCGCCATGGCCGACCAGTTCTCGATCGCGACGAAGCTGGTCAGCGCGCCGAGCATCGATACGTCGATATGCTGGCCGGTGCCGCTGCGGTGACGCTGTTCGAGCGCGGAGAGGATGCCGATGACCGAGAATACGGGGGCGAGCATGTCGGCGATGGGAATGCCGATGCGCACGGGTGGCTCGCCCGGGCCGCCGCTGGCGAACATCGCGCCGGACAGCGCCTGGATGATGATGTCCATCGCCTTGCCGCCCTCTGGCGCCGTAGCGCCGAAGCCGCTGAGCGAGCAATAGATGATGCGTGGATTGGCGGCCTTGGCCGCTTCATAGCCGACGCCGAGGCGGTCGGCGGTTCCTGCCGTGAAGTTTTCGACCACGATATCGGCGGTGCGGACGAGATCGAGGAATACGTCGCGCGCCTCGGGCTGTTTCAGGTTCAGCGACACACCGAGCTTGCCGCGGCCGCGCGTGAGGTGGCTGATCGACACGTCGTCGTCGTGGCGGCGGTCGACGGTGATGCCGTCGCGGCCGACATAGGGGCTGTTGTCCCGCGCCAGATCGCCGCCCTTGGGGTCTTCGACCTTGATGACTTCGGCACCGAGACCAGCGAGCAGCAATGTCGCATAGGGTCCGGCCAAGGCGCGGGTGAGGTCGATGACACGCAGCCCTTCGAGGGGGCGTTCACGGGTGAGGTCGGTCACGGGATTTTTCCTTCGAGCGCGTCGATCTGCGGGGGTTCATAGCCAAGGGCAGCCAGCACTTCGCGTGTGTCTGCCCCGGCGGGTGGAGCGGGGTGCGGGATGGTGGCGGGGGTGTCGGAGAGGTTGATCGGGCAGCCGAGCTGGCGGACGGTGCCGCCGCCGGGAGCGGGCAGGTCGAGGACCATGTTGCGAGCGTGGTTGTGGGGATCGTCGAGCGCTTCGGCGATGGTCAGAACGGGGGCGAATTGGGTGCCTGCGGCTTCGAGGATGGCGAGCCATTCGGCGCGGGGCCTTGTCGCCATGATTTCGGCGATCCGGGCCTTCATTGCGGGCCAGTTCGCCTTGTCCATCTGACGGTCGGCGAGATCGGGCAGGCCGATCGTCTCGACGAAGATGCGCCAATAGCGCGGCTCCATGTCGGTGGTGACCAGATAGAGGCCGTCGGCGCCGGCCCAGATGCCGCTATCGGCGCGGTGCATGCCCTTGGGCGGGGCTTTCGACAGATCGGGGTTTCGCGAGAGGACGTTGGCGATCAGCGCGAGCGAGCTGTCCGACATGGCGATATCGACCTGCTGGCCCTTGCCCGTGGTGGCGCGGGCGATGACGGCGGCGAGGATGCCGATGACGGCGTTGGACCCGCTGAGCAGGTCGGCGACCGGCACGCCGGGGAAGGCGGGGCGGTCGGGGTCTTCGCCCATGCGCGAGAGTGCACCGGCGACGGCGAGGGCGACGGGATCATGGCCGGGCTTGCGGGCATAGGGACCGGTCTGGCCGCAAAGCGTGACCGAGCAGTAGATCAGGCGCGGGTTGACCGCGGCCAACTCGGCATAGCCATAGCCCATGCTGGCCATGACGCCGGGGCGGTAATCCTCGACGAGAATGTCAGCGCTGGCGATGAGTTTGTGGATTGCTTCACGGCCTTCATCGCTGCCGGGGTCGATCAGCACACTTTTCTTGCCGCGTGCGAGAATGTCGTGGGCGCGGAGGGTGGCATTCTCTTCGTCGCTGAGTTTGTCCCAGCCGAAAACCTTGCGTTGCTTCGCCAGTTCGCGCGGGTTTTCAATGCGGATCACTTCGGCGCCGAGATCGGCGAGCAGCCAGGTGCAATAGGGGCCGGGGAGGAACTTGCTGAAGTCGATGACCTTCAGGCCAGTGAGCGCGGTCATTGGTCGTTATCCAGCGATGAGACCCACAGCTTGCCGGGCAGTTTCACGCCATCGACATCGCGCCACAGGCCGCGTGCGGCGAGATGGTCGCTGGCGAGCGCGTCGGCGGGCGTGTCGATCCACAACAGGCCGAGGCCGTTCGCTTGCGACATGCCCCCCAGCTCGGCACGGGTGTGGCGAAGGAAGAAGGTTTCGACCGCGCTCTCCCATTCGATCAGCGTTTCGCGGGGCATGTCGGCGACCAAGATCGCGTCCCAGTCGATCGTGGCGAGCGGCCCGGCGGCGTCGCCCATCGCCTTGACCATGCCGCGCATCATCGGCTGGTTATCGACCAGCGCCCAGGTGACAAAACCGTCCTTGCATGGCCACACCTGCCGCACGCCGGACTTGCCACGGATCAGCAGGTTGCCGGTGCGATTGCCGACGCGACCGGTCCATTGGAAGGTCAGCGGTTCGCGGTAATTGGCGAGGACGGCGGACTGATAGGCGGAGACCTCGACCAGTTGGCCCTTGCCGGTCGCGGCGCGGGCGTGGAGCGCGGTGAGCGCGCCGGTCACGGCCTGAATGCCGGCGAGGGCGTAAGCCTGTTCGCCGGGCAGGGTGAGCGGGGGGCGGTCGGGGTCGCCGATAATGGTCATCAAGCCGGAACGCGCCATCAGCGTGAGGTCGGTTTCCGGACGGTCATCATTCGGGCCGCCGGGGAGAAATGGGGCGATGACGACATCGATCAGCGCCGGGTTGGCGGCGGCGAGGGCGGCGTGGTCGCGGCCGGGATTGCGGAAGACGATGTCGGCGGTGGCGAGCAGGCCGTCGGTGTTGCCGGCCTGCTTGCCGTGATTCCATGCTGGAGCGCCGGCGTCCGCGCGGACAACGACTGCGCCGAGTTCGGCGAGCATGCGTCCGGCGAGTTCGCCGAGGCCGTTGGTCAGATCGGCGATCTTGAGGTGGGCGAGCATCATGCGAGTGCGCCTGTTTTGGTGAGTTCCGCGACTTCGGCTGCGCTCATCCCGAGCAGATCGACGTAGATCTGATGGTTGTGTTCGCCGAGATTGGGCGGTGCGCCGACGCGGATGTCGCTGTCGGAGAAGCGCAGTGGCGGGGCGGGCATGTCGCAAGTGCCGAGCTTGCTGTGTGTGATCGGGCGGTAGTGGCCGTGTTCGATCAGTTCGGGATCGGTGAACACGTCGCGGCCATCGTTCACCGGTTCGGCGGGGATTCCCAGCGCGGAAAGGCGGTCGGCTAGGACACGTTTGTCCTGTCCGCGCGTCCAGTTCGACAGGGCGGCGTCGAGTTCGTCCTCATGCTGTTTGCGGCCTGCCAGCGTGGCGAAGCGGGGGTCGTCGATTCCGGCGGCGTGTGCCAGCGTGGCCCATTCGGCGTCGGTGCGGACGGCGATGGCGGTCCACTGGTCAACGCCGCGTGCGGGGTAGGCCCCATGCGGCGCGTAGTGGGCGGAGCGGTTGCCGGGCTTGCCGCCCGTGCCGTTTTGCTCCGCGGCAAACTGATCGGCCATGACGTGGATCAGCGGCTCGGTTTGGCTGATGTCGATCAGCTGACCTTCACCGGTCTGGCGGCGATGTTCGAGTGCCGCGAGCGTCGCTACGGTGGCGAACATCGGTGCGACGACATCGCCATAGGCGAATGGGGCCATATGCGGGTCGCGGTCGGGCCAGCCGGACAGGGCCGCCATGCCCGACAGTGCGCCCGCCGAATTGCCATAGCCGCGCATCGTGCCCAGCGGCCCGCTGCGGCCCGCGACGCTGACGCTGATCTGGATGATGTCGGGCTTGATAGCCCGAAGCGTGTCGAAGCTGAGGCCGATGCGGTCCATATAGCCGTGGCTGAAATTCTCGACCACCACGTCGGCCCAGGCGACGAGCTTTTTCGCAACCTCGATCCCGCGCGGGTCGGACAGGTTGATGGTCACGCCCAGCTTGCTGGTGTTGGTGATGCCGAAGAACACAGACGCGTCGGGATCGCGGCCCGGGGTGGCGAAGGGCGGGGAGAGGCGGCCGAGATCGAGGCGCTTGCGCGATTCGATCTTGATGACGGTGGCGCCGAGATCGGCGAGGTCCTTGGTCGCGCGCGGACCAGCGCCGACCCAGGAGAAGTCGGCGATCTTCACGCCGGAGAGGGGGAGGCCGGTCATCAGATTCCCATCCATCGTTTTAGTCCGTCACCCCGGCCTTGTGCCGGGGCCCACCGCGCGGCGACCGATGACTTGGAGCCTCTGGTCCATCGCCTGACGGCCGGTAGGCCCCGGCACAGGGCCGGGGTGACGATCGTTTTTGTGTCAGCCCTCATGGCTTCGTCTCCGTCGCGCAGCGAATTGGGCCGCCTGCGATCAGGCGTTGAGCCTCCTGGAACACCGGCACGGCGTCGATATCGATACTGCCCAGCCGTTGTGCCTGGCCCAGCGCGTCCTTGTTATAGAGCGCGTCGAAGCTGCGTTGTTCGTCCGCGGGGATGGCGCTGAAGGTGATGCCTTCCTTCTTGCCGTAATCGATGCCGGCCTGTTCGGCCTTGAGCAACTGGCGGTTGAGCGCGGCTTCCCATTCGCGGCGGCCCTCGTTCAGCAGCGCTTGCAGGTCGGGGGGCAGGCGGTTCCACGCCTTGTCCGACATGGCGCGCGCCGGATAGGCACCGCGACTGAAGCGGATCGTGGTGAAATGTTTTGCCACCTCGGCGAAGTGCAGGCTGCGGATCGTGTCGGCGGGGGCGACGACGCCGTCGATCACGCCCTTGGCCAGCGCGGAATAGACCTCGCCCATCGGCATGTTGACGGGGTCCGCGCCCAGCTGTTTCAGGATGTCGACCGCGTCGCTTTGCGCGCGCAGGCGGAGCCCCTTGAAGTCGGCGAGCTTGCGGATCGGGCGGTCGCGGGTGAGCACGCCGGGGAAGTTGCCGCCTTGAACCGCGAGGATGTGAAGCCCTTCGGTCTCCTTGCCGAATTGCGGGAAACGCGCGGCAAGGCAGTCATAGACAGCGACCTGATCGGTAATTGTGCGGATGCCGCCGTAAAAGCCCGACTGGCCGCGCAGCAAATGCGCGCCACCCTTGGCATAGATCGGCGTGATCAGGCCGATATCGGCGACGCCGTGGCGGATTTCCTCCATGCTCATGTCGGAGGATAGCAACGCGCCCGACCAGAAGGATTTGAACGCGATGCGCCC
Organism: Sphingomonas sp. LT1P40; assembly: GCF_036663835.1. Lineage (NCBI taxonomy): Bacteria > Pseudomonadati > Pseudomonadota > Alphaproteobacteria > Sphingomonadales > Sphingomonadaceae > Alteristakelama > Alteristakelama amylovorans. Next base: position 597,475 of record NZ_JAXOJT010000001.1, read on the forward strand.
GCCGCTCTTCGCCTCGACCCATTTCATCCACTCCTGATCGGCTAGGCCGAAGGGGTGGGTGGGGGTGTAGGGGCTGGCATAGGTCAGCACATGCTCGGCGGTTGGCTGTGGCGCGGCGCTGCATCCAGCGAGGGCGAGGGCGGCGAGAGCGGTCAATATGCGCATGTCAGACGCCCATCACGCTGGGGAGCCAGAGCGTGACCACCGGAAGGGCGATCAACATGGCGAGGTGGAAGAAATCGGCGATCAGGAACGGCACGATACCGCGGAAGATCGCGCCCAAGGGTATGTCCTTGCCGATTGCCTGAATGACATAGACGTTCAGGCCGAGCGGCGGGTGGACGAAGCCGATCTCCATCGTGCGGACCAGGAAGATGCCGAACCAGATCGGGCTGTACCCTAGCTCCATCGCAATCGGCAGGAAGATCGGCGTGGTCAACAGCATCAGCGCAAGACCGTCGAGGAACGAGCCGAGGATCAGCAGCATCAACGCAATGACGATGATGATAACGATCGGCGGCGCATCCAGCCCGCGCACCGTATTCGACATCAGATCGGCGATGCCGGTGACGCTGATGAAGGTGGCGAACAGGATCGCGCCGAAGATGATCAGATAGATCATGCCGGTGGTCGTCAGCGTCTTGGCAAAGCTATCCTCGATCGCCGCGCGGTTGAACGCGCCGCGAACCGCCAGCAGGATGAAGGCGACGATGACGCCGACCGATGCGGCCTCGGTCGGGGTGAACCAGCCGATCATCAGGCCGCCGATGACGAACACCACCAACACCATGATATCGATGATGCCGACCAGCCCGCGCATCCGGTCACGCCAGCCGACGCGCGGCGAGGGCGGTCCGAGTTCGGGTTTGAACCAGCACAGGATCGCGATGGCGATCATGTAGAACAGCGCCTGGCTGAAGCCGGGGATGATGGCGGCTGTGAACAGGCGGCCGATCGAAACTTCGGCGATGATGCCGAACACGATCAGCGCGCCGGAGGGCGGGATCAGCGCGCCGAGCGTGCCGCCCGCTGCCAATGCTCCTGCGGCGAAACCGGGGTTGTAACCGGCGCGGCGCATCTCAGGGAGGGCGGCTGAGCCGACGGTGGCGACGGTGGCGAGGCTGGAGCCGCTGATCGAGCCAAAGCCTGCGCACCCGGCGATCGAAGCGAGCGCGAGACCACCACGGCGATGGCCGATGAAGCGCGCGGCGACATCGAAGAAATCGCGACTGGCCCCGGCGGCGAAACACAGATGCGCCATCAGCAAGAAGAGGGGGAGGACACCGAGTTCGTATTTATTTGCGACTTCGAAGACGACGACGCCCGCTTTGACGAGGGCCGCTTCGGGTGACAGCATCACCATCAGGCCGACGACACCGGTGAGCGCAAGGCTGACGCCGATTGGGACACCCAGCGTGAGGAGAATGAGCAGGCCGAGAATGCCCGCGAAGCCGATCAGTTCAGGCGTCATGGCCATGCTCCGCTTCCGGGCGGCGCGCGAAGGCGGCTTTCAGGAACAGGATGGCGACGATGCCGAGCGCGACGATCATCAGCAGCCGGAACCAGCGCAGCGGGATGTGCAGCAATTCCGAGCGCTCATGGCCGTTCCAGACATCGCCGAGCAGGATCAGCGAGCCCGCCATCAACAGCCCGACCGCGACCACGCCGAGCAACGCGGCGACACGCGCAAACTGGCGCTGGCGGGCGGGGGCGAGGCGGTCGGTGAGGATATGCACGGCAGCATGGCCATGGGCGAGCGTCACGCTGACCATCGACGCGGCGGCGATGAACACGATTGCGGCCTGCACGATCTCGATCGAACCGGTCAGCGGGAAGCCGGTGTGACGGCCGAGCACCGCAATCGAATCGGCGGCAGTGGCGAGCAACAGACCGGCCGAGCCGATATAAAAGGCTGCCTTACCCGCGACTCCGGTCACCGGCGCGGGTGGCGGCGTCTCGTTGCGCGGCAGGGCGGGTTGCAAAACGGGGTTGGACAAGCCTCACCTCTCCTGATTGACAGCCTCTGGCGCGAGCGGTCTAATGAATTGAGTATCAAAACCGTATATATTTACAACCATCTGTCAATCGCACGATTTACAAATGGCGAAATTTCAGGGGACAATATGGTTCGGGCGCGGGCGAAAGTGGCGGAAACGACGAGCGAAGGACGGCTGCAACTCGGTCGGCTGGGCGATTATGTCGGATTTCGCATGCGGCGCGTGCAGAATCAGCTGTCCGCCGATTTCGCCGCCGCGACCGCACATTACGGCATTCGCGCGGGCTTGTTCTCGTCGCTGGCGCTGATCGATGCCAATCCGGGGATTTCGCAACAGGAATTGTCCGGCACGGTCGGGCTGGACAAGTCGATTACCGTCCAGATCGTCGATGAACTGGAAAAGCGCGGTTGGGCGCAGCGCGAGCGATCGAAGGTCGATCGTCGCCGCCATTCGCTGACCGTGTTGCCGGGCGGCAAGAAGACGCTCGACGAATTGTTCGCCATCATGGTGAAGGTCGAGGCCGACGTGC